>CAZCYF010000024.1:0-2860 GCA_964502835.1 uncultured Halobacteriales archaeon | reverse complement strand
GCACGGTCACGACCACCTTCCCCCGGGCGTTACCACCTTCGAGGTACCGGATCGCGTCTGGAACCTCGGCGAGCGGAAACCGCACATCGATCGCTGGGGTCACCTCGCCGGCATCGATGAGCTCCCGAATTTCGATCAGGTCATCCCGATCGGGGGTCGCCAGCAGGTTGCCAATCGTTCGCCCATCGATCAGCGAGAGAACCGGGCCGAGAAGCATCGCCTGGAAGAGCACACCGTTTGAACCACCCACGAACACGTACCTTCCATCCGGTTGGAGGGCACGCCGGCACTCGAAGATCGAGCGGTAGCCCCCGGCGTCAACGATCACGTCGTACTGCTGATCACCCTCCGTGAAGTCCTCGCACGTATAGTCGATGACGTGGTCCGCACCGATCGAGCTCACGAACTCGACCTTTTCCGTGCGGCAGAGTCCGGTCACTTCAGCGCCGACCGATTTGGCGATCTGGACCGCGAACGAGCCGACTCCACCAGACGCACCGGTGATTAACACCCGCTGATCTGGCTGTATCTTGCCCTTATCGCGCAAACCCTGGAGGGCAGTCACGCCGGCCAACGGGACGGCAGCGGCTTGCTCGAACGTCAGGCTTGACGGCTTCAGTGCAAGCGCCTCCTCCCGGGCACAGACGAACTCGGCGAACCCGCCGTTCCCACACTCTGATACATCGCCGAAGACCGCATCACCCGGTTCGAACTCCGTAACGGAACGGCCGACAGCGGTAACCCGCCCTGCGACATCGGCTCCAAGGATCGGCTCCTTCGGCGTCAATAGCCCGACGCCCATGAGACGGACGAGCGGGGGGTCGGCCCGCAGGAGGTGCCAGTCCGCTGCATTCAGTGACGCGGCGTGAATCTCGATCAGTACGTCGTCGTCCTCGGGCGTGGGTGTTGGAACCTCTCTGAATTCGAGAACGTCAGGACCGCCGTATTTCGCGTAGGTGATGGCCTTCATTCTACGGTATACTCAATTAATCATCAATAAGCGTATTCATTGGAACGGGAACGACACCCGACAGAAACGCCGTGCTGGCGAACTCAGGATATCGATGCATGAGATGGGGGGTTCCCAGTCCACCCTCATGATTACAACTTCGCCCGCTCAAGATGCCGTATGGAACCGATTCAGCTCGACGCTGTCATTGAGCGACTTGCTGATGAAGACGAACCGTTTATCGAGTTTCTTCGCCGTGATTCGATGAGTCTTGAGGTGTATCGGCTCGAAGCAGGTGCGACCGATCCACAGGATCCGCACGCCGAAGACGAGGTGTACTATATCGTCTCGGGATCCGCGAGGATCCAAATCGGCGACGAAACCTATCCCGTTGAGGATGGGGACATTATCTTCGTCGAACGCGAGGTGGATCACTACTTCTTCGACATCGAAGAAGCGCTCGTCACGTTGATCTGCTTTGCGCCGCCGTATGGGTCTCTGGCTGAGGACTGATTCAGCGGTCGCTGACCTCTCCCCATCTGCTATTCGAGCGGCGCGAACATGCCACCATACCCGAATTCTCGTGAACTGTTGAAGCGGGGAGCAATCGGGGCGATTCCGAACAGCGGGCAAATCGAAGCCCCATCGCCGGCGGGTGAATGGTGACTACAACCGCCAGTCAAGAGCTTGTATTTGAAGGATCGACCATTGGTTGCACGGGACCGTCATCACAGTCCCCGATGCTCGACACGAATTGAACCAGCGGCCTGGCTGGACTCGCCGGGTTTGATCGGGGCTGATCCGATATCACTCAAACCAACCGCTGCACCTCTTCCCACCCGACGACCTCCCACTTCTCCTCCTGCGTGATCAACTTGAGGTCCTGGAGCATCTGTGCCTCCCGAGGCGTAAGCTCTTCACCATCCTGAAACCGCTGGTAGACGTTCTCGACCCCGTCGGTCCGATGCCGCCGAAGATCCAGCGTCATGTCCTCGAGTACGATGCCGTCCCTGGCATACGCCCGAAAGAGGCCGACCTCGAGGAACTCCTGCAGCCACTCGTCGGCATGACGCTCGTCGTCATCTGCGAGCCCACAGTCACGGACCCCCTGAACCACGTGTTCGAAGAGATAGAACAGTGGGCCGAGCTCCTCGTTGAGCAGGATGTCCGAACTCCCGCCGAACCAGGAGGCGTAGAGAAGATACAGATCGAGGAGCGTGTTCCTGATCCGAGTCTCGATTCGTTCGCTTAAATCATCAACACGGGCGTCAGGATGGCGATCGCGAAGCTTGTCGGTGTCGACGAAGAGACATCGCATGTCCGGTGTGAGGATGCCCGATGGTTTGTCGTTGAAGCTCCTCGGCATCGTATCTGAGGTCCATGTGCGAGTGGTTGACAGACCCGGGTAATAATATGCGTCCGGGCTTCCATTACGGAAGTTGAAGCTGGCGCGACAGAGTAACGTATCTATATCCAACTTATCGATATATTTACATAATAATTCTATCTTAATGGATACAACGAGCGAATTCAGCAAACCCTTGAATACAAATCGACCCAGAAGTAAATGCCTAGCCGATTTAGTCCCTGTCGTTGCGACCGTTGATGTTGCAGGTCCAATTCACCAGTATACGCGTGAAACGAAACGACAACGTCGCCGTAACGTCGACGTTGCAATCCAGTGACCAACATGGAGGATCCCATCATCACCCACCTTGAAAATAAATTGATCACTGAACGTTCTAATCCGGCTGACATCCCCACTTCTTTACGAGAAATCTCACAGTTTCAATTGTTTTGAGTGGCAAAGATTTAAGACATTTTGTCGTTAATACATTACATTCCATGAAGCTCAACCTCGTCGAAAACGTCGATACCAGAACAAAACGATACTTGTTCGTCGTTCTCTGG
>CAZCYF010000023.1:11681-22130 GCA_964502835.1 uncultured Halobacteriales archaeon | reverse complement strand
CAGGTCACCGGCGACGAGCTCCGGGCGATCTACAAGCAGGAGATCACCAACTGGAACGAACTGGGTGGACCGGACAAGGACATCTACGCGATCGGTCGGGCGGAGGACTCCGGTACTGACACGGCGTTCCGAGCCAATCTCTATGGCAACCCCGACGAACCGATCGAGCCTGACACCCGCAAGGGACAGAATCAGCAGGTGGCCACCCTTGTCGAGCAAAACGACAACGCCATCGCGTACATCGCGCTCGCCTTCGTCGAACCTGACGGGGCCACGCCCCCGATCGGTCTCGAACTTGACGGTACACTCTATGAGTACGGGGTAAACCTCGGGGCGCAAGGGTACCCCCTCAGCCGGGACCTCCACTGTTACACTTTCGAGGGGACCGACGATCGCGAGAGTGCCTTCATCAACATGATCCTCTCGGAGTTCGGCCAACAGAACTTCGTTGCGCCGAACAACTACTTCGTGCTCCCCCCGGAGCGACGCGAGGAAGAGCGGGCAAAGCTCGCCGACCAAGCCTGATTCACCTCGCCGTCTCCCCCATGTACGGACTCCAGCACCCGGCCGGGAACATCCGGTGACGACAGCCCATCCATGTACGATCTCGACTCACGACTCGTCCGAACGATACCGTCGCTCAAGCGGCGGATGACCACCGTAGTTCGGCGGGCTGCGGAAATGGATCGATCGGGGCTACTCCTGGTTGCGGCTCAGATTCTCGCGGTTACCGGTGCATTCGTCAGCTTTCTCGTGCAGTCGCCGTGGACGATGACCCTCCTCTATTGCGTTTTGCTCGTTACGGGGGTGGGGTGGATTGTCCATCAGGCACTGACGGCCAAGGTGGTGACGTTCCTGATGACCGTAGCCACACTGTTGACCCTCGGTCTCATCGCCGTCTTTCTCGTCCTGGAGGCCATCCCCGTGTTTCGCCACGCGGGAATTGGGATTGTGTGGCCATTTGATTCAGTCGACTGGAGCGCCTCCCAGGGCCAGTATTCACTGGTTCCGATGATCTGGGGGACCCTCCTCACGACGGCGGTCGCCATTCTCGTCGCGGGGCCGTTTGGGATCGCAGGGGCATTATTCATCAGCGACATCGCTCCGCACTGGCTTCGAGAAATCGTCAAACCAGCGGTCGAGCTGCTCGCCGGGATTCCTTCGATCGTGTACGGGTTCATCGGGTTCACGATCATTAATCCCTATTTCGGCGACCTCTTTTCGGTCAATCCGGGTGCGTTGTTTGCCATCGGCCTGGTCATCGGATTCATGGCGTTACCGACGGTCGTGTCGGTGGCCGAGGACGCCCTGTCAGCCGTTCCAGAATCGATGAAGGACGGGGCGGTTGCGATGGGCGTCACGGATTGGCAGACAATGAAAAGCGTCTCCATCCCGGCGGCCTTTTCCGGGATTTCTGCGGCGGTCCTCCTCGGGGTCGGTCGGGCCATTGGCGAGACGATGGCTGCAACGGTGATGATTTCGCACAGCCGCCGGCTCCCTGAACCCGAACTCTACAACGTCTTCGACAGCACCGAGACGCTCACGACGTTCATCGCGGCGAGTTACGGGCACGTCACGCCTGGACAGCTGTTCTGGAGTGCATTGTTCGCCGCCGGGGTATTCCTGTTGCTCATTGTTACCGGACTGGGCATCGTCTCACAGCTGATCGAGCGACGGATGCACCGCAAGCTGCGTGAGGGACAATGAGCGAGGCGTACCACTCTCAGCTCGTTCACGAGGGGGGCACGGCGTATGAACGGTTGGCCCTGGCCGTCGTGGCCGGTGCGTTTGGCGCCTTCGTGATCGCGGCGGGGACGCTCTTCGGCTGGGTGTCGATCCGTTCGACCGTCGGAGGTGTCGCCGTTGCGCAGGTCATTGGTGGCGGCGTGTTCGCGCTTGGTGCAGGGACGGCTACGTTGGGTGTGGTCTCCTGGAGAGGTGGCGCTCGGACGACACCTGATCGATCCGCGGGGCTCGCTGTTGGTGGGATACAGACCGTCCTCTGGCTAACAACCGCTGCGATGATCGCCGGATACACCCTTGGCCTGGGTGATCTCGGCTGGCTCGTGGGCGTCGCAGTCGGTGCGACAATCGGGTATCTCACGATTGCCGTCCGCGAGGATATCGGTGCGACAGTCCCGGCCGCGGCGTTCATTTGCCTGGTGGGCGCCGTCCTCGTGGTCGGACCGATCACACCGGAGTGGACGTGGGAACCCCAGGCGTTCGATGCCACCATCCCCGGGACGGTCGTGATCCCGTTTTTGACCATGTTCAGCAGCCTCCTTGCCGGATGGGCCGGCGCGTCCGCTCACGAGGGATTCGGGGCGCGCGGCAGGCAGAATGGGGCCTTTTTGTTGATTTCCCTCGTCGTCGTGCTGGTCCTCTCGGTCCTTGCCTTTCTCCTTGTGTTTGTGTTCGAGCGGGGCATTACGGTCGTCATCGAAAACCTCACCATTGGAGCCGGGACGGCAGCCCTTCTTCTTGGCACCGCGCTCGTCCTACTGGTCAAATATGGGGACATTCGTCCGGCGACCTCCCAGGGGACCGACCGGATCGTCGCCTTCGTCCACCTCGCCGGTGCAACCGTCATCACCCTGGTGGGGGTGGCACTCGGCACCATCGTCTGGATGGATCAGCCGCTGTCGGGCTATGCCATCACCCTCGAGCCGGTGACGAGCATCGGGGCAGTGCCCGGCGTTCTCGTGGGTATCATCCTCCTTGGCAGTGTGCGGCAGGTGGATCTGAGGGAGGACCCTCCCGTTGGACTGGGCCGGAGCATCACCCACGGCATTCGGCGTTCAACCATCCTGTTGGTTGGTCTCGTGGTCGTTGAGCTGGTGACCGGTTCCGACCTCGTGGCGGGTGGTGTGGCGGTCGTCCCGGTACTTGCCGGTGTGGTGGGGATGAGTACGGTCGGGCTGCTTTTGTTGGATGGACTGGCCCACCGATTCTTGGCCCGGAACGCGACGCCAACCTGGGTCCCACCACGGTCCCAGATGTTGCAGTTCGCGTTGTGGACCTTCCTCGGAATCTGTCTTCACGTCGCCGTGACTGGTCAGCCGATCACCATCGGATCCATCGACATCATTGCCAGCGGAACGATCGATTGGCCGTTCGTGATGAACCCGTCCCAGGGCCTTGGCATTCAGATTGGCGTAATGCCGGCGATCCTCGGTACAGTTTGGATCGTGATTGGTGCGGTCGCGGTTGCCGTCCCCCTGGCCGTTGGTGCTGCCGTGTATCTCACCGAATACGCCGAGGACAGCGCGTTTACGCGGACGGTCGACGTGGCAACGAACGGACTCTGGAGCACTCCCAGTATCGTGTTTGGGCTGTTCGGGCTCGCCTTTTTGGTTCCGCGGTTCGGTGGCAATCCTTCGATATTCGCGGCACAGTTGGTGCTCGGGTTCATGTTGTTGCCGCTCGTGCTCATCACCAGCAGGGAGGCGATGAAGAGCGTTCCCGACGAATACCGGGACGCGAGCGCTGCGCTCGGCGTTTCGAAGTGGGATACGATCAGAAGCGTCGTCATTCCGGCGGCGATGCCCGGGGTCGTCACTGGGGTGATTCTCGGAGTCGGCCGCATTGCGGGTGAAACCGCTCCCCTCTTACTCGTTCTCAATGGGCCTAATTTCCCGAACGCGGCCCCCGGTGTCCTCTCAAGCTTCACCTTCGACCTCGGCCTCGAACCACCCTTCATTCACGTGGCCAACCCCGCGCTACTTGAGCGGGCAAGCGCCCTTCCGTATCAGTTGTACGCGATTATCACGGCTGGGGTCGGTGCGGAGGAATCCTTCGGATGGGGCACGACCCTCGTTCTGTTGGGAGTCGTTCTCGCGTTCTTCGCGATGGGAATCGCCAGTCGACGGTACTTCAGGAGGAAGCTACACCAATGACGGAATCCAGTTTGAACCCCACGACAACGGACCGAACCGAGTCACAAGAAGTTCCATCAGGAACGAAAACGACGGCTGGTGAGAGCGACGAAACGACGAACGCGACGTGGCGAGAGTACTCGTTCGCTGGTGATCCAGTCCTCTCCGTCGAGAACGTACACGTCTGGTATGATGACGAGCACGCGTTACGCGACATCTCGATCGACGTCCCTCCGGAGAGCGTCACGGCGATCATCGGGCCGTCAGGATGTGGCAAGTCCACCTTCCTCCGGTGTCTCAACCGGATGAATGATCGGATACAAAGCGCACGGATGGAGGGATCTGTGCGGTTCAACGGCCAGGACATCTACGCTGACGGGACGAATCTGGTGGAACTTCGTCAACGGATCGGCATGGTGTTCCAACACCCGAACCCGTTCCCGAAGTCGATCCGAGATAACGTGGCCTACGCGCCACGGAAACACGGCGACCTCAGTCGCGGGATTGTCCCGAAGCTGCTTGGTCGAGAGGACACCGCAAAGGAGGACGCGTTGATCGAACGGTGCCTTCGCGATGCGGCGCTGTGGGACGAGGTCAAGGACCGTCTCGATGACAACGCACTCGACCTTTCAGGGGGCCAGCAACAGCGCCTGTGCATCGCCCGGTGCCTCGCCGTCGATCCGGAGGTCATCCTCATGGACGAACCGGCCTCCGCGCTCGATCCGATCGCGACCGCGAAGATCGAGGATCTCATCGAAGATCTCGCGGAGGACTATACGGTCGTCATCGTCACCCACAACATGCAACAGGCCGCGCGGATTTCCGATCAGACGGCGGTCTTCCTCACGGGTGGCGAGCTCGTCGAGTACGACGCAACGGAGAAGATTTTCGAGAATCCGGAGAGCCAGCGCGTCGAGGACTACATCACCGGGAAGTTCGGGTGATCCGGAATGCCTCGTGAACAGTTCCACGGTGCGCTCGATGCGTTGCGTGATGACGTCCTCGAGTTGGGTGACCTCGTCGTCGATCGCTTCGCTGACGCCCTGACGGCCTCCGCGAAGGGGGACGACGCGTTGGCCCGCTCGGTCGTCGAGGGAGATACGGCGATCAATCGGCGATACCTCGAACTCGAAGGAGATTGCATCGACCTGTTCGCGCTTCACGCCCCCATGGCCGGGGATCTCCGCCTGGTTGCGGCGTCGTTCAAGATTCTCACCGATCTCGAGCGGGTCGGTGACTTGGCCGTGAATCTGGGATCGTACACGCTCGCCACGGAGGCTGACCCCCTCGTCGACATCGACAGCTACGGCATCGGCGCCGACGTGGACACGCAACTCCGGGACGCGCTTGGGGCCTATGGCGCGGCCGATGCCGACGCGTGTCATGCGGTAGCGGATCGAGACGACCACATCGATGCGCTTTGCACCCGTGCCAGCGAGGCGGTCGTCAGGAGTGCCATCACGCGCTCCAGTGAGGACTCATGGGCCGCCGAGCGAGCCCTCGATGAGGTGTCCAGGTGCTTGCTCACGATTCGGGATCTGGAACGGGCGGGTGACCATGCGGTCAACATCGCCGCACGAACGCTGTACATGGTCGAGGGCGACCCGGAGCTGATCTACTGATGCCGGACACATCACGCACCACCCGTTTCCACCCGCTCGGTTGGGTGATGACGACCGTGACCACCTCGGCCGCTTCGTTGGCCGGTTCCCGTGGAGGGTGGTGCGATGTGTGCTGACGGAGCGATCGATGCCGGTCGGCCACGGTCACGACGGGCCGACGCGATCGAACGGACGATCCAACTGGCCGGGGGTTCGACCTATCGCGTCTCGCTCCCGAAGTGGTGGGCGAAGGATCAGGGTCTCACCCCGGGCTCATCGGTCCGGATAATTCCGGATTCGGACCGACTGGTCATCACGCCGACCACGGCAGGGTCGGGCGTGCGGACCACCGTCGCTGCGGTCGGTCTGAGCGATGCGCAGCTTCAACTAGCCATTCGGGGGGCCTATGAGGCCGGTGTGGACGTCATCGAGGTGACCGACGTCCGCCTCGACGACACCGAAGCCGCCCTTGAACGCATCGCCGGTGGCCTCCCAGGGGTGACGATTGCCGAGTGGTCGACCGATACCGTCACGCTCCAGTCCTTCCTCGACCCCGCCAGCATGTCGTTGGAACTGGCTCTCGATCGACTCCAATCGGTCGCGGTTGATGCTTACGAGGACGGCTGTACAGCGGCCAGCGGCGGTGAGCCCGTCGCGACCCGCTCATGGCACGCCCGCACCCTCGAACGAACCACCACGCTCTGTCGGCGCATCCTTCGGCGAGACGGGATCGCCGTGTCCAGCACGCCGGAGCGGGGACCGGGGAGCCTGGAGGCGGCGACACTCATCGATGCGCTTGGCCGAATCGGACACCTCGGCCTCGGTCTCTGGGCGACGGTCGACGCGCCAGAACAGGGCGACGAAGAGCGGCTGCGACGCCCGGCGATCCTCGCCGATCAGGCCGTTTCGGCGGTCCTGGACGGCGGTAACCACGATCACCTGTTCGACGTGGTCCGTGCCATCGAGGACGCGAGAGGGCAGCTTGTGGATGACCACACGGCGACTGGTGTTCGTGAGCAACGGGCGCTCGATGCGGCTGCCACCGTCGCGATGGTCGGGCTCAGGGCTGCATCTCGCCGGGACTGACCACCGTCGTGTCGCCGGCGGGGGTGGTCGTCAGTCCTCGTTGCTCGGGCGGTCGACCCCGGAGAATTCGAAGCGCGCGCCGCCGGCCGTCCCATCGGTGATCGAGATCTGCCAGCGGTGAGCCTCGGCGATCTCCTTGACGATCGCCAGGCCAAACCCCGTGCTGTCCTCGAGGGTGGAATAGCCCGATTCGAAGACGGCGTCGCGTTCGTCCGGCGGGATGCCGGATCCATCGTCCTCGACGAAGAACCCACCATCGTTGATCGGTCCGACTCGGACGGTCACGTCTGCGCCGCCATGGTCGATCGCATTCCGAAAGAGGTTCTCGAGGAGCTGTTGCAACCGCTCCGGATCCGCCATGAGCGTGACGTCCTCGGTGACCGTCATCACCGCCTCAGACGCGGCCACGCTCGCCCAACTTTCCGAGGCGACCGACTCGAGGGAGACCGGTTCGGGGTCGTCGATCGGCTGGCCCTGGCGTGCCAGGGCGAGAAGGTCGTCGATGAGCGCTTCCATCCGGGTCAATGCCTCGTCGATCTTGTCGTGTGCTTCGTCGTCGGCCGAGGCGTCGTCGAGGAGTTCGAGATAGCCCTGCGCGACCGTGAGGGGATTGCGGAGGTCGTGTGACACCATGCTGGCGAACTGCTCGAGTCGATCGTTTTGCCGTTCGAGTTCACGACGATAGCGCTCGGTCTCGGTGACGTCCGTCAGGATGAGGGCTCGGCCGAGGCTGACGTCGCCAGCCCGGTATGGATGTTCGGTCACCCGGTAGAATCTGGTGCCACCGGCGAACGATCGCTCGATCACGTCAGGCCCGTCGACGAGTGCCGGTACGACGGACCCGATCGGTTCGCCGAGGCCGTCGCGGAGGTCGGGGAAGAAGGTGGTGGCCGACTCGTTCACCTCACGGATGTGGTCGTCTGCGTCGAGCACCACGATCGGATCGTCGTGCGGCGCGGCGAGTCGGATGCGCTCGAAGCGCTCGAGATAGACGAACAACACGCCGACCGCGAAGGCGGCGACACCAAGGGGCGAATAGGTCATCTCGAGGATGGATCCGGAGATCGGGCCGAGGATGTCGAACACGACGGGGAGGACGGTCAACCCGACGAGAGCCATCAGCGGTCGGGCGTGGCGGCCGACCTGGACGAACCGCTCGAACAAGATGAACAGGCCGACGGTCGCGAGCGCGTAGGAGAGGCCCATCGCCGACCAGTGCATGAGCCCGTGCTGGATGGCCAGGTGTTCGAACGGGCTGGCGACGGCCTGTGCCTCGAAGTAGAGGCCGTGGACGGGGTTCGTCACCTTGATCGCCACGAGTCCGACGAACACGATGACGGCCACCCATCGGATCGTGGCGTTGTGGTGCAGCGAGCGACCACTGTAGGCCGAGGCGAAGTACAACCAGGCGCCGACGGCGACGAGCCCGGCGACCAACCCGAGGGTGTAGCTCGTGTAGCGGATGGGGTCGGATGGTCCGAGCAGGTAGCCAACCATGGCGAGCCCCCAGCCCGCGCTTGCGAGCAACAGCCACTGGATGCCACGACGGGTGTCGCGGTGGGTGATCCGTCGAGCACGCCGGAGACCAACCAGACACGCGACCGTGGCGATCGCAAACATCCCGACATAACCGAACTGGGTGAGATCGAGTTGTACCGGGATGACTGGTTCCATACTGGGGTCCTCTGGCCGGTTGTCCTGTCAACGACTCAGGAGGTGATGGTAGGCGGGGGTGGAATTTGACCCTGCCGATAGCAGTGTGCGCGACGAGGAGTTGCAAGCGCTGGCCGAACCGAGTCGATCAGGACCCGGTCGCTGTCGGAGCACGGCCGGTATGCCGTGTCCATCGCCGTTCGACGTTTCGGTTCGCCATGATCGTCAAATCGCCGTCCTCAGTCCGAAATCGCGTCTTGCGAAGTTCGATGGCCGTGATCTCGCCCGTCACGTCATCGGCCTCGATGGTGTCGCCGACGTTGAAATCCGGGTCGCGGAGCAGATAGACGCCGGCGACGGTATCTTCGATCATCTCACTCAACGCATAGGAGATGCCAAGGGCGATGAAGCCGACTGCGGTACCGATGCTCGCGGCGATCTCGTCGAGACCCAGCACCTTCAACAGGGCGAGGCCGACGCCGAACCAGGCGAACACGGAGATGACGACCACGATCAAGTCGGAAATGAGCGACTCCTCCGGTGGGAACAGTCGGCTGAGCAGCCGGCTGAGCAAACGGGTCCCGATGGAGATGGCCACAAACGCGACGACGAGTAACACGAGCGCGCTGACGATCCGTGGGACGGCCACCTCGAGGCCGGTCTCCAACGACGTCAGGGTCCGCTCGATCGTGCGCTGGACCGTCGCCAGCGGCGCATTCATGGGTCAGGCCTCGGCACACGCCGCCATAACGCTTGGCCACCGACCGCCCGGACTTATCTGCGTGCGGTGGGGGTTGACGGTATGGATCTCGATGCGGTGCTCGCACTGCCGCTGGAGGTTGCATCGATCGGCTTCGACCGGCTCGAGGCTGCCACCTCGAGCGACTTTACCCGGGTCTCGACGGTCGTAACCCTCCGCGGAGCGAACGCCGCCGGCCGGGGGGAGGACGTTGCCTACGAGGCCGAGGCCCACGAGCGCCTGGCCAGCGACCCACCGGCGTATCCCGACACGTTCTCCGGCCGACTCGGGGAGTACCTTGCGGCCATCGACGCGGTCGACCTCGGACCGGCTCCGGAGGACACCCCGGCGATCGAACGGTTTCGTCGGTGGTCGATCGAGAGTGCCGCCCTGGATCTCGCCCTCACGCAGGCTGGGACGAACCTCGCGGAGGCGCTCGATCGGTCGTACAACCCCCTCAGGTTCGTCGCCAGCACCCGCCTCGGTGAGCCACCCACCACGGACCGATTGGCCGCCTACCGCGCGGCGGTGGCCAACATCGAGTTCAAACTCGATCCCACGGCTGAGTGGACACCGTCAGTTATCGACGAGGTGGCCACCGTCGGCGGCGTCAGGATCCTCGATTTCAAGGGTCAGTATGACGACGTGGAGGTCGCCCAGGCCGGCGACCCCGACCGCTATGCGACCCTCCTCGACCGATTTCCGGAGGCGATTATCGAAGATCCCGCGGTGAGCGACGCCACTGAACCCATCCTGACAACCACCGAGGCGGCGATTTCCTGGGACGCTCCCATCCATTCGGTGACCGATCTCGAGGAGGTGCCCATTCCGCCCGACTGGATCAACGTCAAACCGTCTCGGATCGGTAGCCTCCGACGCGTGTTCGACCTCGTGGCCACCTGTCGAGCGCGAAATATCGGCCTGTATGGGGGCGGGCAATTCGAACTTGGCGTGGGCCGCGGGCAGATCCAGGCCCTGGCCTCGATCGCGTATCCGACCGGTCCGAACGACGTGGCTCCGCGGGCGTACAACCTCCCCACCCTCCCCGACGAACTGCCCGCAAGCCCGTTGGCACCACCGTCGGAGTCCGTTGGCTTTGGCTGGTGAGCACGACGAATCGATGACCGACACCTCGGTTGACGATCGCGCCGACTCGACGGTCGGTGCGAGCACCGGTGGCGCGCTCATCCGCCGGTTCGCCACCGATCACCGACGCGCGTCGATACGCTCCCGACAGGCCGCACAGCGTGTCGCGAGCTCCTCGAGGTTGGCGGCCGGGTCGACCTCGCCCCGGTCGAGGTCATCCGCGTAGTCAAGCGGTGATTCATGGGTGTAGCCGCGCCGTTCGAGCTCCGCGGCGAGCGCCTCGTGGCGTGCCGTGATTCGTCCCGTCTCCACCTGCCCACGTTCGACGTATCCATCGATGCTGTGGCCGGCCCGGATCGATCCGACCAGCTTGTGCAACTCGTTGTGTTCCCCGAGGAGATGCTCGCGA
>CAZCYF010000023.1:0-11581 GCA_964502835.1 uncultured Halobacteriales archaeon | reverse complement strand
GCAGAGGCATCGTGTATGGTTACTGTGATCGAGATCGCCTTGGTGGTGGCTGCCATTATCGCCGTGATCGTTGCCTATCGCATGCTGAAGATGGCAAAGGCACTGGCGGTCAACGCCATCGTCGGTGTGGTCATCCTCCTCGCTGCGAACTTCTTGGACGTTGGGGTGGAGCTGTCAATCTGGGCCATCCTGATCTGTGCCATCGCCGGGATTCCCGGGGCGATTCTCGTCGCGCTGCTCGCGTATCTGGACGTGGCGTTCACCGCGACGGTGATCGGCATCGGCCTATTGTAGGGGGGATGGTGCGGTTAGAGCAATGAGGTTTTGAAGACGATCACGGCCATGTTGTTGGCGAAGATGAAGAGCCCGAGGGCGACGAGCAGGCCGATCCAGGCCTCGATGACCACGTCGAAATACCGGTCGATCGGTTCCGGGGTGCGGTTTCGAAAGTACATTAGCGCCCAGAATCCACCGACAGCAACGACAAGGACCGCAAGGTGAACCGCAACGATGAGCGCGATATCCTGCGTAAACAGCCATCGCATGAACGGGTTGGCTTCCGCCTCGAGATCGGTTCGAGTCGCTGCACCGATGGACGTGAGGATGTCGACGGTCAACAACAAGAACAACGCGACGGCGAACCAGCTCCAGTACTCACTCACTCGATCGCGATCGGGTGCGGGCCGACGAAAGTGCTCGCGGATGGCTACCACTTGGGCCGCCGAGCACTCAACCCTGTCGTCCATCACGCGGGTGACGGTCTACGGGCTTGACGATCGAGTCAACCCGGTGTCCCGGACGGTTTAACCGCAGCCGAGTGTAACGGCGAGGTATGGGGTGGTCCTGGGTCGCCGTCGACCCCCTCCGTCACTGGCCGGTCCACTTCGGCCATCCACATACGCCCTCGGGATCCGAGAGCCTCCCGTTGGCCTGGCTCGTCGCCGGGGCGGCGGTCCTCCTCCTCGTCATCGTGACCAGTCTCTTGGTGCTGCGACGGTATCGGTCGGACGGGGCCGGTTCCTGAGCGGGTGTCGGTCGGTCCGCGTCGTCACCGTGGGGTGGGAGTGTCGGTGCGTCCCTGCCGTTCGATCCGCTAACGATCAGTCGCGGTACCGGAGCGCGACCAGTCCGGCGAGTGCCGCGAGGGCGAGGAGTGCCGCACCGGCGCTAAAGCCCGGGATGCCGTCTGACCCACCATCCCCACCATCCTCGCTTCGCTCGGAGGTGGCCTCGAAGGTTTCGACGTCGTTGTGATCCTCGAGGGACCACCGGACCGATTCGCCGTCATCCTGGGTCTCGCCGTTGGTCTCCGTGATCTCGCCGGGCATGTGGACGAGATATTCCATTTCGATCTGGTCCATGTACTGGCCGAACTGTCCCCCCGTAGACTGGTCGCTCTGGTTGAAGCCATCCGGAATGGTGAACGTGAGCGAATCGTCCTCAACGGTCACGTCCATGTCGTCGAGGTCATCGGGATGGGCGCCGCTAGCGGTGATGGTAATGGTCACCTCGTCCTCAGATTCGGTCATGTCGGTTGAAATCGAATCCCACGCTTCCTCGTTGATGTCGGCGGCCATACTCTCCTCCACGGAGTCGTAGCCCTCCTGTTCGGCGCTGGATTGCAGGGACTGGTAGACGACGCGGTCCATCGTCATCTCCATCTCCATCGAGTCGATGGTGCCGTCGTTGGCCACCTCAATCTCGGCCGACATGCTGAGACAGCCGGCCGTCAGAACGAGCGCGACGACGCCCAACAGCGCCCACGTATGCCGCTTCGAACGTGACATGCCACCGCGTTCTCACAACCCTACCTTAATGTTTCTGATAGCTGTGATTACGGTGGATTCTCACGAGTCGACCCAACACGACGCAACTGGGACGCAGTCACTGACGATTACTGTCAGGTGGTGTGGTCGATCGGGTGGAAGCGACGGGCGGCTCGTTTTACGGCGTCTTCTGAGCCGATGAAGGTGACACGATCGCCATGGTTGAGCTCGTCATCGCCCGACGGGGCGAAGGTCTCGTCACCGCGGGCAATGACGGCGACGATGCACCCATCGGGGATCTCCGCGTTGACCTCGGCGATCGATCGCCCGACCAGGTCGTCGGCCGTGACGACGATTTCCTGGACGTCGTGGCCCTCGCCGAGTTCGGTCATCCAGTGGGCGAGTGCGGGGCGTTCGATCTCGTTGTCGATCGCGAACGCCGTCGCCATCGAGGCGTCGATCGCGGTGACGTCGAGCGTGTCGAAGGCGTCGACGTTCGCCGGGTCGTTGACGCGTGAGTAGACCCGCTCGACGCCGAACTTCGAGCGGGCAAGTTGACAGACCAGGAGGTTATGGTCGTCATCACCGGTTGCCGCCACGACGATCTTGGCGTCCTCGATACCACTGGCCGTGAGCGTCTCAACGTCCGTCCCGTCGCCGTGGCGCACGGTGAATCCCTCCGCCCGGGCCGTCTCCACCAGGTGGATATCGCGTTCGACGAGGACGACGAATTCACCGCGGTCCTCGAGGCGTGTGGCGAGCGCCCGTCCGACTCGGCCGCCGCCGACGATGATGGTGCGCATGGGTTGGACGTCGAAGAGGTCGCCGATTTGCCGGGCCAGCCCGGCTTCGAGCACGACCGTTGCGAAGATGACCACGAAGACCGCCCCCATGAGCGTTTGGGCTGCGGTGGGGTCACCGTCGGTGGCGAGCTCGATCGCGAACAGCGTGGCGACGCTGGCCGGAATGATCCCACGCGGTGCGACCGCACTGAGAAAGAGCCGTTCGCCCGTCGTAAATCGCTGCAAGCCGAGCGTGGAGATGGCGATCACGAGCGGTCGAATCACGAGGACGAACACGAAGACCAGGGCGAGCCCGGCGAAGCCGAGCTCCTGGATGGCGGCTACGTCGATGAGTGCGGCGAGCGAGATGAAGACGAACGAGAGGACGATCAGCGTGATGTCCGTTGCGAAGGTCTCCATGGTCTCCCGGTGTGGCACGTCCAGATTGCCGAGGATGATCCCGGCGGTTGCGGCGGCCGCGATGCCCGCCTCAGGGATGATTACTTCGGCACCGGCGAAGGCACCGAGGGCGGCGACGAGGGTGAGAAATCGCGTCGCCGACTGCGGTGCCGTCGGGGCGGGGTCGGCTCGCAACAACGCGTAGATGCCCACGGCCACGCCCCCACCAACGAGGAGCCCGACGCCGAGGCGACCGCCGAAGGCCACGACGGCCTCCGGGAGCGACCCATTGCCCAGCACGTACAGCTCGTAGACGACGATGGCGGCGACGGCCGCAGTCACGTCGTTGATGATCCCCTCCGTCTCGAGCGCGGCGGCGACGTGTTCACGCAGGTGGACCACCTCCATGATCGGCGTGATGACCGTCGGCCCGGTGGCAACCAAGAGCGATCCGACGAGAAAGGACAGCGGCCACGACGCGCCCAAAAGAAAGCGCACGGCAACCGCGGTACCGACCAGCGTGATGGCCGCCCCGATCACGACCAACCGGAGCGTTGCCTGTGAGGCCGACCGAATGCGCTCCGCGCGAAGGGCGAACGCCCCGTCGAAGACGATGACGGCCACACTCACCCCGACGACCGTCTGCAGGCCGTCGCCGAAGGTCTCCATCGTGACGAGCCCGAGGCCAGAGTCGCCGATCGCCAGCCCGATGAGGATCAAAAAGAGCACGCTCGGGACGCGCAATCGCCAGGACACCAACTGCGCACCGATACCGAGGATCAGGATGGCGACGATGATGGGAAGCAATTCGGCCACGGGCGACTCACGTCCGAGTCTCGCGCGGGGTACCCACTAAATCCTCCCGCAATGGTCGGCCACGCCCCTCGCCGAGGGAACCGTCACCGGTGGCGCCCGAATCGGACGGCGAGTGCCGTGAGGAGCAGTGCACCGATGGCGAGGCCCAGACCTGGCCCCGGCGACCCATCGCTTGGTGTCGTCGTCGGTGTTGGCGTGGGCGAGGACAGCGTTACGTTCCGAGTCACCCGATCGTCGAGGGTTTCGACGCGCAAGCGCCGTTCGCCGGCATCCGCCGCCGTCGTTTGGATGTCGGTGGTCACCGTGGCGGTCTCACCGGCCTCCACGGCCACCGTCGGGAGGCGGACGTGAGACCCGAGTGACACCCACAGCGATTGGCTCCCCATGCTCGCCCCGCCGTTGGTGACCGTCACCGTGACGGTGGTGGTCGATCCGGTCGGTTGTGTCGACACGTCGACGGCGTCAATCGAGAGGATCGGGATCGCCTCGACCGTGAGTGTGGCGTGCGACTGGACCGCCCGTCGCTCAGACCCAATCAGGGCGGTGAGCTCGGCACCAGGTTCGCCGGCGTTGACGAAGTACATCGCCGCTGCAACGTCGACGGATTGGTCGCCCTCGATCGGCTCGTCGAGGGGGATCGTCACGTCGCTCTGTGATCCCCAGAGCACCGATGAGGTGCCGATGATCGGTCCGAGACCGGTGCCATCCCGTCGATGGAGAACCACCATGAAGGGGGTCGACCCCGAGCCGCTCCCCGCGATGGACGCTTCTGACACGGTGACCGTCTCGATGACGTTATTGCCGGTTTGATTCGCCATCGTGACCGACGCATTCACGATCCGTCCGGTCGCGCTCGCCACCACCTCCGCTGACGATGGTATCGGATCCCCGATCGACAGCTCGACACCCTGGCCGACGAGGGATGCCCTGATCTCTCCAGGGACGGCATCGGCATCGTCGATGGGGAGGGATTCGCTCGATCCGTCGCTCGACGTGGTGAGCTGTCGGTAGCCGATCACGCGGTCGTCAAGGCCGTCCTCGACGGTAGCGACCAGATACCACCCGGCGTCTCCGGTCACCTCGTCGACCCCGATGGCCGACTCCCCCTCCGGACCGACGCCGAGAGCTTGGTTCTGGAGGGTGAGCGATCCCATCGCGTCACCGACTTCGAGGGTTGCAGACGCCGAATCATTGGGGGTATTCACGCTGAGTTGGTAGGTCCCGGGGTCGGTCAGGCGGATGTCGCTGAAGGTGACCGTCGCGCTCTCGTTGGGGGAAAGGTTCACCGACGTGTTCGCGACGGGCGCGCCGTCGATGGACAGTTCCATCGGTGCCCGACCGGCGGAGATTCCACGGTTCCTGACGGCCACGTCCACGTTGAACGTCTCGGCGGTCGTCGGCGAGTCGGGGAGGAACACCTCCGAGATTGCATAAATGGGCTCGGACGTGACGTCGATGACAGCCGTACCGAGTGATCGGTCCGTCCCGTTGGTCCAGTACCCGTCAATCGTCACGTCGTCATCAGCATCGGGAAGCGTGACTTGGTAGACGAGGACGATCTCATTGACCCCGTCGTACCTTGCGGAGATGTTCCCGGACGACTCGTTGACGTTCAACTCGGTGGCCCCGTCGTCATCGAGGACGTCGAGATGGATGTCGTCGGCCATGACCGATTCAGTGAGCGTCCCTGAGACCGTCGAATCGAACGTCACCGTTGTGGTAACGGTGACCTCGTCGCCGGGTGCGGCCGTACTAGGAGCGACGGTCCGATCGACGGTGAGATTACTCGACTGCGCGTCGGCCGGGGTGGCACCACCGACGAGGGCGAGACCGACCCCTGCAGTGACGATGACCATCAGCAGGATGACATCGATGGTGCGCGGAACGGGGGTCTCTCCGTCGGCGGACGGGGCGTTCCGGGTCGGCACTACCCTATCGCAGACGAGGGGAGCAGATAAATCCTCAGTGTCCGTCCGGTGGACCCCTCCCGGCGCGTCCATCGCGTCTCCGCGAGACGACTCGTCGAACTCGGCTGAACGCGAAACGACTACCACGGGGCGAAGGACGGATCGACGAGTCGCTGACGACGGTCGATATCGTCGATTCGGCCGCGTTCACCCGACGTCAGCGTCAGGTCGCGACTGTCCAGGTTCTCCTCGATATGCGTCGGGGTGGCCGACTTCGGAATCGGCACGACCCCATCCATCCCCATCAACCAGGCGAGGGCGACCTGGGCCGGGGTGGCCCCATGCGATTGGGCGATGTCGCGGATGACCGGATCGTCCAGCACCGCACCACGACCCAACGGCGAATAGGCGACCGGTACGAGGTCGAGGTCGAGGGTGGCCGAGCGCACGTCGTCGTTCGGAAGATGGGCGTGCATCTCGAACTGGTGGGCGATGAGCGCCTCGCCGGCCACGTCGACCGCCTCGTCGAGCTGTTCCGGCAGAAAGTTACAGACGCCGAGTGAGCGGGTGAGGCCGTCGTCGACGAGCTCGGCCATCGCCGGCAGCGTGTCCCGTCGGTCGTACGTCTCGGCCGGCCAGTGCACGTACAGGAGGTCGACGTAGTCGAGCCCCAGCCGGTCGAGGCTCGCCTGGGTTGCTGATCGAACGTCCCCGGGGGCGAGGTCGTCGATCCACAGCTTTGTGGCGACAGTCACCTCCTCTCGATCGATCGAGGCGGCCCTGATCCCCTGGCCAACGGCCGCCTCGTTGTGGTAGCCAGCAGCGGTATCCACGTGGCGGTAGCCGGCCTGGAGGGCGTGTCGGACGGCGGTGACGCACTCCTCGTGATCGGTGATCTGCCACGTGCCAAGGCCGGGTCGGGGCAGCTCGAGTGCCGTCATGGCCGAGGGTATCGGATGGACCGGAATACGGGTTGCGGTCGGCGGTCCCGCCGCGCCCACCCGACCGAAATCAGGAAGTAGGTCGCTCGGGAATGTCGCCCATCGACCGCCTCCGCCCATGAACGTGCGCACCGCCTTCGTCGGCTTGCTGGTCCTCGGGCTCGCCTATCTGTCGTATCGCATCATGGCCCCGTTTACGTCGTTCCTGCTGGCTGCTACGTTACTCGCGTTCTTGTTGCACCCGTTGCACGTCCGCCTCGCGCCCTACATCGGCCAACGCCCCTCCTCGTTCACGCTCGTCACTTTGACGATCGTCGCGGCGTTGGCGCCGCTGGCCATCATCGGCTACCTGCTGATGGGCTCCCTCGAGGACATCACGACCGACCTTGATGAGTTCGCACTCGTCGAACGCATCGAGGAGCTGGTTCGTGAGTACACCGGGATGGAGGTCGATCTCCTCGCCGAGCTGGAGGTGTTCGTCGATCGCCTCGCCGATGCAGCCCTCGGCGAGCTGGCCTCCTTCATCGCGACGACGCTGCATTTCACCCTCGGTGCGCTGCTCTTGGTGTTCGTGCTCTATTACTTGATTCTCGACGGCGAGACGTTCATCCAGTGGCTGATCCGGGTGACGCCGCTGGACGATGACATCCAGGAGGAGCTGTTCGCCGAGGCGAATGAGATCACCTGGGCGGTGTTGAAGAGCCACCTCTTCGTGGCCATCATCGAGGGTGTGTTGACCGGCATTGGCTTTTTCATCGCCGGCGTGCCGAACGCGGCGTTTTGGACGATGGTCATGATCATCCTCGCGATCTTGCCCATCGTGGGGGTCAGTGCCGTGTGGGCACCGGCGGTCCTCTATCTGGTCTATCTCGGCGAGTTCCCGGCCGCCATCTTCCTGTTCGTCTATGGTGGGATCGTCATCAATCTCGACAGTTACTTCCGGGCGATCCTGGTCGATCGTGACGCCGACTTGCATCCCGCCGTCGTCCTGGTCGGCGTGCTCGGTGGGGTCTACGTCTTCGGCGTCCTCGGGCTGTTCATCGGGCCGATCATTCTGGCGATCTTCAAGGCGACGGTCAACGTCTACAGCGCCAAAATCCCGGTCGATCCCGACGCGGAACTGCTGTGACCGTGCCACCGCAACAGCCATTCGTTCTGAGCCCGGAGATTCATCCGGTATGATGGCCACCACACACCTCCTCGCGGGGCTCGCGCTTGCCCTGCCGGTGGTCATACTCGCACCCGACCTTGCGACCCCCGCTCTCGTGGGGGCCGCCGTCGGGAGCGTCCTGCCAGATTTGGACCTCTATGCCGGGCATCGGCGCACGCTCCACTATCCACAGTATGCCACGTGGGCGGTACCGCCGGCGGCCTTTTTCGCCATCGTCACGGCCCACCCGGTGCTCGTCGGGGGTGCCTTCGCCATTCTCGGGCTTGCCGTGCACGCGCGCATGGACGTCTACGGTGGCGGGCTGGAGTTGCGCCCCTGGGAGGGCGGATCCGACCGAGCGGTGTACGACCACGCCAACGGCCATTGGCTCACCCCGCGACGGCTCGTCCGCTACGACGGTGCGCCCGAGGACGTCCTCCTCGCGGGGCTACTCGCGGTTCCTTCGCTCGTCATATTTGAGGGGTGGCCGTCCATGATGATTGTCGGCATCGTGGTGCTGTCCGTGCTGTATGGGCTCATCAGAAAGCCGCTCGTCGACGTTGGCGTCACGCTGGTGCGCCAGCTCCCGGCACCGCTCCTCGCGGTCTTGCCGATGCGCTACCTGGAGGGCGACCGGACGGATCGGCGCTAGAAACGGATTGCCGGGAGTGTTTTTAGGCTCCCTCACCGAGCATGATCCATGGGTCGCGTCAATCTGTCCATTCCCCAAGGTATCGTCGATGCGCTCCCGGAGGATAATCCCGACGCGGCCCGGGACATGCAACGGGCCGTCGACGGCTGGGAGCGCCAGATCAACGCCTCGCTCGAGTCCGGAGACGATGCGGCGGTGTTGGTCGATGCGATCGAGCGCTTCGAGCGCCGCTGGGATCGGTACGACGACTTCGTCGTGGAGCTGCGGGCCTGGGGGCAGTCGCCGATCTACGCCATGGCGTGGCGGGATCTCCATGCCGCGGTGATCCAGCAACTGTACGAGGACGATGAGTTCGCCGACGAGATCGACCGGGAGCGAAACGCCCGCATCGTCGAAGAAGGAATCCGGTTCGACGCATGACCGACGGCGCCACGCCCACGGAGGAACCCGTCTCATTGGAGTTGCGCTTTTTCGCCAACTTTCGACAGGCGGTCGGTCAAAAGACCGTCATGCGGGAGTATCCGGACCTGCCCGTCCGGATCGAAACGGTGCTGGCGGATCTGGAGGCGACCTATCCGGAGCTGGCGCTGTTCGACGAGACCGGAGACCTGCGTGAGTACATCAGCGTCCTGAAAAACGGCCAGAACATCCTCCACCTCGAGGGGCTCGACACCGAGGTGGGCCCGGACGACCGGATCAGCCTGTTCCCCCCGGTCGCCGGCGGGTGATGGCGCGGGTCGTCCGACGGTTTCGTGGACTGTCGATGCGGGCGATTCGGATGTACCTCGAGCGCCTCGGCGGAACGCCCGTGGCGGACGACGAGCTGGTCGGGGATGGCTGGCGCGTCACCCTCGAATCCGACACCGTCTCGGTCGGGCCGACCCTCGAGCTGACCGAGATCACGCTCACCTTCGAGGGCGATGCGGACCAATTGGATGAGATCGTCCCGGCGTTCGCGCAAAAGGCGATGCGAGCCGGAGGGTGATCAGTCGCCCACGGCTCCGCCTGCTGCACTGACGCCCGTTCCAGGCCCGACGTCGATGCCAAGCTCGTCGAGTTTCTCCTCGGGAACGACGCCGTCGATCCAGCCGCGGACGTCGTAGTACTCTGCCTTCATCTCGTCGAGCTCGGCCAGGTGTCCCTCGGCACCGCCCTGGGCCGGGATCGCCTTCTCGCCCTCGGTGAAGCGCGCCGGGAGGTCGTCATCGTCGCCGTCGAAGCCGACCAGGTTGTTGTAGTACCGCTCGAGGTTCCAGATGCGCTCTCCGGCCTCCATGAGGTCGTCCTCGGTGACGTCCAGACCGGTCATGCCCTTGTACTGGAGGACGTACTCCTCGATGCCCTCGGCGAAGGCGTTGAACTTGCAGATGTCGAAGGAGTCGCTGATCGCGTGGAGGTCCTGAAAGAGCGCGACCAGTTCGCCCTTGCCCTCCCAGTCGAGCGGGTCGACCTTCTCGGGGATGCCGAGGTACTCCGCGGCCGGGGTGTAGCCACGCAGATGGCAGGCGCCGCGGTTGGAGGTGGCGTAGCCGATCGCCATCCCCTTGACCGTCCGCGGGTCGTACGCCGGAATCGCCTGGTGCTTGACCGTCATGGCGAGGTCGCCGTCGCCGAACGCCTCGGCGCCACGTTTGGTCCCCTCGGCGAGCGTGTCCGCAAGATCGTGTTCGCGGTGGGCGATCTCCTCGACCATGTCGACCATCCGCTCGGTGTCGCCCCAGTCGATGCCCTCCTCGATGAGCCCCGCGTCGGTGGCCTCCATCGCCATCGAGAGCACGTTACCGGTCTCGATGGTGTCCATGGCCATGTCGTTGCAGCGATCGATGAGCAACGCGACCTTGCCCTTGTCGTCGTTCATCGAGTTGGGCCCCAGCGCCCAGGCGGACTCGTACTCGAAGGACTCCATGCGGACGTGCTTCTCCTCGCCCTTGTGCATCGTCGTCACCTCGACCTCCTTCTTGCAGGCGACCGGACACGAGTGACAGGTGGGTTCGTCGACGAGGATGTTCTCACGGACGTTCTCCCCGCTGACGAGCTCGGAATCGATGTTCGGCTCGTCCGGTTCGGTCTCCCGTTCGGAACGTGTCGAGGTGTACCGGGCGTTCTGGGTGGGGAGGGCGTCGATCTCCTCGGACATGTTCATCAACACGTTCGTCCCATAGACCGACAGGCCACCCGAGTTCGGCCCGGTAATCTCCGACTCCTGGATGAGCTCCATCGCCTGCTTGTGGCCCTCCTGGAAGGTCTCCGGGTCGGCCGGCTCGGGCATGTTCGTGCTCGCCTTGATGACGATCGCCTTGAGGTTCTTCGAGCCCATCACGGCGCCGGTGCCCCCACGCCCGGACGCCCGGTCGTGTTCGTTCATGATGCAGGCGTATCGCACCTGGTTCTCCCCGGCGGGGCCGGTCGCCATGATCGAGAGGTTGCGGCCGTAGGTGCCGTCGATCTCCTCCTCGATGGTGTCGCGCGTCGCGTGGACCCCCTTGCCCCAGAGGTGGGACGCGTCGCGGAGTTCGACCTCGCCGTCCTCGACGTAGGCGTAGACCGGTTCGTCGGCCTGGCCCTCGACCAACAACCCGTCGAAGCCGGCCCATTTGAGGCGCGCGCCGGACCAGCCGCCGTGGTGACTGTCCGTGACGGTGTTGGTGAGCGGCGACTTCGTGCACACGGCGATCCGGCCGCTCATCGTGGTCTGTGTCCCCGTGAGCGGTCCGGTCATGAACGCGAGGAGGTTGTCCGGGCCGAGGGGGTCGACGTCGGGGCCCTGATCGAAGACGTACTTGACGCCGAGGCCGCGGGCGCCGATGTACTTGCGGGCGTCGTCCTCGTCGATCGAATCGTACGTCACCGAGCCGGTCCCGAGGTCGATCTTCGCGAGGTGGTCTTGGAAGCCGCCGATGGTGCCCATGGAATCAAGTATGACCTTCGTTCTCGAATCACAAAGTCGTTATTGAGGAAATCATTCACTTCTGGTCGATCCGCGGCCGGTCGCCTCGGCCACCCGCCCGTCCCCAGCCGTAAATCGGGCCATCGACCCCGCCACTCACCTCCGGCGCTCCATGCGAAAAACAACGCCTTTAGCCGGGGGTTGCGTCGCATCGGCTATGAAACTCCACGAGTACCAGGCGAAGGCACGCTTCGCCGAGGCGGGCATCGAGACGCCTGCCT
>CAZCYF010000022.1:7631-22896 GCA_964502835.1 uncultured Halobacteriales archaeon | reverse complement strand
GGCGGCGTCCGGACGACTTCCGGCGTCCAGCCGACCTCCTGGGTGATTTCGCGGAGGGTGCGGCCGTGGCGGCCGATGACCAGCCCCGGTTTGGCCGCCTCGATGAGCACCTCGCCGATGTCGGGTTGGAACTCGAGGTCGGTCACGCCGGCATCGTCGGGGAGCAACTCCATGATGCGCTCACGGGCCTGATCCGCCGGCATGAGGGCCGATGGATCGGGGCGGATGGTGATGCGTTTGCGGAGCGTGCTCGCGAGGCTGCGAATCAGGTCGCCCTGCTTCGCGAACTCGCGGGGATCGTTCGTGTAGACGACCAGCTCCGGCCCTTCGTACGCTACCGAGGTGACGGAGATGTTGGCCGGCGTCTCCTCGGCGATGGTCGATTTGATCTCGTCCAGGCGCTCTTCAACGATGCTCATGCTCGTAGTCGTCGGCAGTCCGGAATGTGTTCGTCATACGCCAATGTCGGGGTGCGGGCCCGGTCCGGTTCCACAGATAAGCTGCGGGGCGACGGTCGCGTCGATCGGCGCCCGGTGGACGACCCGGGCACCATGGGACGCACGTCTGGTCCGCTCGATGCCGGGGAGGTGAACCGGGTAGAACCCGCGTTAGCGGTGCTATCGGGGGAGATTATAAAAGCCTTCGCAAACCCCTCTCGGGGCATGGATCCCCCACTGCGGATCGACCGCGCGGCCGTCGAGGAGACCCACGCGCTGTTGGTCGACCGAGAGCCGACGGTCGTGGCGCTGATCAACCGCGTCCGCGATGCCCTCGGCGAGTCGTTCGACACCGAGGTCGCCGCCGTCGACGGACCGGCGTATCGATCCGCCCTGGCGGCCGTCTTCGCGGACGACGACCTCGCGATCAACGTGGCCGGGCTCGCCCAGCTGTTGGTCGCCGTGGACGTGGCCGACGACTACCCGGGCTTCGTCGTCGACGAGGTGCTCGGCCGCGAGCTCGCCGGGACGATCGCCGGCGGCCAGCCGTGGCGCACGCTGGCCGAATCCACCTACCATTTCGCGGATACCATGCACGGCGGCGCGGCCGGCGAGGCCGCCGGCATGGACGACCTCGAGGCGGCGGTGGCCGCGGGCGTGCAGACCCGCCTGCCCGGTTGGCCGTGGACGGCGGACGGCGGCCCCTTTGACGGCGACTCCGAAACCCCCTAATCTGCCACGACCGGAGGGATATCCATGGAGGAGGCGACGCTGTGTTACGTGCTCGATGACGGGGAGGTTTTGCTCATCGAGAAGCGCCGCGGCCTCGGCAGCGGCCTGTACAACGCCCCCGGTGGGAAGATCGAACCCGGTGAGACGCCCGCCGAAGCGGTCGGTCGGGAGGTACGCGAGGAGGTGGGCATCGAGGTCGGCGCACCAAGCAAGGTCGGCGAGTTGACCTTCACCCACGACGGCGACCCGACCCTGTTCGTCCACGTCTTCCGCTCAACCGCGTATGCGGGCACGCCTGGACCCTCCCCTGAGGCCGACCCCGCCTGGTTCCCGCGGGCGGACCTCCCCTACGACGCCATGTGGGAAGACGACCGGCTCTGGCTGCCGTACGTGCTCGAGGGGCAGTCCTTCGCGGGCACGTTCGCCTTCGAGGGTGGCGAGGACCTCGACGAGGCCACCTTCGTCGACCACCATCTCACCCTGACGCCGGACTTCGTCACCCGCTGAACGACCCGTTTATGTGGTCGGCCGCGCCCTACCCGAGACATGGACCGAGACGCGCAAGATCTCGGCGTCACCGAGTCGAAGGCCGAGAACATCGGCGAGTGGTACGCCGAGGTCGTCCGCAAGGCGGAGCTGGCCGATTACGCCCCCATTGGCGGCTTCATCGTGACCCGGCCGCGGGGGTACGCCCTCTGGGAGCACCTGCAGTCACACCTCGACGACATGTTTCGCCGGACGGGCGTTACCAACGCCTACTTCCCGCTGTTCATCCCCGAGAGCTACCTCGAGCGCGAAAAGGAGGTGCTCGAGGGGTTCGACCCCGAGGTGGCTTGGGTCACCAGAGGGGGCAACGAGGAGCTCGCCGAACCGCTGGCCGTTCGGCCGACCTCCGAAAGCATCATCGCGCCGTTCATGGCCGACTGGATCCGGAGCCACCGCGACCTGCCACTGCGGCTCAACCAGTGGTGCTCGGTCGTCCGGTGGGAGGCCACGGAGACCAAGCCGTTCTTCCGGACCAAGGAGTTCCTCTGGCAGGAGGGCCATACGGCCCATGCGACGGCCGAAGCCGCCTGGGAGGAGACGATGACCCGCCTCGACCAGTACGCCCGGCTGTACGAGGAGGTCCTCGACCTCCCCGTGCTCCGGGGACGAAAACCCGACCACGACAAGTTCCCCGGCGCGGAGACGACCACCGCCGTGGAGGTGCTCATGCCCGATGGCCGAAGCGTCCAAGGTGGGACGAGTCACCACCTCGGCCAAACGTTTGCCGAGGCGTTCGACGTGACCTACGTCGACGCGGACGAGCACGAACGCGTGGTCCACACCACCTCGTGGGGCCTCTCCTGGCGGGCGCTCGGGGCGTTGATCATGGCCCACAGCGACGACCAGGGGCTGGTCGCGCCCCCGGCGGTCGCGCCGACCCAGGTCGCCGTCGTCCCCATCTGGCAAGAGGACACCCGGACGGCGGTGTTGACCTACGCCCGAGAGGTGGCCGATGACCTCGAGGCGGCGGGCTATCGCGTCACGGTGGACGACCGCGAGGAGCGCAATCCCGGGTTCAAGTTCAACGAACACGAGCTCAATGGGGTGCCGCTGCGCATCGAGATCGGCCCCAACGAGGTCGAGGAGGGGTCGTTGACCCTCGTCCACCGGCCCGATCGGGAGTCCGCGAGCGTCGATCGTGACGACCTCGAGGACGAGGTGGAGGCCCATCTCGATGCCGTCTCGGCCTCGCTGTACGATTCCGCGCAGGCGACCCTCGAGGCGGGCATCGCCGAGGCCACGACGGCCGATGACGTCATCGACATCATCGACGAGCAGGGCGGCTACGTGAAGGCGCCGTGGTGTGGCGAGCAGGCCTGTGAGGAACCCATCAAGGAGGCCGTCGCGGCCGACATCGTGCTCGTTCCGCTCGATCCCGACGAGGAGCCCATCGGCCCGTCGTGTGCCACCTGTGGCGAGCCCGCCGACACGACCGCCTACTACGCGAAGACCTACTGATCGCGGACACGAACCGTTTTTGCACCCGCCGCCGTCGACCCGAGCCATGAGCGAAAAGCGGACGTGGATCCGGCTGCCCCGGACCGTCCTGGTTGGCCACGGGGTGAGCGACGAGCTCGAGCGGGTACTCGACGAGCTCCACCCCGACGAGGAGATCGTCGTGGTGACCAGCCCGACGCCACGGCGGGTACTGGGCGATGCGGTGATCGACCGCCTGCGTGACGCGGGGCGCACGGTCGCCGACGTCACCGTCGAGCAGGCCACGCCAGACGCCGTCGCGAGCGTCAGCGCCCGCCTCGACGACGGGCGGTCGACGCTGCTGTTGGGGATCGGCGGTGGGAAGGTCATCGACGTGACCAAGGCCGCGAGCCACGACCGTGGGCGGCCCTTCATCTCGGTGCCGACCGCGGCCAGCCACGACGGCATCGTGAGCAACCGCGCGTCGATCCCCGAGGGCGACCACCGCCACTCCGTGGCCGCCCAGCCGCCGACGGCGGTCGTCGCCGACACGGCCATCATCGCCGAGGCGCCCTGGGAGCTCACCACGGCCGGGTCGGCGGACATCATCAGCAACTACACGGCGGTGACCGACTGGCGACTGGCACACCGGTTGAAGAACGTCCCGTACTCCGAATACGCCGCCGCGCTCTCGGAGATGACCGCGGAGTTGCTCGTCTCCCGGTCGGATTCGATCAAGCAGGGCCTCGAGGAGTCCGCCTGGATGGTGATGAAGGCGCTCGTCTCAAGCGGCGTGGCCATGAGCATCGCCGACAGCTCCCGGCCCGCGTCGGGCGCCGAACACCTGTTCTCACACCAGCTCGACCGCCTCGCCCCGGGTCAGGCGCTCCATGGGCATCAGGTCGGGGTGGGGGCGATCATGATGGCCCACCTCCAGTGGGGTGACAACGGCGCCTGGACCGACATCCGCGACGCGCTGTCGACCATCGGTGCACCGACGACGGCCGCCGACCTCGGGGTCGATCCCGACGTCGTCATCGAGGCGCTGACGACCGCCCACGAGATCCGCGACCGGTACACGATCCTCGGCGACGGCATCTCGACGACCGCCGCCGAGCGCCTGGCGAGCGAGACGGGCGTCATCTAGGGTCGATCCGAGCGGGTGGCTTTTTAGCCCAGTCCGGAGTCCCGTCAGCCATGCGCGTCGCGGCCGTGACGGAGTCGCCTCGGGAGCTCGCCTCGGATCGAGTCGGGGCTCGCGTGACCGCGACCGCCCGCGGGCTTCAGGCCGACGACCACGAGGTGGACCTCATCACCCCACGGTGGTGGGGTCCCCGTCGGGCCGTCACCCACGCTCGCCACGTCACCCACCACCGTGGCGGCGAACGCCGTCTCACGCCCTGGCGGACCGCCCGCGCGATCATCAGCAGCAATCCCGACGTCGTCCACCTGATCGACGTTCGTCCGACCGTCGTGCTCGCCGCAGCCGTGGCTGCCCGCACGCGCCGCGCCCGTCTCGTCTACGAGCTGGCCACCATGGACAGCCCGCTCGCGGGCGATGGACGACTGGCCGATCTGGCCTGCGCCCGCCTGGACCGCGTGATTGCCCCCTCGAAAACCGTCCATACCGCGTTGCGTGCGGCCGATCGCGACCCCCCAGCCGCAATCATCCCCGACCCGATCGAGGTGGCCGAGATCGGCCGGGTGGTACCCGACGGTCGGATCGACGTCGCCTGGGTCGGTGCCGACCACGACCCGGCCGAGGTCGAGAATGCACTCTCCGCCCTCGCAGAGGTGCGCGACGCGCCCTGGACGGCCGCCTTGCTCGGCCCCTTCGCACCAGACGTGGACATCGTCGAGGCGGTCACCCAGTTCGACCTCACCACGCGGGTGCGCCTCGCGCGACGACCCACGCGACGCGAACGCCTCGCTGCCTATCGGGGCGCGAGCACGTTCGTCCAGACGGCACCGGTCTGTGCCTATCCGACGGAGTTGCTGTGGGCGCTCGCATCGGGCTGCGTTGGCGTCGTGCAGTACCGCGAGCGATCGGCCGCCCACGAGCTGATCGAGCGCCACGGCCGGGGCCACCTCGTCTCGTCACCCGAGGAAGTGGCCGACGCACTCGCGGAAACGATCACGGCCGACGAGCCCGAGTTCGACGGGCGATTCGCCGAGTACGACCGTTCGACGTACACCGACCGACTGCTCGAGAGCTACGAGGCCGCCCTTACCTGACGGGGCGCAGCTGCGTCGCCGTCTCCAGGGCGGCCAGGTTCGCCTCGACGTCGTGCACCCTGATGATGTCGGCACCGCGTTCGACCGCGAGGGCGGTCGCCGCCACGGTCGGATGGAACCGTTCATCGGGGTCGTAGCCGATCTGGCCGAACAGCGACTTGTGGCTGTGCCCGACGAGCAGTGGGCACTCGAGGCCGGTGAACGCCTCGAGGCGATCGAGGATGGCGAAGTTCTCCGCGGGCGTCTTGCCGAAGCCGATGCCGGGATCGACGATGACCTGCGAGCGGTCGATCCCGTAGCGCTCACACCGGCGCACCAGCCGGCCGAGCGCCTCGCGCACCTCGGTGACGACGTCGTCGTACTCGACGGGCGTGCTCGGGTCGACCGGGGTGTGCTGGCTGTGCATGACGACGATCGGGACGTCCGCCTCCGCCACCAGCGGTGCCATGTCGGGATCGGCCAGTCCGGAGACGTCGTTGACGATGTCGGCACCCGCCGCGATCGCCGCCCGGGCGACGGCCGCCTTGCGAGTGTCGACGGAGACGAGCACGTCGTGGTCGGCCAGCGCCTCGATCACCGGCACGACACGGTCGCGCTCGGTGTCGACCGGGACGGGATCACCACCGGGGCGCGTGCTCTCACCGCCGACGTCGACGATTGCCGCCCCGGCGTCGGCGAGCGACTCGGCGTGGGCGATGGCGTCATCGACCTCCGCGTGCTCGCCGCCGTCATGGAAGCTGTCGGGGGTGACGTTGACGATCCCCATCAGGACGGGCCCATCGGCCCACGGCCACGGCCCGAACTCCGGGTCGTGTCTGATGCCGAGGGTGCGTCGCAGCTGCTCGGCCAGGTGTGGCAGCCCGAACGCCTGGTTCTCCAGGGAGTCGATGAGGCGGCGGTACTGCGAAAGGGTCGCCATCGTGATGACGTCGATGGGCGTGCCGTCCGCGTCGGCGTGGGAGGTCGCACACTCGCCGCCGAGGCTGAGCAGCTCCTCCTTGAGATACTGTGCCTGCATGGGCTGGACGCGCATGGCGAGGGGGCGATGGACCCCCTTGGCCCGCATCCGCCAGATCCCCTCGTCGGTGACGTGGGCCGCCTCGAGTGCCGCCCTGGCGTCGTCGATCGTCGGGATGCGTCGCGGGACGATCTCGCGAACGAGGGGGCGCCTCGCCTCGCCGACGGTGAACAGCGACCCGGTCACCACGACGAGGTCCCCGGGGTCGGCCGCTGACCGGGCGACCGCCAGGGCGGATTCGACGCCGCGGCGGCGCTCGATCGTCTCGATCCCGGCCGACTGGAAGACCGTCTCGAGGACGCGAGGGCTCGCGGCGCGCGTCGTGTCGGGGCGACACGTGGTCGCAGTCGCCGGTGTCGGAAGCGCGTCGACCATGGCCGGGACGTCCTTGTCGGCCATGGCACCGAAGACGAGGTGTAGCCGATCGAAGGCGAGGTCGTCGATGACGTCGGCCAGCTGGGCACACGCCGGCGGGTTGTGCGCGCCGTCGAGGAGCACCAGCGGATCGCGGTCGATGAGCTCCGTCCGTCCGGGCCAGTGCACGCCACGAATGCCCCTGGCGACGTCCTCGGGATCCACCGGCCAGCCGGCCATGGTAATGGCGGCCGCCATGCCGGCGTTGGTGGCCTGGGCCTGCCCCAGCAGCGGTGACGCGGTGTCAACCGACCACGTCCCGGCGTCGAGATGGATGCGACCCTCGAGGTGGTCGTTGATCCCCCCGTAGGTGGCCTCGACGTCGGCGGCCGCGTCGGTCCCGACCACGGTGACCTCGGGGTGGGCTTCAAGGGCGAGCTCGCGCGCCTCGCCAGTGGTCCCCGTCACGAGGGCGTCGGCATCGGCGGCGATCGCGAGCTTGTCGTCGGCGATGGCCGCGACGGTGTCGCCGAGCACGTCCGTGTGCTCGCGGTCGACCGAGGTGAGCGCCGCCACGGTCGGCGTGACGACGCTCGTGGCGTCGTGACGGCCACCGATGCCCGCCTCGACGACCGCGACGTCCACCCCGGCCTCGGCGAAGTACCACAACGCCATCGCGGTCGTCGCCTCGAAGAAGGTGGGCGTGTCGTTGGCCGCGCCGGCCGCGTCGAGGTCATCGATGACGGCGTCGATGAACCGGGTGACCGCCGCCTCCGTGATGGGTCGGCCGTCGACACGGACGCGCTCGCGGAGGTCGGAGAGGTGAGGCGAGGTGTACAGCCCGACGCGGTACCCGGCCGCCTCGAGCATGGCCGCCGAAAACGCCGCGGTCGAGCCCTTGCCGTTGGTCCCGGCGATCTGGATGGCGGGATAGTCCTCCTCGGGGTGGTCCAGTGCCGCCAAGAGCGCCGCGGTGCGCTCGATGCCCGGCTCGTACGCGTAGCGCTTGAGGTCGTACAGGCGCTCGATCGCGGCCGCGAAGTCCATACGCCACGCTCCGAATGAACTTTCATTAGCGTGTCGGAGTGGGCCGTTCCCGTCAGTGACGGAAGCAGCGCCGACCGGTGAACGCCATGGCGAGGCCGTGCTCGTCGGCCGCCTCGATGACGGCCGCGTCGTTGCGCGAGCCGCCGGGCTGGACGACCGCCTCGACGCCGGCAGCCGCGGCCGCCTCGAGCCCGTCCGGGAACGGGAAGAAGCCGTCGCTGGCCAGGACGCTGCCCTCGGGCCCCTTGTCCTCGGCGTGGTCGCGCGCCTTGCGCACCGCGATGTCGACGGCGTCGACGCGAGAGACCTGCCCCTGGCCGATGCCGACGGTTTCGGTGCCGTCGGCGAGGACGATCGCGTTCGACGCGGCGTGTTTCGCGACCAGCCACGCGAAGCGCATGGTGCGTCGCTGGTCCGGTGTCGGCTCCACCTCGGTGACCACCTCGAGGTCGTCCACCGCGAGGCCGGCCGTGTCGCGGTCCTGGACCAGATAGCCCCCGAGGACGTTCCGGCGGAGCACCGACGGTGGCGCCTCACGCCGGGGCACCTCGAGGACGCGAAGGTTCTCCCGGTCGCCAAGCGCCTCGATCGCCCCGTCGGCGTAGCCCGGCGCGACGACCGCCTCCTTGAAGGAGTCGGTCACGGCGACGGCCGTCTCGCGGTCGCACGGCTCGTTCAGCGCGACGATCCCCCCGAAGGCGCTCATGGCGTCGGTCGCGAGAGCCGCCTCGTAGGCCGCCGCCGTCGAGTCGGCGGTCGCCACCCCACAGGGGTTCGCGTGTTTGATCACCGCACAGGCGGTGCGGTCGAACTCGAGGGCGACGCGGTAGGCCGCGTCGACGTCATGGACGTTGTTGTATGACAGCCCCTTCGCCTCGGGGTTGTGCTCGGTGGCGGCCGGGATCGAGTGGGCATCGCGCGTCTCGTCCTCGTAGACGGCCGCCGACTGGTGGGGATTCTCGCCGTAGCGCAACGTGCCACGGCGGTCGCCGCTGGTAAGGTCGCGTTCCGGGAAGTCGCCCGGCAGCGGGTCGACGGTGACGGTCTCGCGGTCCTCGTCGACGGTGACGCGGCCCTCGGCGACCCATCGAACGGCTCGGGGATACGCCTTGAACTCGCCCGAATAGAGGATGCGCTCCTTGAGCGAGTCGACCGTGTCGTCCTCGCGGACCGGGATCGGCTCCTGGGTGAGGATCGGCCCCGCATCAACCTCCTCGGTGACGACGTGGACGGTGCACCCGCTGACCGCGACGCCGGCAGCGAGGGCGTCGCCCCAGGCGTCATCGCCCTTGAAGGCCGGCAGGAGCGACGGGTGGACGTTCACGGTGAGCGGCAACGCGTCCAGCATGGCCGGCGAGAGGATGCGCATGTACCCGTCCAGACAGACCAGGTCGAACGCGTACTCCTCCAGGGCGTCGAGGATGCGCCGTTCGTGGTTGCGACGGGATTCATCAGGCCGTTGCTCGACGGCGACGGCGGGGATGTTCCGTTCCGCCGCCGCCTCGAGCACCGGGGCGTCGTCGTGGTTGGTGACGATCACCGCGAGCGTCGCCCCACCCGGCTCGAGGTCGTCGATGTGGCGGAGGTTTCGTCCGCGATTGCTCGCGAATCCCGCGATTCGCACCATGTCCGAGGCGCCTCGGCGATGGGGGTTAGAGGTTCCGATTGGGCCGACTCAAAAGGAGTCCCGACAGTGGACGGTCCGCGGCGGAAAGAGGGTCGCGAGCGTCTCGACGACCGGGGTGTCGGCGTCGAGGCGGCCCGCGCGAACGTAGGCCCTGACGGGGCGGGCGCCGCAGACGAGCCCGGAGAGGGTGGCGATGTCGAGGGTGACGTCGGCCGGACCCGCAGTGCGGGTGACGGTGGCGGAGCCGTCGGCGACGTCGAGTCGAACGGGCCGGTCGTGCCACTCCACGAGGGGATCCTCGACGTCGACGGTCACCGTCGTATCGACGTCGTCCGGGTACGACAGGGCTGCCACCGTGGCCGCGACGTCGACCACGCGGGCCATGAGCCCGGCGTGCACCGAGGTGGTGACACCCTCGCGCCGGTCGACGACGTCCAACAGGGGTGCGTCGGACCGGTCGTAGGCCCGAATGGTGTCCATCTGGGAGTCGTGATTGCCGAGAAAGCCCCAGAGCTGACGGTAGGCGGTGGCATCGGTCGCGCCCAGATCCGCGACCCTGAGTTCGAGGTCGCCCCCCGTTCGCGAGATGGTGTAGACGACGTAGCCACGAAGCGCGCCCGCGTCGTCCGACCAGCCGTACACGTGTCGCTCACCGTCCCAGGACTCGACGATGCGATGGCGCCACCAGTCAGGTGATCGATCGACCGCGAGGTCGAACTGGCGCGTGGCGGCGCGATAGACCGCGTCGAGCTCGGATGCGTCGTCCGCCTCGAGCGCGTGAAACCGACCACGGTCGGCCTCGCCGAGGGGTTGCACGGCCTCGGGGTCGAGCTCGTATTCGACCACCCGTTGCACCTCGCCCCAGCCGAGACGCCGGTAGAACGCGTGGCGAAACGGCCACAGGATGGAGACGTGATGGCCACCCTCGCGGTACTCCTCGAGGGCGTGTTTGAGCATCGCCCGCACGTGGCCCCGTCGCCTGAACTCGGGCGGGGTGGCCACGGCGGAGACGCCCGGCGTGGAGAGGCGACACCCGCGGACGTCGGCCTCGAACCAGTGGTGGGCACAGACGCTCACCGGGCGTTCGGGGCCGTCGTCGAGGAAGATGCCGCGGCGGTCCCCGAGGCGTCGGGGCCCCTCCGGGAGCTCGTCGTCGTCCAACGCCGAGGAGGGGTTGAACGCGTACTGGGTGTACTCGCGAAAGACGTCCTCCTCGTCGTCGGTCAAGGGGCGATACGTTCGCATGTGCAAGCCACATTGCGAATGCAACCAAGAGCCTGTCGGAGGCCGCCGGCATCCAAAACCCCATAGTGTCGCCGCCAGCAGGGGACAGCATGCCCGATCCCTTGGACGCCGTCTCACCACTCGATGGCCGGTATGCCGCGGCGATGGCGCCGCTTCGACCCTACGCCAGCGAGTCGGCGCTGATGCGCGCACGGGTCCGCGTCGAGGTCGAGTACCTCATCGCCCTGGCGGACCTCGAGGCGGTCGATCTCGCGCTGTCGAGCGGTGACCGCGAGACGGTGCGGTCGTATCACGAGGCGTTCGCTGCTGACGACGCCGAGCGCATCAAGACGATCGAGACCGACGGCGACGCGGACCGCCCGGCGACCAACCACGACGTCAAAGCCGTCGAGTACTGGGTCCGCGATCGCCTGCGCGCGGACGGCCTCGATGCAGCGGTTCCCTGGGTCCACTTCGGGCTGACCAGCGAGGACGTCAACAACCTGGCGTACCGACTGCTCGTCGCCGGCGCGCTCGAGGACGTCCTCATGCCCGCGCTACGCGCGGTGCGCGACCAGCTCGCGGCGATGGCCCGCGAGCACCGCAACCTGGCCATGCCCGCGCGCACCCACGGCCAGCCGGCCTCCCCGACGACGTTCGGCAAGGAGCTGGCGGTCTACGTTGACCGCCTCGATCGCGGTCGGCGCCGCGTTGATTCGGCCCGACACGGGCTTGGGGGCAAGCTCGGCGGTGCGACCGGCACCTTCGCCGCCCATGCCGTGGTCGTCCCGGACGTGGACTGGCCGGCGTTCGCCCAGGGGTTCGTCGCCGACCTCGGCCTCACGTACCGACCGCTCACGACGCAGGTGAACCCCAACGACGACCTCGCCGGGCTGTTGGACGCCCTCGCCGGCGTCGCATCGGTGCTCGTCGACCTCGATCGTGACCTGTGGCGCTATGTGAGCGACGGCTACCTCCGCCAGGCGGCCGTGTCGGGCGAGGTCGGCTCCTCGACGATGCCCCACAAGGTCAACCCGATCGACTTCGAAAACGCCGAGGGCAATCTCGAACACGCCCGTTCTGACCTGCGCTTTCTCGCCGATGACCTGCCCATCTCGCGCCTCCAACGGGACCTGTCCGACTCGACGGTCGCACGGACGATCGGGACGGCCCTCGGCCACTGGCTGTTGGGCGTCTCGAAGACGGCCGACGGCCTCGAGCAGGTGGCCCCCGACGCCGACCGGATGGCCGCCGACGTTGCCGCCCATCCCGAGGTGCTCGCCGAAGCGGTCCAGACCGCGCTGCGCGCCGTCGGTGACGCGGACGCCTACGAGCGGGTGAAGGCGGCCACCCGTGACGCGGCGGTCGAGGCCGAGACGTTCGAGCCCCTCATCGATCGGGTGCGCGAGGTCGACCCGGAGCTCGCCGACCGGTTGGATGCGCTGTCGCCGGCCGCCTACACCGGCCTCGCCGACGTGCTGGTCGACGCGATCGACGACGCCTGACGGGTCGCGCAGTTTAAGGGCCGCCAACGGGTACTCCATCGACGTATGATGCGCCATCCCGGATTGGTCCTGCGAATGCTCGTCGCGGGCTCGATCCTGTTTGCGTTTTACCTCCTGGTGGCGATCGCCCTGTTCACCGCAGGGTTCGGCCTGCCGATCGTCGCGGTGATTACGCTCGGGTTCGTCGGGTTCCAGTGGAAGTTCGGCCAGTGGGCGGCGATCCGCAGCGTCGGCGCCGAGGATGCCGATGAGGACGAGTATCCGAAGCTCCACCGCACCGTCGAGCGCCTCAGCCGGGACATGGACGTGCCCAAGCCCCGGGTGATGGTCGCCAGCATGGGCGCCCCCAACGCCTTCGCCGTCGGCCGCAAGGGTGACGGCACGGTCGTCGTCGCGACCGAGCTCATGCAGACGTTAAGCGACGACGAGCTCGAGGGGGTCCTCGCCCACGAGCTGGCGCACATCCGCAACCGGGACGTCGTGATGATGGTGCTCGGCCAGAGCATCGCCTCGCTGGTGGGCATCGTCGTCACCTACGCCATGCTCTTTAGCGGCCGACGCAACATGGGGTCGATGATCTTCGCGTGGATCGCCGGATCGCTCGCCCAGACGCTCGTGATGGTCTTCGTGCTGGCCATCTCGCGCTATCGTGAGTACGTGGCCGATGCCGATGCCGCCCAGGCGATCGGCAGCGGCGACCCGCTCGCCCGGGCGCTCGAGAAGATTAAGCAGAGCAACGAGCAGGTCCAAGCGTCCGCGTCCGCACAGGTCGCGGGCCGGGGACGCCAGCAGCCCTCGCCCATGGGCGGGGGGAGCCAGGGCCCCGGCGTGAACGATAACGTCTCCGCGCTGTGCATCTTCGACAGCCCCCACGGCCTGCTTCGGTCCATCTTCTCGACGCACCCCCCGACGGAGAAGCGCATCGAGCGGCTCCGTCACAACACCTACTGAACGGCCGAAGCGGTTTTGCCCCGGCCGACCGCACCGCCGCCATGACGAGCGTTCACCCCGCCCAACGGGTGGCGGTGCTGGCGGACACGCAAAACCTCTATCACACCGCCCACGAGCTGTACTCGCGCAACCTCGATTACTCCGCGCTGCTCGAGACGGCCGTCGACGGCCGCGAGCTCGTCCGGGCGATCGCGTACGCCATCCGCGCGGAGGCGCCCGAGGAGGAGCGCTTTTTCGAGGCGCTCGATGACATCGGCTTCGAGACGCGCATCAAGGAGATCCGCCGCTTCGCCGACGGCTCGAAGAAGGCGGATTGGGACGTCGGCATGAGCCTCGACGCCGTCACGTTGGCCTCCCACCTCGACGTCATCGTGTTGTGCACGGGCGACGGCGATTTCACCCGGCTGTGTTACCACCTCCGCCACGCCGGCGTCCGGGTGGAGGTGATGGCGTTCGGGCCCTCGACGGCCGACGACCTCATCGAGGCCGCGGACGTGTTCGTCGACCTCGCGTCGGAGCAAGAGACCTTCCTGCTATGAGCTGGCGAGCGCGGGTTGCGGGTGGGCCACGGCCGTGACGACCGTGGACCACTCCGCCGGTGATCGACGCCCGCTGACCGACGAGGAGCGCCACGACCTCACGGCCGTGGCTCGGTACCAGTTCGGCCACGCGGCGGGGCCCGCCCTCATCGAGGCGGCCGAGTCGGCCACGCATCGACGATCGGGCCGTGTCGACCGGCTGTACCGGCCGTCAGGCCGCGTCGCGACCCTCACCACGGCCGGCCGGTTCACCCTCGGCCTCGAGGGCGGGCGGGCGATCCACGCGGCCGTCGCCGCGCCCGACTGGCGGGTGATCGTCGATGCGGAGGCGCGACCGTTCGTCGCCGACGGCGAGACGGCCTTCGCGAAGTTCGTCGTCGACCTTGATCCGGCGGTGCGCCCCTACGACGAGGTGGTCGTCGTCGACGAGGACGACACCTTGCTCGCCGTGGGCCGAGCGACGCTCTCCGCAAGGGGGGCGATGGCGTTCGAGAAGGGTGACGCGGTCGACGTCCGGGCCGGAATCGACGGCTGAATCGGCACTCGGCGGACGACCACGCGCGGTCCCGTCAGGTATTTGCCCGGCGCAACCGACCGAACGAGCATGTTCGGCGGAGGCGACCTCGACCCACGGAAGATGAAGCAGATGATGGACCAGATGGGCATCGACATGGACCAGCTCGGCATGGCGATGGACGAGATTGACGCCGAGGAGGTCATTATCAAGACCGGCGACGAGGAACTGTATTTCGACCAGCCCCAGGTGAGCCTGATCGAGGCCCAGGGACAGGCCACCTACCAGGTCGTCGGCGAGCCCGCACACCGCCCCCGGGGTGACGCCGGCGAGGTCGACGCCGGTGGCTTCGACGAGGACGACGTGGCGATCGTCGCCGAACGCGCCGGGGTCGACGACGAGGCGGCACGCGATGCCCTCGAGGCGGCCGACGGCGACCTCGCGTCCGCGATCGCCGACCTCCAGTGAGCCTGCTTCTCAGACGCGAGGACCGGCAGTTCCTGGTCGCCCCAGGCGAACGCGTCGAGACCGACCTCGGCGTCATCGAGGTGCCCGAGACGGTCGAGCCCCCGACGACGATCGAGAGCCATCTCGGGGAGGAATTCGCCCTCCTGCGGCCGTCGAGCACCGACCTCTTCGACGTGCTCGATCGCACGGGCGCCCCGATGATCCCCCGCGACATCGGCCTGCTCGTCGGGCTCACCGGCCTCGGGGCGGGCGATCGGGTCCTCGACGTGGGGACGGGGAGTGCCGTGTTGGCGGTGACCCTCGGCCGGCTCGGCATGGCCGTCGAGAGCTACGAGCGCGACCGCGAAAAGGCCGAGACGGCCCGGGACAACGTCGCTCGCGCCGGCGTCGACGATCGCGTGTCCGTCCACCATGGCGACGCGACCGTGGCCGAGATCGCGGGGGGCTTCGACGGCCTCACGCTCGATACCGGCGACGCGGCCGAGCTGGCAGGGCGGGCGGACGAGCTCCTCGTCGCCGGCGGCGTCCTCGGGGCCTACTCGCCCTTCGTGGAATACGCCCGGGAGGTGGCCGCGGCGGCCGAGTCGGCGGGGCTTCGTGACGTGACGACCCACGAGACCATCCATCGGACGATGGACTTCGACGAGCGGGG
>CAZCYF010000022.1:0-7531 GCA_964502835.1 uncultured Halobacteriales archaeon | reverse complement strand
TCAGTGGTCGTCCTCGCGCCAGCGGTACTCACAGTCGGTGCAGATGAAAAAGCGCGTCTCGGACTCGTCGGCCGCGCGAATCTGTTGTAGGTACCAGTAGGCGCGGTCATTGCCACACTCGGGACAGCGCGCGTCGGTCGTCGGCAGCCCCCGGTCGGCGGCTTCGGCGATCTCCGTGATCTCGGACTCTTCGCGCTCATCGGTGAGGATGTATGCATCGTCAGATTGGCCGCCTTGTTCGTGGCCGCAGCTGGTGCAGACCCACACGCCGTCCTCGCGGACCATCATCGATCCGCAGTCGTCACAGAACTCCATGCGGTGTCGCCCGCCGCTTACGCGGTCGGGTACATAAAGGGCGGGTTGGCGGGTGCCGTGGCTCGCCGGCCTCGCCACCGATGACCTTCGTCGGTCAGGCCTCGATCTCCGTCGCGAGGTACTCGTGGGCCCGCTTGAACACCTGGCGCGGGCCGTCTTGCGTGATCGTGTTGAGCGCCTCCTCGTAGCTCCGCCACTGCAGGTCGTGGTGTTCCTTCGAGAGCTCGACGTTGGGCTGGTACGCCTTGGCGATGAAGAGGTGGACGGTCTTGTAGATCGTCTTGCCGTTGGCCTGGAAGACGTAGTCGTAGTCCTCCCGGAAGCCGTCGATGAGGCGGATTCGGTCGATGCCCGCCTCCTCCTTGACCTCCCGAATGGCCGTCTGCTGCAGCTCCTCGTCGCCCTCGACGCCCCCTTTCGGGAACTCCCAGTCGCCGGGGCGGCTCTTGAGGAGGAGATACTGGCGCACATCGCGGTTTTCGCGATAGACGATGGCGCCGGCGCTCGTGGCCTCCACTGCCATTGTTAACCGTTAGGCTTCTGGCAGTTAAGTGCATATCGGACCCCGAGGGCGAGGGTTAAGGGCCCAGGGTCGAAAAGGTCCCCGAGGCGACGATGCCCTACCGCGCCCGGATCGAGCTCGAAAGCGGCGACCGCCACGCGCTCGAGGCGACCGTGGACCGGCTGCGCGCGGTGGCCGACCGCAAGGGGGCGGACGTGACGGGGCCGCATGCCCTCCCCACCCGCACGGTCGACGTGCCGCTGTATCGCGACCAGGCCGCCACGACCCCCAGGGGCACGTGGCGGTACCAGATCTACTCACGCAAGCTCGAGATCGTCGGCCACGAGACGGTGACGCGCGCCATCGCCTCCGTCGACGTCGAGCCAGCGGTGGCCATCGACTTCAGCGTGGAGACGGCCGACGCCGTCCGCCAGAAGTAGGCTCAGTACTTCGGATCCGCGCCGGTGACCTCGTAGACGTCGTCCATGATGGCGTCGCGGTCGGCCTGCCAAGCCGGGAACGCGGCGGGGTCGGTCGGGTAGGCCCCATAGTGGTCGAGGAGGCGGTCGGCGACGCGCTTGGTCTTGTAGAGGCCGTAGATCGTGCCCCAGTGGCCGAGGGTGCGGATCGCCGAGGTGAGCGCGAGGCGCCAACCGACGTTCGTCGACCCCGAATACAGCGCCTCGGCGAGCTTCTCGCCGGGGAGCGAGGCGAGCAGGCTCATCAACTCGTCGACGTCAATGGCCGTCGAGAGGATGTTGTAGACGTCCAACGCGGCATACCGGCCGCCGAAGTGCTCCATCACGTCGACGTTGTACCCCCAGAGTGCCGCCTCGGAGACGTCGCCGGTCTCGATCGCGTCGATGGCGCGCCTCGCGGCGTAATCGCCCGCGTAGGCGGCGCCGGCAATGCCCCCGCCGGTCGTCGGGTTCACGTGGCCGGCCGCGTCGCCGACGGCGAGGTAGCCATCGGCCACGGCGGAGTCGTACGGGCGGCGCGTGGGCAGGGCCGCCCCCAGCTTGTTGATGACGCGCACGCCGTCGAATTCGGGGCGGTTGTCGAGGTCGCGCTTGAGGGTGTCGACGAGCGTCATCGGCTCGGCGGTCATCTGGTAGCCCAGCCCGGCGTTGATGACGTGCTCGGTGCGCGGGAAGTACCAGAGGTAGCCGGCCGCCCGGCTGGTCGGCTTGAAGACGAGCGCGTCGTCCCAGGGGACCGGCTCGGGCACCTCGACGATCTCGCGATAGGCCGAGCAGAACTGCCGGAAGGTGACGTTCTGGTCGAAATGGGTCTGGGCGAAGTCGGCGCTATCCTGGAGGATCGACAGCGAGCCGGCGGCATCGATGACGACCTCGGCCTCGTAGGTGACGGGGTCACCGTCGTGTGTCGCCCGGAGGCCGGTGATCCGGCCGTTGTCCTGGACGACCGATTGGACGAGCGTGTCGTAGTGGATGTCGGCGCCGGCCGCCTCGGCCCCATCGAGGATGGCCTGGCCGTACTTCCAGCGGTCGACCACGCCCAGCTCGCCCGGCACGGGGATGTCGAGGACGGTGTCCTCCTGGGGGATCTCGAAGCGCCCGTGGTCGACGGCCGTGTTGGTGATGCTCGGTTCGATGCGCGATTTGGGAATCGCGTCGGGAAACGCGTCGGCCCCCTTGAGGGCGTCGCCGCAGGCGATGTGGCCGGCCGTCTCCTCGTCCTTGCGCTCGAGGATGGCCACGTCGAGGCCGGCGTCGGCCGCCCGGGCGGCGGCGAACGATCCGGCCGAGCCACCGCCGGCGACCACGACGTCGAACGCGCGTGTCGACATGGTCTCGGCTGGCACCCCGACTGGGATAACGATTCCCCTCGTCGGCGGCCGCCACCCGGCAAGAGTTTTCTTGGGGGGTGGCGAACGCCCACGCCATGGCGACGTACACCGTCGAGTTCGTCAACACCGGCGACACTCTCGAGGTGGCCGACACGGAGACGATCCTCAGCCGGGCGATCGAGGAGGGGATCGTGACGGAGTACTCCTGTCGGGTCGGCATGTGCCTGGCGTGTTCGGCGGCGATCGTCGAGGGGACGGTGACCCAGCCCGCAGCCAGAGCGCTCACCGACGAACAGGCCGAGCGCTTCGCCCTGACGTGCATGGCCCGCCCGCAGTCGGACCTGCAGTTGCGCCTGGGCGAGTATCCGGAGACGTACGAGCCAGCCGATGGCGTCAAGGGACCGAGCCTGGCGGCCAGCTCCGATTGAGTCGGGTTTTCGGAATAGCAGCCCATTTAACGCGCCGGCCCCTACCTGACCCCAACCGCTGCCTCCGTGGGCATCGGGCGGCCAATCATGGACACGTCAGAGCTCAATTGCGTCTTTCGCTTGCATTCGACGCTCGAGTTGCCCCTCGAGGACGTCCACGAGTTCCTCGAGGAGATCGAGCCACCGGACGGTATCGCCGATCTGGAGCTGACGCGTCGCAACAACACGCTCATCCTCAAGGCGGTCCCGACCGACGAGTCGATCAGCAAGTACACCCCCGCGGCCCAGCTAAAGGCGACGGTCACCGAAAACCGCGTCTACATCGCCGACGACGGGAGCTACCAGCGCGAGCTCGACCCGGCGCCGACGTGGGGGATGCCCGACGAGGAAGAGGAGGAACCCGAGAGCCTGTTGCTCGAGTACGCCGCCTTCAAGGGCGACCGCGAGACGGTCTTGCAAAACTCCACGGTACAGTTCGAGATGTTCCAGGTATTGCGCGCGATCGCCCTGATCGCCGAGCGGGGCACGCTCACCGCGATCACGGCCGAAAACGGCGAGCTGGTTGCCACGCGCATCGTCGACGGCGAGGAGCAACCCAGCAAGATCGAGGTGGTCGAGGAGCCCAGCGAGGCCGAGCGCTCGCAGTCGGCCGTCGACTGGCGGGACAACCAGTTCATCAGCGGCTGAGGCGGGCTACGCGGGGGTGTCGCGACCGTCGTCGTCACCCTTGGGTCGGATGACGTCGGCGAGGGTCACGACCAGCCCAAGGAACCACCCGACGGGCACGGCGATCGCGAGCCACATGAGGACGTACCCGAACTCGTCGAGGACGAACGCGTCGCGGATCATCTCGTTGAGGCCGCCGACCCACAACAGCGTATCGAGGATCCAGATGGCGAGCTCCTCGCTCGGCGGGAAGACCGCCTCGCGGACGGGATCGGAGAACAACGCGGCGACGACCGGCGGGAGGAACAACGCGGTCATCGCGGCCGGGTAGGCGATGAGGACGGTCGTGATCCGGCCGTCCCAGCGGTGGGCGAGGACGGCAATCGCGGCCGAGACGGTCGCGACGACCGCGGCGGCAAGGACGGCCATGAAGCCCTCGGTCTCGAACTCCACGCTGGCGTACACCGAGAGCGCTCCCCAGGCCGCCGCCGTCAGGAGGATGACGCCGACGAGGCCGAGCCGGGTCGCGAGGCGGTCGATCGACCGGGTGTGAAACCGCACGACGACGCCGAACAGAACGAACGGATAGACCAGGAGCACGAGCGGGGCACCGATGGCGGCCCACAGCCAGTAGCCCGCCCGGCCCACGGCTGACGCCGGGCGGTACTTGCCGAGGACGGGATGGCGGTCGCGTCGTTGGCGGGGGAAGACGACCTCCATCCAGGTCTCGTGCAACAACCCGAGGTCGGTTCGGATGGCGCCGACCAGCCCGGGTCCGCCCATCTCTGGTAAGGACTCGCTCACGGATCGACCACCCCCCGTGAAGTCGCGGGTGCCGCCGATGGCGGGGCGTCGCAGGGCATCGGTCGAGGTTCGACGGGCCCGCTCAAAACCGTTGTCCCATCGGTGCGCATCGACACGCCTTTTCAGGGTGGCCCGACGAGTGGCGACCATGGCGACGGTGGCGGCGACGGTGCGGTCGGTGCGCCGGGTGGGCGCGTCGACGGTCGCGATCGACCTCGAGGTGCCGGGCGAGTTCGACATCGCCCCCGGCCAGTTCGTCCTCGTGCGAGCGACGGTCGACGGCGAGGAGCACGCCCGCCATTACACGATGTCATCGCCGGACGCAACCGAGGGCCTCGAGCTCACCGTCGGCGTCGACCCCGAGGGGGCGCTATCGAGCTGGCTGGCCGAGCGCCAGCCGGGCGACACGCTCGACCTCGAGGGGCCGCTGGGCCGGACGTTTTACGAGGGGGACGGCGACGTCGTCGTCTACGCCGGCGGCCCGGGGATCGGCGCCGGCCTGGGCGTCGCCGAGCGGGCGCGGTCGGCGGGGCACGCGGCGGCGATGGTGGCCTGGATCGACGATGGCGAGCTCGTTCACGAGTCGCGCCTCGGTGCGCTGGTGCGCGCCGGGACGCCGGTCTACGTGACCCGGACGCCCGATGGCTTTGCCTCGGCCGTGGCCGCCCTCGAGGCCGACCGCCCCGCGCCGACGCGGTACGTGTTCGGGTTCAACCCGTTCGTCGAGCGCACACAGACGGCGATGGCCGACGCCGGCGGCGATCCGGCTGACGCACAGATCGAACGGTACGGGTGAGTGGCGATCCTCGCGAGCCTCGTCGCCCCCCTCCGGTATTGCCAGTGGCCCATCCTGCGCGGTGGCCCTCACTCGCCGACGAACTCGACCAACACGCCGCCGGTGTCGCTCGGATGGAGGAAGGCCACGTCGTGACCCCAGGCGCCGGGGCGGGGGGCGTCGTCGATCGGTTCGATGTCGAGGGTCCGGGCGTGTTCGATCGCGCCGGCGACGTCGTCGGTCGCGAAGGCGAGGTGGTGCACGCCGGGGCCGGTATCCGCGAGGAACGACGCGATCGGTCCCTCGGGCTCGATCGGCTCGAGGAGCTCGAGATAGCCACCCGGCGTCTCGAGAAAGACCGCACGCAGCTGTTCGAGGGTCTCCTCGTGGACGACGGCGACATCGAGCAACGACCCGTACAGCTCGGCGAGGCCGTCGGCGTCGTCGGTGGCGATGCCGGCGTGGTGAAAGTCCATGGCGCCTAGCTCCGGGGGGACCGCCCAAGAATGGTCCGCAACGGGGCTCGCCTCACCCCTCGGGATCGAAGATGTCCTCGATGTGACAGTCGAAGTGATCGGCGAGGGTGAACGCCAGCTCGAGGGAGGGGTCGTACCGGCCGCGCTCGATCGAGTTGATCGTCTGACGCGTGACGCCAACTGCCGCCCCGAGGTCGGCCTGGCTGAGCCCCTCCGCCTCGCGGCGCTCCTTTAGGTCGTTCTTCATGTCCGGTAGCGATACCAGAGGAAGATCGCACCCCACGTGAGGTAAAGCGCCGAGAACGCCCAGATGGCGCCCCACATCCAGTCGGTGATCGCGAACTCACCCATGGCATCGAGCAGGTACAACCCGATGATGATCGGGAGACCGACGAAGGCGACGACGGTGATGAGCGTCCCGCTCGTGCGATTGTGGAGCCGACGATCGCGCTCGTCACCCAGACGGACGGGACTGACGAACTGCAGGTACAACAAGCCGACGACGCCGACCGAGCAGGCGGCGGCGTAGACGACGAGGCCGGCGAAGGTGTAATCGAGGAGCATCCCCGCGAAGAACGCGGCGATGCCGACGACGAACATGGCGGTGATGATGCGGTTGTAACGCTGTCCTTTCTGAAGGGCGTGGTCGGATGACATCGTTGACATGGTTCGTAAAGCGTGTTTGTCGTCAAGCGAGCTTTACAGTAAAGGATGCTTTACACCACACACTAAAAACTCACGGTTCCGTTCGGGCCCGACCACCCGCGACCCGGCTCAGCGGTCACCGCCGGCGTACTCGCCGAAGACGTCGCGCAGCGTGTCCGCGATCTCGCCCACGGTGGCCTCGGCCTTGACGGCCGCGATGATCGGCGGCATGAGGTTGGCGTCGCCTGCCGCGGCGGCCTCGAGGTCGGCCAGCGCCGCCTCGACGGCGTCGGTGTCGCGCTCGGCGCGACGTGCCTGCAGGCGCTCGGCCTGGCGACGCTCCTCGGCCTCGGTGACGCGCTCGAGGTCGACCTCGCGCTCGTCATCGTCGGACTGGAAGCGGTTGACGCCGACGATGACCTCCTCGCCCGCCTCGACGGCCTCCTGGCGCTCGAAGGCGGACTGGCGGATCTCGCGTTGCACCCAGCCGGCCTCGATGGCCGCCGGCATGCCGCCCCGTGCATCGACCTCCTCGAGGATCGACCGTGCCTCGGCCTCGATCTCGTCCGTGAGTGATTCGACGTAGTAACTCCCCGCCAGCGGGTCGACGGTGTCCGCGACGCCGCTTTCGTGGGCGAGGATCTGCTGGGTGCGAAGCGCGGTGCGCACCGCGTCCTCCGATGGCAGCGCGAGGGCCTCGTCCTTGCTGTTGGTGTGCAGGCTCTGGGTGCCACCTAACACGGCCGCCAGCGCCTGGTAGGCCACCCGGACGACGTTGTTGTCGACCTGCTGGGCGGTGAGCGTCGAGCCACCCGTCTGGGTGTGAAACTTCAGTTGCTTCGAGTCGGGGTCGGTGGCGTCGAAGCGCTCCTCCACGAGCGTTGCCCACAGCCGCCGTGCGGCGCGGAACTTGGCGGCCTCCTCGAAGATGTCGTTGTGGGCGGCGAAGAAGAAGGACAGCTGCGGGGCGAACGCGTCGACGTCGAGGTCGGCATCCAGCGCCGCCTCGACGTACGCGAGGGCGTTGCCCAGCGTGAATGCGACCTCCTGGGGGGCGGTCGAGCCGGCCTCGCGGATGTGATAGCCCGAGATGGAGATGGTGTTGAAGTT
>CAZCYF010000021.1:0-23912 GCA_964502835.1 uncultured Halobacteriales archaeon | reverse complement strand
GGCGATGCCGGCGGCGAGGTCGTCGCCACGGGGACGCCCGAGGCGATCGCCCGGACCGACGCGAGCTACACCGGTCGGTATCTCCGTGACCTCCTCCCGAAGGTCGAGATCGAGGGGCCGCGCTCGGATCGCCACCGGGCGGCGCGTGCGTCGAGCGACGACTGATCGAGTGCCACATCGAGGTATCGAGATGGACCGGATCCTCATCGGAAACGCGGACGGGTTGACCGTCGTTCACGAGCCCCGGTCGGCCGATCCGCGGGTGTCGCGGCTGTTGCCGGACGTGTCGGTGACGGCGCTGGCGGGTGGCCACCCCGAAAGTGAGACGGTGTTCGTCGCGACGTTCGACGACGGGCTCTACCGGGGGCGGCCCGCCGTGGGATTCGAACGGATCGCGACGGCGACTATCGAGTCGAATCGCGTCACGGCGGTGGCGAGCAGCCCCCACGATCCGGCCGTCGTCTACGCCGGGACGGAGCCGAGTCGGCTGTATCGAACGACCGATGGTGGCGACACCTGGGCCGAATGCGACGCCGTGAGCGGGGTGTCCTCGGCCGACACGTGGTCGTTCCCGCCCCGGCCCGAGACGCACCACGTCCGGTGGATCGAGGTCGACCCGAACGACCCCGAGCGCCTCTACGTCGGCATCGAGGCGGGGGCCCTGCTGGTCTCCGCCGACGGCGGCGAGAGCTGGGTGGACCGCCCGACCGGGAGCCGGCTCGACAACCACACGCTGGCGACGCACGCCGACACGCCCGGTCGGGTCTACGCCGCCGCGGGCGACGGGTTCGCCCAATCGGACGATTGGGGCCAGACCTGGGACCACCCGCAGGCGGGCCTCGAGCACCGCTACGTCTGGGGGTTGGCCGTCGATCCGACCGATCCCGCGGCGGTCGTCGTCTCGGCCGCCAGCGGGGCCAGCGGCGCCCACCGGCAGGGCCGGGCGGTGAGCTATCGGCGACGCGCGCCGGGTGAGCCGTGGACGCGGATCGACGATCCCGTGATCTCCCCCGACGGGGGCTGTTATCGGGCGATCTTCGCCGCCGGGGCAACCATGCTGGCGGGGGTCACCGACCGCGGAGTCGCCATCTCCGACGACGGTGGTGCGAGCTGGCAGCCGGTCCCCGTATCGGTCGCCGAACGGCCCCACCAGGCCCTCCTGGTCGAGTCAGCCGCCGCGTGATCGGGGTCACAGCCAAGGGCGAGGCGGTCGAAGCACGGCCATGGCCGAGTTGCCGGCGACCACCCACATGGGTCGGGTCGACCTGTCCGTGGCGGCTCACGACGCAGTGCTCTCGTTTTATACCGACGTCGTCGGGCTCGAGGTGATCGAACGCGGGCCGGTTCACGCCGACCTGGGCGTCGGCGCGACGAGGCTCCTTCGCCTGCGTGAGGAGCCCGATGCGCCGACACGATCCGCCAGCGCGGCCGGGCTGTTTCACGTGGCCCTGCGCGTCCCTGAGCGAGCGGCCCTCGCTCGGGCGGCCATTCGTCTCCGTGAGGCCGGGTCGCTGACCGGGGCGTCCGACCATCAGGTCTCGGAGGCCCTGTACACGCGCGACCCCGAGGGCAACGGCCTCGAGATCTACCACGATCGCCCCCGGGAGCAGTGGGAGCACACCGCCGATGGTGGCATCCGGCTCGTCACCTGGCCGTTGGATCTCGACGCGCTCGCGGGTACCGTCACCGATGGCGACACCGGCCTCCCCCCGGGGACCGACGTGGGCCACGTCCATCTCGAGGTGACCGACCTCGAGGCGGCACTGTCCTGTTACGGCGACCACCTCGGCTTCGACACCACCTTTCGCGCGCCCGGCGCGGGGTTCCTCTCCGCGGGCGGCTATCACCACCACCTCGGCCTGAACACGTGGAACGGCCGCACCGAGCCCGCGAGCGGACGGGGCTTGATACGGTTTCACGTGGTCGTGCCGGAGTCATCGACGCTCGACGAGGTCGCCGATCGCGTGCGCTCGTCGCCGTGGACGGTCGAACGCGAGGGTGACCAACTGGTGATCCGGGATCCGGACGGGATCGAGTGTCGCGTCACGGCCGACGAGTAAGGCCTTTGCCCGGCCGGCGAGTCGCTCCGGACATGTACGACGTCATCGTGGTGGGCGCGGGACCGCCGGGCTCCCGGCTGGCCCGGCAATTCGCCGAACAGGGCCACGACGTCGTCATGCTCGAACGGGGCGAGCCGGGGCCGCCCCTGGCGTGCTCGGGCCACGTCAGCACCGACATCTGGTCGTACGTCCCGGACGAGGCGCGCGACGACCTGCTCCAAAACGAGGTGTACGGGGCACGGTTCCACCTCGGCGGTCCGGACAGTCCGGCGTATCCGTTCTACAAGGACGAGCCGGTCTCGAACGTCATCGACCGGGTCGAGCTGGACCGAACCCTGGCCGCGACCGCCGAGCAAGCGGGCGCCGAGCTCCGCACCGGCCACGCCGTGAGCGACGTGCGCGTCGAGGCCGACCGGGCGGTCGTGACGGCGAACACGGCGGACGACACCGTCGAGGTGGCCGGTCGGGTGGTGGCCGGCTGTGACGGGCCCACCTCCCGCGTGCGACGGGCGGTTGACCTGGACGATCCCGAGGAGACGCTACACGGCGTGCTCGGCTTCAGCGACGAGACCGATGCCGGCGACTTCGTCGACGTGCATCTGACCGTCGACCGCTTCTTCGCCTGGCGCATCCCCCGCGGTGACGCCGGCGTGGAATACGGGCTCGCCGCCACGCCCGGGTCGATCGACGCGAGCGACCGGCTCGACCGACTGGCCGAGGGCTACGGCGTCGAGCTCGTCCGACGGTGCTCCGGGCTGATCCCGGTGGGGCCACCGGCACGCGTGGCGAGTGACCGGGTGTTCCTCGTGGGTGACGCCGCCGCCCAGACCAAGCCGTTCACCGGCGGCGGCATCCTCTATGGAATGCGGGCGGCCGACCACGCCGCCGCGACGGTCGATCCGGGCGACCCGGCCACCGTGGCGGCGTACGATCGCGCCTGGCGGGCCGACCTCGCCAGGGACATCACGCTCGGGAAATGGATTCGGCGGGCGTATTCGTTGCCGAACCCGGTCAAGCGCCTCGGGTTACGGGCGTTCTCGGGCCGGATCGGCGTGCACATGGACCGACCCAGCTCGCTGTTCTCCACCGACCAGCTCCGGGCGATGGTTTCCCGGGGGGACGGCCGCTCCGAGGTGCGGTGATCGGTCACACGCGATCGGCGAGGTGTGCCCGTCGAACGGTGGTGAAGGACCCGGACCGGGTGCTTCGGCGCCGCGGATGCCGCCCGACCACCACCAACGGATCACTCGGCGGTCGGTTCCGTGGGTCGGTCTCGATACCGGGGGATCCGGCCGGACGTCGCCGACCCCTCGACGAACGGTAGGTCGGCGACACGCGCGGCTGGGCCGTCCCCTTCGACGGTCAGGGCCGCCTCGATCGCATCGGTCGAGACGACCCCGAACGCCAGGGTGCGGTCGCGGTCCGAACCGGTGGCAACCCGCGTCACCTCGCCAACCGCCTCGTCCGCCGCGTAGAGCGCGGCGGGCGCCTCGCAGTGCCCGTCGAGGTGCAAGCCGACGAGCCGGGCCCGTGGCTCGGCGAGGTTCGCCACCCGGGCGACCACCTCCTGCCCGACGAAACAGCCCTTGGTCAGATCGACCGCCTCACCGATCTGTCCACAGACGTTCGCCTGTCGGCCCGCGAGTTCCGTCTCGAGAAGCGGCGTCCCCGCCTCGAGGGTCAACGCCAACCAGGTCTCGTAGCCGAACGGGACCGCCGGCGAGCCGAGGCTGACCAACGCGTCGAGCACACCGCCGGCCTCGGGGTCGCGAGCGATGACCGCCGCCCCCGGCTCGCCGATGGGGGCATCCAGCGCGACGGCAGTGACGCCGGTCTCGCGCAGTCGCAACCGCGACAGGTCGAGCCGGTCGTCCGGAAGGGACCCGCCGCGGCGGACGCTTGCGAGCTTGTCGCGGATGGTCGGGCCGTGTACCCCGATGACGGCATGCTCGGGCGTGCGGTCGGTGACGGTGACCTCCTGGATGAACGTCCGCGAGCCAAGCGTCTCCGCGAGGCTGGCCGCCGTCCCGGGGCCGGTGAGACAGAGGTAGCGCTCGCCCGTCTCGGCGACGTAGAGGTCCGCCTCGATCTGGCCGTCCGGATCGAGCAGATAGCCGTAGGTCACCGCACCCTCGGCCTCGGGGAGACGACACGTGAGGGTGTCCTCGAGGAACGGCCGGCGGTCGTCGCCGGCCACCTCGAGGACGCCCCACGGATGGATGGTGATGCCCACGCCGGTTCGGACCGCACGGCGGGTACGATCCGGCCTCGCGAAGCGCGCCGGGAGGCGGTGGCCGGCGACCGTCGTGTACGTTGCCGCCAACCGATCCGCCACCTCAAAGAGCGTGCTCACGATTGTCCCTCTCGGCAATCACAGGTCAAGCCGGTCACGAATCCGGTCGACGAGACCCGATTCGGACGCCTCGGTCACCGCGTCGATGCCGGCATCGGTGGGGCGGATGATCAGGCGGTCGCCATCGACGTCGGTCTCGATCAGCCCGCGCTGCTTGCACCGCTCGAGCGCGCGTTCGATGGTGTCGATGTCGGCCGCCACCCGGTTGCGCAGCTCGAAGATCGTCATCCCCTCCTCGGCACGGTTACGCAGGGCCTCGAGGACGGCCACGTCTGGTTTCTCCTCAATCGGCCCCCGAGCCATACGCGTTGGTCCGGTCGGCTGGTTTATACCGTTTCCCCGCCGCGGGCCATAGCCTTTAGGCGAGCGGGGCGGTACGGTGATGCAATGGATCTGCGATGCTCCGTGCTTGGCCACGACTTCGCCGACGGCGATCGGACCCACCACCGCGAGAAACGCGAGGACGAGGCGGTCGTCACGGTGCGGACGTATCGGGCCTGTCAACGGTGTGGAACCCGCGAGCTCGTGAGCGAGAACACCCGCATCCAGACCATGGCCGACGGCGGCGAGACACACGAGGACGCCGAGGACGAGGACGTCGAGATCTTACAGGGGGAGCTCCCCGATCCCGACGACCAGTCGGAGACGCCCGACGACGAGCTCGATGACGACATCATCGAGGCGCCCTCTGAGGAACCGACCGGGGACGTCCCCTCAGACATCGACCTCACCGACGTCGACGACGGGACGATGGACCCCGACGACGCCGATCCGAGCAGCATCATCGAGGGGTCGGATGCACCCGACGACGAGGGGCCCGCGACGGAGTCGACGACCGACCCGGCCGAGGACGGCCGAGGGTCGTTCGCGTGTCCCGCCTGCGGGTACACCGAACGCGCAGGAGCCACCTCGCTCCGGGCGGGTGACATCTGTCCGAGCTGTCGCGACGACTACCTCGAGCGCCGAGACGCGTAGTTGCACCGACGCGAAACAGGTAAACCCACCAGTCCCCTCGGTCCCCCAAATGCGCGAGTACGACATGCGCCGCGGAGAGACGCTCGATGAGCGAGCGCCGGATCTGGTCGCGGTCATCGAGGAGTACTTCGGCCCGGTGACGGGCACGGAGGAGTACGATGGGCAGAACCTCCACGTCGTCGAAGAGCCGGACAACCCCACCTTCGAGCGGATCGTCGCCGGTGCCAAGCGGTACGATAGCCGCAAGGATCGTCTCGCGGTCCACTTCGAGGAGCGCGATCCAGCCAAGCTCGTCGCGTCGGGTGACATCGACGCCGCAGAGGAGGCCGTCGACGCGAAGAACGACTTCCTCAAGGAGGTCACCGGTCGGGACGCCAAATCACGGCGTGAGTCGATGAAGCGCGCGGTCGAGGACGCCCCCGACGACGCCCCCGGCGCGTAGGTCCGGGGCACCATCGTTTAGCGACCTCAACGTGGTGGCGACGCCATGGGCGATCGATCGGCCGACGACGAGACGCTCGATGACGTGGTTCGCTGGGAGCCCGACCACGTGCTCGATCGGTTCGCCGTGTGGGCCCACGGCGCCCTTCGAACCGGCTTCCGGTGGCTGTTGGTGCTCGTCAGCCTGGTCATCCTCGGGTTCATCACGCTGGTCACCGGGTTGAGCGCGGTCGGCGACCTGGCGGTTTTTTCCATCGTGGCGCTGTCGATCGTCCCCGCCCTCGCGCTGGCCACGTTCGTGTTCAAGGCGGACGTCGGCGCGAATGAACCCCTCGCTCTGGTCGTCGCGACGTTCATCCTCGGCGTCTTGTTCGCCACGTTCGCGGGGGTGTTGAACGGCATCGGCGCGTCGCTCCTCGGCGTCGTCCCGGTCGCCTCGACCGTGGTGTTTCTGTACCTCGTCGTCGGGCCGGTCGAGGAGGGCGTCAAACTGCTGGCCGTCCGCCTGCACGCCTTTCGCAGTGGACAGTTCGACGCCGTGATCGACGGTGCCGTCTACGGAGCGGTCGCCGGGTTGGGCTTTGCGACGATCGAAAACGCCCTCTACATCACCCAGGCGCTCGACGCCTGGGGACACCTCCCCATCGTCGCGGCGATAGGCGATACCGCCGCGGTCCGCGCGCTGGTCGGCCCCGGTCACGTGATCTACTCCGCCATCGCCGGCTACCACCTCGGTCTCGCGAAGTTCAACCCCCGGTATGCCGGCCCCCTCGTCATCAAGGGCCTTGGCGTCGCGGCCGTCATCCACGCGACGTACAATCTGACGGTCGGCGTCGTCCCCGGCGTCATCGCCGTCATGACCGACCTTCCGTTCATCGTCGCACTGCTGGCGTACATCGTCGTCTACGACGGCCTGGCCGGCTACTACCTGTATCGCAAGCTCGCGCGGTATCGCCGCGCCTATCGGGCCACTCGCGGCGACGGCCCCGACGCGCCACGTCCGACGCTCACGGAGTTTGACGGGCGCTAGCCCGCTCGGACTTGAGGGCGTTCGTCTCGAGGAGGCGCTCGACGTACCTGGCGATGACGTCGACCTCGAGGTGGACCGGATCGCCCGCGGCCGTGGTATCGATGGTGGTCCGTTCGAGGGTTTCGGGGATGAGGGCCACCTCGAAGTGGTCCGGCTCGAGCGACGCGATCGTGAGGCTGATGCCGTCGACGGCGATCGAGCCCTTCTCGACGACGTACGGGGCGAGATCGGCCGGGAGGTCGATCGCGAATCGCCAGTCCTCGCCGACGGCCCACCGGTCACGGACCGCCGCCGTGGCGTCGACGTGGCCCTGGACGAGATGGCCATCGAACCGGCCATCGGCGGGCAGCGGCCGCTCGAGGTTTACCCGATCGTCGACCGCGAGGGTCCCGAGGTAGGTGCGTGCTCGCGTTTCCTCGGCGAGGAACACGTCGAGCGTGGGCGGATCGACGGTCTCGGCCGTGAGACAGACCCCGCTGACGGCCAGGCTGTCGCCGGGGGCGATCGACGCCGCCAGGTCGGTCTCGACCGTGAGCCGCACCGCCTCCGACGCGCGCGACCGGTCGACGACCCGGCCGATCCCCTCGACGATCCCGGTGAACATGGCGACACCTCGGGGCCAGCGGACGAAAAGGGTTGCCGGTTAGTCGGCGCCGACCGCCTGCCAGGTCTCGTCGAGGAGCTCCTGGTGTGGGGTGTCGGTCGGCCGGTTGCACAGGATGACGTCGATGGGGAGCGTTGGTGCCCCGGAGACGAGATCCTCGAGGAGGACCAGGCGCTCTCGGGCGCGGCTCATGCCCACGTAGAATACCCGGCGTTCGTTGTCGGTGAGGATCGGCACCGGATCGGCGTCCTTGGTGAACTCCTCGGTTCCGGACACGTCGGTCGGGTCCGCCACGGAGGCCGCCATCTGCTCGACCACCTTCTCCGTGAGGTCGGTGGCGAGGTAGACGTGGTCGGCCTCGCGCCCCTTCGCGCTGTGGATCGTGCCGACGCGGACGCGGTCCGGAGGGACGTCCTGATACGTGTCCGATTGGAAGTGGGCCGCCAGGCCCCGCGTCTGATAGCTGTTGATGTGGCGGACCATCTCCGAAGCCGACCGTCGCCCCGGCATGAACGGCACGAGGTCCGTGACCACGTCGTCGGCCACCTCGATGTCGACGTCGTCGGCCTCCTCGGGTGCCTCGGCTTCGATCTCGTCGATGGTATCGTAGAAATCGCCGCGATCGTTCGTCCCGAAGGCCGAATCCGCGAGCATCTCGGCGAGGCGCTGGGCCTGGCGGAGGTTGATCGGATCGCCGTCCTCGATGGCGGCCACGGCGGTCGCGAAGTCCTGCAACCGCGGCGTCCACATCCGCTGGTCGGTGAGCGCCTGAAACCGGATGCCCTCGTCGATGAACTCCTCGAGGAACTCGAACATCTGGTACCGGGCGCGAAACAGGACCATGACCGAGCCGTCGTCCTCCTCGACGACGCGCTTGATGTCCCGGACGAGCGTCAGCATCGTCGGGCGCTCGTGCGTCTCGACGGTGCCACCCTCGGTGCGTGGCTTGAGGTTTTTCGACTGGCGCTTGTCGATGTGGCGAATGGCGCGCTGGCAGGTCTGCAGGATGCGAAGCGGTAGTCGGTAGGAGTTGTCGAGGATCACGTCGTCGCCAGTCTCGTCGAGCAGAAGGTTCGGGTCCGCCCCCTGCCAGGCGTAGACCACCTGGTCGTCGTCGCCGGCGATGACGACGTGGTCCATGTGGGGCTTCCACTCCTCGTAGACCTGGTACTGCAACAGCGTGATGTCCTGAAACTCGTCGATAAAGAGGTAATCCGCCGAGGGTACCAGCGAGCGATCCCGGACGCGTTCGAGCATGTCGGCAAACCCGATCAGGTCGTGTTCGCCCTTGTACGCCCGCCAGGCGCGAATCGCCTCCGGGATGTCGATGCGGTCGTCGTCGCTCGACCAGGTCGGCGTGTACTTGTTCCCGTCGAGCGCGTGGGGGTCGATCTCGGGGGGGAGACGAACCCGGTCGACGTTCCAGTGAAACGGCACGTCGTACCAGTCCGCGACGTCCCGGCAGGTCCGCTGGAGCCACTGGCTCGTCGAGATGACCTTGTTGCCGATCGTGGTCGACCGTGCCGTCCGCCGAAGCGACCCCTCGTACTCGTCCTCGTAATCCAGCCCGTAGTCCTCACAGAAAGCCTTCTTGTCGTCGTCACTGACCACGTCCGATCGCGAGAGGTCAAGCAGACCGTACGCCTTGGCGTGCATCGTCTGGACGTTGCCCTCCAACGTCCGCGGGGAGACGTCGAGCCGTTCGGCCAAGCGCTCACGAACCTCGTTCGCCGCCGCCCGCGTGTAGGAAACGACGAGGATGTCGTTCACCTCGACCGACGGATCCTCCTCGAAGCGGGTTTCGACCTGGTCGAGGAGGGCCGTCGTCTTCCCGCTGCCCGGGCCACCGAAGAGCCGCGTGACCGGGGTCGTCTCAGTCATATCCTTCTTCAGGTGATGTTCACCCATAAGTTCCGCGACTTGGCCCGGCGGGGCCAAATCCCCCGAAAATCAGTTGTTCCGCGGGGACCGCGCCTCGCGAACGTCGCCGCCATCACGAATCTTGTCCTCGCATGCCGGACAGACACGAGGATTATCCATCCCGGGTGGGGTGAAGACCCGGGCGTACGCTTCAGTTACAAACGAGCCACAGTTCTGGCACTCCGGCATTTGAATCTCCGTTTGAACGTGACGGTACTATCTATAATAATATTGTTGGCATGCACCGACACGTCGCGGCCGATGGAGCGTCGCCACTCGCCCGGGCCGTGGTGTCGGACCACGGTTCGGCGAGGGATCCATCGGCAGTCGCCAAGTTCACCACCTGGGCATCCGTAGATCAGCCATGGACACGTGCGTCCTCGCCATCGGCTTCGGTGAGCCGGCATCGCCGGACCCGGAGGAGGTCAGTGAGTATCTGGAGGGGATCTTTTTCGAGAACATGGCGATCGAGGGTGACATGCCGGCACCCGCCGCCCGTCGTCGCGCGACCGAGCTCGCCGAGGAGCGACTCCCGGGGCTCCTCGAGGAGTACGAGGCGATCGGCGGCTCGCCGTTGATGGACCACCTCCGGGGTCACGCCACCCGGCTCGAGGCGGAGCTCGAGGCCAGGGGCCACGCGGTGCCCGTCGCGGTGGCGACGCAGTACCACCGACCGGACGTTCCGGCCGCACTCGACCGCCTCGCAGACGAGGGCTACGACCACGTGGTCGCGTTGCCGATGTACCCGCTGTGTGGCCCCTCGACGACGGTCAAGGCGCTGGGGGCCGTCGAACGATCGATCGGGACACGAGAGGACTGGCAGCCATCCCTGACGCCGATCGCCGGCTGGCATCGACACCCTCGCTACCAGCGATTGCGTGCGGACAACGTGCGCCGCCATCTCTCGGCCAACGACCTCGCCCTCGATGGCTCGACGCGGCTCGTCTTTTCCGCACACGGCACGCCCGTCTCGTACCTGGAGGCGGGGAGTCGCTACGACGACTACGTCCGAGAACACTGCGCCGTCCAGGCCGGGCTGCTCGACGTCGAGACGTACCACCTCGGCTACCAGAACCACGAGAGCCGCGGGGTCGAGTGGACCGAGCCGGAGGTCGAGGACGTCCTCGCCGAAACTGACGCCGACCACGTCGTCGTCGAGCCGGTGAGCTTCATCCACGAACAGTCCGAAACCCGGTTCGAACTGGACGTCGAACTCGCCGAGGCCGCCGCGGCGGCCGGCCTCGGGTTCGACCGCGTCACCGTCCCCCACGACGACCCGGAACTGGCGCGGGTCCTCGCCGACCTGGTCGAGCCCGCGGTCGCCGGCGTCGACGATGCGGCCTTCGGCCTTCGAGCCTGTCGGTGTGCGGACGTCGCGGGCACCCGCTGTCTGTGTGGCCCCGCCTCCTCCTGAGCCCGGTCACGGCCCTGCCGCGTGGGCAGCCGCGACGAACGCCTCGACGTTCTCCGGCGGCGTCGAGCGCAACACGCCGTGGCCGAGGTTGAGGATGTGGCCTCGCCGCTGGCCGGCCTCGATCAGCTCGGTCGTCACGGCCGACACCCGCTCGCGAGGCCCGAGGAGCTCGGCCGGGTCGAGGTTCCCCTGGACGGGTACGGCCGGCCCGAGCGCCTCACGGGCCGTGGGAAGCTCGACGGTCCAGTCCAGCGAGACGGCCGTCGCGCCCGTTGCGGCGAGATCCTCGAGGTGGCCGCCCATCCCCCTGGCGAAGACGATCGTAGGGACGTCGACCGCGTCGATGATCGCCCGGTGGCGATCGAGGAGGTCCTCACGGTAGGCACGCGGTGACAGCTGCCCCGCATACGTCTCGAAGAGCTGGAGCACCTCGGCGCCGGCGTCGGCCTGATACTGGACGTACTCGATGGTCGCCTCGGTCAACACGTCCAGCAGGGCCGTCCACGCCTCGGGGTCGGCCACGCGCAGCCGGCGAACGGGTCGATGCGACCGGGTCGGCTCCCCGGCGACCAGGTACGAGGCGACGGTGAACGGCCCGCCGGCGAAGCCGATCGTGGTGGCCTCGTCGCCGAGGGTCCTCCGGAGGCGCCCGAGGAGCTCGCCCACGTGGTCGAGGCGCTCGGCCACCGGCGCCACCTCCGTGGGAACCGCGTCGCGATCCTCGACCGGGTCGTCGATGACGGGGCCGACGCCCGATTCGATCCGATAGTCGATACCCAACGGCGTCAGGATCTCGAGGATGTCGGCGAACATGACCACCCCGTCGACGCCGAATCGTTCGTACGGCAACAGGCTGATCTCCTCCGCGAGCTCCGGCGTCGCAACGGCCTCTCGAAAGGTATGCTCTGACCGGATCTCGCGATATCGGGGGAGGTATCGGCCGGCCTGTCGCATCAGCCACACCGGCGGCCGCTCGGTGGTCTCGCCGCGAAGGGCCCTGGCGAACAGCTCGTGCATGGCGCGACGTGAAGGGCCGCAGGCTTAAGTCCGGTCGCGATCGGGGAGCGCATCGAGCGACACCTGCTCGGCCCGCCGGGGGACGGCCGGGAGGACCATCTCCACGGGCAGCGTGTAGCCGTCGCGTTCGTCGCGTTGGGGATCCGACGGGATGCGACGCAGTTCCCGAGTCGAGGTGGCCGCCGTGATGGCCAGGGCGAGCGCATCCAGGACGTCGGCGCGGCCATCCGATCCCAGCCGCCGGGCGTGGGGTGGCGGCTCGATGAACGTCTCGACCGCGTCGTGGTAGATCTCCTCGGCCAGGTCGTGGCGCTCGTCGACGAGTTCGAGCCGGCGTGTGAGACCGGCGTCGGTGTGTTTGGACGCAGTCAGCGGCCGGCCGTCGTTGAACGCCCAGTAACACACCTCGGGATGGGACTCCCGGAAGGTCTCCGCGGCGGTTTCCGGAAACAGCGCGATGAAGTCGTCCACCTCGCGGATCCGCGGGCACAGCCGCCAGGCCTGGTTCTGGACGCTCTGGCCGATGGCGCGGCGGTTGATCCGTTTGGCCGCCTCGAGTGTCCGGCTGAAGACGGCGTCACGGACGGGTGTCCAGAAGATGCTGTGGTGGCGCTCGGGAGCGAGGTACCTGGCGGCCACGACCTCACACCGGCGGCGGGCATCGTCGACCAATCCGATGGGGACGTCGATCAACACCCGCCTGGCCCCGTTGTGGGCCCGCCAGGCCGAGGCAACGGAGGGATAGAGGTCGACGTCGTACCCACCCTCCGCGGAGAGGGCGACACCCAACCAGCCGTTGTCGGTCCAATCCAGCCCGAGGTACGCCGCCATGACGACCGGTTCAAAGCCGGGGGAATTAGGCGTTATCCCCGAAGGCGGCGGCGAATCCGCGCTCCAGGTCCGCCACGAGGTCGTCACGGTCCTCGATGCCGACCGACGCCCGGACGAGCGTGTCGGCGATACCGTGTTCGCGGCGGGTTTCGGGATCGATGGCGTCATGCGTCATGGCGGCTGGCAGCTCGACGAGACTCTCGACGCCGCCGAGGCTGACGGCGAGCGTGAACGTCTCGAGGGCCTCGACGAACGCGGTGGCCTGCTCGAGGGAGCCCTCGAGCTCAAACGAGACGACCCCGCCGAAGCCGGCCATCTGGCGGTCGGCCAGGTCGTGTTGGGGGTGGTCGGCCAGGCCGGGATACTGGACCGCCGCCACCCGGTCGTGCTCGACGAGCCACTCGGCGATCGCGGTGGCGTTCGCCTCGTGGCGCTCCATGCGCGCCGGGAGCGTCTTCAAGCCCCGGAGCACGAGGTAGGCGTCCATGGGGGCCATCCCGTTGCCGCCCGCGATGCGTTGGTGGTAGGCGAGGGCCTCCGCCAACCCGTCCCGATCGGTGGCGATCGCCCCGCCGACGCCGTCGCTGTGGCCGTTGAGGTACTTCGTCGTCGAGTGGATCACGATGTCTGCCCCCAGTTCGAGCGGCCGTTGGAGGTATGGTGTCGCGAAGGTGTTGTCGACCGCGAAGGTGGCGTCCGCCTCGTGGGCGACCGTGGCGATGGCCTCGATATCACAAAGACGCAACAGGGGGTTCGTGGGGGACTCCATGAGCACCAACGACGTGTCGTCAGTGACGGCCGCCGCGACGGCGGCCGTCTCTCGGGCGTCGACGTAGCGGACCTCGACCCCGAGGCGCTCGTCGACGAGCTGGTCGAGGATCTTCTGTGAACCCCCGTAGAGGTCGTCGAAGGCGACGATCGACTCCCCCGGACGCACCGTCGCAAGCACGGTCGAGGAGACGGCCGCGCTCCCGGAGGAGACGGCAAAGGCGTGGTCGGCTCCCATCAGGCTCGCGAGGCGCTCCTCGAGGGTCTGGCGGGTGCGATTGCCAAGGCGTGCGTAGAGATACTCGCCCTTGCCGGGGTCGAGGTCGCCGATCTCGGTCTCGGTCGGGACTTCGTCGAGCTTGTAGGTCGATGAGAGGTGGATCGGTGCCACCACGTCACCACGACTCTCTGCGCGGTACGCGTCCTCTCCGGCGTGAATCGCCCGTGTCGCAAACCCCCCGGGATCGGTCGTGTCCATGGTGGACAAGACGGTCGCGAAGATGACATTCGTTTCGATTAGATGATAATATCCCGGGAGTGGATATGCATCTCGCGCATGTGCAGAATCACCCCACGCGTGACCGCCCACCGCGAGGGTTGTGGGTGGACGGGAACGGCTTATGGGCCCGCCCGATGAGCCACGAACGCGCCCATGTCCGCTCCCATCGAGGTCGAGCACCTCGCCTCCGGCCGCCACTGCAACTACTTCGAACTCGACCGAACGTTCCAGCGCGAGGTCGATCGGATCTATCCGTCGACCGACCACGCATGGGCCCGGGACCAACTGGACGCGTTCGGCGAGGTGGTCGGCCACACCATCGCCGACAACGCGGATCGCGTCGACCAGCACGGACCGACGCTTCGGACGTTCGATGCCGAAGGCGACCTCGCCAACCAGGTCACCTACCATCCGGCCCACCGGGAGAACGAGCGCCTGGTCTGGGAGGCGGGCATCGTCGCCGACAGCTTTCGGCCGCCCCCGGACCGCGACCGGCCCCTCCCGCTCGCGCACAACCTCGCCATGCAGTATCTGTTGTCCTACGCCGACGTCGGCCTGGACTGTCCCGTCGCGATGTCCGCGGGCGTGGCCCTCGTCCTCGAACGCTTCGCCGACGTCGACGGCGGCCCCCTCGCACCGTATTACGAGGCACTCACGACACGACGCTTCGAGGAGCACGTCCAGGGGGCGATGTTCCTCACCGAGCGACAGGGTGGCAGCGACGTCGGGGCGACCGAGACCGTCGCCAGCCGCCACGACGGCACGTGGCACCTCGAGGGTGAGAAATGGTTTTGCTCGAACCTCGACGCCGAGGCGACCCTCGCCTTGGCGCGACCCGAGGGTGCCCCAAACGGCACCGCGGGACTCGCCCTGTTTCTCGTGCCCCATACGCTCGACGATGGGCAGCTCAATCACCAACGCTACCGCCGGCTGAAGGACAAGCTCGGGACGATCTCCGTGCCGACCGGCGAGGTCGAACTCGAGGGTGCCGAGGCTCGTCTCGTAGGCGACGTTGATCGAGGGTTCAAACAGCTGGCGGAGATGCTCAACCTCGAACGGCTCTCCAATGCCGTCGCCGCGTGTGGCCTGATGGGACGGGCCAGGCTCGAGAGCGTCGTCAAGGCGGCCAACCGCACCACCTTCGGCCGCCGCCTCGATCGCCACCCGCTGATGCGCGTCGATCTCGTGGACCTGACCGTCGACCACGAGGCCGCCACCGCGTTCACCTTCGAGGCGGTCAGGCATTTCTCCGACCGCGAGACGGCCAGACGACGCGGCGAAGATCCCGGCCGCACGTATCCACTCATGCGGACGTTGGTCCCGGTCGCCAAGGCGCGCACCGGACGGATGGCCGTCGAGATGGCCTCCTACGCGATGGAGATCCAAGGCGGCAACGGCTACGTCGCCGATTTCGTCACCCATCGGCTGCTCCGGGACGCGCAGGTGCTCCCCATCTGGGAGGGCACCGAGAACGTCCTCTCGTTGGACCTCTTGCGGGCGCTCGCGACGGCGGACGCCAGCGGGCCCCTGCTGGCTGAGATCGACCGCCATCTGGACGGAGCCGACCATCCCCACCTCGCCGACGAGCGAGCGACGGTCCGCGATGGGCGAGACGACCTCGAGCGCGCCGTGGTGCACCTCGCCGGGGCCGATCGTGCCCAGGCAGAACGCGTCGGCAAGCGACTCACCCACCTCGTGTTCGACGTGGTCACGGCCGCCGTGTTGCTCGACGAGGCGGCCGACCGGTTGGCACACACGGACGATGCGCGCCTGGCGCTGGTCGCCCGCCGGTTCGTGGATCGCCAGTTCCGATCCGAGACGCGAGGGATCGTCGACGGCGACCCGATGGTTGCAGATCACGCCGAGGCGATCGTGCGCTACGGTCGGGTCGATCCCGAGGCGCTCGCGGCCTGACCGGTCGTGACCACGGCTGGCCCCGGGCGACCGGGACCGCCGAGACGGGAGGACGCACCGCACGGCCCGCTGGGCGAACCGCGCTCGACGGGGCTGAACGATAACCGTTTTCCCCGCTCATCCGAAGCGACCGCATGGAACATCCGGCCGAGGATTTCTTCGACGAGCTGGCCGAGCTCTACGATCCCGCCCATCGCAATCGCGGCGTGGGCGACGAGAGCTTCTATCGCGAACTGGCCATGGAGTCAGCGGGACCCGTGCTCGAGGTCGGCTGTGGCACGGGTCGGATCTACCTCGACCTCCTCCGGGCAGGGGTCGACGCGGACGGGTTCGACGTCTCCTCGCGGATGCTCGACGTGCTCGAGACCAAGGCCCACGAGGAGGAGCTGGATCCCTTCGTCTGGCGCGATGACATGCGCGAGTTCGAGGCACCCCGGGAGTACGACCTGGTGATCGTCCCCTTTCGCACGTTCTTGCACAACGTCCGGCTGGAGGACCAACTCGCCGCCCTCAAGCGGTTTCAGGACGCACTCGCCCCGGACGGCCGGCTCGCGCTCAACTTCTTCACCCCGGATTTCGACTACATCTGCGAGAACTACGGCCAGCCCGACACCTGGACCTTCCACCACGAGGGGGCCACCTACCAGGTGACCGATGTGACGGACTTCATCGACGAGGTCGAGCAGATCATCGCCTCGACACGGCGGGTCACACGCAACGGCGACGTCGTCCGCGAGGCCTCCTTCGAACTGGCGCTCATCTCGAAGCGGCAGTTCGAGTTGTTGCTCGAGGCCACCGGCTGGTCGGACTGGATGGTCCACGGCGGGTTCTCCGGCGACGAACTGGAGTCGGCCGACCAGGAAATGGTCTGGATCGTCGACCGGTGAGGCCGATCACAGCTGGCCATCGATGGCCGACGCGATGGTGTTGAAGTCGTACGATCCGAGCACGGTACCCTCGACGAGGACGCCCGGCGTCCCCTCGATCCCCGCGTCCTGTCCCGCACTGCGGTCATCCTCGACCACGGGGCGGTAGGTCTCGTCCTCCGCCGCGGATCGGGCCTCCGAACCCAGGTCCGCCACCTCGTCACCGACGTTCTCGACCACGCCAAAGCTGTATGAATCCTGATGGGTGTAGATGACCTCGACCGCGTCGAAGAAGGCCGCATCATCCGCGCCATCCTGGATCGCGCGCATTCCGCTGGCAATGGGGTACGACCAGTTGCTCACCGGGATGGGAAAGTCGCGGCGGCGGAATCTCACGTCACCGGGTTCGATGTACTGGCTGTAGATGTCGGGGAAGATGTCGCGTTCGAAGGTCTGACAGTGGGGGCAGGCGAAGTCCTCGTAGACGGTCATGGTCACGGGGGCGTCGTCGTCCCCGAGGGTGGGAATGGGGAGGTCGTCGACCGTGTCGCCGCCACCCGAGTCATCGCCGAGACAGCCGGCGACCAGGCCAACGCCCGTCGCCGCCATGGCCCCCAGATACTGCCGTCGGGAGAGTCGTTGCATGCCTCCGAATACGCGGGGACACGATTCAATGATGCGGTTGCCACCGCGTGGGGAGGGAGACGGCCATCCGAGAGCGTATGGAACGACACGGTTCGCTCCAGAGGTGGCGAGCGACCGGAGGACATCCCAGCATATTGGGCACAATCCTTTATCTGCCGCGTGTCCCAGTGTGTTCCACGATGCGAGAGGCGGTCATCAACATCGGTGACGAGGACTTGGAGGCGCTCGGCATCGGCGAACTCGTGAGCATCTGTCACTCGGCCGGCCTGCGCGACTTCGAGGAGTTCGCCTGTTACGGCAACGGTGCCGTCGTCCAAGTCGAGGTCGACTCGCCGATCGACATCGCCGCCCTGCGCGAACTCGACTACGTCGACCGCATCGAGTCCCTGAACGCCTCCGGCAATGTGGAACGGTATCTCATCGCGTTCACCTCGCCGACGCTGTCAGAGGCGATCGCCTCCCACGCGGACGACCTGGTCGGGACCTGCGATCCCGACCTGGGTGACGAGGGGGTCACCATGTCGTTCGTCGGCCCGCAGCGGGCCATCCGTGGGACCGTCAGCGAGTACCGATCCGCCGGCGTGGCACCCGACCTCAAGCAGATCGGCGACTTCAGCGGGTCGGATCACCCGCTCGAGGCGTTGACCGACCGCCAACGCGAGGTGGTGCACCGGGCCTTCGACATGGGATATTACGACGTCCCCCGACGAGTCTCCACGCGAGACGTCGCCGACGAGCTCGGTCTCGATGCCTCGACCGTCGCCGAACATCTCCAGCGTGCGGAGCGGAACCTGCTCTCACAACACCTCTCGTCGGACCCCTGAGCCGGCGGCACCGGGTCAGGGTCGGTTCGGGTTGGCTGAGCGAACGTCCTCGCGGTCGATCCACCGCTGCCTTCGCCCTCATAAACCGGCCCCGCATGTGGGCCATCAGAGCATCGCGTCGGAGGGACGTAGCGTCACCCGGTGTTATGCATGACCACACACCGATCGACGATCGACGACGTACGGATGCCTCGTCCGGTGGCCGACCAGTTCCAGGTCGCCCTCGGACTGTCTCATCGGCCGGCGACCCTCGGCGAGTGGGTCGATCTCACCGCGCGTCGACTCGATGCGGCGGACGTCGAGGTTGGGATCGAACAGCTGTGTGTGACCGACGACGCGCCACATCGGGTCCGCCTCGACGGTGAAACGTACCACTTCGCGTGCGTCCTCGACACGGTGTTGTTGCCGTTCGTCATCGACCATCCTGGAACCGTCACGGTTCGCACGCGCAGTCCCGAACGCGGGACCGTCATCGAGGCGGAGGTGTCAACCGATCACGTGACCGTCGACCCCAGCGGAGCCGTCATGTCGCTCGGAATCGGTCGCGCACGACCGGACCGGGAGAACGGGCCGCTCGACGGAGCAGATGCCGCCGTCTGTCCGTACATCAACGCCTTCGTCGACGAGGCTGCCTACCGGCGCTGGGCGAGCGAGGCCGACGACGCCGAGACGATGGCCGTTCCCTTCGAACGCGGGTTCCAGCTGGCTGGGGCGTTGGCGGACGCGTTGGACCCCGCGTAGGGCATCGACCCCGGAGCAGGTGACCGCCGGCACCCGGCTGTCGCCCCGGGTGTTTGAATCCCCCCAGCACCTTGGGAGATACGCTCCTCGGCATGGCCACCGTGGCCCTCAGGCAGGCACCATGAACGTCATCGAGACGCGTGACCTGACCAAGCGGTACGACGGTGGCGATGTCGTCGCCGTCGACGAGTTGAGCTTCGCCGTGGACAGCGGTGAGATCTTCGGGTTTCTCGGGCCGAACGGTGCGGGGAAATCGACGACGATCAACATGCTGTTGGACCACGTGCGCCCCACGTCGGGGAGTGCGACCATCCTCGGCATGGACGTCCAAGAACAGCCGGAGGCGATCCGTCGCGAGATCGGCGTGCTCCCGGAGGGGCTTGGCCTCTACAACCGGCTCACGGGCCGTCGGCACCTCGAGTTGGCCAGCGAGTGGGCGGAGGCCGCGACGGACGTCGAGGCGGTGCTCGATCGGGTGGGACTCTCGACGGGCGACGCCAATCGACGCGTCGGGGCGTACTCGACGGGGATGCGCCAGCGCCTGGCGCTCGCGATGGCCGTGATCGGCGACCCCGAGGTGTTGATCCTCGACGAGCCGTCCTCCGGTCTCGATCCCCACGGGATCCGCCAGATGCGCTCGCTCGTCCGTGAAGAGGCCGATCGGGGCACGACCGTCTTCTTCTCGAGTCACATCCTCGGTGAGGTCGAGGCGGTGTGCGATCGGGTCGGCATCCTGCAGGCGGGCGAGCTGGTGGCGATCGACGATGTCGACCGGCTGCGTCGGACCGTCTCGACGGAATCGGAGCTCCGCCTGCGCATCGCCGGCGACCGACCGGTCGCCCTCGATCGCCTCGACGGCGTCGAATCGGCGACGATGGATGGCGGGATGCTTCGAGTACAGGTGGCCGCCCCGGAGATGAAGGCCCACATCGTGGCGGAGCTCCTCGCCGCGGACGTCGACATCCTCGACATCAGCTCGGACGGCGCCTCCCTGGAAGACGTCTTCAGAGCGTACACGACCGAAGCATCGGGCGGTGCTACCTCCGACACGTCCCGGTCGGCCGAGGTGGTCGGATGACGGCGACGTGGGTCGACGTTGCCCGGAAGGACTTCGAGGATGCCGTGCGGTCGCGGGTGCTCTGGGGGCTCATCGCGGTCTTCGTCGCCTTCCTCGGGATGTCGCTCCCGGTGGCCGAACAGCTGTTTCCCACCGCCGAACACGTCGGTCCGGAGAAGGCCCTGTCGGGTGTGGCGATGTTGACACAGCTGTTCATCCCCGGCATCGCCCTGGTCGCCGGGTACATGGCGGTCGTCGGGGAACGGCGGTCGGGGAGCATCCGGGTCCTCCTCACGTATCCGTTCACCCGCCGGGACGTCGTCACCGGCAAGCTCGCGGGTAGATTGATGGTGACAGGGACGGCGCTCGTGGTCGGCTTCGCCGTCGCCAGCGCGCTCGTCGTGGCCCTCTATGGCGCACCACGCAGCGCCGCCGTCGCCGGCTTCGTCGCCACGAGCCTGTTGCTCGGGGTGGCGTTCACCGGCATCGCCGTCGGCGGCTCCGCCGCCGCGCGAACGAGAGGCCAGTCCATGGCGGTGACGATCGGATCCTTCGTGGCGATGGTCTTCTTCTGGAAACCGGTCGCGGCGGGGGTGTACTACCTGCGGACGGGGTCGTTACCCGGGCTGCAGGCCGAGGAGTGGTACTTCGTGGTGAAACGGCTCAATCCCCTGGAGGCGTTTCGCGTCCTCGCCACCATGTTCCTCGACGAACCGGTCAACGCCGTCCCACAGCTGCCGGTCGAGGACGTGCCTGCCTCGGGAATCGGCGAACGCATCGACCTCGCCACACGACTCGGCGGCGACGTACCGGTCTACCTCGAGGACTGGTTCGCCGTGGTCGTGCTCCTCCTGTGGGCGGTCATCCCGGTCATCCTCGGGTATTGGGTGTTTCGGCGGTCCGACCTCGATTGACGGGTCGGCGAGTGTCGAACGGCGAGGGGCGATTCCGGCCGGGGGATGCGGGAACCGCCAGCCAACCCAGCCGTCGCGGTGTCGCCACAGCCCGAGATGCCGAAATGGGTACCGAACTCTGGCGGACAATTGACCACGAATCCATGCCGCCTCCCCGATTTGAACGGGGGACGACTCGATCTTCAGTCGAGCGCTCTCCCAGTCTGAGCTAAGGCGGCAAGCGTTACGACCGTGGGATAATCCGCCCAAAAAGGATTTCGGTCGGTCGTACCGGGAGCATGACGACGCCATCCGGTATCAAGAAGGGTAGATTTACAGCAACCTCTTTCGTGTTCGCCAGTAGACATGCGATTTCCGAAGCGGGGGTCGACCGACGACCGGTCTCCCTTGATCCCCGACGGTGGACGTGAGGACGAGCCGCCGGATACGGCCGATGAACCGACCACGGACGACGCATCAGAAGGGACGGATGAGGGGACACCGGGGGACGGTGGCGCCGGTTTGGACGCGGATTCGGACGACGAACCAACCGGATTCGAGTCATCCACCTCGGACGACGTGGAGGAGGAATCCGACGGCGACGAACCAGCGGACGCTCAACCCGACGAGGGGGATGACTCGGAGCCGGCGGAGGAGCCCACGGACCAAGCAGACGATCATGAGCCGACGCCAGATGACGAGGCGACCGAATCAGCCGACCTCGAGGGCGCGGACGAGCCGCTGACGACCGAGCAGGCGGCGGGGGCGGCGACCACGGCTGGTGCGGCCGGCGAGGCGGCCGCGGCGCCCACCGAATCGGACGCGAGGCCACACGCTCGCGAGGACGAGCCGACGACGACCCGAGAGGAGGAAAGCGACAGCCCGTGGGAGCCCCTCCGGGCCGTGCTCGCCGTGCCGGCCGGCCTCCTCGAGGGGGTCGTCACCGTCGTCGCCGCCTGGTTGTTCGTGGGGATGATCTTCCTCTTTGAGATCGGTGGCGACATCGAGAACTTCGCCGAGGCGGTCGGAGCGCCAACCGGCACGAGCCTCGGCCAGGCCCTGGAGGCGTTCTCGACCGAGGAGTTGCTGGTCGGCGTCGCGAAGCTCATCTCGTGGATGTTCGCGGGCGCCCACCAGGTCGCCGTCGACGTCGACGCCGCGAACGTGACCGGGTCGGCCAACATCGTGACCGAACTCAGCGACACCGGCGGCTGGGTGACGCCGATCCTCTACTGGATCGTCCCGCCGATCTTGCTCCTGTATGGCGGCTACCAGCTCTCGCGGGCCAAGACCGAGGCCTCCGTGCTTCGGTCGGTGGGGACGGGGGCGATGATCGCGATCGGGTATGCGCTCGCCGCCGTCGTGATCGCCTGGGTGTCCAGCATCGACGCCAGTGGAGCCACGGTCGGCGTCGACCCGCTCCTCTTCGGGGCCATCGCCGCGCTCTATGCGGTCGTCTTCGGCGGGATCGGCGGGCTCGTCGCCGCCGCGTTGCACCGGGCCTGACGGGGTGACCACGCGGTCGTCGGGCGATGGTGAGTCGGGATGGGTTCGGGCGGATTTGAACCGCCGGCTTCGGCCTTGTAAGGGCCGCGTCATGACCACTAGACCACGAACCCGGCACCAACGGGTGGTCCTTCGAGCGGTTTAACGGTGACGAGTGGGCTCACGCCTCCTGCTGGCGTTGGCGGTAGTTCATGTAGCGAAAGCCGATGATGATCCCCAGCAGGATGACCGCCACCCCGGCGGCAATCTGGCCTTGCGTCTGGGTCATGCCGAGCTGGTCGGCGAACAACAACGCCCCGATGCCGAGGATGGCGATCACGGCACTGGCGATGCGGAGATAGTCAGTCATCACGTTGGCGTTGTGACGGGTGTGGCTTAACGGTTGGCGACCGCCCCCCAGTTTCGGTTCGTAACAAACGGTTTTTAGCCGGGGGTCGCAGAGTGGTCGCCCGATGAGCATCGAGTGGGAGAAGGACGATCCCTTCGAGGATCTGCGCGGGGAGATCGAGAACCCCATGAAGCGGTTGTTCTACGATTACGCCCTCCCCCACTGGTTCTCGGTGACGGTCGGGATCGTCGGGAGCATCTTCGCCCGGGTGCTCGACTTGCTGCCGGCGTTCATGCTCGGGGTCGCCATCGACACGATCTTCCTCGAGCAGGGCCAGGCGTTCGCGGGGCGGATCCCGCTCGTGCCGGCCGGGTGGCTGCCGACGGACCAGACCGACCAGTTCATCCTCACCGTGGGCATCATCGCCGGGTCGTTCGTCTTCGGTGCGTTGTTCCACTGGGTGCGAAACTGGGGGTTCAACGCCTTCTCCCAGGACATCCAACACGAGATCCGCACGGACGCCTACGACGAGATGCAACGGCTGAACATGGATTTCTTCTCCCAAAAGCAGACGGGCGAGATGATGTCGATCCTGTCGAACGACGTCAACCAGCTCGAGCGCTTTCTCAACGACGGGCTGAACTCGTTCTTCAGGCTCGCCGTGATGGTGCTCGCCATCGCCGGGCTCTTGTTCTACATGAACTGGCAACTGGCGCTGGTCGCGTTGCTCCCCGTCCCGCTGATCGCCGTGTTCACCTACATCTTCGTCCGGCTCATCCAGCCGAAGTACGCGAAGGTCCGCTCGACGGTCGGCGCGATGAACTCCCGCCTTGAGAACAACCTCGGCGGCATCCAGGTGATCAAGTCGAGCACCACCGAGGATTACGAGTCCGAACGCGTCTGGGACGTCTCGCTGGATTACTTCGACGCCAACTGGGAGGCCATCGACATCCGGATCAAGTTCTTCCCGGGCCTGCAGCTGCTGTCGGGCCTCGGGTTCGTGACGACGTTCCTCGTCGGGGGCTACTGGGTCTTCACCCAGACAGCGCCCGGGCCCTTCACGGGGGTGTTGCTGCCGGGGACGTTCGTGACGTTCATCATGTACACCCAGCAGTTCGTCTGGCCGATGGCGCAGTTCGGCCAGATCATCAACATGTACCAGCGCGCCCGAGCCTCGACGGACCGGATCTACGGGCTGATGAGCGAGTCGACCCGGCTGGCCGAGT
>CAZCYF010000020.1:0-24396 GCA_964502835.1 uncultured Halobacteriales archaeon | reverse complement strand
ATCTCGCTCACGGCGACGCCGGCGGCGTTCTCCGTCGAAGGGCTGCGATTGGCTGCAAGCGCGACGCTGTCGATCATCCTGACGAGCTGGGGGATGATCGTCACCGACACGGTGCACGCCCCGGCCTGTGCGACGACGCTCATCGTCTCGCTGGGCCTGCTCGCGACGCCGACGCAGGTTGCCATCATCGTTGTCAGTGTGACGTTGCTGGTCGGTGTCCACCACCTCGTACGCCGGCAGTGGCGGTGATGACCCGCACCCAGGTTCAGTCCGAGCCAACACGATGAGTGAAACCGCGTCCGCGGTAAGCCCATGGGCGATCGGGTGGTCGTCGTCGAACCACGCGATATCACCGGTCGCGAGGGTCGGTCGGATCGTGGTTGGCTCCGCCGTCGGGAACACGTTCGTGTGGACGGCGAGCTCTCGATCGGATCGTCACGGCGATGTGCGCCGTCGGTGCGCTCGGGGCGACTGATGCGGCGTGGCTGGGGACCAGGGGGGTGACGTTCGTGCTGGATCGCGATGGTGGCGGTTCTCTTCGATGCAACGGTCATCCCCCGCCTGGCACAACCGGGGCTTACGACACACGTTGCGTGGCCAGATGCGCCCCCGTGAGCTCGCGCACTGACGCCGACTTGCGTCGTCCCTGCCAGCACCACCGGTCCCGTCACGGACCCTCCGAGGTGCCTCGATCCGCACGGGTCGATGTCGAAATGCTATTTACCTGTCATCAATGATGCGCAACCGTCCATGTCCCCGCTTCAGCTGTCGTCCCCCCTCTCGTCGCTGTTCCGACCGATCGTCCGGTTGCGAACGTACAAACGGGCCCTGTATCTCCTCCTGTCGGTGCCGATCGGCCTGCTCTATGCCACGATCCTCGGCTTCAGTCTCACCCTCGGCCTCGTCCTGTCGGTCGTCCTCGTTGGGCTGCTCGTCCTGGCCGTGGTCGTGTTGGTCGTGCGGGCCGTCCCCGGCCCCGAACGCTGGTTGGCCGAACGACTCCTCGATGTAGATCTGAACCCACCCGCCTCCACCCTCGATACGGGTGGGTTCTGGCAGACCATGCGTGCCTACGTGCAGGCACCGTCCACCTGGCGGGCCCTCGGGTTCATGACCTTGCGCACCTGGTTCGCGATCGTCGGCGTCATGCTGCTGTACGGGCTGTCGGTCGCCTATTCGTTGCTCATGAGCGTCATCAATCGCCCCCAGCAGACCGAGTTCGGCGAACTGAACGGCGAGCCCGTGACGTGGACCGTCGAGTCGGTCCCCGAGGCGGGGCTGGCAGCGATATTGTTCCTGGCGGTCCTCTTCGTCATGGTCCACCTGCTCAATCTGTTTGGTTACGTGGCTGGTCGCGTCGCTGAGGCGTTGTTACAGTAAGGCCCCCGTGTCCCGGGTGAGGTTCCCCCTGGCGCGAACCCCTCGAACCGTCCGATCATTACGAGCTCTCAGCAGCGACCCCCGCCGGATTCGAGGTCTCAACACTTATGATTCGGCCACCGATGCGTTCGCCCATGGGAACCGCCGACACGCCAGCGATCGTCACCGACGGGCTCACCAAGCGCTATGGTGACGAGCTGGCCGTTTCCGATCTTACCATCTCGATCGATTCTGGGACCGTCTACGGGTTCCTCGGTCCCAACGGTGCCGGCAAAACCACGACGATGGAGATGCTAACCACGCTGGTCACGCCGACGTCAGGCACGGCCAGGGTCGCCGGACACGCCATCAAGCACCGTGATGCGGTGACGCCACATATCGGGTATCTCCCGGAGGAGCCACCCCTCTATGAGGAGCTGACCGGGCGTGAACAGCTGCGGTATGCTGCCGGGTTGCGCGACCTTCCCGAGGACGATGCGGACGAGACGATCGACCGATTGCTCGACCAGTTCTCCCTGACCGAGGATGCCGACAGACGCATCGAGGGCTACTCGAAGGGGATGCGCCAGAAGGTGGGCGTGATGCAGGCGATCCTCCACGAACCGGCGGTAGTGTTCCTCGACGAACCCACGAGCGGCTTGGACCCCCGTGCCGCGCGGACGATGCGCGACATGATCGCTGATCTGGCCGACCAGGACATGACGATCTTCCTGTCGACGCACATCCTGCCCGTCGTCGATGAGTTGGCCGATGAGATCGGCGTGCTGCACGAGGGTTCACTCGTCGCCGAGGGCCATCCGGATGACCTCAAGGCGCGGGTCGAGTCCGAAACTGGCGGCAGCCTCGAGGACGCCTTCTTGGCGGTCACGCGGGATCAGCCCGCGGCTGCCGAGCCATCGAGCTGATGCCAGACCCGATACCTCCCGGCCGGTGGTGCCCAACGGTGGCTCACTTCGGCGTGAAGGTATCGAACCGACTGACCGCGTAGACGTACGAGATGACCGGGCTCAACACGCCCGCCGGGAGGCCGAGGTACGCATAGCCCTGGAGTGGCCAGACCGGCACCGAGATGTCGACGATCGGCAGCGTCGCCAGCAGAACCGTCAACACGGTGGCAGCGGCGTCGGCTGCCCCACTGAGGTACACGAGGCCACCGGCCGCAGCCGTGAGCACGATCACGAGCGAATACAGCAGGAAGGCGGTCTTGCTGGGCATGACCGCTTCGCGATTGCTCGTGAGGCGGACGTTGCCGAACCGTGGGAAGGCGGATCCGATCCCGGTCGCCAACGCGGGCGTCGCCACCGCACCAACGGTCGTGGCGACGATCAGGAGGACGGCCTCGTCGAGGGGGATCGGACTCGCAAGGCCGACGGCTGAGCTGATGACCACGGCCCCTGGCACCGTCACGACCATCGCGGCGACGAGGTGACCGCGAACGTGTTGGTGGCCGGAGACCGTCGACGTCAACACCGCCGGCATCGCCCGTCCGAGGTCGCCGAGGGGGTTGAGGGTGAACACCGCTCCAGCCGCCCAGATCACGTACAGACAGAGCAACACCGCGAGGTACGGTGGGATCGTCTGGCTTTGGATGATCTCCTGCAGGAACGGAAGGATCCCGAGCAACGGGTAGGCGACGTAGACCAGTCGGATCGGTGCCCGCCTGGTCCGTCGGATGGTGGTGAGCGCCACGACCCGAGTCGGGCGGTCGATCCCCCACGACAGGAGCCGTTCGAGGCGTCCATCGCCGTCGGTGTCGACCGTCGTCTCCGCCTCCACGCGGGCGGGGTCGGCATACCAATGGATGCGGGCTGACGGGATCGATCCGGTCGTGGCCGCCGCCGCCAGCAGGCCGAAGACGGCGAGCCCGCCGGCCAGCAACAGCCCGTCGGCGGGCACACCCGGAACGCCGAGCACGAGGAGGTGTCCCGGCCAGGCGAGCGGGCTGTCCTGCAAGACGGTGTAGGCGGTGTCGATGATGACCGGCCAGATGTCCGAGAACACGAGCAGGAAATACCCGATGGCGATCGCGAGAAAGACCGGCGTCCGATATCTCGCGATTGGCTCGACGACCGTGAAGACGTGGCGAAACCAGATGCCGAAGAGAAAGCCGATGGGAACGGCCGTCACGACGAGGAATGCCATGGTCAGCCAGGCGAACACCACGGGTAACGCGGTCCCGGCTCCGTACGAAAAGGCGCCTGCGAGGACGGTCGTGGGGAGCACCAGCCACGCGACGAAGGCGAGAATCTCGGCACCGAGCAACCCCATCACGACGTTTCGCAAGGCGGTAGACAAGAGCAAGAACGCCGGCTCGTCCAACTTGCCCACGTCGGTGACCGTCCTGACGGCCGATACGATGACCAGGATGAGCCAGATCATGGCGACGGCGCCCGCGACGAACTGGACATCCGCGGACGACACCGCGGTGGACCCGCTTGCGAGCCGTTCGCCGGCTTGCGCCAGTGCGAGGGAGCCGATCGCCGTGATCGGTCCAAGGACGAACAATCCGACCCCGAGCAATAACAGCACCTTCGTGCGATTGGCGGTCGCGACGCGAACGGTGCGGCGAAACTCCGTCACGGCGAGTGTCGCGACAACGGTGCTCATCGAGGTAGCTGCTGCAACCCTCCGACAGATTCGTAATAACTGTTGATATCCCGTCCATGAACGTGGTCGTCAGTGATGCCGGGTGACGGCCTCGATGTGTGGACTCTCGTGCCCGGCGTCCGATGATTTCGATAGATATTTTGACCGGACATCGACAGCCACCCACATGGAGTTCGTCACCACTGAAATGGTCCCCGGAGAGGAGATTGACGATTCCCTCGGCATCGCGCGCGGCAACACCGTCCGGGCGCGCAACGCCGGCCGTGACATCACCCAAAGTATCCGAAACATCACCGGCGGCGAGTTGAAGGCCTACTCGGAACTGCTGACGGACGCCCGCGACGAGGCCCTGGAGCGCATGGCCGAGGACGCCCGATCGATGGGCGCCGACGCCGTGGTAAACGTCCGGATCGAAAGCTCCGACGTCGCCCAGGGCGGATCAGAAGTGATCGCCTACGGGACGGCCGTCACCCTGCAGTAACTCGTCACAGCGCATCCGGACCGACCCCTCCCCCGCTGATCGGACTGCGATGGTTGAGCGGAACGATCCCGGCCGCGCCGGGGTCATCGCTGGTCGGTTCGTCGGCGCAGCGACGGCTGTCCTCGCCGTGGCCACCTTCCTCTGGCAGCAGGAGTCATTTTACGCCGTTGCCGAGGTATTGGTGGCCCCGTTCGATCTCCCCGTCTCGCCGGCGTGGCTGTTCTGGGGCAACCTGGTCGTCGCCGCAACGACCCGGTACGTGGGCTGTTATCTGGTCGGGTCGCTCATCGGGGTCGCCTATGACTGGCTCGGTCGGCCGGGCTGGCCGACCCTCCTCGGGTTGGCGGCCGTGGTCGGCGTCGGTGACGCGCTGTTGGCCGTGGGTTCCTCGCCGAATCCGCTCCTGGCCATCGGCTATGCGGTTGCGTGGCTGGGCTATGTTCCGGTGTTCGTCTGGCTCTATGACCCGGCAGCCGGCGATGCGCGTGACGGTCCGAAACGGCTGTCGTGAGTGGGGTCCGTGTCCGTCAGCGTGGACGGGTCAGGTCACATGCCTCTCGACATCACGGAATTCGAAGCGGGCGCCGCCCGCGGAACCCTCGGCGATCGTCACTGACCAGCCATGGGCTTCGGCGATGTCGCGGACGATGGTCAATCCGAACCCGGTCCCGCCGTCATCGGTCGAAAACCCGGGATCGAACACGGATTCGCGATGGTCCACCGGGATGCCCGGCCCGTCGTCCTCGACGAAGAATCCGTCTGACAGGGCTCCAACTCGTACGTGAACGTTCGCGGGGCCGTGGTCGATGGCGTTTCGCATGAGGTTCTCGAGGAGCTGGCGAACACGGCTCTCGTCGGCGTCGATTATTACGTCGGCGTCAACGTCGAGACTGGCATCAGCGGACGCAACCTGGTTCCAGCTCGCGGTGGCGACTGCTGCCAGATCGACCGGCTCTCGGTCACCTACGGGGCGACCCTCCCGGGCGAGAGTCAACAGGTCGTCGATCAGAGCCTCCATGCGGTCGAGGGCTGTCGAGACCGTCTCCAGGTGTTCGTTCTCGACGTCCTCGGTGGCCAGATCGAGCCGCCCGGTAGCCACGTTCAACGGGTTGCGAAGGTCGTGGCTAACCACGCTCGCGAACTGATCGAGCCGGTCGTTCTGACGCCGGAGTTCCTCCTCACGTCGGTGTTGTTCGGTGAGGTCGACGTACGTGGCGACCCCCTCCCGTCGGTCCAGACCGTCACCGAGATCCATCATCTTGGCCGTGAACCGAAACGGTCGGGGGCCGTCGTGGGCGAGCCGCGTGACCTCGGCCTGGATCGTGACACCGTCCGCCGCAAGGCGGTTGATCTCGCTCGCCTCCGCGCGGTCCTCATCGAGAACGATCAACGCATCGAGATTTTGCCCCGTGATCGCATCCTGGTCGAGACCGAATACCTCCTCGAACGCCGCATTGGTCCGGCGGACCAGGGGATTGCCGTCCTCGAAGAGGACGTGCACGGCCGGTTCGGGGACGGTGTCGAACGCCGCCTGGAACCGGTTGCGCTCGCGCGTGAGCTCGTGCTCGCGCTCCTTTCGTTCGGTGATCTCGCGGGAGTTGATCACGTAGCCATCGAACGGGTCCGGCTGGTCCGTCCGACCGGTCGCCTCCATCCAGATCCAGGTGCCATCGTCGCGTTGCATGCGGAACTCGATGGTTTCCGTCCGTGTCTCATCTTCCTCGGTGGCCTCGACAAAGCGCGCTGCGACCCGCTCGCGATCCTCGGGGTGGACGTGTTGGAAGATGGAGGACCCGACCAGTTCGTCGGGATCGTAGCCGAGAATGTGCCTGGTCGGTTCGCTTTGGAAGACGACGGTTCCGTCCGGATCCACGATCGTGACGATGTCCGAGGCGTTTTCGATCATGCTCCGAAATCGGTCCTTCACGCGCTCGAGCTCCGTCTCGTGACGTTTTCGCGCCGTGATGTCGCGGACGTTCACGAGATAGCCCCCGATGTGGGGATCGTCCAGGTAGTTTCGCCCCCGAACCTCGACCCATCGCCACTCGCCGGAGGCATGCTGGGATCGCTGTTCGATGCTGAACTCCTCGTCGGGTTCGTTTCGAAGGTCGAGGAACGCCTGGGTCGCTCGCTCGCGATCGTCGGGATGAGAAAACGCAAACGCATCGCTGCCGATGACGGCCGCTGGATCGTACCCCATGACGTGTTCCACCGACGGCGAGACGTAGGTTACCGCGCCCTCGTCGTCGACGATCATCACGAAGTCAGAGGAGTACTCGAGAATTTTCTCATACCGTTCTCGCGCCTCGTCGAGGGCGTTGGCGTGTTTCTTTTCGGCCGTGACGTCGCGGGCGATGCCGACGGCATGTGCCGGCTCGTGATTGTCCCCGTTCTCGAGGGAGATCGCGTCCCGGATCCACCGGACCGTGCCCTGTTCCGGGTTGGTCCGGTATTCGAACGTCCCCTCGGTGCGATCGCCATCCATGAGCTCCTCGTAAAACGACCGGAAGGCCGCTCGATCTGCCGGGTGGACCGCCCGTTCAATGTGGTCATCCAGGGTCGGAACGTCCTCTCGCGTCAGCTCGAAGAACGTTTCGAAGGCACCGTGGCGCTCCAGCTCGCCGGTGTCGAGGTCCACGTCGAAAATGACCGATCCCGTGTTTTCGAGCGCGAGGTGCATTCGTTCACGGGTACGATCGAGATCGCGTTCACGACGCTCTCGGTCGGTGACATCGACGCCCAGGCCGAGGACGGCCGTGGTGTCTCCATTCGCATCGTACGGGAACAATCGCGGTTCGAGGACGTGTCGCTCGCCGTGGGCGTCGACGACCTCGATGTCCGGGATTTGAAGGCTCTCGCCGGTCTCCAACACCTCATTCAGATGGGTTTTGAACTGCTCCGCCTCGGCTGGGGAGAGCACCTCCTCGACCGTTGCCCCTTCGATTTCGTCCACTGAGCGGTCGTGAAACGCCGCTAACGCCTCGTTGGCCACGAGATAGGTGCCATCCTCGTCGACCACGTAGAGAATGTTCGGCAACACGTCGACGATCCGTCGCAACCGTTGCTCGCTTCGATGGACCAGATCCAACGAGCGGTAGTGATCGATGGCGTTTTGGATGCGGTTGGCAAGGACGGTAAACTGGTCCGTCCCGCTTTCCTTTTGGAGGTAATCGGTCACGCCCGCCGAGATGGCCTCGCTGGCGATTTCCTCCGATCCCCGACCCGTGAAGAGAATGAAGGGTAAATCGGGATAGTCCGCTCGGACCGCCTCCAGGAGGTCGATGCCCGTTCGACCGGGCATTTCGAAATCGGAGACGATGCAGTCGAACCGACCTTCGGACAGACGTTCCAGGCCGTGAGCCGCGTCATTCGCCGATTCGACCTCGAAGCGCTCATCCTGCCGTTCGAGGACGTCCGCCGTCAGGTCGGCAAATCCGGGATCGTCGTCGACGTGAAGGATGCGAATCCGGTCGGGTGTTCCCTGCGAGATCGCGGTGAGGGTGCTCATCCTCGGTCGTCCTCCGTGGGCGTCACGCGGAGTGAGTCGCCCTCGATGTGGACGACCACCGCGTCGTCGGGTTCGAACGGAAACTGCGAATCAGCGGCGACTTGCGCCGGGATGGTCACGTACAGTGTCGATGCGGAACCGCTGTCGAAGATTCGGCTTGGATGGGATTGGGCCATGGGTTGGATGTCGATCGAATCGGCCGAAGAACGGTATCATGGGTCGGGGGCCCGAAACGGCGGGCCCGGTCGCGCCGCGACGGCGAACTCGATGAATGTCGGATACGTTGCAGCGTACTCGTGACTCAACCGAGTAGCGCCGGGAGTATAAGGTTGCTGAGAGGTGTGTTCACGTGGGGGCTGTTGGCAAGCCAACTGGGTTCTCGTCACGTGTATCGGCCCTCACGCCGGTCGCCTCACGACGATACGCTCCGTGGTGACCCCAGGACCGGCGGGTGGAGCTCCTGGTTTTGCAACCAGTCAGATTAGGCACAACCGCCCACGACAGAATCGGACCGCCAGTGATCGATGGCGGTGAGCAGGAGGTCGGTCCCGACCGCATCGCTTCGCCAGTCGGCAATGGCCTCGAGGAGTCCTGATGTCCTCACGTGGCCGCTATCGGTGGCATATTGACAGAGGGTGGGTCGTGTCACCCCGGTCTGTTCGAAGCTTACCGTTCGCGTCGAGAAGTGATCGATCTGGAAGGCGATCCAGGGGCTGTTGCCGGGCCCCGCATCGGCGTAAAACGTCATGGCGTCACCGTCGAGCGTGGCCGTCACGTTCTCGAGATTCTGTGAGGACGCGACCGCCTGCGTCTGGACGTAAAACGTTACGTTCGTCGCGTTGCCAGTCACGGTGATCTCGAAGGACGTGTTGGTTTCGTTGTCGGTGACCAGCCTCACTGACGTGTTGGGGTGGTGCTCGTCCTCGACGCGGAACTTTCCGCCCAAACTCGACGGATCGACCTGTTGTCCCCGTAGTGGAATCGTCTCCGCGAAGGCGGCGTATGCGTCCGGTGGGTCACCCGGTGCCGGTCCGGGGTCTTCAGCGGCCTCGAGGGTGATATTGGCGGTGAGGGTGTCGTTCTCCGTGTAAATACCATGGGTGTACTCGCCCGGATCCACGCCCGAGGTGGTAAACGAGAACGATACGGTCGTTGCGTTGCCGGGCGATAGGTTCACCGTCTCGTTCGCGCGCGGCTGGTCGTTGAACCGGTATTCGGCGGTGATGGCTCCGGACTCGTTAGCCGTGTTCGTGACGGTTGCCGAGACTGCGATCGTGTCGCCGACCGTCGCGTTCGCTGGCGCCTGAAGGTCAGACAGCTCGCCGGTCTGCGTCGGTTCGGCCGTGTCTGCCAGGGCGATCCCGCCGATGGCAACGCCCGCGATCGTTACGGTGGCAAGGAGGAGTAGTGTGAGGGAGCGTCCGCGCATAGGGCCACCAACGGTATCGATGGTGATAAACACAGGCCACCGTTTCGGTGAATTACACCGGATTGCACGCGGATTTCACGTGATCGTTATTCTCCTTGATATTACCTGTTGCCGATCAGTACGCGAACCCCGGCCGGAGACGCCGGGCGGCAACTAATATAGCCCCCGGCGATAGGCTCGGGCAGACATGTCGCGTGTTGCACTCGCGTTTTCGGGGGGTCTCGATACGACGGTCTGTGTCCCGCTCTTGCAGGAGGAATACGGCTATGACGAGGTCGTGGGTGTCACGGTCGATGTGGGTCAACCGCCCGGAGAGCTCGACGAGGCGGCCGATACCGCCGATGCCCTGGGGATGGAACACCACGTGATCGACGCCCAGGCGGAGTTCGCCAACCGTTGTCTTGACGCGGTCGCGGCCAATGCCACGTACCAGGGCTATCCGCTCGGCACGGCGTTGGCACGGCCGGTCATCGCCGAGGCCATTCTGGCGTTTGCCAGAGAGGCCGGGTGCACGGCGCTCGCGCACGGCTGTACGGGCAAGGGCAACGACCAGTTGCGCTTCGAGGCCGTCTGGCGGGGCGGGGACCTTGAGGTCGTCGCGCCGGTTCGAGAGCGTGGACTCACCCGGTCATGGGAGCTCGAGTATGCCGAGGAGCGCACCCTCCCCGTCGAGGGTGGCAATGAGGGGACGTGGTCGATCGATGCCAACCTCTGGTCACGGTCGATCGAGGGTGGTCGCCTCGAGGACCCCAGCTACGAGCCCCCGGACGACATCTACGAGTGGACGACGGAGCCACCCGCGGGTTCGACCACGGTGGACATCACCTTCGAGGCGGGCCGGCCGGTCGCCGTCGACGGTGAGTCGCTGGCGCCGGTCGCGCTCATCAGGCAGCTCAACGACCTCGGGGGGCGGTGGGGCGTCGGACGGACGGACATCATGGAAGACCGCATTCTCGGGTTGAAGGTGCGGGAGAACTACGAGCATCCGGCGGCGACGCTGTTGCTCACCGCACATCAGGCACTGGAGGGTCTCGTGTTGACCCGAGACGAACGGGCATTCAAGACGCACGTGGAGCAGGCCTGGGCCGAGAAGGCTTACGAGGGGTTGGTGTTTGCCCCCCTCATGGACGCCTTGGAGGCGTTCATCGACGAGACCCAACAGGTCGTCACCGGCACGGTCACGCTCTCCCTCCAGGGCGGAGCGGTCCGGACCGTCGCCCGTGAGAGCGAGTATGCCGTCTACTCGGAGGACATGGCCTCGTTCGATACGGCCGGTGTGGCAGACATCGAGCAGGCAGACGCGACGGGCGTCGCAAAGTATCACGGATTCCAGGAACGGCTGGCCGCTCGCGTCGGTGCGACGGTCAGAGGCGATGGCGAGGAGGGGGCGTGACGGCATGTCGGACGATGAGGACACGTCGGGCATCGTTCGCGGTGACCGGTTCGGGTCCGGTCCCGCTCGGGCGTTTCTCTCCTCGCTCGATGTGGATCGTCGCATCTTCACCGCCAACCTCGCCGTCGACCGCGCCCACGTGGTCATGCTCGCCGAGGCCGGGATCATCGAGAAAGACGTCGTGAAAGCGATCCTCGACGGGCTCGCGGCGATCGAGTCCGACGGCTACGACGCGCTTTCCCCGGGAGAGGACGTTCACGAGGCGATCGAGACGACGCTGGTCGACCGCGTCGGTGAGGCCGGCGAGTGGCTGCAGACGGCCCGATCGCGCAACGACGAGGTGGCGACCTGTCTTCGGGTGCAACTTCGCGCGGACCTCCTCGACCTCCTCGACGAACTCATCGCGTGTCGCGGCGTCCTCCTCCACCTCGCTGGGCAACATCGACGCACCGTCGCTCCGGGGTATACTCACCTCCAACCGGCGCAGCCGACGACGGTCGCCCACTGGGCGGCCTCCTACGAGGGTGCGTTGGCCCGAGACGCCACCCGGGTGCTCGACTGCTATGCGCGTGTCAATCGCTCGCCGTTAGGTGCAGCCGCCTTCGCCGGGACGACGTTCCCCGTCGATCGCGAGCGGACGGCCGACCTTCTTGGCTTTGACGGGCTCGTGGAGAACGCGGCCGATGCCGTCGCCTCGCGCGACGCGCACCTCGAGGCGGTCGGCGCAGCCACCACCCTGCTCGTATCCCTCGCTGGGCTCGCGGAAGACGGCATTTACTTCGCCAACCGTGGCTACCTCGACCTGGGCGACGATTTCGCATCAACCTCGTCGATCATGCCCCAAAAGAAGAACCCCGACACCCTCGAACTCGTCCGGGCGGCCGCCGGTGAGGCCGTCGGTGGCTACACCGGTCTCGCGACGACCCTGAAGGGGCTGCCCCGCAGTTACAATCGCGACCTCCAATCGGCCAGTCGACACCTTTGGCGCGTGATGGACGAGGCCACGGCCGCGATCGAGGTCGTGACCGGGGCGCTGGACGCGGCGACCTGGCACACCGATGCGCTCGCCGCGGACGCCGGCGCCGGATTTTCCACCGCGACCGGGGTTGCCGACCGGTTGACCCGTGCCGGTGTGCCGTTTCGAGCGGCCCACCGTGTCGTCGCCGAGGCGGCCATCGTCGTCGAGGACCTGGCGGATGACGACGCGCTCGAGAATGCCATCGACGGTGCCTGTCGGGAGCACCTCGGCGTCGGCGTGGACGAGCTCCTGGGGGAGGGTACAGTGGCAGACCTCCTGGATCCGATGCGAAGCGTCGAAGCTCGAGATTCACGGGGTGGCTCGGCCCCGAGTGCGGTGGCGACAGCCCTCGATCGCGCAACCGACCGACTCGATGAGGACCGCGAAAACCTGGCCGATCGGCGACAGCGGTTGGAGGGTGCGGCCGACGAGCGTGCGGCCGCCGTGGCGCGATATCGCTGAGACGGACAGAGTAACAGCTGGATTGGTTGCAGTCAGCCGCTAGAAATTACTTGACGGTTTGGTGGACATTTCGCTGATCGAAGGTGGCTGTCATCCGATTCGCGCCCGCATCGACGTCAGAGATCGCCCTCAGACGCGAAGTTCTGGGATCCGGAATTGCGTCACCAGAGTGAAATCTACCGGATTGTCGTGGTGTTCACTGAGGGAGGGTGAACCAGCTCCTGAACCGGTAATAATGCTTCTCGGAAAAACATCCATCCGATCGGTGCGATCGGTCGGTCGGTGGACCTCCGCATTGAGCAACAATCGGGAGTAGGCAATTACAAACCAACTTCCGTGGGGACACCCGCGAATCCAAACGCCGAAACACTTCCACGACGGACGTGCACGCGATCATGTTGGACGGGGTTCGAGGGCTCTGGCATCGCTTTCGGGGCGAACGAATCTTCACCACGCCCGGAGCTCGCCGTCGGTTTCTCGTCCACGTCATCGTCGCGTCGGCCATCGGACTCGTCGTCCTCGCCCTCGTGTGGCCCCAACTCCAGTGGCTCGGCGATGTGGCCAATCTTCGGGCGTACGTGGCAGGGTTCGGTCCGCTCGCTCCAGCCGCATTGATCGGGATTCAGACCTTGCAGGTCGTGTTCGCGCCCGTGCCGGGTCAGCCGATCGCGGCCGCCGCCGGCTACCTCTTTGGCACCTGGTGGGGGACGCTGTACAGCATGGTTGGGATCGTCCTCGGCAGTACGATCGCGTTCTGGCTCGCCCGCCGCCTGGGCCGACCCTACGTCGAGGGTATCCTCGATCCGGCCATCGTCGAACGGTTCGATACCGTCCCCGACGACCACGTCCGTGTGGGGTTGTTCATCCTCTTTCTCGTCCCCGGTCTACCGGACGACGCGATCTGCTTCGTGGGCGGGCTCAGCCGTATCCCGCTGTGGCAGCTCGTCGGGCTGGCGGCCGTCGGTCGGCTCCCGGCGTTTTTCCTGGTCAACCACATCGGCGATCGGGCGTGGGCGGGTGACTGGACCCTCGTCGGCGTGCTCGCACTCGCACTCGTTCTGGTGTCCCTGCTGGGGTTGTACTACCGTGATCGATTGCTCGAGGGAGTCACCGATCGATCGAGCGGGTGGTGAGACCGTCGCGTCACGCCGTCGCGTACCGACCGTCGTCTGCGATGACGTGGCCGCACGTATCGAGGCGCCGGAGCACGCCAAAAATCGCCATGAGCGGCAAGTCGAGATTGGATTTCAACTCGTGTGGGGTGACGGGTTCGTGGGTGGACACGGCGAGGTAGACGAGCTTGGATTGCGGACTGTCAAGCCCCGGTGGCAGCGGTTGCATCGTGGCGGACTGGTCGGTGACGGTGTGCGTCATTAGTTTCTCCTCGAGCCGGTATTATAAGAAAGTTGGTATGTTTGTCGATACCACACACGGTCGATTCGGGAGCTACTCCTCGCCCGTCGCAACCGGTGCCCGGATGAGGTTGCCCCACTCCGTCCAGGAGCCGTCGTAGTTCTCGACGTCCTCGAACCCGAGCAATTCGGTGAGCACGAACCAGGCGATGGAGGAGCGCTCGCCCACCCGGCAGTAGGTAACGACGGCCTGGTCTGCCGTCACGCCGGCCGCCGCGTACAGCGCTTTCAGTTCCTCGGCCGATTTGAACGTGCCATCGTCGTTCAACACCGACGCGGTCGGCACGTTCCGGGCGCCCGGGATGTGCCCGCCCACCTGGGCGGTTTCACCCAACCCCTCCGGCGCCAGAATGTCGCCGGTGAACTCCGCTGGGCTGCGGACGTCAACGAGCGGAATGCCGCTTTCGATGGCCTGTTCGACGTCGTCGCGGTAGGCTCGGATCCCCTCGAACGGGCCGCGGGCGTGGTACTCCTGAGGGGTGAAGTCCGGGACCTCAGTGGTCAACGGGTAATCGTTCTCGACCCAGTAGACCTTGCCGCCGTCGAGGACCCGGGCGTCCCGGTGGCCGAAATACTTGAACTCCCAGTAGGCGAACAGGGCGAACCAGTTCGCGATCCAGCCGTTACCGTAAAACACCACCGTGGAGTCCGCGGTGATCCCGGCCTGGCCGACGAGCTTCTCGAAGGCGGCCTTGTCGAGAATGTCGCGCTCGGTCGCATCGCTGAGGTCGTCGTCCCACTGAAAGCCCACCGCACCAGGGATGTGCCCGTCATCGTATCGCGACGGGAAGTCCTCCTCCGGCGATTCCGGGCTGTTCACCTCGACGAGCACGAGCTCGGGGTCGTCTCGTTGGGCCTCATCGAGGTGCGCTTCGACCCAATCCGCCGATACGAGTACGTCGTTGGCATAGTTGGACATGTCACATCCCCGTATGCCGGTCGCGGCCTTAACCTTCCTGTTGCGGCCGATGGTGCCAACGGAGTCAGGACGGCTCTATCCGTCCACGCCCGTGACCTCAAAGCGCGCACCGCCCGTCTCAGCCTCCGTCACCGTGATCGACCAGTCGTGGGCACTCGCGATCTCGTCGACGATATGCAACCCGATGCCGCGGTGTCCATCTCGGCTGGACACGCCCCACTCGAAGACGGCGTCGCGCTCGTCCGGTGAAATGCCCGGACCGTCATCCTCGACGAAGAACCCCTCCGAGAGCGTCCCCACGCGGACCGTCACCGGGGGCGTCCCATGATCGATCGCGTTCGTGAACAGGTTCGTGAGCAGCTGCTGGAACGCATGGCGGTCGGCGATGATGATTCGATTTGAATCCACCTCCAAGGTGGCATCCTCGGACTCGACGGTGGACCAGACCGAGCGGGCGATGTCGCCGAGTTCGACCGCGTCCACGTCCTCGATGCATTCGTCCCCGTCGGCGAGGAGCTCGATGGTGGCCACCAGGTCCTCGATGCGCTCGAGGGCCTGGCGGGTTCGTTCGAAGTGTTCCGGATCGCCCGTCTCCTCGGCGAGGTCGAGTGAGCCACGAGCCACCGTGATCGGGGAGGCGAAGTCGTGACGCAACATGCTGGAGACGCGGTCGAGGCGTCTGGCGCCGGGATCGGTCAGCGACAGGTCTGACTCCGCAATCCCCTCGAGGAATGCGGCGAGATGCTCCGCCCAGAGGCCGTCCTGTTCGGTGAACGCCCCGATCTCGCGGTCGGTTGCGACAAACAGCCCGACCGAGGTGATGGGGACGATCATCACCGATCGAATGGGTTGGCGAGTTGGGGTCGCATCGGTCGTCGGTCCGGCCGACGTGCTCCGCACGGCGGTCACATCGGCGAAGATGTGTGACTGATCGATCCGTCCGCCATCACCGACGAGGTCACGGACGAGATCGAGCCGGTGTGACGAGTCCCCCGCCACAGCCGTCGTCTCGGCGCGAGGCTGGAGACCATTCCCGTCGGTGGCGAGGATGGCACAGTAGTCCGCGTCGATGAGCGACTCCATGAGGGTGACGCTCGCCGCATAGAGTTCGGCTTCGGACCGGGCGTCAATGAGTTCGAAGATGTAGTCGTGAAGCGCTTGGATGTCGTTCATGGATGGGAAACCATTGTGCTGTGACGAATCGTCCACCCGGATGGCGATGAACGACGTGACGACGTGCGAGCGGATTGCAGTCCCCGTCGCACCTTCGTCCCACGGCGAATCGCTCGGTCGGCACGTGGCAATCGTTCGTCGGTGGGTGGTCCGATCGTGGCGCCAATATCGATCGTTTCGTCCATCGGTACGCACCCGATAGGTGTATCACTTGTGGCTTTGGAACCCGCCAATTCCGGTCGGACTGATCGGGTCGACGAGGTGTACCGAGCGTCACACAACACGCCTGCCCGTCTGTTCGCCCGGACGATCGACACGCATCCTCCACCAGGATTCGGGCTTGGCCTGAATCCTCTCTGTCGGGTCCGTTCCCAGTAACCACCCTTATGGCTCGGCCAGCCCGAGTTCGGACCATGACCACGACCGCCGAACTCGCCGACTTCGCGCTCGAGGTGGACTATGCTGAGCTCGACGCCGAGGTTCGCACCGAACTGAAAAAGCGGGTGCTCGATTCCATCGGCATCGCGATCGGCGCCCTCGACGCCGAGGCGACCGATCACGTCCACCAGACGGTGACCGCCCTCGAACGGGACGGCTCGGCGCGACTCTGGGGTCGTGCTGACCGTGCGTCACCGGTCGGCGCGGCCATGCACAACACGGCCCTCACCCGGTATCTCGACTTCATGGACTCCTTTCTCGCCCCTGGCGAGACGCCGCATCCGAGCGATAACATCGCGTCGGTCGTTGCTGTGGCCGAGGATCGCGGATTGACCGGCCGAGAGCTGCTGGAGGGAGTCGCCGTTGCCTACGAGGTCCAGGGTGAGCTCGCCTGGAACGCACCCGTCCGCGATCGCGGCTGGGACCACGTCACCCACACGGTCATCTCCGCGGCGACCGCCGCCGGAGCGACCGCCGGCCTCGACCGCGAGGCGCTTCGCAACGCGATCGGGATCGCGGGCACCGCCCACAATGCCCTCCGGGTCACCCGGACCGGTGGCATCAACGAGTGGAAAGGGATCGCGAGCGCGAATGCGGCCCGGAACGCGGTCTACGCCGTGGAGCTCGCGAACCATGGGATGGAGGGGCCGGTAAATCTCTTCGAGGGCCAGAAGGGGTGGAAGCAGATCATCGCCGGCGACTTCGAGGTCGACCTGGACCCGGGCTGTTCGCGCGTGTTCGACACCATGACCAAACGGTATGTGGCCGAAACGTACGCCCAATCCGCCGTCGAGGGGATCATCGAGCTCGCGGAGACACACGACATCGATCCCGAGGCCGTCGACCGCATCCACCTCGAGACGTTCCACGGAGCCGCGCTCATCATCGGCGGCGGCGAGGGTGATCGCTACGACATCACGACGAAGGCCCAGGCGGACCACTCGCTCCCGTACATGCTCGCCGCCGCCCTCATCGACCGCGAGATGACCAAGGACGCGTACGATCCCGAGCGCATCCGGTCGGACGACGTCCAGGCGCTTCTCAGGACGGTCGAGGTCGAGGAGAACGATCGCCTCACGGAGCGCTTCGAGGCCGGTGACATGCCGGCAATCATCGAGGTGGAGCTCGATGATGACACCGGCTACCGCATCGAAAAGGACGACTTCGCGGGCCATCCCAACCATCCGATGGACTGGGACCAGATCGAATCCAAGTTCACCGCGATGACCCGGTCGCGCTATGACGCCGACCGACGTGCGGCCATCATCGAGACGGTGCACGACCTCGAGTCCGTCGAGGTGTCCGAACTGTCCGCCCTGCTCGAGTGAGGCCGAACGCGCCTGATGGTGGCCATGTCCCCGCCGCCAGTTCGCACTCGAGCGTCGTGATTACCGCCGCCATCACGACACCCCCGACGACGTGAGCGATCGCCGTTGGCAACGGTACGGCGTCGACACCGTGGCGCGGTTACGCCACACCCACGCCGGTCAGCAAGAAATACAGCGACCCGGCACTGACGAGGATGCCGATCCCCATGTACAACGGCGCGCGACGGTTGTAATGCTTCACCAGCCCGCTTTCGTCCCGATCCGAGATGAGAAACAGATCCGTTCCCGTATCCTTGACGATGCTCAACCGTTCCACGTTCGATCCGGTCGAGCCCTCCCTGGGTTCGGCGGCGCCGAAGACGTAGACCTCGGCATCGGCCGGGAGCACCTGATGGCTGAATTTTCGCCGGCGACTGCGATTCGGTTTGCTGGGGACGTTGCGCCCGCCGGTGAAGGCGTCGGCGATCTCCTTGCCCCGCCCAAACAGGGCCCGGATGCGCCCGATCGGTCCCGAGCCGTAGTCGGGCTCGGGCTCGGGTTCTCTGAATGCTCCCGCGACCTCATCCGGGTCGACGTCGTCGCGCAGCCGACCCTCCTCGAGGTATTCCGCTGGCAGTTGGTCGACGAGCGCGTCGCGCTGACGCGCTGAAAGCGCCTCGTAGCCCTCTGACTGCCATGCCTCGATGTCCGCCTTCGTGAACATCGTTCCCAGGGGGGTCTCTCGAAAGACCGCATAGATCTCCGCGGTGGGATCGCGGTCGTGGGCCGCTTCGGTAAAAAACGACTGCACGTTCCCCGGAAGCCCATGGCCCTCGCCGATGGTGATCGTTGTTTTGTTGGCACCCGAGATCTCGAAGTCCGCTCCTTCGTCGGCCTCCACGAGGACGCGGCCGGTGTCGTCCTCGACGAAAAACGGCGTGACGTCACTCCCGCTGGCGACCGTCACCCACTTCTTCTCGACCGTCCGGTTTCCTTTCTCGTCCGTCGTGACCTCCGTTCGTTCCTCCTGGATGCTCCATCGCCGAAAGACACATTCGCCATCGCCGAAGGGAACCGCAAACGTTTCGCCGGCGGGCACGACGCGCCCGTGGACCTCCGTACGCCCGATCGCGATGGAACGCGTGGGTTCCGTCGGCGTGTTCATGATGAGCCGACCGATCTGATACTTCTTGAACCCGACATAGACGAACGCGAGCCCGACGAGGAATGCCACGCTCAACACGACGTAGCCCTCCACGCCGAAGTCCCCGCTGGACTGGAGAACGGCCGGTGCGCCCATCGTCACTCGAACGCGGCGCTCACGTCGACGTCCTGCTTATCCTCCTCGGAGGCGGCGAACAGCTCACGGCTGGTGAAGCCGAGGGGATTGGCGATCAGCAGGTACGGGAACTGCTTGATCCGGGTGTTGTGCAGGGTGACGGCCTCGTTGTACAGCTCCCGGCGATCGGCGATTTGCTCCTCGATGTCGGAGATGCGCTCTTGAAACTGCAGCATGTTCGTCTGTGACCGAAGGTCGGGATAGTCCTCGAGGCGCGCGCGAAATCCCGCGAGGGCCTGGCGGACCGCCTGGTCGGCCTGGGCTTCCTCGCTGGGGGTCTGGGCGCGTTCGGCCTGCTCGCGAGCCTCGGTCAGCTGTGTCAACAGCTCGCGTTCGTGTTCCAGGAACTCCTGGGCGGCATCGATGAGCTTCGTCAGCTCGTCTTGGCGTTGGGTCAACAACACGTCGATGTTCTGCTTCGTCTGGTCGACCCGCTTTTGCAGGCTGACCAGCTGGTTGTACATGCTGACGACCCAGGCGCCCAACAACACGAGGACGACCAGCGCGACGAAACCGGCCACGATCCAAAGGACGACCATGGTTTGACGAGCCAATTCGTGGGGAGGTAATAACATCTCGGGTTTCCAACGGGTCACGCGAAAGGGCCGTCATACGCGGGGTCTCTCGCGACCCTCACCCGCGATAGGGCGGCCGTCTCGGTACAGGAGGTGTGTCCACGGCCGGTCGTCACCATTCAGGACTCCCTGGTGGCTGGTGGATCGCCGACCGCCTAACGTGTTCTCCGATTGAAAAGATTCTATGCCGGGCTCTGCGAACGCGACGCCATGGCCGTGGTTGAGAACGTGGTGTTGGTGTTCGTCGCCGGCCTTCTCACGGCACTGGCGACCGGCATCGGAGCGGTGCCGTTCTTCTTTGTGGATGATTTCAGCGATCGCTGGAACGTCGGTCTCTGGGGTGTCGCCTCGGGAATCATGGTGACGGTCTCGGTGTTCGGCCTCGTCGATGAGGGGCTCGCGTACTCGACGGGCGATCTCCCCACGCTCTTGGTGGGCGGACTCGTCGCGGGCGTCATCCTGGTGGTCGTCTCCGATCGCGTTCTCGAGGGAGTCGACCTCCGGTCCGACGGCGACGTCGCGGACGACGACACGTCGGCCGCCGAATTGACGCCAGAGGCCCGGGTAATCGCCGAGGGGAACCTCCGGAAGCTTGTGTTGATCCTCGGCATCTTAACCGTCCATAGCTTTCCCGAGGGAGTCGCCGTCGGCGTTTCCTTCGCCGAGCTCGGCCTCGAGGGAGGCGTCGCCATCCTCGGCGTCTCGATTCCCGCCCTTGCGGTCTTTATGACGATCGCGATCTCGATTCACAACATCCCCGAGGGGACCGCCATCGCGATTCCGATGCGGGCGCTCGGGCTGTCGAACTGGCGGATGGTGGGTGCGGCAGTGTTTTCGAGCCTCCCCCAGCCCATCGGTGCCGTCATCGCGTTTCTGTTCGTCTCCTGGGCCGAGGCGTTCCTGCCGTTCGGGTACGGATTCGCCGCCGGAGCGATGGTGTTTCTGGTGCTCACCGAGTTCATCCCGGAGGCGCTCGAAACCGGCGCTGCACTACCGGGACGGGGCCGTCGGGAGCTTGTCGTCGGGGTGGCGGTCGGCGCGGTTGCCATGCTCCCGGTGGTGTTCATCTAACCGCACGCCGTGGCAATCGTACCTACAACCGTGGGTCAGCCGTCGGCGTCGATGTAAAGAGCTACGGGCCTTGCTCAACCGCACTGGTATATGGCCGCCGGCTCGACGCGCGTCGTCCTCGCCGCCATGGTCGCCAACGGCGGGATTGCCGTCTTGAAGTTCATCGGATTCTTGCTCACCGGGAGTGCCTCGATGCTGGCCGAAACGTATCACTCGATCTCCGACACGGGCAATCAGGTGCTCTTGCTCATCGGGATCGTCTACAGCCGGCGTGAGGCCACGCGCATCCACCCCTTTGGCTACGGCAAGGCGCAGTTTTTCTTCGCGTTTCTCGTGTCCGTGTTGTTGTTCGGCGTGGCCGGCTGGGAGAGCCTGACCCATGGCATCTCGGAGCTGCAGGCCGGCGGACACGAGGTCGAGGCGGGCCCGGCCGAGCTCTTCGGGTTCGTGATCGACATCGACCTGCCCGTGGACGCCTACTGGGTCAACGTGGCCATCCTCCTCGGCGGGGTCGTCTTCGAGATATACGCCTTCTGGACCGCCCGACGAGAGTTGCGCCACCAGATGGACACCTACGGCTGGGAGAGCTATCGGGAGGCCTTCGCCCGGACGAGTGACCTCCCAACGTTGACGGCGTTCACCGAGGACTTCGTCGCCCTCCTGGGGCTCTTGCTGGCGCTCGCGGGGATCACGCTGGCACGCATCACCGAGAACCCGGTGTACGACGCGGTCGGCGCCGTCGTCATCGGGGTCTTGCTGATGGGCTTCGCCATCGCCCTGGCGTGGCAGAACAAGCGGCTCATCCTCGGGGAGAGCTTACCCAACGGGATCGAAGACCAGTTGCGCCAGGTGCTATCCGACCACGACGCCGTCGACGAAGTGGTCGACTTTCGATCGATGTTTATCGGGTCCGAGCGGGTCCTCGTCACCGCCGAGGCGCGGTTCGATCCGACCATCGAGAGCGACCGCATCGACGACATCGTCGAGGAGATTGAAGGCGCCTTCCGGTCGATCGACGACCGGGCTCGACTCGTCTACATCGAACCCGTCTAAGGGGTGGTGTGTTCCATAGGCCCGGCCAGAGGGTCGCGTCCCGTGGGTGGCTGATCGGGTTCGATCCACCCCACTGAATGCGACGACAACCGCGTGGGCGGCGCTGGGTGGGACCAGTGCCTATATTTTCTCACCACGAGAACCGCTCGCAACGACGCGTGACCACCACGGCGTACACCTACAGTCTTCGCCCGTTCGCCGGAATCACGAGGGTGCCGTTTCTCCTGTTGTCCGTGGTCGTCGTCGCCAACGGCGCCGCGGCTGCCGCCTGGTCGGGCACGTTCGATCCGGTCCATACCACGCTGGCCCTCATCGGGTTGCTCTTGTTACATGCGTCGGTGAACGCGCTCAACGAGGCCAGTGATTACGTCTCTGGAATCGATGTCCATACGGATCCGACCCCGTTCAGCGGCGGATCGAAGACGATCCCGGAGGGCGAGTTGTCCCCGACGACCGCCTATCGGTACGGGTACGCCGCAGCGGCTGGGGGCGCCGGGATCGGCCTGTACTTCCTCTACGTGTATGGGCCGATCATGCTCCCCTTCATCGTCGTCGGGGCGCTTTGCGTCGTGCTCTACACGGCATACCTCACGAAGCTCGGCATCGGCGAGGCTGCGGCTGGCCTTGGCCTCGGCGCGCTCCCGGTGGCGGGCACGGCGGTGGTGCAATCGGGCAGCCTCTCGGTGGGCGCGGTGGCCGCCGCCGTGCCGGCGTTCTTTCTCACGTTCAACCTCCTGTTGCTCAATGAGTTCCCCGACGTCGCGGCCGATCGCGTCGGCGGACGCCGCAACCTCGTCCATCGTCTGGGACGGGAGTCGGCGGCGATCGTCTACGTCCTGGCCTGTCTGGCCGTCCCGACGTCGATCGTCGCGGGTGTCGTCGTCGACGCCCTGCCGCCACTGGCCCTGCTGGCCGTGCTCCCATCGGTTATCCTGGCACGCCCGGTCAGCTGGGCAATCGATCGCCCCACGACCGTCCCGACCGTTGACGACCTTCGGGACAACGTCATCTGGGTGCTGGCCACGAACGCCCTCCTCGCCCTCGGGTTGTACCTCTCGATGCCGGCCGGGTCACCCGCACCGACGACGGCCGTGTCCGTGTATGATGCCGCCTTCCTCGCGGGTCGGGTCGTCTTCGCCGGGGCGATCGCCGTCATGGCGATCAACAACTTCGTCGATGTGCGCTCGGTCAGCCAGAAGATCGCCGCGAAGGGGGTCGTTCGTGCCCGGCTGGCCACCCTGGTTTCGAGCACGGGCCTGCTCGCGAGCGCGATCGCCGTGTTGATCGGTGCCGTCCCGATGGTTGCCACGGCCTACATCATCCTCTTCATGGTGGCCTCGACGTTCGTCGTGCACAACTTCTGGTCGATCGATGACCCCGACGACCAGGATAACGAGGCGTTTCACTTCTTCAAAAACGTCGCGATCCTCGGAGGTGCCCTCTTGTTGTTGGCGAGTTCGGGATCGCCGTGGCCCTATGCCGTGGACCTGCTGCTCCTTGGCTGACTGCTCGGCGGGGGTGAACCACACCGCAAGGTCGGCCGGCGCGGACGGATGGTCCGCCCGGCGGTGGCAACGTTGATGAGACCGCGTCGTGGTAGCAATCAACATGGAGGGACTCCAGGACCATGGCGTCCGATGAGGCACCGCTTGAGGCCCGTCTCGGCGACCGCGAGCACTACCGGCCCCCCACGTCGTTCGTCGGGCAGGCCAACGTCACAGACCCCGACATCTACGAGCGGTTCGCTGACTTCCCCGAGGGGTTCGAGGAGTACGCGGAGCTGCTCGACTGGAACCGACGCTGGGAGACGGTGTTCGACGGCTCGAATCCGCCCTTTTTCGAGTGGTTCACGGGCGGATCACTCAACGCCTGCGTCAACTGCGTCGACCGCCATCTCGACGACCGCAAGAACCAGACGGCACTGCTGTGGGAGGGCGAGGACGGCGACCAGCGCAACCTGACCTATCGAGACCTCTACCGGGAGGTCAACGCGGTCGCCGCCGCGCTTCGCTCCCTCGGCGTCGAAGCGGACGACGTCGTCACGATCCACCTGCCGATGGTCCCGGCGTTACCGATCACGATGCTCGCCTGTGCCCGCATCGGGGCGATCCACAGCGTCGTCTTCGCTGGCTTTTCCGCCGGCGCCCTCGCCGACCGGGTCAACGACGCCGACTCGACGTACATCGTGACCATCGACGGGTACTATCGACGCGGCGAGTTCCTCGACCACGTCGCCAAGACCGACACCGCCCTCGAGGAGGTCCATGGCGACCCCGAGGTCCTCATCTGGTCTCGCCACGACGAGCTGGCGGGTGACGTCGACCCGAGCTATCATCGAGCCGACCGCCTGCTCGCAGAACACCGTCGCGCCAGGGTCGATCCCGTCGACCGCGACGCCGAGGATCCACTGTTTTTGATGTACACCTCGGGCACGACGGGCAAGCCGAAGGGCTGTCAGCACCGCACGGGGGGCTACCTGGCGTACGTGGCCGGAACCTCGCGGTACGTCCTCGACATCGAACCGAGTGACACCTACTGGTGTGCCGCCGACATCGGGTGGATCACCGGTCACTCGTACATCGTGTACGGCCCGCTCGCCCTCGGGACCACCAGCGTCATGCGAGAGGGCTCGCCCGACCATCCCCACAAGGGGGCGATCTGGGAGGTGGCCGAGCGCCACGACGTCGACATCTTCCACACCTCGCCCACGGCGGTCCGGATGTTCATGAAGTGGGGGGCCGAAGAGCTCGCGGAGTACGACTTCGACTTCCGCCACCTCACCACCGTCGGCGAACCCATCCAACCAGAGGCGTGGGAGTGGTACTACGAGC
>CAZCYF010000019.1:0-25347 GCA_964502835.1 uncultured Halobacteriales archaeon | reverse complement strand
AGGTCCGTGGCGAGGAGGGCCGCATGGCCTTCCAGGCCGCCCAGACCGGCCACCCCGTGATGCTGACCTTCCACGCCAGCGACATCGTCTCGATGATCCAGCGGTTCACGGGCGACCCCATCAACATCCCCGAGACGTTCATGGACAACGCCGACGTGGCGCTGTTCCAGAACCGGGTCAAGCAGGGCGACGACGTCCTGCGCCGGGTGACGAGCGTCCAGGAGATCGAGGGCTACTCCAAGGAGATGGACGGGGTCGTCACGCGACAGGTCTTCCGGTGGGACCCCGTCGAGGACGAGGTGGTCTTTCAGGGGATGAACAACTCCTACGTCCTCGAGGAGCAGATCGCGACGCTGCTTGGCTATCCCGACACCCGCCAGATCTACGACGACCTCAGTTACCGGGCGTCGATCATCGAGGGCATGATCGAGGAGGACATCCTCGGCTACCACGACGTCAACGAGACCATCGCCGCCTTCCAGCGCGACGGCGCCGAGGGCCTGCCCTTCAACGTGCATCGCCCGCGAGGTGACTGAGCATGAGCTCGGTCGGCGGCTCCGGCGCGCGGCTGTGGACCGACCTCGCCGAGGCGTACGACCGCTTCGAGATGGAGAAGACGCGGTATCTCGTGGTGGTCGTGCTTCCGGCGGTGATCTTCGCGATCGTTGCCCTGGCCGCACCGTTCCTGTTTCCGCTGCCGACGATCGCCGCCGTCGGCACCGGCGCGTTGGGCCTGCTCGTGCTGTTCACCGCCATCGGCTATCCGAAGATCGAGATCGACCGGCGCCGGATGGCCCTCGAGAACCAGTACCACCTCGTCGTCACCCACATGACCGTTCTCTCGACGACGAACATCGACCGCATGGAGGTCTTCCGGACGATCGCCAACGAGCGCGAGTACGGCGAGTTCGCCAAGGAGTTCACCCGGGTCGTCGAGCTGGTCGACTCCTGGAACCAGAGCCTCGATGACGCCTGTCGCCGTCGGGCCAAGGCCGTCCCGAGCGACACCGTCTCGGACTTCTTCGACCGGCTCGCGTACACGATCAACGCGGGCCAGCCCCTGGATGAGTTCCTCCTCGACGAGCAGTCGGTGATGATCGAGGAGTACGCCACGGCCTACGAGAGTGCGCTCGACAACCTGGACGTCATGAAGGACATCTATCTCTCGATGCTGATGTCGATGACGTTCGGGCTGGTGTTCGCGGTCGTCTTGCCCTTGCTCACCGGGACCGACCCGACGCTCACCATCCTGATCGTGCTGGTCGTGTTCGTGTTCGTCCAGCTCGGGTTCCTGTTCGTGATCCGCTCGCTCGTCCCCTACGACCCGATCTGGTTCCAGGCCGAGGCCGTCCGGTCGGCCGCCGAGCGCCGCGCCGGGCGGTCGCTGGCGGTCGGTGCGGTGCTCTCGGTCGTCGTCCTGTTCGCGTTTACCATGGGCCTCGCCGGCGTCGACCCGTTCGCCGCCATCCTCACCTCGGTGCCGATCCCCCGGCCCCTGTACGTCGCCATTCCGATCACGCCGTTGCTCATCCCCGGCCTGGTCTTTCGCATCGAGGAGGGCCGCGTCAAGGACCGCGACAAGGAGTTTCCCAGCTTTATCCGCGCGCTCGGCGCGGCCGAAAGCGCCAAGCAATCGACCACGTCGCGCGTGCTCGCGACGCTTCGCCAGAAGGACTTCGGCCCGCTCACGGACGACGTCGACGGCCTGTTTCGCCGCCTGAACATGCGCGTCGATGCCGCGAAGGCGTGGCGGCTGTTCGCCGCCGAGGCGAACTCCTATCTCATCCAGAAGTTCAGCGAGATGTACCTCGTCGCGCGACGCATGGGTGGCGAACCGCGACAGCTGGGCGGCCTGATCAGCCGGAACATGAACGCGGTCATCAACCTCCGCGAGCAACGCCAACAGTCGACGACCACCCTGATCGGCGTCCTGTACGGGATCACCGCCGCCTCGGGGTTTGCCTTCTTCATGGCCCTCGGCATCGTGGAGCTGCTGGCGGGGATGGACCTCGATCTATCGGGATTTCAGGAGATTGGCGTCTCCAACCTCATCTACACGGCGAGTTACGACATTCCCCTCATCGAGGGGCTGTTGTACCTCATCATCCTGTTCAACGCGATCGTCTCCGCCATATTGATCCGCACGACCGACGGCGGCCACCAGGGCAACGCCTACCTCCACTTCGTCTTGCTGACCTGGGTGGCGTGCCTCGCCGCCGCCGTGACGATGACGGTCACGGAGTCGTTTCTCAGCATCTAATCGGCAAGCCGTGGACGCGAGATCGATCGGTCAGGACGACGGTGAGACGTCTGCGAGTCGATCGTGGATCCGATCGATCGCCCCCTCGGCACGGCGGCGCGTGACGGCTGACTCAGCCTCGTCGTGCGTCCGTTGGAGCACGGTGAGCGCTCGCTGGGAACCGACGTCGCCAAGCACGTGGACGTAGCGGTCGTGGCCGCGGTCGTCCTCGTCGGCGCTTCGAAGCCGATCGAGCAGCGCAGGCTCGACGCGGTCGGGCGGACCGCGGCGGAGCCCGTTCGCGGCGGCCTTCGCCGTGTGCACGTCCGCGTCTGCGAGTCGGTCGACCAACACGCCGATGGGTTCGCCCCCGGCGTCCGTCGTCATCAACTGCGCGAGCAACCAGGTCGCGTTGCGACGTTCGGGCTGGCGGTCGATCGCCTCGGCCAGCTCGGTGACGACCGGACGCAGCCGGTCGGACTCGTCCCCGGTGACGAGTGTGAGAATCGCGTCGCGAACGGCCTGGATTGCGGTCGCGTCGGCCTCCGACAGCAACGCGACCAGCGCGTACGTCCCGAGGCGTTGCACCGTCGGCTCGTCGTCGGTGACGGCGTCGGCCAACGGTTCGACAGCCGCCGGCGAGCCCGTCGCGCCGAGGGCGTCCACGGCCGCGAGACGCACGGCTTCCAATGTGTCATCCAGACGGTCCGCGAGCGCTGGGATGGCCCGTTCGTCCTCGAGGGTCCCGACTGCCACGGTGGCCGACCGGCGGACCTCGGGGTCGGGGTCATCGAGGCGCTCGAGGAGCGCATCGAGCAGGCGGTCGTCGGCGAGCCGAGCGCCAGCGCGGGCGGCCCGGGTACGCACGCGGGCGTCATCGTCGTCGAGGTGGCTGCGGACGACGCGGACGACGCGCTCGGTGGGTTTCGTGTAGCCGATGCCGGCGAGCCCGGCGAGGCGAAGCTCCGGTCGGTCGGCCGTGGCTGCGGCGGCGAACGTCTCGGCGTCGACGGCCGACGGCTCCGTGTTCGTGGCGCGTGCGACGGTCGCGATCAATGCGGCCTGGCCGGCCTGCTCGATCGCGTCGATCGCCGCCGTCCGGACGGCCTCGGCCTCGGCATCCAACGCCGCTGCGATGAGGGCCTCGAGGACCGACGGATACGACGACGTGACGTCCGCTGCCGGCTCGAGCAGGTCGGCGAGAGCCTTGGCGGCCTGTTCCCGGACGGCCGCCACGTCGGACTCGGTCAGGACGCGGCCCAATCCATCGATGTCGCCCTCGCGGTGACGGCCGTAGACGGACATAGACGTCGCCCCGGTGAACCGGCTGCGCGGGACGATCCGAACCGGCGACTCCCACGCACGGTTCAATCCCGCCGAGGCGGCACCGTCGTCGGGGCTCATCGGTTGATCACGTGCCGCCCGATCTAGGAGTCACGGCGGCGATCGATCATGCTTGGCAACTCCAGCATCGACGGTCGCTCCTCCCGACGGGTCACCAACGGATGGGACGAGAGCACCTCCGGGGTGTCCTCCGGATGGCGCCACTCGTCGATCTCGTCAAGAATCTCGGGGGCGAGCTCCTGGGCGTAGTCGGGCAGCCCCTCGAACGTCCCGTCGTCGCCACCGAGGCGAAATCGCCGCCCCTCCTGGTAGGCCATCTCGGTGAGGTGTCGGTCGTAAGCCGAGTCTCCGGTGGCGACCAGGCGCTCGAGCTCACCCTCTGGGGCCGTGCCATCCACCTCGGCGATCCCGAGGGCGAACGCCCGCAGCCGGGCCCGGTCGGGCTCGAGGTGGGTCCAGTCCGTCCCGAGGACCGCGGCATAGTTCATGGGGTGCCTGGCCCCTCCGCGGCCACCTCGACGCCGCGATTGGTAAACTCGAGCGGACGGATCTCGGCGTCGGTCGGCAGCCCCCGCATCTTGAGAATCTGCAGCCCGCGGTTCATCCCGTCGTCCTCGAGGAAGTTGTGGAAGAACACCAGCCCGTGGGCGAGGTAATGCTCGCGGGCATAGGCGGTCGGGTCGGTCATCTCCGCGATGAGAAAGACGGTGGCGTCGACCTGCTTGAGCCGACTCAGGAAGGTGACGAGGTCGTCGTCTCGCTGGGCGAGGATCGTCTCGAGCAACATGGTGGAGTCGATGACGACCCGGTCGAACCCCTGCGAATCGATGTAGCTGAGGACGCGGTTGGTCACCTGCGAGTCGCCGGAGCTGCCCGCGGGCTTCAACAGGCCGGGCCCGTCGTCATCGACCATGTTGACCAGCGTGACGCGGTCGGATCGGGCCGCCTGCTCGAACCCGAAGTCATAGGCCGACATGTCGCGGACCAGCTCGTCGTGGGTCTCGTGCATCGTCAGCAGGAGGGACTGCTCGCCCGCTGCCGCTCCCTCGGTGATGACCCGCGCGGAGAAGGTGGTCTTGCCGCTGCCGGGCGGGCCACAGAGCACGTACAATCGGTTCGGAGGCAATCCGCCCCCCATGAGGTCGTCGAACCCGGGGACCCCCGTCTTCATCAGGCGCTCGGTTTGCCGCTGGGATACCATTGAACGACGGTACGAACACCGCCCAATAAGAGGTTTCCCGCCGATTACACGCCTTGATAATCACACCGACGTCACACCGACGTCGGTCGGCCGTCAGACACGCGCGCGTGCGCACACGTGCGATTTAAGGACGGGGGCGCTCAACCATCGGGTAACCTTCTATGGACGACGATCCCGAGTACGGCGCCGGCCAGATTCAGGTCCTCGAGGGCCTGCAGGCCGTCCGCAAGCGCCCCGCGATGTACATCGGCTCCACCGAAGAGCGCGGCCTGCACCACCTGGTCTACGAGGTCGTCGACAACGCCATCGACGAGGCGCTCGCCGGCTACTGTGACGCCATCGACGTGACCATCCGCGAGGACGGTGCGGTGTCGGTCACGGACAACGGCCGCGGCATCCCCGTCGATACCCACGAGGAGTACGACCGCCCCGCCATCGAGGTCATCATGACCGTGTTGCACGCCGGGGGAAAGTTCGACAGCAAGTCCTACCAGGTCTCCGGCGGCCTGCACGGCGTCGGCGTCTCCGTCGTCAACGCGCTGTCGACGTGGCTGACCGTCGAGATCCGCCGCGACGGCCACCTCTGGCGCCACCGCTTCGAGCGCGGCGCGCCGGTCGAGGGGGCCTTCGAGCAAGTGCGCCCCCTCGAGGACGACGAGGAGACCGGGACCGTCGTCACCTTCGAGCCAGACCCCGAAATCTTCGAGACGGTCGAGTTCGACCCGGACACGCTCGCGATCCGCCTGCGCGAGCTCGCCTTCCTCAACTCCGGCGTGGCCATCCGCCTGCACGACGAGCGCGCCGATCTCGAGGAGGTGTTTCAGTACGACGGCGGCATCCGTGAGTTCGTCGCCTACCTCAACGAGTCGAAGACGCCGTTGCACGACGAGGTCATCTACTTCGAGGATGCCGAGGAGGGCGTCCAGGTCGAGGTGGCGATGCAGGTCACGGATGAGTTGCAGGGGTCGATCCACGCCTTCGCGAACAACATCAACACCCGCGAGGGCGGCACCCACCTGACCGGCTTCAAGACCGCCCTCACCCGGATCGTCAACGACTACGCCGACGAGCACGACCTCGCCACCGAGGTCGACGGCAACCTCACCGGCGAGGACGTCCGCGAGGGGCTGACGGCGGTCGTGTCGGTCAAACACCCCGACCCGCAGTTCGAGGGCCAGACCAAGACGAAACTCGGCAACTCCGAGGTGCGCGGCGTGGTCGAGTCGATCATGCACGAGCACTTCGGGACCTTCCTCGAGGAGCATCCCGACGTCGCGACGACGATCATCGCCAAGGCCGTCGAGGCGGCGAAGGCCCGCCAGGCCGCGAAGAAGGCCAAGGAGCTCACCCGGCGCAAGTCCGCCCTCGGCTCGACCGCCCTGCCGGGCAAGCTGGCGGACTGTCAGTCGCGCGACCCGGATGCGGCCGAGCTGTTCGTTGTTGAGGGCGACAGCGCGGGGGGCTCGAGCAAGCAGGCCCGCAATCCCGAGTTCCAGGCCGTCTTACCGATCCGCGGGAAGGTGCTCAACGTCGAGCGCCACCGGCTCGCCCGCATCCTCGAGAACGACGAGATTCGGAACCTCATCACGGCGATCGGCACGGGAATCGGTGACGAGTTCGACCTGGACGAGCTCCGGTATCACAAGATCATCCTCGCCTCCGATGCGGACGTCGACGGCGCGCACATCCGCACGCTGTTGCTGACGCTGTTGTATCGCCACATGAAGCCGCTCATCGAGTACGGCCACGTCTACGCCACCCAGCCACCGCTGTATCGGATCCGGTGTGGCGGCGAGACTCACGACGTGATGACCGAGGCCGAGCGCGAGCGCGTCATCGAGGAGACCTGCGATGGGTCGGCCGATCAGGTCCAGCGGTTCAAGGGCCTGGGCGAAATGAACCCGAAACAGCTCTGGGAAACGACGATGAATCCCGAGCGGCGCATCCTCAAGCGAATCACCATCGAGGATGGCGCCGAGGCCGACCGAATCTTCTCCATCCTGATGGGCGACGCGGTCGAGCCCCGACGGGAGTTCATCCAGGACCACGCCCCCGACGCCGACTGGATCGACATCTAACCTGCCATGAGCTCGGAACCAACCCCACCGGCCGACCGCGTCGAGTCCGTCCGCATCGAGGACGAGATGGAGCAGTCCTACATCGACTACGCGATGAGCGTCATCGCCGGACGGGCGCTCCCCAGCGCGAAGGACGGCCTCAAACCCGTCCATCGGCGCATCCTGTACGCGATGCACGAGGCCGGCCTCACGAGCGGCTCCGGCCATCGCAAGTCGTCGTCCATCGTGGGCGACACGATGGGGAACTACCACCCCCACGGCGACCAGGCGATCTACGACGCGCTGGTGCGCATGGCCCAGTCCTTCGCCATGCGCTATCCGCTCGTCGACGGCCAGGGCAACTTCGGCTCGCTCGACGACGACCCGGCGGCGGCCATGCGCTACACCGAGGCACGCATGACGTCGATCGCCGAGGAGTTGCTCGCGGACATCGAGAAGGATACCGTCGACTTCACCTCGAACTACGACGACCGCCTCGAGGAGCCGGCGGTGCTCCCGGCGGGATTCCCGAACCTGCTGGTGAACGGCTCCTCGGGCATCGCGGTCGGCATGAGCACGAACATCCCGCCGCACAACCTCGGCGAGGTGATCGACGCGACGGTGGCGCTCATCGAGGAGCCCGACCTGACCGTGGCCGACCTCATGGAGCACGTGCAGGGGCCGGACTTCCCGACGGGAGCGGAGATCGTCGGGTTCGAATCCGTCCGCAAGGCGTACGAGACGGGACGGGCCCGGCTGACCGTCCGCGCGGCCTACGAGGTCGAGGAGCGCGACGGCGAGAACGACCGGATCGTCATCACGGAGGTCCCCTACCAGACGAACAAGGCCCGCCTCGTCGAGCGCATCGCCGAGGACGTCAACGACGGGCGTATCGAGGGGATCACCGACCTGCGCGACGAGTCCGACCGCTCGGGCGTGCGCATCGTCATCGAGGTGAGCCGGGGTGCGGTGACCAACGTCGTCGAGAACCGCCTCCTCGAGCACCACCTCGAGAAGACCTTCTCGTACATCTGCCTCGCGCTGATCGACGGTCAGCCGCGCGTGCTCGATTTGAAGCAGGCGATCCAGGCGTACATCGACCACCGCCTCGAGGTGGTCCGTCGCCGGTCGGCCCACGACCTCGCCGAGGCCGAGGATCGCGCCCACATCCTCGAGGGGCGCCTGCGGGCGCTCGAGCAGGTTGACGAGGTCATCGAGACGATCCGCGAGTCCGCGGACCGCTCGGCGGCGATTGAAGCATTGCAAGGCGATTTCGACTTTTCCGAGGCCCAGGCCGAGCACATCGTGCGCATGCAACTGGGCAGCCTCACCTCCCTCGAGGTCGAGGAGGTCGAGGCGGAGTACGAGGACGTCGTCGCCGAGATCGAACGGCTCGAGACGATCCTCGCCGACGAGGCCGAGCTCCGTCGCGTCGTCACCGAGGAGCTCGAGGCGATCAAGGCGACCTACGACGACGAGCGTCGCACACGGATCACCGAGGGTGGCGCCAGCCTGATGCACGCCGACCTCATCCCCGAGCGTGACGTCGTCGTCGCGATCACGGCCGACGGCTACGTCAAGCGCATGGACGTGGCGGAGTTCGACGCCCAGCGCCGCGGGGGCAAGGGGATCATCGGCGCCGACGTCAAGGAGGACGACCGACTCAGCGTGCTTCGGCGGGTGAACAGCCACGACCGCCTCCTGTGTTTCACCGACGCGGGGCAGGTCTACGAGGCGACCGCCTACGAGCTGCCCGACATGGGGCGCACCGCCAGGGGCCGGTCGGCGGTCAACCTGTTCGACCTCGACGAGGGCGAGCGCATCACCGCGGTCGTGGCGGCGGCCGACCTCGAGGCGGCCGGTTCGCTCACGCTCGTCACCCGCGGGGGCTACATCAAGCGGCTGGACGCCGACGCCTTCGACAACGTGTTGCGGACCGGCATCATCGCGACCGACCTCGAGGCGGACGACGTGATCGTCGATGCCGTGGTGACCGACGACGGCGACGACCTGTTCGTCTTCTCGAGCGACGGCATGGCGATTCGCTTCGCCGCGGCCGACGTCCGGCCGATGGGGCGCACCGCCCGCGGCGTGCGCGCGGTCGAGCTCGCCGAGGCGGCCGAGGTGGTCGCCCTCGCGAGCGTGGCTCCCGGCGCCGACGTGGACGTGTTGACGGTCACCGAACGCGGCTTTGGCAAGCGCACCCCCCTCGGCGAGTACCGCCGCCAGTCGCGCTACGGCAAGGGGCTGATGGACATCAAGACCGGTGGGCGCAACGGGTCGGTCGTCGATGCCCGGCTGGTTGCCCCCGGCGAGGAGGTGGTGCTCATGAGCGAACGCGGCCAGATCATGCGCACGCCGACCGACGACATCTCCCGCTCGGGCCGCAACACGATGGGCGTGACCGTGATGCGCCTCGAGCCGGACGACCGCCTCGCGGGGCTGACGGTCCTCGATCCCGACGCCGACTAGAGGATGCGCTTGCCGAACGCGCTGGCGACGAGCTCGACCGCGAGCCGGGCGGTCTCGTTCGAGTGGTCGAGGATGGGATTGACCTCGACGAGATCCATCGACCGCAGGCCAGCCTCGGGGACCGCTTCGGCGAGGTACTCCATCGCGGTGTGGGCCTCGCGGTAGCTGACGCCGCCGCGGACCGGTGTGCCGACGCCGGGCGCCTCGTTCGGGTCGAGCCAGTCCAGATCGAGGCTGACGTGGACGGGTGCCGACCCGCCATCGGTGGCGATGTCGATCGCCTCCCGGACGACGTCGAGCATGCCCCGACGGTCGATGTCGGTCATGGTGAAGACGGTCACGTCGCTGTTGCGAAGCGTCTCGCGCTCGGTCGGATCGACGTCGCGCAGGCCGACCAGCGCGACCCGGTCCTCCTGGAGCCCCTCCGCGTGCGCCCAGGGCCGGTCACCGAAGTCGCCGTAGCCGAGGGCGGCCGCCAGCGGCATGCCGTGAATGTTGCCGCTTGGCGTCGTGGCGGGCGTGTTGAAGTCGGCGTGTGCGTCGAACCAGATCGCCCCGAGCGGGCCGGCCGCGGCGCTCGCGACGAGCGTCCCGATCGCGATCGAATGGTCGCCGCCGAGGACGAGCGGGATGCGGTCCTCGGCAATGGCCCCGTCGACGCGCTCGGACAGCCGCGAACACACCTCGGCGGTCGCCTCGAGGTGGCGCACCTCGCCCTCGGGCGCGGCCGCGGACCGGGGGCCGGCGGAGGCAATGCGTGGGGTCCGGAGGTCGCCGACGTCCGTCCACTCGACGCTCGCCGACTCGAGGGCCTCATACAGCCCCCCGTAGCGGATCGCCGAGGGACCCATGTCGACGCCGCGGCGGTTCGCCCCGAAGTCCGTCGGCACGCCGATGATGGAGACGGGTCGCATCACCCCGACCCACTCGGCCGGGGCCCATCAAACCAACCGTGTCGGTCCACTCGCCCGGCTGTCGTCGGGATTAAGTACGCCACGAGCCAATCCTCCACCATGTCGTCGATCGAGCTGACCCCGAGCCAGCGAAGCATCCTCGGGGCGCTGGTCAACCTCCACAGCGAGACCGAGTCGTCGGTCAAGGGCGAGACGATCGCCCAGGAAGTCGACCGCAACCCGGGGACGATCCGCAACCAGATGCAGAGCCTCAAGGCGCTGCAGCTGGTCGAGGGGGTGCCCGGGCCCAAGGGCGGCTACAAACCGACGGCGGCCGCCTACGAGGTCCTCGAGATCCAGCAGGTCGACGAGCCCGCCCAGGTCACGATCACCGTCGAGCGTGAGTCGCTTGCGGACGTCAACGTGGTGGGGATCAACCTCACGAACGTCCACCATCCCGACCTCTGTCGCGCCGAGATTGGCGTCCATGGCTCGCTGCGCGACGTCCATCTCGGCGACGCGGTCTCCGTCGGTCCGACACCGGTCTCGGACCTGCAGATCGACGGTGTCGTCGAGGGCAAGGACGAGACCGAGAACCTGCTCATTCTCCGGATCGAGGAGATGCGTGCCCCCGCCACCGAGTAGGTGGCGTTGACGGCACCGGCCGCTACAGCTCGACGCCGCTCGGGATCAGGCTGTGCTGGCGCATCAGGCTCCCGTCGGCGTTGTACACGAGGAAGGTGTCCTTCTCGAACGTGATGGTCGCGTCGTCGTGGCGGACCTCGAGCGTGTATCGGCCCTCGGCGTCGGCATCGCTCTCGCAGTAGCGACGGGCGGCGCGCAAAAAGGTCATCACGGGGTCGACACCGGCGTTCAACTCGATGAGGAAGTCGCCGGTGAGTCGATCGCTCACGCTGAGGACGCCCTCGGCATCCTCGGTGTCGATCGCATCCTGCAGGCGGAACGCGACGTCGATCGTGTCGGCGTCGCGCGGTGCATCCTCGGCGGTAAGTACGGATCGAAGCGTGTCCCGGGGGCCATCGTAGCTAATGACGAGTCTGGGCATGGCCGGCGAGCCGTCGGAGTCGACCCACCCGGCGTCGGTCACGTCGAGGTCGAAGTAGTCACGCCTCATCCGCTTAGCGGTCATATGATGCCCCCTATTAAGTACGTAACGGCGGTTCGTCTGACGGTTCGTCTGACGGCGGCGGGTTTATTCGCCTGCCCCCCGTCGCGGCGCTCACGTTCGAGGTTGGGATGACCATGGGTGATGAGCTCCCTCGCGAGCCGGCGGCGGTCCGCTCGACCTACGAGCGGATCGCTTCTGACTTCGATCGCACACGGTCCCATCCCTGGCCGGCCGTCGAGCGGTTCGTCGAGGCCCACGCCGACGGCGGGGTCGCCCTCGACCTGGGTTGTGGCAACGGTCGCCACCTCGAGCTCCTCCGCGGGCGCGTCGACCGTCGCGTCGGCGTCGACCTCAGCCGCGCCATGTTGCACCGGACCGCCGCCCGGGTGGATGCGGTCGACCTCGTCGAGGCCTCCGCGACGGCCCTCCCCCTCGTCGACGATCGCATCGCCCTCGGCCTGTACGTCGCCACCGTTCATCACCTCCCGGACCGGCGCCGCCGGGTGGCCAGCCTCGACGAGTTCGCGCGCGTGCTCGATCCGGCGGGTGCGGGACTCGTCAGCGTCTGGTCGGTCGACCACGAGACCTTCGACCTCACGGCGGCGAGCGATCGCGTCGTCGACTGGACCCTTCCGGATGGGTCGACGGTCCCGCGGTATTACTTCATCTACGACCACCCGACGTTCGTCGCCGACCTCGGCGACAGCTCGCTCGTCGCGGAGCGCGTCTGGGCGGCGTCGGGCAACCTGTTCGCCCACGTCGTGGCGCCGAGATGATGGCGGAATGTCCTTTACCCTCGGGGGGATAGCCCTGTTCGCGCGCCGGTGGTCTAGCGGTAGGACCTGAGCCTTCCAAGCTCATGGCCCGGGTTCAAATCCCGGCCGGCGCATGTCCACTGGCGGTTTCCCCGGTCGCCGGGGACGGGTGGTCACGTCCGCCCACTCAACAGGTGTCCCCGCCGGGGCGGTCCTGTGGGGCCGTCGACGACCGCGCGATCGCTGACCGCCATCTCCGGTGGCGACCCGTTTCGACCGATGTCCGATCCCGACCGTCGATTCGCCGTGACGAGCCACCCCGGCGAGCCCGATGACCTCGATCTCGACCACGAGACGTTTCCGTTCGCCGGACGCTTCGGGCGCACCCGGACAGGCACGGCCGTGGTGTCCGTGGGCGACGAGGTGGTCGCGGCCATCGCCTTCTCGCCGGACCGTCGCGACGACACTCGTTGTCGGGTGCGCCACTGGGCGGTCCGTCGCGACCGGCAGGGTGTCGGCCACGGGCCGTCGATCGCCGATCGGTTCGCCGACTGGGCGCTCACGACGGGGTATCGATCGGTCGCGGTCGGCGCCGAGACGCCGTATGCCGCCGTCGCCCTCGACCGCGCCGGCTACGCCTACGCTGGCGAGCGCGGACCGCAGGGTGAGGTGGTCTTCGTCCGGCCCGCCTCGGCGCCGTCACACACGCTCGCGGACGCCCTCACGGCCCTCCTCGACGGCGACCTGCCAGAGGCGCAGCGGCGCTACGCCAGGACGACCCGGCGCAACCTCGAGGCGAGTGACGCTACAGACGGGTGATGTTCTTCGCCCGGGGGCCGTCGTCGGTCTGCTCGATGTCGAACTCGAGCTCCTGGCCCTCCTCGACATCGGGGCCGCCCAGATCCTCCATGTGGAAGAAGATGTCCTCGTCCGCATCCTCGGTCTCGATGAAGCCATAGCCCTTCCGATCGTGGAAGAAGGCCACCGTACCTGTTGCCATGGAACCTCTCCTGTGATTGGTTCGTCAACATACTTATAGATTCTGCAACGACCGACCGCATGGCCTATGCCGCCATAGTCCGTCGGTGGCGACGATGGGAAACGCGGCCCTGCGCGACCTTGCCGCCATCGAGTCGATCGCCGTCGAGTCCCTGCGCGGCTCGTCGATGGCGATCGACGCCCACAACTGGCTGTACCGCTATCTGACGGTCACCGTCCGCTTCACCGATCGCGCGGCGTACACGACCGACGATGGCGAGGAGGTCGCCAACCTCATCGGCATCTTGCAAGGTGTCGCCAAGCTCCTCGAGGGGTCGATTCGCCCCCTGTTCGTCTTCGACGGGGAACCGTCCGTGCTCAAAGCCGAGGAGATCGAGCGCCGTCGCCAGCAACGCGAGGCGCGTGCGGCCGAGATGGAGGCGGCCAAGGAGCGCGGCGATGCCATCGAGGCGGCGCGGTTGGATTCGCAGTCCCAGCGCCTCACCGACACCATCCAGACCTCCAGTCGCGCGCTGCTCGATCGGCTCGACGTCCCCTATCTCGAGGCGCCCGCGGAGGGCGAGGCACAGGCCGCCGTGCTCGCCGCGGAGGGAACCGTCGACGCCGTCGGCTCGGAAGATTACGACACGTTGCTCTTCGGTGCGCCGACGACGATCCGCCAGCTGACCAGCTCGGGCAATCCCGAGCGGATGGACCTCGCGGCGACGCTTGACGCCCTCGACCTCAGCCGTGAGCAACTCGTCGATGCCGCCATCCTCATCGGCACCGACTACAACGACGGCCTCGCCGGATACGGCCCGAAGACGGCCGTCTCGGCGGTGCGCGAACACGGCGACCTCTGGGGGGTGCTCGAGGCCGAGGGGCGCGCGATTGCCCGCGCGGACCGCATCCGCGAGCTGTTTCTGTCGCCGTCGGTGGTCGATGCCGCGGTGGCCACGCCGGAGCCCCCTCGTCCCGACCTCGACGCGGTCCGGGCGTACGTCCTCGACGAGTGGGGCGTCGCCGCCGACGCCGTCGAGCGTCCCCTCGAGCGCATCGAGGAGGCCTCCTCGCAGACGGGTCTCGGTCGGTTCGGGTGAGCCGGGACCGGTGGGTTTAGTGCTCGCGCCGGCCAGTTCGCCGGTATGGACGAGGACACGCGCACCGAACGCGACAGCCTCGGCGAGATCGAGGTGCCGGCGTCTGCCTACTGGGGCGCACAGACCCAGCGCGCGATCGAGAACTTCCCCGTCTCCGGGCTGACGTTCAATCGGCGGTTCATCCGGGCGCTGGGGCTCGTCAAGCAGGCCGCAGCGCGGGCCAACCGCGACCTCGGCCACCTCGACGACGAGACGGCCGCGGCGATCGAGGCGGCCGCCCAGGAGGTCATCGACGGCGAGCACGACGCACAGTTCCCCGTCGACGTCTTCCAGACCGGATCAGGCACCTCCTCGAACATGAACGCGAACGAGGTGATCGCGAATCGCGCCGCCGAACACCTGGACGCCGCCGTGGGTGAGCGGGTGGTCCACCCGAACGACCACGTCAACTTCGGCCAATCCTCGAACGACGTCATCCCCACGGCGATGCACGTCGCGACCCTGGAGGCGGTGGCCACCGACGTCATCCCGGCCCTCGAGACCCTTCGAGACGCCCTCGCCGAGCGGGAGGCGGCCTTCGACGAGATCGTCAAGACCGGGCGCACCCACCTGCAGGACGCGACGCCGATCCGCCTGGGCCAGGAGTTCTCCGGGTATCGCACCCAGATCGAGAAGGGGATCGACCGCCTCGAGGCGGTCCAGCCCCGGCTCGCCGAACTCGCCCTCGGGGGGACGGCCGTCGGGACCGGCCTCAACACCGACCCGGACTTCCCGGCGATTGCCGCACAGTACCTCTCCGAGGCCACCGGCCTGCCCGTTCGCGAGGCCGACAATCACTTCGAGGCGCAGGCGGCCCATGACGCGATGGGCGAGACCCACGGTGCGTTGCGCACCGTCGCCGGTTCGATGAACAAGATCGCGAACGATCTCCGCCTGCTGGCCTCGGGGCCGCGAAACGGTCTCGGTGAGCTCGACCAGCCCGAGAACCAGCCGGGATCGTCGATCATGCCCGGCAAGATCAATCCGGTCGTCGCCGAGGCCGTCAACCAGGTGCACAAGCAGGTCATCGGCAACGACGCGACCGTCTCCGCGGCTGCCGCCCGGGGCGAGCTCGAGCTCAACCTCTACAAGCCCGTCATCGCGTACAACGTGTTGCAATCGGCCAGCCTGATCGCCAACGCCGCCGAGGCGTTCGCGACGAAGTTCGTCGCCGAGCTGGATGCCGACGCCGCACACTGCGCCCAGCAGGTCGAGCGGTCGATGGCGCTGGCGACGGCCCTCAATCCGGCGATCGGTTACGACGCCGCCTCGAAGGTGGCGAAGGCAGCGTTGACCAGCGACCGCACCGTCCGCGAGGTGGCCATCGAGGAGGGATACCTGTCCGAGGCCGAGGCCGATGCGGTGCTCGATCCGGCGGCGATGACCGAACGGGGCATCCTCGGGGACGAGTGACGCCGGCGAACGGCCCTTTTTTGTGGTCGCTCATCCTCCGTTCGCTCGATGAGCGCGGACGACCCGGCGCTGGTTGCCGGCCTCGAGATCCACCAGCAACTCGACACGCCCACGAAGCTGTTTTGTGGGTGTCCGACCCGCCTGCGCGAGCCCGGTGAGGCCATGCGGGTGTTCCATCGCTTCCTCCATCCCACCCGCTCGGAGCTCGGCGAGATCGACGCAGCCGCCCTGGAGGAGACGCGGATCGACCGCCGCTTTGAGTATCTGGCCTACGATACGACCTGCCTCGTCGAGGAGGACGACGAGCCCCCCGACACGCTCAACGAGCGCGCCGTCGAAACTGCCCTCCAGGTGGCCGATCTCCTCGAGATGGTCCCCGTCGATCAGGCCCACGTCATGCGCAAGATCGTCGTCGACGGCTCGAACACCTCGGGCTTTCAGCGCTCGGTCAAGCTGGCGACCGACGGCGCCATCGAGACCGACCACGGCACCGTCCGCATCGATGACCTCCACCTCGAGGAGGAAAGCGCCCAGCGCGTCGAGGCGCTTTCCGACGGCGTCCGTTACAGCCTCGATCGCCTCGGCATTCCACTGGTCGAGATCGGCACCGCACCGGACATCACGAGCCCCGAGGAGGCCCGCGCGGTGGCCGAACACATCGGGATGGTGTTGCGCTCGACGCGAGCGGTCAAACGCGGGCTCGGGTCCATCCGTCAGGACGTCAACATCTCGATCCCCGACGGCGCCCGCGTCGAACTCAAGGGCGTCCAGGCGCTCGACCTGATGGACGACATCGTCCGGTTGGAGATGCGACGCCAGGAGCGCCTGCTCGAGATTGCCGCGGAGCTTCGCGACCGCGACTCGAGCGTGGCCGACCCGGTCGAGGTCACCGCGGCGATCGACGACACCGACGCACCGATCGTCCAGGACGCCCTCGCGGGCGACGGCATCGCGATGGCGGCGCGCCTCGCCGGCTTCGAGGGGCTCGTCGGTCGCGAGCTCCAGCCGGACCGTCGCCTCGGGAGCGAGCTGGCAGACCACGCGCGGCGCCACGGCGTGGACGGCCTGTTTCACACGGACGAACTGCCCGGCTACGGGCTGGACGAGGCGGACGTCGATGCCCTCCGCGAGGCGGTCGACGCCAAGGACGGTGACGCGGCCATCCTCGTCGTCGGCCCGCCCGACGCTGCCACGGTGGCGATCGAGGCCGCCGTCGACCGGGCCCGGGCGGCCATCGCGGGCGTGCCCGAGGAGACCCGCGACGCGCGGGAGGACGGCACCAGTCGGTACCTCCGGCCGCTGCCCGGCTCCGCGCGCATGTATCCCGAAACCGACGTTCCGCCGATCGACCTCGACGCGTTCGACGTCGACCGCCCGGAGCTGCTGACGGACGCGGTCGATCGGTACGTATCGGACTACGATCTCGACCCGGATCTGGCCGAGCAGGTGGCCTACCACGAGCGCGCGGCCGTCTTCGAGACGGCCGTCGAGGTCCACGGCGTCGCCCCGAGCGTGGCGGCACAGACCGTCGTCGGCACGCTCACCGAGCTGCGTCGCGATGGCGTCCCGGTCGACCAGCTCGACGCTGGCCACCTCGAGGCGGCGTTCGCCCTCCTTGCCGATGGCGACGTGACGGCCGACGGCCTCCCGGACCTCCTGCGGGCGGTGGCGGACCGTCCACGCGATCCCGTCGAGACGGTCGCCGAGGACGAGGGATTCGGCGGCATCGACGAGGCCGCGGTGCGCGAGACCGTCCAGTCGGTCGTCGCGGACCACGCCGAGCAGGTCGAGGCCGAGGGGATGGGGGCGTTCTCGGCCCTCATGGGCGAGTGTATGGCCTCGTTGCGGGGCCGAGCCGACGGCGAGCTCGTCAGCGAGTTGCTCCGTGAGGAGATCCAACAACGCCAGTCGACCTAGGGCTCGCCCGGCGGTTCGGCCAGCTCACCGGCGCGTCGGACGACGCCCGTCAGGGTGCGCACCTCGCGGTCCGTGGGATGGGCCCGGCCGAGCAACCGCCGCCACAGCCGCATCGCCTTCGCCCGCTTCTCGACGGGATGGCCGACCGCCAACAGGAGCTCCTCGAAGCGGTCGTGCAGCCGCTCGATGTCGGCCTCGTCGGCGCGATCGTGCAGCGGGTCGGGCGCCGTCGACGTCTCCAGGGCCAGCGATCGCAACGCATAGAGGGTGACGGTGATGGCCTGGCCGAGGTTGAGCGATGGATAGGCGGGCGCGGCCGGGATCGTACAGACGCGGTCGAGCCGGGCGAGCTCGTCGTTGGTCAGCCCGGAGCCCTCCCGGCCGAACACGAGCGCGGTCGGGGCGTCGAGGTGGGCGAGTTCATCGACCAGCTCGGCGGGCGTGGTGACCGGAAAGCGGACGTGGCTGCGGGCGTCCTTGCCGGGCCGGGCGGTGAAGCCGACCGTGTAGCACGATTCGACCACGGTATTGAGGGTGGTGTGTGTCGCGTTCGGCAGGACGTCCTCGCGAGCCTGACCGGCGAAGCCGTAGGCCTCACCCTCGGGGTCGAGGCGAGGGGCGTCGATCAGCCGGAGGTCGGCGAAGCCAAAGTTCTTCATCGCCCGGGCGGCCGTGCCGATGTTGCCGGGCTCGTCCGGGTCGACGAGGACCACCGCCGGTACGTCACTCATCGCGCCTGAGCGACCGCAGGTCGATCCGTTCACGCTCGCGGCCGAGGTCCTCGAGGGTGATGGCGGGCTCCATGTTCCCCACCGGGCCGAATTCCGGCAGCGCCTCGGGCTCGGTCTCGACGTGACGATCCGGACCGTACCCCGCGGGCGCACGCCCCCCGTCGAGGTACCACTCGTGGAAGGCGTCGTCGAAGGAGTCCTCGCCGCGGTGTTCGTCGCCACCACACTCGCGATACCAGTACAGGAGGTCCGCCTCGTGGTCAGCGCAGACGACCACCTCCGCCATCGGCTCGCCGTAGACCACCTCCGCCACGTTGCAGGCCTCGATGTGCTCGTCGCCGTGGTCCAACCAGCAGCAGTCACAGGGCTTGTCGACCAGGTTCGACAGGCGTGAGACGCGGTTTCTGACGTCGGTCGGCATCTCCTCGAGCGCTCGGAGCTCGCCGTCCTCGGTGAAGAGGTCGGTCTCGTCGAAGCGCCAGCCGCGCAGGCCGATGCTCACCTTCCCCATGGTCGGGGGGAGTCGCCGCGGCCAAATAAGGGGCCCGTCGCATGGCCGGCCGCGGGTCATGTGCGAAGGGGAGCCGTTTTGTGTGCTCACCGGCTTCCCGCGAGGTATGCGGACGGTCGAGGCGGCCGGGTTGCGCATCGGACCGACGGCACCCACCCGGATCATGGGGGTCGTCAACGTGAGCGAACGCTCGCCCTACGATCCGAGCGTGTTCACCGACCCTGGCGCGGCCGCCGACCACATCGACGGGCTCATCGAGGCCGGTGCCGACATCGTGGACGTCGGCCTCGCCACGGCCAACAAGCGCTACGAACCGCTGACCGTCGACGAGGAGCGCGAGCGGCTCGCAACGGCCGCCGAGGCGATCGCCGCCACCTCGGGGTCGGCCGTCTTCTCCATCGAGACACGATTCCATGAGGTCGCCGAAGCGGCGCTCGATCGCGGCTTCGACATGGTTAACGACGTCTGTGGGTTCGCCGATCCGGCGATGCCGACGGTCTGTGCCGACCACGACGTGGCCGTCGTCAAGATGGCCTCACCTCCGGACCTCTCAAGCCCCGGCGGACTCGCCACCGTCGATGCGATCCACGAGGCCATCCAGCGCGAGGGATTCACCGACAAGACGATCGTCGATCCCGCCTTCGGTGGCTGGACCGAGGAGAAGACCCTCGCCGACGACCGCGAGACGTTCGACCGCCTCGCCGAGTTTCGCGCCTACGACCGACCCATCCTGGTGTCGATCAACCGCAAGAACTTCCTGCGGGAGCTGGCCGGTCGGTCCACCGAGGCGGCATTGCCCGTCTCACTGGCGGCGACCGCGCTGGCGGTCGAACGTGGCGCGAACGTGATTCGCACCCACGACGTGGCCGAGACGCGTGACGCCACCATTGTCGGCGACGAGCTCGGCCACACCCCACTGCACATGGATGGCGCGGTTCGGGTGGTCGAGCTCGACGACCATCCCGCCCGGACGCTGCGGACGCAACTTGGTCCGGTTGGGGTCGACGCGGCACGAGCTGCGGACTGGTCGTGGCGGGTCTTTCGCCTTGCCGACCTCGGTGCCGACGGGCCGTGGCTGCGCGACCGTCTCGAACGCCTCGGGATCGAGGTACACGGGACCGACCCGATGGTGCTCGCCGGATCGACTCGGCAGCTCCGACGGCTCCATCGCGTCGCCGCGGACAGCCCCGATGCGATCGCCGAGGCGCTCCATGCCGTCGTCGAGGCGGTGCGGTGAAGCCATGGACGTCGACACGTGGGATCCGATCTACCAGGCGATCGTCGCGGCGTTCGGCTACGATGTCGCGGCTGACCGCCGCGCTCGCGACCGCGCCGAGTCGTATCTCCAGCCGTATGGATTGGACCGCCTCGACCTCGCCGGCGACGCGGTCGCCATTGTCGTCGGCGCGGACCTCGACGCCGCCGCCGTCCGCTCCGTGCGACGGTTCGACCACGTCGTGGCCACCGCCGACGCCCTCGATCGGCTGGCACGTGCGGCCGTGCCGGTTCGGCTTGCCGTCACGGACCTCGATTCCGACCCCGCCCGCGTCTGCGCCCGGACCCGTCGCGGGCGGTCGGTGGCGATCCATGCCCACGGCGATAACGTCGCGGCGATCGATCGCTGGCTGCCACGGACGTGGACGCGGGCGGTGCTCGGGACGACGCAGGTCCGGCCCACGGACGTGATGGTCAACGTCGGTGGGTTCACCGACGGCGACCGGGCGGCCTTTCTCGCCGACGCCCTCGGGGCTGCATCGATCGACCTGGTCGGCTGGGCGTTCGATGACCCGACCGTGTCACCCGAAAAACGGCGCAAGCTCGCGTGGGCGGCGCGGTTGCTCACGTGGCTCGAACGCCACCGCGATGAACGCTATGACGCGCTGGATGGCCACCGGGACGACCGGCTTTGCTGAGCGGGCCGTTACCTATCTGGGGCGAGGTGGTCGATCGTCGCGCGCTCCTGGGCCGGATCGGCACCCCGCGGTGTGGAGACGGCGACCGCGTCAACGCCGTCGAGGCGCTCGATGCGCTCGAGGTTGCGCCGCGCCTGCTCGGGGGTACCGGCGGCCGCGAGGTCATCCAGGAGGGCGTCATCGATCGCGGCCATCGCGCCCTCGCGGTCGCCGGCTTGCCACCGGTCCACGATGGCCCGCGCCGTGTCGGCGTGGCCCTGGCGGCCGACTGCCTTGGCGTAATAGGGGCCCATCGCGCCGACGTAAAACGCCAGGTGGCCGCGGGCGAGCCGTCTCGCCCGCTCACCATCGTCCAGGGCACAACAGACCACGCTGAGGGTCACGCGGTGGTCGACCCCTTCGCGTCCGGCCTTGGCGGCCCCCCGCTCGAGATCGTCGAGCCGATCGGGAAGCCCCTCGGGTGTCACCAACAGGGCGTGCCAGCCATCGGCGATGAAGCCGGCGAGCTCGACCGACTTCGGCCCAAGCCCGGCCAGATCGATCGGGACCGGCGTCGAGGGCGGGTCGTGTCGGAGGCGAAACCCCTCGAGGTCGAAGATCTCGCCGTCGTACGCGACCACGTCCCCACCGAGGACCTGGCGGACGATCTCCACCGTCTCGCGGGTACGACGCAGCGGTCGGTCGTACTCGACGCCGTGCCAGCGCTCGATCAGTGCCGGGCCGCTCGGCCCGAGGCCGAGCCTGAAGTCGCCGTCTGCCAGCTCGGACAGGGTGGCGGCCGTCTGGCCCAACAGGGCCGGCGACCGCGAATAGACGTTGAGGATGCTCGACCCGAGGCCGACGTTGTCGAGGCGGTCGGCGAGGACCGCCAGGGTGGCGACCGCGTTTCGACCCCAGGTCTCCGGCGTCCAGAGGCGATCATACCCGCCGTCGTCGGCGACGGCGGCCAGCTCGAGCGTCGTCTCGATCGACGGTGGGGCGGCGACGGGGAGGTGGACTTCGCGCGTGACCATGGCCGTTGGGGGACCATGTCGGCGGGTCGGCAAAGTCGTTCCGTCGGGTGCCGGCCGTCACGGGTCATGCACGCCATCCGTTACCGGTTCTGATAATTCAGACACGTACCGTTATAACGGCGGTTGGTCAACGGTCGTGGTACCCGCCGACTGACCGATCGGTCACTCGCCGCGGGAGTTCGTCCGCGTATGATGATCGATGTCGCCGTCGTCACGCTCGTGCTCGTCGCGGGAGCGTCGTTGACGGGCGTGGCCCTGTTGGCCCTACGCCACGAGAGCACCTCCGAACAGCTCTGGTTCGGCGTGGCGATGGGCCTTGGCGCCGTCTGGGTGACGGCCGTCGGCCTCAACCTCGTGATCTCGGACGCCGACGTTTCGGGCTGGATGCAGGTCATCGAGCTGTCGGCGAGCTCGCTGCTCCCCCTCGTCTGGCTCGGGTTCACCCTGGCGTACGTGGGCCGTCGGGACTGGCTCACGGCACCCGCGTTCCTCCTGTTGACGGTGGTCCCCGCGGCCACCGTGGGCATCCTGGTGGCCGAACAGCTCCTGACGGTCGGGCTGGTCCGGGCGGACACCTGGACGGTCGCCGTCGGAAGCCTCGTCGTCACCGGGTTCGATCACGGCCCCTGGGGGTATCTGCAGGTCATCTACAGCTACCTCTTGTTGGGGCTGGCGGTGGCCGTGTCGCTCGACCTCTCCCTGTCGAGTCGGTCGCCGTACCGCGAACAAGGGCTGTTGCTCGCCGGCGGCGCGATCGTCCCCGTGGCGGTGAGCGGGGTCGCCATCGCGCTGAGTGGGCCGCTCAACGGGGTCGACCCGACGCCCCTCGCCCTCGGTGGCACCGGTCTGCTGATGGCGATCGGCATCGCCCGGTACGATCTGCTCACCGACGTCCCGATGCCGATCCAGGTCGCCCACGAGGCGGTCCTCGAGAGCCTCGATTCGCCGGTGGTGGTCGTCGGTCGCACCGGGCACGTCCGCCACGCGAACGGTTCGGTCGACCGCCTGGCCGACGCCGACGCGACAGCAGTGATCGACACCCCGGCCGATGAGCTACCGGGACTCCACCTCGATGACGGTGGCACCCCCCGCCTCGACGACGTCATCGAGGTCGATCACGGTGGGACCGTCCGCCGGTATTACCCGCGTCGGACGACCCTCCGTGACGACCGTGACCGGCCGCTTGGCACCGTCGTCCTCTATCAGGATGGAACGGATCGCTACCTCCGCGAGCAGCGTCTGAACGTGTTGAACCGCGTGCTCAGACACGACATTCGCAACGAGATGTCGGTGATCCTCGGCCTGGCCGAGGAGGCCCTCGAGGACGAGACACCACGCGACGACCGGCTGGCGGCCATCGCGCGGACCTCGCAGTCGGTCGTGCAGACCGCCGAGACGGCCCGCACGATCGAACGGCTGGTCCCGATGTCCGAGGTCCGCCCGGGCGGTACGATCGCCTCGGCACTCCATCGGCTCACGGAGCGCCTCGAGCGCCGGCATCCGTCGATCACCCTGGAGACGAGCATCGACGTGAGTGCCGACGCGCCCGTCCCGGCCGGCTTCGCCGCGGTGTTGTGGCACGTGGTCGACGGGAGCCTCGATCGCACCGTGGACGCGACGACCGTTTACGTCCACATCGATGCCCCCGCGGAGGACGAACTGGCCATTACGGCCCGATTCGATACCGATGCCGTCGCCGAGGCGGAACTGCGCGTGTTCGAGGCGGGCGAGATCACCCAGCTCGAGCACGCGAGCGGTCTCGGCCTCTGGCTGGTCCACTGGGTCGCCACGGAATACGGTGGCTCGATCACCGTCGAACGGGGCGAGGAGACCACCGACATCCGGGTCGACCTCCCGCAACCGTGACCGGTCAAAAACCCACGCGCTCGCCGTCAATTCACCCGGTATCGGAAAATTTACCCGTCCATCGTTTGTAGGGTGAGGCGGTGTCAAACCGATGAGCCATCACCACGAGTTGCCAGACCTTCCGTACGAGTACGACGCCCTCGAACCGCACATCAGCGAGCAGGTGCTTCGATGGCACCACGACCGCCACCACCAGGGCTACGTGAACGGGCTGGAGGGTGCCGACGAGACCCTCGAGGCCAACCGCGAGGCCGGCACGACCGACGGCACCGCCGGCGCGCTGCGTGCGGTCACGCACAACGGCTCCGGTCACATCCTCCACGACCTCTTCTGGCAGAACATGTCGCCCGACGGCGGCGACGAGCCAGCGGGGGCGTTGCGCGACCGCATCGAGGCGGACTTCGGCTCGTATGACGCCTGGGAGCAGGAGTTCCGCACCGCCGCCGGCGCCGCCGGCGGGTGGGCGCTGCTCGTGTACGACTCCTTCTCGAACCAGCTGCGCAACCTGATCGTCGACAAGCACGACCAGGGTGCGCTGTGGGGCGCCCATCCCGTCCTCGCGCTGGACGTCTGGGAGCACTCGTACTACCACGACTACGGACCGGACCGCGGCGACTTCGTCGACGCCTTCTTCAACGTCGTCGACTGGGAGGAGCCGAGCGACCGATACGCGCAATACGTCGCGCTGTTCGAGTAGTTCCGACCCGTCGCTTTTTCGTGTCGGCCCGCCGTTGTCGGGCCATGCCGACGCCGAAGGCCGACTTCGAGGCGCTGTATCCGTGCGATTTCTACCGGCCCAATGAGGTCCTCGACGACGACCTCATGTACACCGTCCCGGAGATCGCCCGGCGGTTGCAGGACCTGTCCCCCGAGGCCGACCTCGACCCGACGACGGAGGAGGTCCTGATCGACTGGGCGATCCCGTGGATCGTGCGCTTCGGTGACGAGCTCGTCGTCGCCGACCCCGAGGGTGACGAGCCGGGCTATTACGGCGTCCGATCCGACTAGAGCGACTCGGCGGCCCGGCGGGCCGCATCGAGGTGGCGACGGGCGTCGTCCTCGACGACCGGACCATGGCCGGGATAGATCGCGGCAAGCGACTGGTTCGTCGCGTCGCGGACGCGCTCGATGCTTCGTGTGAGGTCGGCCGGATCGGCTCCGGGGAGGTCGACGCGGCCGATGCCGCCGTTCGCGAAGACGAGGTCGCCGCTGATCAGGGTCCCAGACGTCGGCGAGAAGGCACAGAGGTGATCAACGGCGTGTCCCGGGGTGTGGAGGACGTCGAACCGCTCGTCGCCGAGATGGACCGACTCGCCATCCTCGAGGCCGCGATCGATGTAGTGTGACTCGGGGTCGACGCCGAGAGTTTCGACACCGAATCGATCACGAACGTCGTCGAGATTGTCGACGTGGTCGGGATGGGTGTGGGTGATGAGCACGCGCGTTGGCGGCTGGTCGAGGTCCAGCTCCTCGATGCGTTGTACCAGGTCGAACTGCGACCCGGCGTCGACGAGCGCCGTGTGCTCGCCGCGCAGCAAATAGACGTTGCTCGTCAGCGCCTGCACGTCGCCGGCGAGATTGGGCAGCGTCACGGCACCGGGTTCGTGCCCGTTGGATTCAACGCTTTCGCCGGACGGCCTCGGGAACCGATGCAAAACGGTTATACGCGAATCGGCGCCAAGACTCGTGTGCGGTTCGCTCCGATAGTGTAGTCCGGCCAATCATATTGCCCTCTCGAGGCAATGACCGGGGTTCGAATCCCCGTCGGAGCAGGAT
>CAZCYF010000018.1:0-28575 GCA_964502835.1 uncultured Halobacteriales archaeon | reverse complement strand
AATTTTCGTGGGTTTCTGCTGATTGTGAGATGGAAAGCTCCCGATTAGCTCGAGCCAGTTCCTGAAACAAGCGAATTCAGCTAGGATGACCGGTCCAAACGTCCAATCTCGTGTACAGATTGGCCATATTCGGAACTCCTGTGAACACGTTGATATCGCAGGATGGAGTTTATCTTGAGTATTTTGTGGTGGAATATTCACCCAAACAGTAGTTTGGACAAATCGATCCTGTTCTGCTGGAGTATGACGGCACTCCCTCCTCAACTAGTATTTGCAGAAGGACCGATCACTACTGAGGGACCGGCCGAAGGAGCTCCAACGGTTGTACCATCAGAGATTAAGGAAACACAGCCAGCTCCCTCTACACCATGGAATACTCGATCTGGAGAGTGTACCAGCGTCATGGCTAGATTAAATATAGCAATATAGGATTCAATATTTATACTAACCGGCACTCAACACCCCAATTCTGGTCCAATAGAGGCGATCACCACGGAAAGGGGCGGAACCCAATTCGTGGGGGAAATCCTAACCTCAGCTAAATCCACTAGTGAGGGAGTGAAACTGACGGCGAACCTGACGAGAGGGAAGCCGAGGGCGCGGTTTCCGTTTGAGGCGGTGGATCTGTCCGAAACAGCCCTCCACAGACAGCACAACACGTCGACGGGGCAGGGGAATAAACTGTATTATGCTATATAGAAGATTCGGATAGGAGTCGCGTACACTCTTCATGTGTTGAATAGATTCCCGTATCTCAGAGCATCTACTAACCAATGAACCCTAGAAACGTGGCTCAAGGCCGCTATCGGCCGACCAATCACGCCCGGGGAGTACCGCCGAACCCATCGTAATCGGGGCTGTTGCGGACAGATACCTCACGGCAAGGGCCAACCGGAGTGGGTAGGGCATGGGGTGCCTCCTCACCACTGCAGGGACTTTCGAAATCGATTCTCCGAGATCCGTAGCCGCAAGCAGACTTCAACACCGTCCAATCATCCCTCAACGCAACGAACCCGAAATTGAAACCGCGAGGCACCCACGAGCTTCGACCTCGCTACGGCCGAGGGGTGCTGGCATATGGTGGTTGGATCAGTGCCGGGGTTGGTTTGCCCGCTTTCTGCTCAGGCCGGTCAAAATCAAGGAGTCAAGCGCGGATGTGGAGGTTTTGGCAAGGCCTCAACGTCTCCACGCTCAACCGGCCCGTTTTACCTCGTGTCAGCCCCAACCGCCACCATGAACGAGTTCGACCCGGAGAAGTTCGAGGACAAGTACCAGCACTACTTCACCGAGCTCCAACGCGCCTACAAGAACGCATTCGACGAGATGAACGACCAGTTCGATTCCGAGGTGGTCCACGCCATCGATCAGTTCGTCCTCAACGAGAGCGAACCATTCTATGACGAGGATGAGGGGTTTCACCTCGAACTGCCGGACGCGCCCTTCGAGCGGGTCTCTGAAGCCGTCCTCGTGGACGAGGAGAAATTCGAGCACATCCTCGACCGGTACGTGACTGCCATCGAACGGGAACTTCACGACGTCTTTGACGTCTGACCGTCACACCGTCTCACCCCATCCAAAGGTCTAAGAGTCGGAATCGCCAACCCTGGACCATGAGCACCGAATCGCAGGCCGAAGAAGACGACCTCGAGGACCGGGTCCGCCAGTTCCTGATGCGCAACTTCCCCCAGATCCAGATGCACGGCGGCAGTGCGGCCATCCAGGAGATTGACCCCGAGACGGGCGAGGTGAGCATCGCCCTCGGCGGCGCCTGCAGCGGCTGTGGCATCTCGCCGATGACGATCCAGGCCATCAAGAGCCGGATGGTGAAGGAGATTCCCGAGATCACGGAGGTCAACGCGACCACCGGCACGAGCATGGGCGGCCACTCCGCCGGCGGCCGGGGTGGCGACCTCGGTGGCGGCCTGTCGCCGTCATTCCCGGGCGAGGAAGAGGAAGACGACGACGTCCCCGAGGCGCCGTTTTAATCGGTCGATCGCACGCCGACGCCCCGTTCCCACCCACGAATTAACCCGGCGAGTGTCTCGTTTACCGGAACGGGAACGGCACCGGCGCGGTCGACCACGGCCCCGTTGATGGCGTCGATCTCGGTTCGGTGGTCGGCGAGGACGTCTTGTAGCATCGAGGATCGGTTGTCGGCGGTCGCCTCGGTGACTGACCGCACGCGAGAGAGGAGCTGGGGACCGGCCAGATCGACCCCGTTGGCCATGGCCACGGCCTCAACCTCGCGTGCGGCGGCCGCAGCCACGCTCGACAGCGGCTCCTCGGCAATGGCCCCGTTGCGGCGGCGTGAGAGGGCCGTCAGCGGGTTTATCGCCGCGTTGATCGCCAGCTTCGACCACAGCCGTGATCGGATGTCGTCGGTCGTCTCGACGGCCATCTCGGCCGCCTCGAACGCCGCGGCGATCGACGAGAGCAACGACACATCGCCACCCCTGAACCGACCCAGGGTGACGGACCCCTGTCCGGTGAGTCGGACCTCGCCCGGCTCGGCCAGGTCGGCGCCGTAGGTGGTTACGCCGCCGATGATGGGCGCATCGAGGCCCTCCGCGAGTTGCTCCTCGTTGCCGAGGCCGTTTTGCAGCGAACAGACCGCCCCGTGTCGCCCCGACGCGAGCCCCGACACCGCCCCCGGGGTATCGTAGCTCTTGACGGTCACCAGCGCCAGGTCGGAGTCCACGCCCCGGGCATCGGTCCGGGCATCCAGCGCGACCCGTTCGTCGATCTGGCCGGTGATGTGCAGGCCGGACTCGCGGACGCGGCGCATGTGGGGGTCGCGCCCCACGAGGGTCACCTCGTGCACCCGCGCGAGCAGGCCGCCGAGGAGGCTTCCCAGGCTCCCGGCACCGAAGACGACGATGTCCATGTCGCTACCGGCCGACTGGCGCAGGACGGCCAAAAAGACCTCGGGAACCGGCGCGCGTCACATGAAGTCGGCGATGCCGGCTTGCTTGTCCGTGTCGTCCTCGAAGAGGCTGGACAGGGACTGTTCGAGCACCTCGATCCGCTGGCGGGTGTACGGCCGGACTTCGTACTGGTCGGCGATCTCGGCGGCCGTCTCGAGGTACTTCGTCACCATGCCCTCGTAGACGGTCAACGAGACGGTCCCGCCGCAGCTGCGACACGACCCCGTCAGCGGGACCCGGCGGTACTTCGTGCCGCAGTCGCGACAGCGGACCTCCTGGCTGGTGAACGCCCGGAGGTTGCCGAGCAGGTCGGGGAGGTAATGCCCCTCAATGACGCGCTCGGCGACGTCGGCCTCATCGACCGCGCGGAGCTTGCGCGCGAGCTCGAGCTGGGCGGTGAGCTTGTCCTCCATGGAGCCGAGGGTCTTGTACGCCGACAGCGCGGGGCCTGCCGCGATGTGGGTGGGGTCGTCCGTGTGTGCGAAGCCGATCGGCCCCGGATCGTCGAGGTGGTCGGCGGCGAAGTCGAGGTCGACCGTCGCCGGATCGGCGTACCGATCGGCCGCCTCGTAGAGCTCGAGGGGGTAGGTGCCGACGGTCTCGATGTTGTGTGCCTCGTCGTCGATCTCGGCCGGATCGATCCGCGTCGACATGACCAGCGGTGCGTCCATGCGTCCGCCTCGAGATTCGGGGAGGTAGGCCTCGCTGAAGTTCAACAGGCCGTCCATGAGGAGCATGACGCAGTCCTCGTCGCCGTCGGCGTTGCGACGTTTTGCGGCGTGGAAGAACGGATGGGCGTAGCCGACCGCCGCTGACGTGAAGCCCACGACCCGACCGACCACAGCCGCGCTCGTGTGTGGTGCGAGGCCCAAGACCAGCTCACCCACCAGATCGTCGGTCCCCTCGAGGGCATAGAACGGTTCCAGGCCGTAGTAGTCGGTGAGGAGATCGTCGACGAACCGCGAGGTCCGCAACAGGTTTTCGGCGGCACCCTCGGACAGAACGACGTCCTGACTCCGCAACTCGACGACCTGGTCGTCGTACCGCAACGGCTCGCCCTCGATGTCGGTCTCGTACCCCAGCTCGCGGAAGGTGTCGGCGTCGACGCCGACCTCGGCGGGCCGCACGGCCGTCACCGGCAGGTCGGTCATGTCGTACCGGCTGGTGCCGTCTTTGAACACGGTGATGTCGTGTTTGGCCCGTAACACGGCCTTCTCGAGGGGTTCGGGCGTCTTCGCCGCCGAGGTGAGCCCCTTGACCCCCTTGACGATCTCGAGGGTGCGCCGGCGGACGTCAACCGCGTCGAGGGCGTCGGTGAAGACCCCATCCAGATCGATGGTCCGCTCGACGACGCAGGTGCCCTCGCGCTCGCATCGGTCACAGACGGGCGGTGTCAACCCCATCGCCTCCAGCTCGGTCTCACAGCTCGGACAGCGGTAGATCGGGTCCGTGTGCGCCCCGCACGCCCCACACGCGGGGAGGAACCCCTCCGTCCCACACTCCGGACACTGCCGCCGGTTCACGTCGACGGTGATCTCCCCGGTCGGCCCACCGTGGTCGGGGGCGTACGCCGCGGCCTCCTCGAGGGAGCGACGGTCACCTCCGGCTGCGCCGATGGGAAACAGGCCGTGGACGGCCGGATTGAGCTCGCGCGCCTCGGACTTCTCGGGACGGCCCATCCGGGCGCCGATGCGCGTCGGGGCGAGCGCACGGACCGGAAACGGCGCGACCGCGTTGACCGCCTCGAGGCCGTCATCGCCCGTCAGGTCCGACCGGCGTCGTTCCAGCGACTCGTCGAACCCGAGGGTGACCACCAGCGGCCGCCAGGTCGGAATGCGGACCCCCTCGTCCGTGGGTTCGTAGGGGACCAGGAGACGGGCGAGCGTATCGGCGACGGCATCGTCGGCGGGCAGGCACAGCTCGTCGTCGGTGACGGTCGCCTCGGCGATTGCCTCCGCGAGGCGCTGGAGGTCGGCCACCTCGAGGTCGTGGTACGCGTAGGTGTACCGCGGGTGCAACGGGGCATCGTGGCGTCTCGCCCAGGCTAGCGCCCGGCTCGGGTGGGGGGCGACGAGATCGACCTCGGGGTCGTCACGCGCAGCCTGCAGATCGACGCCAGCCTCGGCCAGCTCGAGGGCCCACCGGCGGCGGTCGAACGCCCCGGGGACCAGGGACTGGTTGTTCTCGACGAACTCGCCGACGTTCACGAGATACTCGCCGAGGTCGAGGATCTCGGCGATCCCGCCCCGGAGCTCGCGCGCCGACTCCTCGTCCTCGATGGTTCGAACCGTGCCGTCGGCCATCTTCACGGTCGGGCCAGCGAGGGTATCGACCGGCACGACGCCGGCCGCCTTGCCGGGTCGTTCGGTCTTGAGCTGGGTGCCCGGCGCGATGAAGTCATCCAGGAGGCGCATGGTCGCGGGATGGACGCCGGCGGTCGCGAGGCCGTGGTTGCGCGCCCGACCGTAGCGCAACCGGAACCCGCCCGGCTCGCTCGGGTGGGCGAGGACGGGTCGGCCGGCGATGAGGTCCTTGAGGTAACCCGCGTCGGGCTCGACGGTCGTCGAGGAATCGGCAGCCGTCTCCTCTGCTACCTCGCCGCGCAACGCGGCCAACCACGGCCAGTCGACCACCTCGAGCGCGTCGACGTACCGGGCGAGCTTGTCCGCCTTCTGGGCGATTCCTTCGGCCAGGACGAGACACAGCCCGCCGCGGCCGCGGTTCGTGTCGACCCGATCGAGATCGCGATAGGAGTCGACCTCGCGCTCGGTGGTCGGCTCACCGTCGAGCATGACCGGACACGCCGAGGCGATGTGGCGCACCTCGTCCGTCGATGGCGTGTACTGCAGGCCGGTCTCGTCCTCGTACAGCTCGACCTCCTCGACGATCCGGCCGACCTCGGCCTCGGTTGGGCGGTACGGGGCGAGGTCGAGGAGGCTCCGCGTGTAATCGGCCACGAGCACTGACAGCGCCTGGGCGGTCCCGCCGGCCGATCGGATCGGGCCGGCGTACCACACCCGGACGAACGAGGTGCCGTCGCCGGCCGATTCGACCGAGACGCCGTCGATGCCCTCGATCGGGGCGGCGACTACTCCCTCCGTTAGCAGGGCGACCGCGGTGCGGACGGCGGCCTCGATGCGCGCCTCGGGGGTCTCGAGGTCGCCAAGGTCGCCCTCGGCGAAGCGCCTGGCGAGCTCGAGGGCCGCGCGCTCGCGGCTCATCTCCCCCTCGAGGTCGCGGATCTGTGCGGCCAGTCCCGGAAAGCCGAGCAGGTTCTCCACCCGGTCGGCCATGTCGGCCGCGACGGGGATCTCGACGGTCGCCTCGGGATCGCGCCCCTGGCGTCGGGCGCGTTCGGCCACCGACACGGCCTGGTCGACCTCGGCCTCGATCGCGGCCCTGTGGTCCCGGTCAGCCCCCATCAGGCAGCTCCCAGAGGTCGAGGTCGGTTTCGTCGTCGGGGACGCGTTCCAGGTCGGCGTCGAAGGCCCAGAGCATCACCTCGCCGGCGAACACCGTCGCCGCGTCGAGGTGACCGGCGACGGTCCGGCCATCGGGGTCGCTCAACACGGCATGGGTGTGGGCGAAGACCTCCCCGTCGAGGCGCGACACGTTGCCCACGCAGGCGGCAACCTCCATGGGCTCGTCGACCGAAAACGGTGCGTACGCACCGGCCGCCTGATCGTAGTACCACAGCTCGGCCGACTGGACGGCTCCGAGGCCGACGAACCAGCCGGCAGTCACCCCCTCACGCTCGGCGAGACGCTCGATCTGGGCCCGCCAGTCGTCGTCCTTGGCGAGCCGGACCACGTAGCCTCGGTCGGCGTGCACCTCGCGATACCGCATGTGTGACTCCCCACGATCGGCGGCGGCAAAAGCCGGTCGGTCCCACCACCCGGCGGCTCCGTAGCCTACAAGAGCGGAGCCTCGTAAGCGGGGGTATGAACGTCGACGAGATCATGACGGCCCGGGAGGACGTCGTGACGGTCGAGCTCCCGGGAAACCGTGACGACGCGCTGGAGTTCCTCCAGGAGCGGGCGTTCTCCTCGGTTCCCGTGGTGAAACAGACCGACAGCGGCGAGGTCTACCGGGGGCTGGTCTCCCGCGAACGACTGATCGAACGCCCCCAGGAGGACCAGCTCGCGCTCTTGCTCGAGGAAGTCCCCACCGTGGGGATGGAGACGACGGTGGTCGAGCTGGCCACCCACATGGTCGAGACGAGCCAGCGCCGGATCCCCGTCGTCGACGGCCAGCTCGAGGGGATCGTCACCGTCACCGACCTCATCCGCGGGCTCGCCGAGGGGTCCATCCCCGGCGGCGACGAGCCCGTCGGCCCGCTGGCGACCCGCGAGGTCGTCTCGACCCACGAATCGACCCCGCTGCCGGCCGTCCAGCGCCAGCTGTATCTCGCCGACCGTCCCTATCTGGTCGTGCTCGACGACGACGGCGAGATGGTCGGCATCGTCACGGAGGTCGACATCCTGGAGGAAGCCCGCATCGTCGTCGGCGAGGAGGGCACGGGCGACAGCATCGCCGCCCAGGACGACGAGTGGATGTGGGAGGGCATTCGGGCGGTGGGCAACCGGTACCTCCCGACGAGGTACGTCGAGATTCCCGCCGAGCCGGTGCGGGAGTACATGACGAGCGACGTGGAGACGACCACCAAGAAGACGCCCGTCGAGCGCGCCGCCCAACGCATGGTGAGCCTCGACATCGAGCAGCTCCCGCTGCTCAGCGGGGACGAGCTGACCGGCATCGTGCGCGACATGGATCTGCTTCGCGCAATCCATGACTGACCGCGAGCGCGTCGTCGAGCTGGCCAAACGCCGCGGCTTCTTCTTCCCGGCCGGCGAACCCTACGGCGGCGTCGCCGGGTTCTGGACGTACGGTCCCGCGGGGGCAGCCCTCAAGCGCAACGTCGAGGACCGCTGGCGCGATCGCTTCGTCACCGCCGAGGGCAACCACGAGATCGACGCGCCGACCATCCTGCCCGAACCGATCTTCGAGGCCTCTGGCCATCTCGAGGACTTCACCGACATGATCGTCGACTGCCCGGACTGTGGCCGGTCCCATCGGGCGGACCATCTCGTCGAGGCGGCCGGCGACGTCGAGGATGCCGAGGGGCTCGCCCCCGAGACGATTGCCGAACGGATCGCCGACCTCGGGATCAGCTGTCCGGTGTGCGGGGCCGACCTGGGCGGCGAAGCCGTCGACGAGTTCAACCTCATGTTCACGACGGGCATCGGCCCCGGCGACGGCGAGCCGGGCTACCTCCGTCCGGAGACCGCACAGGCCACCCTCGTTGACACACCACGCCTGCTCGAATACGCCCGGGGGCGGCTCCCGTTCGGCATCGTCCAGGTCGGCCGGGCCTATCGCAACGAGATCAGCCCCCGTCGGTCGATCATCCGAGTGCGCGAGATGACCCAGGCCGAACTCGAGTTCTACACGGACCCCGACGGCGACGGGCCCGACCTGGACGCGGTCGAGGGGGCCTCGCTGCGGCTTTATCCAGCGGCCGACCAGGAGGCCGACGGCGAGCGCTACCGGACGGTCACGCCGGCCGAGGCAGTCACAGAAGGCTACGTCGACGAGCCCTGGCTGGCGTACTTCCTCGGACGCACCGAGCGCTGGCTGTGCGGCCTCGGGGTCGATCCCGAGCAGCTGCGGTTCAGACAGCACCTGTCCGCCGAGCGCGCCCACTACGCCCGGGATTGTTGGGACGGCGAGGTCAACCTCGGCGGCGACTGGATCGAGCTCGTCGGGCTCGCCGACCGGGGGCAGTACGACCTCGAGCATCACGCCGCCCACAGCGGGGAGGACTACACCATCTTCCGGCAGTACGACGAGCCACGATCCGCCGAGCGCGCGACGGTCGACCCGGACATGTCGACCCTCGGCCCGGCCTATGGAGAGGCGGCCCCCGACGTGGTCGCCGCCCTCGAGGAGCGCGCGCGGACCGAGCCCGCCGCGTTCGAGGGGGAGGTGGTCACCATCGACCTCGACGGCGAGACCCACGAGGTGCCCGTCGAGGCGACCGGCTTCCAGCGCGAAACCATCACCGAGGCCGGCGAGCACGTCACCCCGCAGGTGATCGAACCCGCCTTCGGCGTCGATCGCCTCGTCTTTACCCTCCTCATGCACGCCTATCGTGAGGACGAGGTCGACGGCGAACCCCGGCGCTACCTGGCGCTCCCGCCGTCGGTGGCACCCACCCTCGCGGGGGTGTTTCCCCTGCTCGGCCGGGACGATCTCGAATCGCGCGCCAGTCGGCTCCACGACGAGCTGGCCGGCGACGGCTTGGCGGTCACCTACGACGACGCCGGCAACATCGGCCGTCGGTACCGTCGCCAGGACGAGATCGGTACGCCGTTTTGCGTGACCGTCGACCACCGCACCCTCGAAGATGACACCGTGACCGTCCGCGACCGGGACAGTACCGCCCAGATCCGCCTCGCGGCCGACGACCTGCCGACGACCCTCCGGGAGCTCCGGGAGGGCCGCCTCGGGTTCGACGCGCTTCTCGAGCGGGCCGAGACGGTCGACCGCGAGCTGGCCGAATAGGATGCATCCCGAGGTTGCCCGGCGACTCGTCCACGCTGCCGGATCGGTCGTGCCGATCGCCTATCTCGTGGACGTGCTCACCTGGCGACAAGTCCGGCTCGTGCTCGTCGTGGCGATCGTGCTGGCCCTCGCCATCGAGACCCTGCGGCTCCTCCTCGGAATCGAGTTGCCGGGGGTGGATCGGATGATTCGCGCGTACGAGGAGGAGTACCTGGCGGGATATGCGCTGTACGTCATCGGGGGTGGGGTGACGGGCCTGGTGTTCGACCCCGCGATCGCCGTCCCCGCGATGTTGATGCTGACGATCGCCGACCCCGTCAGCGGCCTGCTCGGCGACGACGAGCTCCGGACGGTCAAGCGCCCGCACGTCCTGGCCGTGACGTTCCTGGTCTGCCTCGGCCTCGCCTGGTGGAGCCTTGATCCCCTCCCCGCGGTCGCCGCGGCGCTCGTGGCCACCCTCGCGGACGGCGTCAAGCCGGTCATCGGCGGGTACGTCATCGACGACAACCTCTCGATCCCGCTGGGCGCCGCGAGCGCGGCGTACGTGGTCGCCGCAGTCGCCGGCGGTCTGTGAATGACACGGGGGCCGGCATGGTCGCCGATTGACCCCGACCCACACGAACCGTTAATCCCGGTCGGCGTGCTATGGCCGTCACGCGCATGGATTCGGGCACGGCCAGGGGCGACACCTTCGACCACGAGCTCATCGTGGACGGCCTCCTCGAGCGACGGCGCTACCAGCTCGACATCGCCAGACGGGCCGTCGCCGAAGACACCCTGGTCTGCCTGCCGACCGGCCTCGGAAAAACCACCGTTAGCCTCCTCGTCACCGCCGAGCGCCTCGCCGACCACGGCGGCATGTCGGTATTGCTCGCCCCGACGAAGCCCCTTGTCACGCAACACGCCGAGTTCTACCGCGAGGCGCTGACCGTCCCCGACGACGAGATCGTCACCTTCACCGGGGCGACCCGCCCCGAGGCCCGCGGCGACCTCTGGGCCGACGCCACCGTGGTCGTGGCGACCCCCCAGGTCGTGGAGAACGACCTGGTCGGGGATCGAATCGACCTCGCGGACGTGGTCCACCTGACCGTCGACGAGTGCCACCGCACCGGTGGCGCCTACCCGTACGGCTTCATCGCCGACCGGTACCACGAGACGGCCGACCGGCCGCGTGTCACCGGCATGAGCGCCTCGCCGGGCGAGTCACGCGAGGAGATCGTCGAGGTCTGTGAACGCCTCGGGTTGACCGCCGTCGAGGTGCGCACCGCCGACGACCCTGACGTCGAGTCCTACACCCACGAGACCGACGTCGAATGGATCGAGGTCGAGCTGCCCGAGGGGATCGAGGCGATCCGCGATCGGCTCCGAACGGTCACCCGCAGCCGGCTCGAGGACCTCGAGGAGCTCGGCGTGGCCGACACGACGAGTCCGGACTGTTCACAGGGCGACCTGGATCGCATCCGTGCCAGGCTGCAGTCGAAGCTCGAGGCCGGCGACTCGGACGCGTACGGGGGCCTCTCGTTGCACGCGGAGGTGATGAAGCTGCGACGCGCGCTCGAGCTCGTCGAAACCCAAAGCGTGCAATCGTTGCGGCGGTACTTCGAGCGCCGTGCCGAGGCGGCCCGCTCGTCGGGCGCCTCCAAGGCCGACCAGCGCTTCATGAGCGACCCGCGAGTGCGCGAGGCGATCGACCTGGCCCGCGAGTACGACGAGCTCCACCCGAAGTTCCGCCAGGCGCGCATCCTCATCGCCGAGACTCTCGGCATCAAGGACGGCGAGCGGGTGCTGGTCTTCACGGAGTCGCGCGATACCGCCGAGCAGCTCACGTCGTTCCTCGGCGAGCACTTCGACACCCGACGATTCGTCGGCCAGGGTGACAAGGACCACAGCGCGGGGATGACCCAGCGCGAACAGCGCGACGTGATCGAGGCCTTCCGTGCGGGCGCGTTCGAGGTGCTCGTCTCGACGTCGGTCGCCGAGGAGGGATTGGACGTCCCCGAGGTCGATCTCGTATTGTTCTTCGAGCCGGTCTCGACGGCGATCCGGTCGATCCAGCGCAAGGGGCGCACCGGCCGCCAGGCCCCCGGTCGCGTCGTCGTCCTCGTCGCCGAGGACACCCGCGACGAGGCGTTCTTCTGGATCTCGCGCCGGCGCGAGGAGGAGATGGAGCGCGAGCTGCGCGCGCTGGCTGACGCGGTCGACGACATCGAGGAGGCGCTGTCCCCTGCGGCCGAGGCGGCCGCCAGCCGCGACCCGGACCAGCCATCGCTCGAGGCGTTCGGCGGTGTTGACGCGCCACCCGCGGACGCCGACGCCGCGTCGATCATCGTCGACCAGCGCGAGCTCGACGCCGACATCGGTCGCGAGCTGTCCACCCGGGACGATGTCGCGGTGAGGCTGGAAACCCTCGATGTCGGCGATTACGTCCTCAGCGACCGTGTCGCGGTCGAACGCAAGACGGTCGCGGACTTCCTCGACAGCCTGCTCGGCGGCGATCGCGACCTCTTCGACCAGGTCGGTCGGCTCGCACGGGCGTACGACCGCCCGGTGGTCATCATCGAAGGCGACGGGCTCTATCAGCGACGCAACATCGAGCCCGCGGCCGTGCGTGGCGCGATCGCGAGTCTGGCGACGGACTTCGGGGCGAGCGTCCTGCAGACGGCCGACGCCGCCGAGACGCGGGAGCTGGTCGCCGCCATCGCCAAACGCGAACAGCGCGAGGGGACGCGACGGGCGAGCCGCCACGGCGACAAGGGCGGGCGCACCCGGACTGAACAACAGGAGTACGTCGTCTCGTCGATCGCCGAGGTGGGTCCCGTGACCGCCCGGCGCCTCCTCGAGGCGCTCGGGTCCGTCGAGGCGGTGTTGACCGCCGACCACGAGGCGCTGTGCGCCGTCGATGGCGTCGGCGAGGTCACCGCCGAGCGCATCCGCGAGGTCGTGACGGCCCCCTACGAGCCGGAGTGAGCCTCGAGGGCCTGTAGCGCCTCGATGGCCGCCGTGGCCGCCTCGAGGTGATCGCGGGCCAGGCGCGGGTCGTCCGCCGCGGCCGCTCCCCGAGCCGCCCGTTCGAGAGCGGCCTCGAGGGCCGCCCGGACGTCGTCGGGGGCCCCCGTCTCGGTGGTCACAGCGGTGCGCGACGGTGACGCATCCTCGGGGGTGGCGGCGTCCCCCCGGTCGGGGTCGGTCGTGTCGGCGGATTGGACCTCGTCGGGGGCGACCACCTCGCGCTCGCACTCCGGACAGAAGGTGGCGCCGTCCTCCGCGAACAGTGGTGTGCCACACTCTGGGCAGTGCCGGTCGGTCATGCGCGCGCCCCGCAACAGGAGCTCGCCCATGTGCTGTGCGGAGGCACGGTCGGCCTCCTCGGCCTCGAACTTCTCTCGGAGGCGCTCGCGTTCGGCCGCCTTGTCGAACTCGTCGCCCATGATGACGCCAAGGGCCGCAGCGGCCCTAAGTCCTCCGAAGTGAGCGCTTTCGAAGCGCTTAACCGCGAGTCAGCGGGCGTGTCGCATATGGCGAAAGTCAGCATCGTCGGCGCGGCGGGCACGGTCGGTGCGGCGACCGGCTTCGCGCTGGCCGTTCGAGACGTCGTCGACGAGATCGTGCTCGTCGACCTCCCCGACAAGGCGGACGTGACCCTCGGCCAGGCGGCCGACACGAACCACGGCTCGGCCTACGCCTCGAACACGACGATCCGTCGGGGCAGCTACGAGGACACGGCCGGATCGGACGTGGTCGTCATCACCGCTGGCATCCCCCGCCAGCCGGGGCAATCCCGGTTGGATCTCGCCGAGGATAACGCCCCGATCATCGAGGATATCGGCGCCTCCCTCGGGGAGCACTCCGACGAGTTCATCTCGATTACGACCTCGAACCCGGTGGACCTGCTGAACCGCCACCTCTACGAGACGGGCGACCGCGACCGCCAGCACGTCATCGGCTTCGGCGGCCGGCTCGACTCCGCTCGGTTCCGGTACGTCCTCGCCCAGCGGTTCGACACGCCCGTGCGCAACGTCGAGGCCACCATCCTCGGCGAGCACGGCGACGCGCAGGTGCCGGTCTTCTCCAAGGTGCGCGTCGACGGGCGCGATCCGGACTTCTCCGCCGAGGAGCGCGAAACCATCCTGTCCGAGCTCCAAGAGAGCGCGATTAACGTCATCGAGAAGAAGGGAGCCACCGAGTGGGGTCCGGCCAACGGCGTCGCCCACATGGTCGAGGCGATCGTCCGCGACACGGGCGCGGTGCTGCCGGGGTCGGTCAAGCTCGACGGTGAGTACGGCCACGCGGACGTCGCCATGGGCGTCCCGCTCAAGCTGGGGCGAAACGGCGTCGAATCCGTCGTCGAATGGGAGCTCTCCTCGGTCGAGCGCGACCAGCTCGCCGACGCCGCCGACAAGCTCCAAGCGCAGTACGAGCGGATCGCCTAGGGGACGAGCTGCTCGCCGTCGTCGTCGTAGAGGGTGATCGCCTCGACTGGGCACACCCGCGCCGCCATCTCGGCCTCGAACGCCTCGTCCTCGGGGACCTCGAGGACAAATCGGCCCGGTTCGACCTCCTCGGCCCCCACCAGGACGGCCTTGCCGGCGTCGCGATCCGGTTGGAAGGGTTCCCACTCGTGCACACACTGAAACATCCCGGTGCAGGTCTCGCGGTCGAACTCGATGCGCATGGCGGATGCTTTTGTCTCGGGACCTATAGCCGTGGCGAGCCTGTCGGGCCATTTATCGGCACACCATCACCTACTCGTTGGTGATGGACGTCGAGGGCCTGCCCGACCTGCCGGCGGCGGTGGCCGAGACCCTCAAAACCGAGGGGATCGACGAGCTCTACCCGCCACAGGCCGAGGCGGTCGAGGCGGGGGTCACCGCCGGACGGAGCCTCGTCGCGAGCGTGCCGACCGCCTCCGGGAAGACGCTCATCGGGATTCTCGCCCTGTTGGCGACCGTCGAGCGCGGTGGCCGGGGGCTGTACATCGTCCCGTTGCGGGCGCTCGCCACCGAAAAGCGCGAGCGGCTTCGCGCCTTCGAGGACCCGCTCGGGATCGACGTCGCCGTGACGACGGGCGATCTCGACCGGGAGGAGCCCTGGTTGGCCGAGGCGGACGTCATCGTCGCCACGAGCGAGAAGGTGGACTCGATGATCCGCAACGACGCCAGCTGGGCGGACGACCTCGATTGCGTCGTCGCCGACGAGGTACACCTCATCGACGACGCGCACCGTGGCCCGACCCTCGAGGTCACCCTGGCGAAGCTGGCGGCCGTCAACCCCCAGCTGCAGATCGTCGCCCTCTCGGCGACGATCGCCAATCCCGAGGACGTCGCCGACTGGCTCGAGGGGACCCTCCTCGAGAGCGAGTGGCGCCCGGTCGAGTTACGACGCGGGGTGCACTTCGGCAACGCCGTCCACTACGAGGACGGCGAACAGGGGTCGATTCCCGTCGGGCCCGACGAACGACAGGAGACCGCCATCGTCCGCGACACGCTCGCCGACGACGGCTCCACGTTGCTGTTTGTCAGCTCGCGCCGGCGCGCCGAGGCGGGAGCACGCCGGCTGGCCGACGCCGTCGAGCCAATGCTCGAGAGCGAGGCGCGACGCGCCCTCGCGTCGACGGCCGACGACCTCCGCGACACGAGCGATGCCGACACGATCGACGACCTCGCCGCGGCCGTCGAGCGCGGGGCGGCCTTCCACCATGCCGGGCTCTCCGCCGAGCAACGCGCGCTGGTCGAGGCGGCCTTTCGGGACCGACACCTGGGGGCCGTCGTCGCCACCCCGACGTTGGCCGCCGGGGTGAACACGCCCAGCAGACGGGTCGTCGTCCGTGACTGGCGGCGGTACGACGCGAACGCCGGTGGGATGCGGCCCCTGTCGACCCTCGAGGTCCACCAGATGATGGGCCGTGCTGGCCGGCCGGGGCTCGATCCCGTCGGCGAGGCGCTCTTGCTCGCGAGCGCCCATGACGAGCTCGAGGAGCTGTTCGACCGCTACATCCACGCCGACCCCGAGCCGATCGACTCGAAGCTGGCCGCCGAGCCGGCCCTCAGGACGCACGTCAACGCCGCGATCGCGACTGGCTTTGCCGACGACCGGTCGGCCCTGGAGGCGTTTCTCGACCGCACCTTCTATGCCAGTCAGGCACCCTCGAGAGAGCGCCTCGACCGGGTGCTCGACGCCGTGTTGGCCTTCCTCGACCGGGAGGGTTTCGTCGAGGTCGATGACGATCGCTTTCGGCCGACGGACCTCGGCCACGTGGTGGCGCGGGTCTACCTCGATCCGCTGAGTGCGGCGACCATCGTCGACGGTCTCGAGGCGCGCGACGGCGAGCTAACGGCCATCGGCCTCTTTCACCTGATCGCCAGGACGCCCGACATGTACGAGCTGTATCTCCGCCAGGGCGATCGCGGGCGGTACGAGGAGCTCCTCGCCACGAGAGAGGAGGAGCTGCTCGGGTCGACGCCTCATCCGTCGGACGACGTTCCCTACGAGGACTGGCTTGCCGCCTTGAAGACCGCGACCATGCTCGAGGACTGGGCGAGTGAACTCCCCGAGGAGACGGTCACGGAGCGATACCGGATCGGCCCGGGCGACGTGCGCTCGAAGGTGGCGACCGCGGAGTGGCTCCTGTCGGCCGCCGAGCGCATTGGCGAGCTGGTAGACGAGGCGGCCGTCCCGGCCATCCGTCGGGCGCGCAAACGTGTCGAACACGGCGTCGAGGCGGAGCTCATCGACCTCTGTGACGTTCGGGGGGTCGGCCGGGTGCGCGCCCGTCGGCTCTTTGAGGCCGACATCGAAACGCCGGCCGACCTGCGCGACGCGGACCCGGCGGTCGTCCTCGGTGCGCTCCGCGGCCGTCGAAAGACGGCCGAGCGCATCCTCGAAGCCGCCGGACGGACGGAAGTCGACCTCGAGGGCGTCGAGCCCGACGGCGAGCCGGCCGCGATCGAGCCCGACGCGTCCGACGACGGCGCCGAGGAGCAGGCCAACCTGGGTGATTTCTGACGTGCGACTGCGCACCGGCACGCCCGGCGTCGACGATGTCGAAGCGCTCCTCCAGGCGCTGGACGCGATCGCGGCCCGGACGGACGCGACGATCCAGGCATTCGACGCTCGCTACGTGATCAGCTCTCGGCACCTTGAGCGCGCCCGCGAGCTCGCCGACCGGGCCATCGAACGCGACTCGGCCGTGGCCGACGATCGCGCGGTCGAGATCTTGCTCTATGCCGCCGGACGCCGACAGATCAGCGACGCCCTCACAATGGGGGTGACGTCGACCGCCCATCCGGTCGTCATCCTCGTCGACGGCGGCGACGAGGCGGCCGCCGTCGAGGCGATCGACGACCTCCTCGAGGAGTCCAGCGACCCCGAGGTCCTCGGTGGTGACGCCGATCGGATCCAGTCGTTTTTCGACATCACCGATGCGGAGCTGGCAACCGGCGCCGACCTGGAGGCGCTCGTGCTGGAGCGGGTGGCCCTCCTCGCGGTCAACCGCTGAGGCGATACGTGCAAGTCGCCCGGCCGACTCCCGTCCGGCATGCGAATCGCCGTGATCGGCAGCGAGGCGGCCACCGAGAGGGAGAGGCAAGCCGCACGCGCCGTCGGGCGTACGATCGGTGAAGCGGGTCACGACCTGATCTGTGGCGGCCGTGGGGGCGTGATGGCGGCCGCTGCCCACGGGGCGAGCAATGCGGGCGCCAGCACGATCGGGTTGCTGCCCGGCCCGGACTGCGACGAGGCGAATCCCCACCTTGAGGTGGCGATCGCGACCAACCTCGGCAACCTACGCAACGAGCTGGTCGTCCGAAACGGCGCTGGCGTCGTCGCCGTGGGGGGCGCCTACGGAACCCTGTCGGAGATCGCCTTCGCGCTCGACCTCGGGCGACCCGTGGTCGGCCTCCAGACGCATGACGTCGAGGGCGTCATTCACGTCGAAGGGGCTCAGACGGCGGTCGCGACGCTCGAGCGACGGGTCGACTAGTACTCGCCGAGGGTCCGCTGGCCCGTATCGCCCACCGGTTCGATCACCCCCGGCTCGTCGACCGTGCCGTCATTCATCATCGGGTCGACGGGATACTGCCGAAACGACTCGTCGAACGACGGGTCGAGGACGGACCACTCGGTCGGTTGCTCCGGGTCGCCATGAAGCCAGTCCGCTTCGGCCCCTGGATCGAGGACGACCGGCATGCGGTCGTGGACGTCTCGGACGGCGTCCGTCGCCGACGCCGTCACCACCGCGACGGTGTCCAAGGTCTCACCGTTGGCCGACCATCGATCCCAGAGGCCGGCAAGGGCGAACGGGTCGCGATCGCGTCGCTCGAACCGGATGGGCTGTCGCCCGTGAGGGGCGTCGACCCATTCGTAATACCCGTCGACGACCACCAGACATCGCCGATCCGCGTAGGAGGCACGAAACGGCGGGGCGGAATCGAGGGTTTCCCGTCGTGCATTAATCGGTCGGGAACCGCCCTCGGGGGTCTGGCTCCACCGGGGAACGAACCCCCACGTCAGGCGCTCGACGCGACCGGCGGCAGGGACCGTCGCGAGCCAGTCGCCCGGACCAACGTTGTATCGCGCCGGCCACGGCCGGTCGATGGCCACGTCGAAGCGCTCCTCGACCGCCTCCGGTGGGGCGAACAGCGACGTCCGGCCACACATGGCCACCGATGGACCCCGGCCGCGCTAAAGCATGGCGCCCGGCGAAAGGCCGAACACCCCTGCGAGCCTTCCGTCCCCAATGGTTCGGTTCGTGCGCGAAACGGCGGTCGCCGCACCCTTCGACGACGTGTGGGCGGTACACGACCGTCTCGACGGGTTCGCCACCGTGACGTCCGACCGGCTGGGGGTGTCGGTCGTCCCCCTCGACGGCCCCATGGCACCGCTCGAAGCCGGCACCACCTTCGAGATCGCCGTCGACCCTGTTGGCCTGGGGCGGATCACCATCTGGCGTGGTCGGGTGACGTCCGTCCGGCGGCGACCCGATCGGGCCAGGTTCGTCGACGTCGGCGTGGAGACGCCGTTCGAGACCTGGCGGCACGTACACACCGTCAAGCGCCGTTCCGAGGGGACGGTGGTGGTCGACGACATCACCGTCCGAGGTCCGCCCGCCGGTCCCCTCGGGCAAGTGGCGATCCGGCTGGGTGTGCCCCTCGGGCTACGCGATCGGCGCCGCCGCCTGTGGAGCCTCTTCGGCCGGGTCAGGGCCGAATGAGGCGGACGGCTCGAGTGTTCGTCGGTGGCCCACTGGTTCGCGAGGGCCAACCGAAGCGTTAGGGACGCCCGGTGCCAGTCACCGTCATGGCCCAGCGGCGGCTCGTGCTCGGCGTCCTCGCGGGGATCGTCTTGCTCGCCGTGGCGCTGCTGTGGGGACCGGAGCTGTTCATCGGGCTCGTCGGGCAATCGACGGTCGACGGAGAGGAGGCGACGGTCAGGGTTCACGACGCGGCCAGCGACGAGACGCTCGCGACCGTCGCCGTCGACCTCGCGACGACCACGGCCGATCGCTACACGGGGCTGTCGAACGTCGACGACTTACCCGAGAATCACGGCATGCTCTTCGAGTTCGACGAGGCGGCCGAGCGCACCTTCGTCATGCGGGAGATGAGTTTCGGCCTCGACATCATCTTCATCGGTGCCGACAGGCGCATCACGGCCATCCACGAGGCGCCGGCGCCGGGTCCCGGCGAGGACGGCGAGGACCAGCGCTACACCGGCCGGGGCGAGCTCGTCCTTGAGGTGAACCGCGGCTGGGCAACCTCCCATGATATCACGGTGGGCGACCGGGTCGCGGTCGAGTATCACGAGTAGTCGCCGGTCCCAACCATCGGGACTCGCCACGGCACTACAAGGTGAGGGGAGCCGATGGTTGAGACGCCATGTATCACGTGCTCGTCGCCGTCGACCGAAACGAATCGTATGCGGAGAACCAGGCCGACTACGTCAGGAACCTCCCCGAGGCTCCGGAGACGGTGACGGCCCGGGTCCTGTACGTCTATCCCCAGCGCGACTACCAGGGTGCGCCACCGCAGGACTTCGACGAGATCGACGCGGCCGTCATGGCGGCCGATCGGATTGAGGCCGCCGGGATCGAGGTCGAGCGCCGGACCGATGGGGGCAACATCACCAAGCGGATCACCAAACACGCCGAGGCGATCGATGCCGACGACATCGTCCTCGGTGGTCGCAAGCGGTCTGGGGTTTCGCGGGTGGTGTTGGGTAGCGTCACGCAGGACGTGGTCTTCGCCGTCGATCGCCCGGTCACCATCGCGCTGTAGGTCGGTCGGCCCTATCGGAGGGTCAAGACGAGCCCCGCACCGACGGCGATGAGCCCGCCCGCCAGGAGAAAGGCCGCGACGTAGCTGATCGATCCCACCCACCCACCGAGGAGGCTCCCGATGCCGCCAGCCAGCGCGCCGAGGCTCGCATACATCCCTAACGACTCGCCCCGAATCGCCGGGGGAGTGAGCCTGACCACGAGGGTCCCACCCGTGACGTTGATGACCGCCCAGGTGAGGCCGATCACGCCAAAGGTGAGCCCGAGGCCCACCACCCCAACCGCCCCGACCCCGAGGACGGCGACCACGACGGCGACCGTCGGAAAGGCGATTCCGCGAATCGCCAGGCCGCCAACCTGGAGCCCGAGCGGATCGAATCGGCCAGCCAGGCGGCCGACGTAGCCGAAACAGGCCGCGGAGGTGAGGCTGCTGAGAAGGTACAGGCCGAACACCGCGTCGGAGCCGAGGCCGGCATCGGTCAGGAACGCCGGTAGGGGGGCGAAGAAGACCGAAAACCCGGTGAACACCAGCGCCACGGCGACGAAGTAGGTGGCCAGTCGCGGCGTGAACCGCCGGGCGAACTGTCCGGGGCGCAGCCCGCGGAAGTCGGCACGCTCGAGAGTCACGGGAAACGTCACCGCCCGAACGGTGAACCGATCCGCCCGCCCAATCGCCCGGCGCAGTCGTGGTGCCGACACCGGCCGACCATCGCCTGCCGGGAGAAACCGATACGACGACACCACCCCGACCACGGCGACTACGCCGAGGCCGAGCAGGAGCGTCTGCAACGAGCTGTCGGCGGCGACGTAGCGATCCCCGAAGGCCGTCCAGACCAGCCCGAACCCGAGACCGAGCGCCCAGCCGATCCCCTGGAACTGATTCAGCGTGCCGATGTGCTCGCTCCACTCGTGATCGGGAACGCCGCGAATGGCCAAGACGGTCATGGCCGGCATCGCCGCCCCGTAGGCGAACCAGATGAGCCCGTTGATGACGACGACCGGGGCAAGGGCGTCGACGAACGCCATCGCCAGGAGTGACACGGCCGCCAGCGACAGACACACCCGGACCGTCCGCTGGCCGCCGGCCCCTTGATCCGCCCCCCGACCCACCACGAGTGCGCCCGGGACGCCGGCGACGGCCGCCGCGGCGGCGAGGATGCCGAGCGCGAACGCGCCACCCCCGATCTCGACGACGTACAGCGGGACCACCAGGGAGGCACCGCCGAAGGCGACCGAGCCAATCGCCCACGGGAGCAGCCATCGACGGACCATGCCTCGCAATGACGGAGGGTGCCATAAACCGGTTCGGCACGCGTCGTGTGGGGTTTTGTCAGACCGGAATAGTTATTGGCGAGATTGGATAGTAGTGATTATGAAGAGACGGACCTTCCTCGTCGGATCGGGGGCAGCACTGACCGTTGGTGTGGCCGGATGCACCGGAGACGATGGTGGTGATGACGGGAACGGGGGCGATACTCCCACGGAGACGTCGACCCCGGATGACTCACCCGGCGCAACCGAGACGCCGACGGCCACCGAGACGGACCAGCCGACGGCCACCGACGAGCCGGGGGATGGACCGGCATTCGGCGATGCGGTTCAGCCGGCGACGTCCTTCGCATTCTCCGGCGAGTTCGAGGATTCAACCATGGAGGGACAGGGGACGATGGAGGGGCGTTTTCACGACGAGAACAGCTACATGGCATTCACCTTCGAGGACCAGACCGTCGAAATGTACAATGTCGATGGGACCAGCTACATGGTCTCCGGTGGGCAGTGTTTCGAAAACCCCTCTCAGGACGCGCAGCCGGATGATCCCGGACAGGACCCGGGAGAGTGGGACGAGGACGTGGCGGACTACTCCGACCTCCAGCCTGATGGGACGACCACCGTCAACGGCGAGCAAGCGTACTACTGGTCGCTGGACCAGACTGGCGAAGAGGTCACCTACTACGTCAGCGTGTCCAGCGGGCAGCTTCTTCGCATCGAGCTTCCCACCGGTTACATCAACTACCACTCCTGGGGCACGGCCGACCCGATCGAGCCGCCGGACATGGAGTGCACCTCCTTCCCTGGATAGCCCGTCCAGCCGGCTACGCAGCGTCCCACTCGATCCGGACGCGCTCCACGCGGGCGGGTGAGGCCTCAAGCACGGTGAGGGTCACGTCGCCGATCACCACTTCCTCGCCAGCCGCAGGAACCCGGCCCAGGTGATGGTTCAACAGGCCCCCGACGGTCGCGACCGTGTCGTTTACCGACAACGAGAGATCGAGGGTCTCGTTGACGTAGTCTACCGTCGTCCACCCCTCGACGACGGCCTCGCCGGCCCCCTCCGCGCGAACGGGATCCGTTTCGTCGATCCCGACGATCTCACCGACGATCTCCTCCAGGAGGTCCTCCAGGGTCACCAGTCCCACCACGGTGCCGAACTCGTCGACGACGATCGCCACCTCGATGCCGGCCGTTCGCAACTCGGCGAGCAGTTCGTCGACGGCGTTGGTCGCCGGGACGACTCGCGCGTCCACGAGCACGTCCGCCAGTTCGAGGTCCTCGTCACGGGCGCGAAGCGCCTCGCGCAGATCGATCACCCCGCGAATATCGTCTCGGGTGTCCCCGTAGACGGGTAACCGCGTCACACCCGCCTGCCACGCCGTCTTCACCACCTCGTCGAGGGAGGCCGTCACGGGGACGGCGACCATCTCCCGACGAGGGACCATCACCTCGCGCAGGTTGGTCTCTCCGAGGTCGAGCACGCCGCGGATCATCGCCCCCTCGGCCCGGTCGAGGACCCCCGTTTGTTCGCTACTGATGACGATGGTTTCGAATTCTTCTCGCGAGAGGTAGGTCTCGAAGTCGCCCTCGCCGCCGGTGAGGCGATTGATGGCCCCCATCGCGACCTCGAAGACCACCAGAATCGGCCACAGGATTCGCTGGATGGCCAGGATGGGGCGGGCCACGCGGAGGGCGTGGCGTTCGGCGTGGGCAACGGCGTAGGATTTCGGCGCGATCTCCCCGAAGAGGATGACGAACGCGCTGGTGAACACGGTCCCCAGCGTCGCCGCCTGGCCGGCGGGGAGATACATGACGAGCACGGCCGTTGCCACGCTGCCGGCGGCGATGTTGGCGACGTTGTTGCTGACGAGGACGGTCACGAGAAAGCGGTGTGGGTCACCGCGGAGGGTGGCCACGTGGTGGCTGCCGGGCGTCCCTGCTGCCACGAGCGCATCGATGCGGTGACGAGCGAGCGAGAAGACCGAGAGTTCGCTGCTCGAGAAGAACGCGCTGATCGCGGTTAGGGCGAGGATCGCCCCCGCCCCCAGGAGAACCATCGTGGTCGACATGGTCGGGACTGACGGTCCCACGCGCCAAAGAGCTACGCCAGTCGGCCGATACACAGACAAGGCGCGAGCCCGTGCTTCGATCTACCATGTCACAATCGCTCGCGGACGAGCCGTGCGAAGCCTGCACCTCCGATGACGAGCCGCTCACCGCCGCCGAGTACGAAGCCTACCTCGAGGAGCTTGACGCCGACGTCTGGTCCGTCGTCGACGGGCACCACCTCGAGGGGAACTACGACTTCGAGGACTTCCGAGGCGCCCTCGAATTCGCCTACGACGTCGGTGAGCTCGCCGAGGCGGAGTGGCACCATCCGGACATCCACCTCTCGTGGGGGGCGGTCGGTATCGAGATGTGGACCCACAAGATCGACGGCCTGCACAAGACGGACTTCGTCATGGCCGCCCGGATGGACCGGCTCTACGACGACCACGGCGCTGGTGAAGACGGCGACTGACACGCCTCGCAGCTGGCGTTGACACCCTCGAGGCGGAGGGGTCACCTCCATTCGATCGCCACCCGACCGGTCGGCGTTGTCCCCACCTGGGGTGTCCCACTCGGACGGTTTGGCACTGGTGCGAACGTCGCGGGAGGGTCCCTCGGGGAGGGAGACGCCGGAGCTATATCCGCAGCGACACTCGCCTCGACCGCATGGCACACGACGTGACGTCGGTCGTCGACCAGCCGTTGCGGTCGTACGTCCGCCGGCTCGGACCGACCTGGATCGCGGGCGCGGTCGCCGCGGGCCCGGCGACGGTGGCGACGGTCATGACCGCGGGCGCCAGCTTTCGGTACCGCCTTCTGTGGGTCGTCATCCTCGCAGCCATCTTCGGCGCCCTGGCCCAGTACCTCGCGATGCGCGTCGGACTGTTGTCCGAGACGGGGCTCGTCACGCTCGTTGAACGGCGCCTCGGCACCCGGTGGGCCTGGCTATTGGTAGCCGACGTCGTGCTCGCCGCGGGGCTCGCCCAACTGGTCATCATGAAGACGCTCGCCGACGTGAGCGAACTGGTGACCGGAGTGGACGCGCGGATCTGGGGGATCGCCTGGGCGATCGCGTTGGCCCTCGGGCTCGGTTGGGGCGGGTATCGATTCCTTGAGATCGTCGCGAAGGGTCTCGTCGTGGCCGTTGTGCTGGCCTTCGTCGTGTCGCTGGGGGTCGTCCCGATCGACCTCCCGGCCGCGGCAGGGGGGCTCGTCCCGACGATCCCCGCGGGCATCGACGGCGCCCTCATCGCGGCTGGCGTGCTCGGTGGTGCGGTGCACGTGACCCTCGTCACCATGCAGTCGTACACGATGCAGGCCAGGGGGTGGACCCGCGCGGAGTATGGCCTCGGCACGTTCGACGTCCTGACCTCGATGTTGGTCGCCTTCGGTGCCTTCGGGCTCGCCATCTATCTGGTCGCCGCGGCCGTCCTGTACGACCCGACCGCGATCGTCGACCTCGACGCGGTCGGCGCCGCCGAGGCGCTCGGCCCCGCGCTCGGTGACCTCGGTCACTGGGTCTTCCTCCTCGGCCTCTGGGCAGCGGCCGTGTCGACCCTCGGGGGGAACACGGTCGTCCCGCCATACGCCATCGCCGACAAGCTCGGCATCGAACGCGACGTCACGGACGGGCGGTATCGAGCGCTGGTGGTGGGCATCGCGCTCGCCTCGGGAGCCGGCGCCTTCCTCGAGGGGTCGTTCTTCTCGCTGCTCATCCTCGTGCTCGCGTTCGGTCTGGTCGGAACACCGTTCGCCCTGGCGCTGGTGGTCTACCTCGCCAACGATCCCGACGCGGTCGGCGAGACCGCCTCGCCCCTGGCGAACGTCGGCGGGATCGGCCTCATCGCCGTGGCGGCCATCCTCGCCGGGAACTTCGTCCTCGAACGGTGGCCCGCCGACGGCGCCCTGGACTGGTTCGTCCTCGGGTTCGCCGCGGTCTTCGGGCTGGCCACCCTCGGTGTCGCCTGGCGGTTCGCCCGGGTGGTCCGTGGGTGATCGACCCGACGGCCGTTCCGCTCCAGGGATCGACGTTCATCGAGGGGCCAAGCGGTGCCGGAAAGACCCGCCTCACCGCCGGCGTGCTCGGGGAGTGGCTCGACCGTCGGGGGCCAGCTGGGGTGGTCGTCCTCGACTTCGGACCGGAGCTTCCCGGTAGCGGTCGGGTGATCGGCCGCCGACTGGACCGCTACCTCGAGGTGCCCGCGACGGTCTGGTATGGCCACATCGACGCGAACGGTCCGCGAACCGAGGGGGCGAACCCCGAGGAGATGGCCGCCCTCGCCCGGGCGAATGCCGAACGGGTGTCGAGCCTCATCGAGCAGGCCCCCGATACGCCAACCGCCGTCTTCGTCAACGACGTGACTATCGCCGCCCACCACGACCTGGGGGTGCTCGAACACGTGACAGACTACGCCGATCGCGCTCGCTGTGCGGTGGTCAACGGCTACGCCGATGGCGCGCTCGAGGGTGATGACGACCTCTCCCGACGAGAGCGCGCGGGCGTCCGGTTCCTGCGCCAGTGGGCCGATCGGACGGTCCGACTGCCGCCGTGAGCGCCGACCCCTGCACGTTCACTGTCGCGACGACACCCGTCGCATGGCCAGATAGCCACCGCCGACGATCGCCGCCGCGAGCGCCCCGATGGCCCCCAGCTTGACGATCGGGTCGGCGTCCCACGAGAACCACACGAGCAGGCCCATCCCGACGGCGACCAGGGCGATGCCGATCCAGTCCTGCATGCGAACCCCGCCGACGCGTTTGTCGGCCATCGCCCGTATATCGCTCCCCGTCGACAAGAAGGGTTCCCTGCCCTCCCGAGCAACCCCTATAGGCTTCCAGTGACAATCCGCGGCCATGGATCGTGGCCACGAGACCGACCCCTGGGGCGTTCCCACGATGGAGCTGTTCGGCCGGTTCCGCGACAGCCTCGACGAGAATCGAGCGGGGGCGGTGGCCACCGTCGTCCACGTGGAGGGCTCCGCCTACCGGCGACCCGGGGCGAAGATGTACTTCGCCGGCGAGGGCGCGAGTTTTGGCGGGATCACGGCCGGCTGCCTCGAGGGGCCACTCCGGGAGCTGGCCGACGAGGTCATCGCCGAGGATGTCGCGATCGTGCGGACCTTCGACCTCACCGACGGTGGCGAGTGGGACATCGGTCTCGGCTGTAACGGGATCGTAACCGTGCTGATCGAACCGCTTGATCCCTCCTGGGTCGATGTCGTTGACGCCGTCCATGCCGGCGAGTCGCGGACGGTCGTCACGGCCCTCGAGGCGACGGACTCGTATCCGATCGGCGCCAGGGCCGTCGTCGATGCGGCCGGCGACCGTATCGACGTCGAGGGTCGCCCCGAGCTCCCGGTCGACCTCGAATTGCCCGACGTCCCGCGGGCCCAACGCCGCCCGCTCGACGTCGACGGGGACGCGGTCCCCTGTTTTATCGACCCGATCGACCCACCGACACGGCTCGTCGTCTTCGGCGCCCAACCGGACGTGCGGGCGGTGACGCGCTTCGGGCGGGCCGTCGGGCTGCACGTGACCGTGGCCACGCCCCGTGGCGGGACCGCCGACGATCGGACGTTCCCCGCGGCCCACGAGGTGGTCGCCACCCATCCGGACGACCTCGACGGGATCGTCGATGCCCGGAGCCACGTCGTCATCATGTCTCACAACTACGTGGACGACCTGCTCGCGTTGGAGACACTGCTGGACACCGAGGCGCCCTATATCGGGCTCATGGGCCCTCGAAAGCGCTTCGAGGAGCTCCGAGGCGATTTGGTCGACGGTGGCGTCGAGCTCACGGAGGACGACCGGTCGCGGATCGCCACGCCCGTCGGTCTCGACCTCGGCGGGGGCGAACCCGTCGAAGTGGCCATGAGCGTGGTCGCCGAGGTGGTCGCGGTCAGCAACGGCCGCGCCGGTGGACGGCTCCGCGACCGCGACGGGCCGATTCACGAACGGGTTTCACCGCAGCCCAACTGACGCAGCTCCTCGAGGTCGGCCCTCGTATCGATATCGCGGTGGATGCCGGGGTCGTCGACCGGTACTCGGCGAGTCGATCGACGCTCGAACACTGCCCGCCCGCCGACGTCACCGGAGAGCGTGTCCAACTCGTCGAACAACGCCGCGCCAAAGAGCACAGGATTGCCGCGACGACCAGACGCCTCGGGGATGACGATCGGCGCGCCGTGGCGCTCGAAGGCCGTCCGCAGCCGGGTCACCGTCGCGCGATCAACACAGGGCATGTCACCTGGGAGGAACACCGCTGCGTCGGCCTCGCGCCGTCGCGCCTCGGCCGCGCCAACCCGCACCGAGGCGGCCATCCCTTCCTCGTACGCGGGATTTGACACGACATCGACTGGGAGGTCGGCCAGGACCGATGCCACGGCGTCACCAGCGTGACCGACGACGGTGACCGTGGCGTCCAGCTCGCCGCCGAGGAGCGTCTTAACCGCGTGACGGACCAGGGGCTCGCCATCGAACGTGGCGAGTAGCTTGTGCCCCCCTTCAAACCGCGTGGCCGGTCCTGCCGCCAGCACGACCCCGACGACGACCGCCATCTCAGCTGACGCGAACGCCCTCCGGCCCGCGGGCGAGGTACGTCCGCCCGCCGGGATCGGCGAGCAGTTCGCCCTCCTCGACGACGACCTCGCCACCGACGATCGTGTGCGTCGGCAAGCCGGTCAGCTCCATGCCGTGCATCGTCGAGTATCCCGGCTCCATCGTGTGATAGAAGTCGTCGTCGACGACCGTCGAGCGGTCCAGATCGACGATGACCATGTCCGCGTCCGACCCCTCCTGCAACGCCCCCTTCCGTGGGTACAGGCCCCAGCGTTTGGCGTTGTTCTCGGCGCAGACCTCGACGAGGCGCTCCATGCTGAGGCGGTTCTTGTTGACCCCCTCGCTGACCATCACCGGGAGCATGTACTCGATGCCGTTGTTGTCGCCCGGGATGGCGTCCCAGATGTCGCCGAACTTGCCCGTCTCCTTCTCCTTGTAGGCGATCTTGTGCGGGCAGTGGTCCGTCCCGACGTACTCGACGGTCCCCTCGCGTAGCCCCTGCCACAGCCGACGGCGGCTCCACTCGCCGCGCAGCGGTGGCGAGATCTTCCCCCAGACGCCGAGGTCCGCCTCGTCCTTCGTGTGGGTGAGAAAGGCCGGGAGGGTCTCGGCGTGGAGGTTGACGCCGCGGTTTTGAAAGCGCTTGCAGATGTCGACCCCTTCCCCCGTGCTCATGTGCACGATGTACGATCGAGAATCGGTTAACTCGGTCATCCGCCCGATCTGTTCGATCTGCATGGCTTCACAGATGTTGGGGGCGGACTCCGACCACGCCTCGAGGTCGTTGCGGCCCGCCGCCTGCAGCTCCTGTCGGCGCTCGTGGGCGATGTCCTCGTTTTCGGCGTGGAACATGACGACACCGTTTGGGATATCGGCCACTTGCGAGAGCAGGTCGTACACGCGCCCGGCGTCCGAATGCTCGATGCCGAGCTCCGGCGC
>CAZCYF010000017.1:0-29755 GCA_964502835.1 uncultured Halobacteriales archaeon | reverse complement strand
CCGTTACCCCACCGTCTACCTAATCGGCCGCAGTCACATCCTGTGGCGTCGGAACCTTTCCAGCTCCCGCCATTCCAGGCTGGGAGCCGTATCCGATATTAGCCTCAGTTTCCCGAGGTTATCCCGGTCCACAGGGCAGTTTGACCACGTGTTACTGAGCTATTCGCCACGAGTCTGAGCTCGTACGACTAGCATGGCTAAGTCGAACTCCAATAGCAATGGCCTCCGGCAGGATCAACCGGAATGTACCTGATCCGGAGTCCGGATCAGGTGGGTGTTGGCGGGACGATCGTCCGAAGACGACCGCCCGTTGGGGGATCGTCACAGCCGACGCGATCCGACCGGCGAACCGACCGGATCGCACCGGACTGTCAGGGCTCACTTCAGATCCCATCTGTACGGCGGACCGCAGGGGTGGGATCCACATTTCGTCCGGACGCTATCATTCCCGCGCCGTCCGCTTAAACCCATCGGAAGGGGTCGCAGACTGGCATCCATCGGCGAGATGAAACGCCCGGCAATCGCATTCTGCTCGGAGGGATGACCGGTACAAAAACACACCGATAGGGCGATGGCCGTGTGACGCTGTCACGCGGTGGGAGGCCGGACCGTCATCCCGCGTCGAGCACGCCTGGTCTGGCCGGGTGAGACACCGCGCTCCCGTCGGTAGGGGCCCTCGCGGAAAAGGTGCTACGGACGGGGTCGGCTACTCCTCGAGGTGCTCAATGCCGTCCTTGCTGACGTTCGCCTCGGTGATCGTCTCGGGCATCCAGTCGGGGGCGTCGTCCGGCGCGGTCGACTCCCACGCCTTGCCCTTGTAGATGTGTACTTTGTCGGTCCCCTTCTCCCGGAGTCGGATCTCCGTCGGATCGGCGTGATCCTCGCCCGGCGCCGGTTCGAGCCGGCGCGCCGCCTTGAGGGCGGCCTGTCGGGGCGTGTTCCCGGAGAAGACGCTCGTTTCTTGCTCACCCTCTCGCAATGCGAAGTTTCGCTTGCCGTCGTCCCGTGGCATGTATTGACGCTCCATGCACCAAGACCGCATGGCATATAATAAATATATCCCAGAATCGAGGCATGTTCCGGCGGGGATCGCCCGATATGGCCCAATAAACACTTATGTGTGTCCTGACGCCAACTGCCCTACTAGCGAGAGCGATGGTCAGGAAGAAAAAGCTCAGTCCGAGCGGGGCGAAGGGTGAAGACGGCGAGTACCACAACGTCCATATCAATCTCCATGAAGACGAGCTGGCGGTCGCCGGGCTTGAGATTGGTGACGACGTGTTCGTCCGGGTGCGCGACAACAAAATCATCATCCAGAAGGCCGACCCGGACGAGGTCGAACACGACTTCTAGGCCCGGAGTGGCCATCATCGATCCACCCCCAGCATCATGACCGGGTGGGCCTTACTGCGGTCGCTGCTGTTTCGCCTGCCACCCGAGCGCAGCCACGCCCTCGCAATGCGACTGCTCGCGTCCGTCCAGGACACGGCCATCGAGAACCGGCTCGCCGGCCGGTATCGGGTCGATGACGACCGCCTCGGTGTCGAGGCGTTCGGACGGACGTTCGCCAATCCCCTCGGCCTCGCGGCGGGGTTCGACAAGAACGCGAGAGCGCCCAACGCGCTGGCGTCACTTGGCTTCGGTCACGTCGAGGTGGGCGCCGTCACGGCGAGCGCCCAGGCGGGCAACCCCCGTCCTCGCTTGTTCCGGCTGCCGGCGGATCGGGCACTGATCAACCGCATGGGGTTCAACAATGACGGAGCCGAGACGGTCGGCCGTCGGCTTCGCGACCTCGGTACCCACCGGGTCCCGATCGGCATCAACATCGGCAAGTCTCGCGCCGTCGATCTTGCCGACGCGCCGGCCGATTACCGAGCGGCCTACGAGGCGGTGGCCGACGTGGGCGACTACTTCGTCGTCAACGTCTCGAGTCCGAACACGCCGGGGTTGCGTGAGCTCCAAGCTGCGGAGGCGTTGGCGCCGATCCTCGAGACCCTGCGCGGGGCCGGCGCCGATCCACTCCTGGTGAAGCTCTCGCCGGACCTCGAGGGGACGGCAATCGACGACGTGGTGTCGGTCGCGCACGCATTCGAAATCGACGGATTCATCGCCGTCAACACGACCCGCGACCGGCCCGCGTCGCTGTCCAGTCCCCACGCCGACGAGGCCGGCGGGCTGTCCGGCGCACCACTTCGCGACCGGGCCGTCGAGGTGGTCGCCCACCTCGGCGGACGGACCGATCGGCCGATCGTCGGCGTCGGCGGGGTGGCGGGTCCCGAGACCGCCTATCAGCTCATCACTCACGGCGCGCAGTTGGTCCAGTCGTATACGGGCTTCGTCTACGGCGGCCCCGGGTTCGCCAGAGACGTGAACCGCGGCATCCTCGATCGCCTCGAGCGCGACGGCTTCGAGGATGTCGCCCACGCGCGCGCCAGCGCCCTCGAGTGAATCAGGTCCCGAGGGCCGAGAGGCGAAACTCGAATGCCGCCACCGGGACCTCCAGTTCGTACGCCTCCAGGATGCGGGGATGGAGCTCGCCGATGATGCCGGCGGACGCGCCGTCGAACGCGACGGTCGCGACCCGCCCATCGAGGAAGCTGGGATGCTCCGTCGGCGGCGTCTCGAGGGTGACGCCGTGTTCGTCGGCCAGGAACTGGAGGCGGGCCCGGGCGTCCTCGTAGCCGGCCGCTGGGTCGGCCAAAACCACCCCGACGTCATGGGCCTCGGCGACGCCCGTCGGCTCGGTGTCATCGAGCTCGGCGACGAAGCCGATCTCGGCGAGATGTTGCGGGTAGCGCCGGTGGGTGTTGTTCTCGAGGACGAGCAAGAGCGACGGCAAGAGCCACGTGCGTACGAGCTCGTACTCCTCGCTGTAGGGCTCCGCGATCCGAGGGGCACGGCCGCCACCGAAGACGTCGATCCCCGGCTCGATGCCCGGCCGGTCGTAGTTGGCGTGCTCGCCGATGAGATGGAAGTTGACCAGATCCTCACAGCCGAGGCCGACGAGCCCCTCCCGGACGGCGTCCTCCAACCGGGAGCGTTCGTGGCGGCCTCCCACGGTGCCGATCGAGGGGTACCGCGGCTCCAGTTCGTCGAAACCGTAGGCCCGCCCGAGGTCATCGATCAGGTCCAGTGGATGGAGGATGTCGACCCGATAGGGTGGGATGGTGACCGCATACCGCGGCCCCGACTCACCCTCGGGGTCGGCATCGAGACCGGCGCGTTCGAAAAGGTCGATCACCTCGGCCGTCTCGAGGTCGATCCCGAGGATGCGCTCGATGCGATCGTGCGTGACGCGTTTCGTGCGCCGCTCCAGATCGGGACGCTCGAGGTCGCGGTCCGCGTATTGGACCGTGACCCGCTCGAGCTGGCCGCCCCGGGCATCGAGCGCGTACGCGAGGATCGTTGCCATGCTGTCGATGGTCCCCTGGTCGGTCCCGGTCAGTTCCACCAGGAGATCGCGCGTCTCCGCGGTCACCTCGGTTCGGCGACCGTTGACGATCGGCGGCAAGCTGAACAGGCCGAGGTCGTCGTAGATGGCGGGAAACGGCCCCTCGGGGTCGACCAGATGGCCGTACTGGCGCCCGATGTGGTGCTCCTCGGTGACCTCCCGAGGGGTCAGCTCCCGATCCGATTCGAGTGGCACGAACCGGTCGCCGTCGGGCGCGACCCCGCAATATCGAATGCCCTTCTTCCCCTCGCCGGTCGCGGTTCCCTTGAGCATCGTCAGGTCGTGCACGCCGATGGCGCCCTTGCGACGGCGACGGCCCATCGTCGCATGCAGTTTCTCCTGCAGCTGCAACAGCGACCGCAGACTCGCCTCGTCGAGGTCGAGATCGCGCACCACGAACGCCGTCACGGCCGGGCGCGACTCCGGAACGGAAGCCTCGACGACGGCCGTCCACTCCGGGGAGGTTGCTTCGGGAACGTAGACGCCCCGGTCGAAGCCGTACTGATACCGCAACGACCGGGCGATCCCCTCGACGCTGAGCCGATCCAGCCGGTCGGGACCGAACTCGAGCTCGAGGTGCCCCTCGTCGGTGCGTCCTTCGAGCTCGATGCCGAGGTCGAACAGGTCGGCCACCAGCGCGTCCTCGTCGACCTCCATTCCGGTCAGCCGACGCAACTCGTCGGGGTCGACGTCGACGGTTGGCATCAGTAGACCACCTCCGCCGACCGCAGGAAGTCGAGGTCCACCAGGGTGCCGTGGACGTTGCGGATGTCGGCCTCGCCCGTGATCAGCATGGCCAAGCGCTCGAGCGCGAGCCCCCAGGCCATGACGTCGCACTCGACGCCGAGGGGGCGCAACATCTCGTCGCGGAAGATGCCGCTGTTGCCGATCTCGATGAGTTCGCCCGTCTCCGGGTGCGTCCCGAAGAGTTCGAAACTCGGCTCCGTGTACGGGTTGTAATGGGGCTTGAATTCGAGGTCATGGATGCCGAACTGGGCGTACAGCTCCTCGAAGGTCCCCATGAGATCGCGCACGGAAAGGGCCTCGGCCATGACCCACCCCTCGATCTGGAAAAACTCGAGGAGGTGGGTGGGGTCGAGGGTGTCGTTGCGATAGACCTTCTCGATGCTGAAGTACCGCTGGGGGGGTTCGAGGTCGCCGATGGCCTCGCCCGAGAGATAGCGGGCGGACAGCGAGGTCGTGTGTCCCCGCAATGCGAGCTTGCTGGCGAACGCCTCGGACCAGGGGGCGTCGTAGCCCTCCCCCTCGGGGCCGACGCCCTCGTGGTGGGCCCGTTCGACCCGCTCGACGAGGTCGCCTGGCAGGTCGGCGATCGCCGTCGGCTCGGCCAGCTCGAAGCGGTCCCAGTGGGTCCGGGCCGGGTGATCCTGGGGCATGAAGAGGCAGTCGTTGATCCAGAAATCGGCGTCGATGTGCGGGCCGGCCATTTCCTGAAACCCCATGCCGACCAGGACGTCCTTCACGCGATCGGCCACCTGTCGGAGGACGTGACGTTTGCCGGCGGCGACGGGCGCTGCCTCCGCCTCGACGTTGTACGGGGCATACTCGACCTCGCGCCAGGTCCCACCGACGAGGTGATCCGAACGGATCGCCCCCTCGGCGTCAGCCACCTCGACACCGGCCATGAGGGCGTCGACGCCCTCGTCGGTGAGGAGAACCGTCCGATCGGTCGTTTCCGACTCCGCCACAAGGCCCCGTCGGCGAAGCGCCGCCGTCACGTCCGGATCCGGGTCCTCACCCGCGGCGATGGCCGCCAGGGCCGTCGCCTCGGGGTCGGCCGACGGGTCGCGGTCGGCGTCGGCGGTGACCGCGCCCGCCTCGATCGAGCCATACTCCTTCCTGGCGAAGTTCGACAGCGCGATGTCGATGGTGTCCGCCGAGAGGTCGCTTGCATCGAGGATCGATTGCAGGTCGACTGGCGACTCATCAGCGCCCTGTTCCAGTGCCACTCGATAAAAGCGCACCTCGGGGAGCGCATCATCGAGGTAGGCCGCCGCCTCGTCGGTCAACTCATAGCTCACCTCGCGGCGCTCCTCGACCTCAAGCAGGCCCGCCTCCTCGAGGGCGAAGGCCGCCCCGGCGGCCCGGTTCGGATCCATGTCTGCCTCCTCGGCCACGGCCGTGAGGGGACGGGGCTCGGTCGCGCTTGCAGCGGTGAGCACCGCGTGTTGGTCGGCGGTGAGTTGCATGGTGGTCGTTGTCCCGTAGCCATACACGGGGCCAGTTAGCGGTTCCGGACCGCGGCAGGCTTATGCGCGCAGCCGGCAGACACGCGAGTATGGCCCGTGGCCTCAACGCCCTCATCGGTGCGGGGGCGACGGTCGTCCTCGCCCCGGCGATCCCGCTGTCACCCCTCCTCGGCGGGGCGTTCGCGGGCTACCTGTCGCCGGATGACGGTCTCGCCGTCGGTAGTCTCTCCGGCGTGATCGCCTTGCTCCCGTTGCTGGTGGTGTTCGCCGTACTCGGGCTATTCGGGCTTGGCATCGGCCTCGCCGCACCCGTGTTCGCTGGCGTGACGTTCGTCGTTTTGGGCCTCGTCTTCGTTTTCCTGGTCGGGTACGTGGTCGTGTTGAGCGCGCTCGGCGGGCTCGTCGGCAGCCTCGTCCGGTCCGAAATCGGGTGACTCACCGGCCCGGTCGGTCAGCCTCGAAATCGATGTCCAACTCGTCGAGTCGCTCGGCCCACTCGTCACGTTTCGCCTGGTGCTCCTCGAGGAACGCCCGCATGAGGTCGGCCGCCTGGGCTTTGCACGGACCGCACAGCCGCTCGCCACCGGCACATTCCTCGTAGACCGTCTCGGCCAGCTCGTCGTCCTCACCGGCGAGCACGTACGCATACAGCTCATAAACGGGGCATTCGTCCGGGCGTCCCCCGAGCTCACGCTGGCGTTCGGCCGTCTCGCGACCGCCCGTCGTCGCCGCCTCGACCTTCTCGGCGGCCACGTCGGGGTCGTCGAGCAAGCTGATGTGGCTGGCCGGTACCGACGAGCTCATCTTTCCACCGGTGAGCCCGGTCATGAACTGGTGGTAGATCGACGAGGGGGGCTCGAACCCGAAGCCGCCGTGGTCGAGTTCGACCCGGTCCGCGAGGTTGCGTGCTGCCTCCCGATCGAGGTCGAAGCAGTCCACGTGTGCGTCGAAGACGCGTTTCTCCCCTGGGACCGCTTCGATGAGGTGATCGAAGGCTGCCTCGGGGGCGTTCCTGACGAGGATGCGCGTCCGGGGGCGAAGCGGCTCCTTGCCGGCATTGTCGAGCTTGCGTCGGGCGGACTCCACAGCCCGTGTATCAAGGTCAGTCGGCGGATCGTCAAGCCACGTCGCCGCCTCCGCGCAACGGGGTCGGTCGGGGTCGGTCGCGTAGGAGGATCGCGCCTCGTACGCCGCCGCTACCACGGCGAGTTCGGCTGGTTCGAACTCGACGCTGGCGTACGCCTGGGTGACGCCGAAGTACCGCGTCCGTGCCGCGAGGTCGCGGGCGAGGCGCACGTGGGGGTCCTGGTCGGGACCGACCGGGATGACCGTCGGCATCGGGCCCTCCCGGAGTTGCGGATAGAGGATGTCCGCCATCTGGGTGATCACGCTTTGCATGTGCGAGACGTCCGTCTCGCCGTCGAACCCGTACAGCGCCTGCAGCTCGGAGAAGTTGGCCTGAATGCCCAGTTCGAACCCGAGGTCCTGGACGGTCCGGTTCGTGGACTGGCGGTACAACTCGCCCGCCTCGGGATCGAACCCGGACGCGAGGAAGGACAACACGTAGTCGCGCGCATACGTGTCGATCGCCTCCCAGCTCATCCCCCTCGCGCTGTGGGCCTCGAGGTCGGCGACGAGCCCGTACACCGAACCGCCCTGGCGCTGGTGCCAGATCAGCTCGTCGAAGACCATCTTGTGGCCGATGTGCGGTTCGCCCGTCGGCATGAACCCCGAAAGGGCGGCAAAGGGTTCGTTCGCGTCCATCGCGCGGAGCACGCGGTCGTAGTTCCGATGGCCGAAGATGACGCCGCGACGCATCAGGAAATGCGGCGACGGGACCGTGGGGAGGACCTCAGCGAACGGCTCGATGCCGAACTGTTCGAACAGCTCGCGATAGTCGTCGATCGAACCGGAGCCCCACGGATCGAGCACACCGGCCGCGTCGAGGTCGTCCCGGGCGTCATCGTCGGTCGTCATGGTGGTCGACGTCGTACCACAAGTCTCTGACACGCGGTGCCTAAACCCATTCGGCTCGCGAGGCCGACCGGATGGCCTTAAATGGATGTCCATCCAACGAACCCTACGATGGAGCCCCGCCTCCGACTTGATGGCGATGCGGTCGAGTCCATCGGCCACGTTGCCGGGGCCATCGCCGTCCTCGTCGGGCTGTCCGGACTGGCCCTGGCCATCGTCTTGACGGAGGGGTTTTCCCTCCGAGAGCAGGCCCTCTCCGAGCTGGGCCGACCCGGGGCGAACACGGCCTTCCTGTTCAACGGCTCGCTCGTGCTGGCGGGGTCGCTTGCGGCCGTATTTTGTCTGAGCCTGATCGCCAAGCTCAACCACGGCGCCCAGCGAGCCGGCGTGGGACTGCTCGCCCTGGCCGGGATCGCTCTGGCGTGCGTCGGCCTGTTTCCCATGGGTCATGCGCTCCATGGACCCGTCGCGGTCGGGTTTTTCCTCCTGTTGACGCTGGGGCTGCTCGTGACCGGCTACGGTGATCGCGAGTTCGGCCGGCCGGGTCGTAGCCGTGTGTCGCTCAATCTGGCCGTGTTACACGTGCTCGCCTGGTCGTTCGCCTTCGTCGCGCTCGAGGGGATCGCGCTCCCCGAGCTCGTTGGGGGCGTGGTCTACGCACTGTGGATCGTGATCGTCATCATCCAGCGCGGTCGGGACTTGCCGATCCCCGTCATGGAGTGAGCCGGTCGACGTGACGCCACCGGAGTCCGTCGTCCGGATCCGCAATGGCGATGACGTGAGTCTTTCGCACCCCGGTCGCGAGGCGCACCGCGCCGGAGAGACGGCGGATCGAGAGCGTCTGGGTGGCGGCATGGACATCGACGAGGAATCGCGAGTGGCCCGGGTCATCCGCCGAGTCGATCGCGTCATAGACGCGGAAATCGGCGCCGAATTTCAGTCCCGACCGCGGCACGAGGCCACGGTCGCGAAGCATCCCGTAAACCCGGGCCCGGCGGTCGAAACGCTCGCCCTGGAGCGTCCGTTCCCGGTCGGCGATCGACGTCGAACCGCCGGTCTCGAGCGTGAGCTGGCCCGACCGGCGGAGGTGGCTGGCTTCAACCAGATTTAACACGAGATCGCCGGGGGCGGTATCGATGGGTTCGCCGAAAAACGACGTCCCATAGAGTGTCGGTGGAGCGTCCTCGATGAGCACCCGATCGCCGGCCAGTCGGCCCGTGACTGGGGGCCCATCGTAGTCGGGTTGGTCGCCGGAGGGTGCGCCGTCTTCGAGTTGGAGGTAGGTCACCTCGGCCTCGTCATCCACGACCGCGATGGTCCCCGGGGAGAGGTTCGCGACGGGGGTGGTCGTCGCCTCGGTCACGACGTGCACTCGGTAGGCGACCGCATCGCTCGTCGGATTCGCGCCCCGGGGGCGCACCTCCAGGGCGGGTTCGCCCAGGGGCGGCGGCTCGGCGGGCGGATACGATGTGGCCAGGTAGTACCCCCGATCCCGGAGGTCCCGGTAGGCCATCAGCCGGGCAAACGCACCCGAATCGGGCGGATTCGACAGGAACGAGATCGCGCCGAGCCCGTCCACCACATCGATGTCGCCACGCAGGAGCAGATAGGCCGTCTCGACCCACGACAGCACCAACCCGTCACCCTCGGGGCGGCCGATGCCCCGCGGATCGTAGAACTGCTGACGAGCTGGTGGGCCGAGGCGGACCGCCCCGTCGACGCGGCGAGCCTCCATGGCGACGCCAACGGGCCGGACTCGGTAAACGCCACGGTTCGATCCGGCGAAGCACACGCTTTTTGGCCCGCCGGCGCGTCGTCGGTGCACATGAGCAGCGCCGGGAAACCGCGGTGGCTCCGCATGGAGCGCCCGCGGGGGCGCGAGTTCGCCGACATCCGGCAGACGTTGCGCGACCACGACCTCCATACGGTCTGTGAGGAGGCGAGCTGTCCCAACCTGGGGGAGTGTTGGAGCGGCCGGGACGGAACGCCGGGGACGGCCACCTTCATGATCATGGGCGACACCTGCACCCGAACCTGCGGGTTCTGCGACGTCGCCACCGGTGGCGGCGATCCCCTCGATCCGGACGAGCCGGCCAACGTGGCGAGCGCGGTGGCCGAGATCGGCCTCGAGTACGTGGTCATCACCTCCGTCGACCGCGACGACCTGCCCGACCAGGGAGCGTATCACTTCGCGGAAACGATCGAGGCCGTTCGATCGGCCCATCCGGAGACGCTCATCGAGGTGCTCATCCCGGACTTCCGAGGCGATCCCGAACTCGTCGATGCGATCATCGAGGCCCGCCCGGACGTGATCGCCCACAACGTCGAGACCGTGGAACGGCTCCAGTCAACGGTTCGCGACCCACGGGCGGGCTACGAGCAAAGTCTCGGCGTGCTCGAACGCGTCGCGAACACCGCAGACATCTACACCAAATCGAGCATCATGCTCGGCCACGGCGAGTACGCCCACGAGGTCTACGAGACCCTCGAGGACCTTCGCCAACACGATGTTGACATCGTCACCCTCGGCCAGTACCTCCAGCCCTCGAGTGAGCACCTGGCCGTCAAGGAGTTCGTCCATCCGTACACGTTCGACCAGTGGCGCCGCGTGGCCGAGGAAGAGTTGGGCTTTCTGTACTGCGCGAGCGGACCCATGGTCCGCACCTCTTACCGCGCCGGTGAGTTGTTCGTCGACGCCCTCATCCGAGACGGCTCCTCCCCCGAGGCGGCGAGGCGGGCCGCGCGGGCGTCGAACGAGGGGGCCGGGGACTGAGCGGGAGATTGGCCACAGGTGCGGTCGTCGAAACCGCCGTTACGTAAGGCCTAAGAGACGAGACGGGGAATTTCAGGCCATGGAGAGGAGGGGCTACCCGTGAGCGTACTTGAGCGCGACCCCGTCGACCGGTTTCGCCTCCTCGACGAGAGCGGCTCCCTCGTCGACGGCGCGGAGGTTCCACCCGGCCTCGACGATGACGATCTCGTCGAGATGTATCGGTACATGCGCTTCGCGCGTCACTTCGACGAGCGGGCAGTGAGTCTGCAGCGCCAAGGCCGCATGGGGACGTACGCCCCCTTAGCCGGTCAGGAGGGCGCCCAGGTCGGCAGCGCCTACGCCATGGACGATGAGGACTGGCTGTTCCCGAGTTACCGCGAACACATCGCGTCCGTGGTGCATGGCCTCCCGATCGAGAAGACGTTGCAATACTGGATGGGCGACGAGTTCGGCAACCAGGTCCCCGAGGACGTCAACATCTTCACCGTGGCCGTGCCGATCGCGACCCAGATCCCCCACGCGACCGGAATGGCCTGGGCATCACGGCTGAAGGGCGAGCACCGCGCGTTCGTCGTGCACTTTGGCGACGGTGCGACCAGCGAAGGCGACTTCCATGAGGGGCTCAATTTCGCCGGCGTCTTCGACGCGCCCGTCGTCTTCTTTTGCAACAACAACCAGTGGGCCATTTCGGTCCCGCGCGCGCGCCAGACGGCCGCCGAGTCGATCGCCCAGAAGGCAACCGCCTACGGGTTCGAGGGGGTTCAGGTCGATGGCATGGATCCCCTGGCGGTCTACCAGGTGACCCGAGACGCCATCGGGAAGGCGAAGGATCCTGGTGAGGACGAGCTGCGCCCCACCCTCATCGAGGCGGTGCAGTACCGCTTTGGGGCGCACACCACCGCCGACGATCCGACCGTGTATCGCGACGAGGAGGAGGTCGAACGCTGGAAGGAACTCGACCCGATCTCCCGGCTGGAGCGCTTCCTGCTCGAGACCGGACGGCTCGACGAGACCATGATCGAGGCAATCGAGGAGGACGTCAAGGCGGAGGTGGCCGACGCGGTCGACGCCGTCGAGGAGCTGGTGGATCCCGAACCGTCGGACATCTTCGAGTACATCTACGCCGAGACCCCCCAGCGCCTCATCGAGCAACGTGACTACCTCGAGGCGCTCCGTGAACGCCACGGCGATGACGCCCTCCTGGAGGACTGATCGACCATGAGTGCCCAAACGGAGAACCTGACGCTCGTGCAGGCGGTTCGGGATGGCTTGCAAACCGAGATGGAACGCGATGACGATGTCGTGTTGCTGGGTGAGGACATCGGAGTCAACGGCGGCGTGTTCCGGGCGACGGAGGGGCTGTACGACGAGTTCGGCGAGGATCGCGTGATCGACACGCCGCTGGCGGAGTCCGGTATCGTCGGTACCGCAATCGGCATGGCCGCATACGGCCTGCGGCCGGTGCCGGAGATCCAGTTCCTCGGCTTCATCTATCCGGGCTTCGACCAGATCGTGAGCCACGCCGCCAGGCTTCGCACCCGATCACGGGGTCGATTTACCTGTCCGATGGTCGTGCGAGCCCCGTACGGCGGCGGCATCCGAGCCCCGGAGCACCACTCCGAGTCGACGGAGGCCTTCTTCGTGCACAATCCGGGGTTGAAGGTGGTCATCCCCTCGACACCGCATGACACCAAGGGCCTGCTCGCGAGCGCGATTCGCGATCCGGATCCCGTGATCTTCCTTGAGCCGAAGCTCATCTACCGGGCCTTCCGCGAGGAGGTCCCCACCGATGACTACACCGTCCCCCTCGGCGAGGCGGCCGTTCGACGCGAGGGGTCGGACATCTCGGTGTTTACCTGGGGTGCGATGGCCAGGCAGACGCTCGAGGCCGCCGACGCCCTCGAGGGAGAGATCGACGTCGAGGTTGTCGACCTCCGGACGCTGTCGCCGCTCGACGTGGACGCGATCGTCGACTCGTTCAAGAAGACCGGGCGGGCGGCCGTCGTCCACGAGGCACCCCGGACGGCCGGCCTCGGCGCCGAGGTCATCGCGACCATTCAGGAGGAGGCCCTGCTCTATCAGGAGGCGCCGATCGAGCGCATCACCGGCTTCGACACCCACTTCCCGCTGTACAAGCTCGAGGACTACTACCTGCCCGAACCTGACCGCATCATCGACGGGATTCGGGAGGCCGTCGACTTCTGAGAACCATGGTCCACGAGTTCCAACTACCGGACGTCGGCGAGGGCGTAAGCGAGGGTGAGCTGGTCGCCTGGCTCGTTGAGGCCGGCGATGCCGTCACCGAGGATCAACCGATCGCCGAGGTGGAGACGGACAAGGCGCTCGTCGACATCCCCGCGCCGGTCGACGGAACCGTCCGAGAGTTGCATTACGAACCCGGCGACGTCATCCCGGTCGGCGAGGTGTTCATCACGTTCGATCTCGAGGGCGAGAGCCCGGACGCCGCCGTCGAGGCGACGCCATCGGACGACGGGGAAGCACCCGCGACCGACGATGACGACGATCGCCCCGTCGTCGCGCCGCCGTCGGTGCGCCAACTCGCCCGTGAGCTCGGCGTCGACATCGCGACCGTCGAGGGGACGGGTCCCGGCGGGCGGGTGACGGAAGCCGACGTGCAGACCGCCGCGGACGGTGCCGACGATACACCCGTCGAATCACCAGCACCCGACACCTCGGGGTCGACGCAGCCCGAACCCACGACCGACCGGTCGCCGTCACCCGATGCCGTCAAAGCGGAGGCGGCCGACCGCGAGCGCACGCTCGCCGTCCCGGCGACCCGGCGCAGCGCGCGCGAGGCGGGCGTCGACATCAACGAGGTGCCGGCGAGCGGGACGATCGAGGGGGAGGCGTTCGTCACCGCCGAAGACGTCGAGGCGTTCGCGACTGGCGGGAAACCGACCACAGCCGAGGAGGCCGACCGACCCGTCGAGACCGTCCCGTACCGGAGCGTCCGGCGCAAGATCGGCCAGCAGATGGAGCGCTCGAAATACACCGCACCGCACGTCACCCACCACGAGCAGGTGGTCGTCGACGACCTGGTCGAGACCCGACGGGCGCTCAAACCCGAGGCGGAGGAGCGCGGCGTCAGCCTCACCTACCTGCCGTTCGTGATGAAGGCGCTCGTGGCCGCGTTGCGCGACCACCCCACGCTGAACGCCGAACTGGACGAGGAGGCCGAGGAGATCAGGCTCAAGCGGTACTATAACGTCGGCATTGCCGTTGCCACCGATGCCGGCCTCATGGTGCCGGTCGTCGACGATGTCGACCGGAAGGGATTGCTCCAGCTGGCCGCGGAGACCCACGAGCTCGCGCAGAAGGCCCGTGACCGGGAGGTGACCTCCGATGAGCTGCAGGGGAGCACCATCACGATCACCAACTTCGGCGCCATCGGCGGCGAGTACGCCACGCCGATCATCAACTATCCGGAGGTGGCGATCATCGGTCTCGGCGAGTTGACCCAGCGGCCGGTCGTCATCGATGGGGCGGTGCAAGCCGCCTGGACGTTGCCGCTGTCGATCTCGATCGACCATCGGGTCGTCGACGGGGCCGAGGTCGCGGCGTTTGCCGATACCCTCGGCGGGTACCTCGCCGACCCACGGCGGCTCCTGCTCGAGTAGTCGACCGCGTTTCAACCCCTTTATACCCGTCTGCTGGCAAGTTTTGCGCATGGTCGTCGGAGATATCACCACCGGCACGGACCTGGCCGTCATCGGCGCCGGGCCGGCCGGGTACGTGGCGGCGATACGTGCCGGACAGCTGGATCTCGACGTGACGCTCATCGAACGGGAAGCCATCGGTGGCGTCTGTCTGAATTACGGCTGCATCCCCTCGAAGGCGCTCATTAGCGCGACCGACGTGGCCCAGCGCGCCCGTGAGGGGGAACATCTCGGCGTGTTTGCGGATCCAGCGATCGATTTGCGTCAGATGGTGGACTGGAAGGACGGGGTCGTCGACCGGCTGACCTCGGGCGTCGAGCAGCTGTGCAAGGCGAACGGCGTCAATCTCGTGGAGGGGACTGCCACGTTCGCCGACGAACACACCCTGCGCGTCGCTCACGGTGGTGATGGCCAGGGGGCCGAGTCGATCGCGTTCGAACGGGCGATCATCGCCACGGGCTCGCGTCCGATCGAGATCCCTGGATTCGCGTACGACGACGGGCCGGTCCTCAACTCCCGGCAGGCGCTCTCGCTCGAACAGGTGCCAGACGACCTCGTCATCGTCGGCGCGGGCTACATCGGAATGGAGCTGGCCGGCGTCTTCGCCAAGGCCGGATCGAACGTGACCGTCCTTGAGATGCAAGACGAGATTCTCGCCGGTTACGCGGCCGATCTGGCCCGCCCGGTCGAGCGCCGAGCGAACGAGCTGGAGATCGATATCCACCTGGAGACGAGCGCGACCGGGTGGCATGAGGCGGACGATGGGATCGTCATCGAAACCGAGTCGGCCGGTGAGGGGTCCGACGCCCCCGAGGCGATCGAGGCCGACAACGTGCTCATCGCGGTCGGTCGCGAGCCGCTCACGGATACGGTGAACCTCGAGGCCATCGGGCTCGAGACTGACGAACGAGGATTCCTCCCGACCGACGACCAGATGCGCACCGACCTCGACCACGTGTTCGCCATCGGCGACGTGGCGGGCGAACCGATGCTCGCCCACAAGGGATCCGCCGAGGGCGTCGTCGCCGCGGAGGCCGCTGCGGGTGAGCCCGCCGCGGCCGACTTTCGGGCCGTGCCCGCCGCGGTGTTTACGGATCCCGAGATTGCGACCGTCGGCCTCACCGAGGCCGAAGCCGAGGAGGCCGGGTTCGAGCCCATCGTCGGGCGCTTTCCCTTTACCGCCAACGGCCGCGCATTGACGACCGACCATTCAGACGGCTTCGTCCGCATCGTCGCCGACGACGAGTCGGGGTTCGTGCTTGGTGGACAGATCGTCGGCCCCGAGGCGTCCGAGCTCATCGCCGAGGTTGCCCTCGCCGTCGAATTCGGCGCCCAGCTCGAGGATCTCTACCACACGATCCATACGCACCCGACCCTCGCCGAGGCGGTCAAGGAGGCTGCCGAAAACGCCCGCGGGCGGGCGATTCATACCGTCAACCGCTAACGACGGGATTTTGACTGTCAATCGGGTACCGTTGCACATGACGCTCGAGCCCGGCGATCCGGCACCGCCCGTCTCGGCTTCCAACCAGGATGGCGACCGAATCGAGGTCGATCGAGCGGGACCAGTCGTCCTCTACTTCTACCCCCGCGACGAGACCTCGGGATGTACGACCGAGGCCCGTCAGTTCGAACGAGAGCGACCGAGCTACGACGACGCCGGCGTCTCAATCTATGGCGTCTCGACCGACGACATCGACAGCCATGCCGACTTCTGTGAGGCCGAGGGGCTGCGCTTCGACCTCCTGGCCGACCCCGAGGGGGCCATCGCCGAGGCCTACGGCGTACCCCTCCGGCGGAACGAGGCGGCCAGAACCACGTTCGTCGTGCACGATGGCGAGATTCATGCCGTCTACCGGGACGTCGATCCCGACGGCCACGCACGGACCGTGCTCCAGGACCTGATCGAGGATGGCATCGTCGAGCTCGCTCCGGACTAGCGTCGCGCCGTCCCCAGGCTGATTCGTTTATCAATCCAGAGGCCCTACGGTCAACCGATCATGAAACCGAACCCGATCAGAGACGTCGAGGACCTCTTCGAACGCATGAGCGAGGAGTTTCCGATGCGAACCAACCAGCCCCATCTCGACCTCGTCGAGCACGCCGACGAGTACGTGCTTCGGGCCGACCTCCCGGGGTTCGACCGCGAGGCGATCGACGTCAGCCTCCGGGATCGAACGCTCACGATCAGCGCCCACCGAGAGGACGAATCCACCGCGGCCGACGCACACTACGTCCGTCGCGAGCGCCAGCAGCGGTCCCTCAACCGCACCATCGAGCTCCCGGAGGCGGTCGATCCCGAGTCGGTGACGGCCACCTACGAGCAGGGCGTGCTCGAGATCCACCTCCCCCGCCCGGAGGCCGAGGAGAGCCACACCATCGACGTGGCCTGACCGTCAATCGGCCGCCTCGGCCTCGCCGTACGTCGCGCGCAGGTGCTCGATGATGTGGTCGCTCTCGGCCATGCCGTCGATCCCGTGGTCGCGGTCGACGATGACCGGCACCTGGGTTCGACCGGTGAGTTCACGAACGCGCGACCGGTCGGCGTGATCCGGCGGCACCTCGTGCTTCTCGTAGGGGATATCCAGCTCCTCGAGCACCCGTTCGACCTTCGCACAGTAAGGACATCCCGGCAACGCGTACAGTTCCACCTGGCCCATACCCGAACCCAACGCCATCGAGGCGTTTGAAAGGCGCGGTCGCGGCACGGACCTACGACGGTCCGCCGTCCTCGCGAATCGCCAGCAGGTCCGAGGCGGTCACCAACGTCGTCAACGTGACGCCGGCCGCGCCGAGGCGGTCGCGGCCACCGGCCTCTCGATCGACGACCGCCAGCACCTCCGCCACCTCGGCTCCAGCGTCTCTGAGGGCCTGGACGGCCTCGAGCGCGCTCGTGCCAGTGGTCACCACGTCCTCGATGACGACCACCTCCGCCCCCGCCTCGAGCGGCCCCTCGATGCGATTGCCCGTGCCATAATCCTTCGTCGCCTTGCGCACGATCACGTAGGGGACCCCGGCTCGAAGGGCCGTCGCGGTGACGAGTGGGACGGCCCCAAGCGCGACGCCAGCGGGGCGTCGGTCCCCGAGGCACGAGGCGAAGGCGTCGGCGATCGTGGCGAGCGCCTCCGGGTCCGTCTCGAAGCGGTACTTGTCGACGTAGTAGTCGCTCGTGCCGCCGTGAGACAGTTCGAACTCGCCGAATTGGACCGCATCGGCGGCGACGATCGCCGCCACCACGTCGTCCCGCTCGACCATGTCCGACCCATCCAGGGACCCGACAATAAACGACCCGTTCCGATCACCACGGGACGTCCTTGAGGCCCAGCAAATAGGCGACGGCGTTCGTGAGGCGGTGCAAGACCGGCGTGGCGATCACGATCACGACGAACACCGGCCAGGTCACCACGTCGGTCACCCACGGCCAGGCCGCCACCGTCGTGAGGCCGAGGGAGCCGACGACAAGGTCGTACTGGTCCAGCCCCGGTATCGAGGCGCCGCGTTCGTGCCCGAGGCGGCGTTTGAGGAACGAGGCGGTGATGTCGCCCAGTAACGCCCCGGCGGGGAGCGCGAAGATCGCCGCCACCGGAAAGGTCGGCAGGGCCCGGCCGACAAGGTCGGCCGCCGCTGGCTGGAGGCCGTTCAACGCCACCGCGAGCACGACGCCGGCCGCGATCCCACCGATCGTCCCTCGCCAGGTCTTGCCGTCGCCGAGCAGCCGGTCGCCTCCGAGCGTTCGACCCCCATCGATCGGCTGGCCACCGCCGACGAGGACGGCCACGTTGTTGGGGATGTACGCCGGCAGCATGAGCCACATGGCCGTGATGGCGGCCCCGACCGCGTCCATACCGTCCGTTCGGGGCCCACCGGCCATAAATCGCGAGATATCGACCGCGCCCGGCCACACGGGGGAGTATGAACACCCAAGTAGCCAGGCGGCGAATTTCACGGTATGATCCCCCCGATCGCACGACGCTTCGTCGCGGGGGAGTCCACGGATACGGCCATCGACCGGGGCCTCTCACGCAACGAGGAGGGCCTGTCGGTCATCCTCAACCAGCTCGGGGAACACTACGACGATCCCGCGGCCGTCGCCGCCGACCGGGACGACTACCGCCGACTCTTGGGAGAGATCGAGGCCGTCGGCCTCGACGGTTGCATCTCGGTGAAACCGACGCAACTGGGGCTCGACCTCGGGGAGTCGGTCTTTCGCGACCACCTCACCGACGTGCTCGACGAGGCCGCCGAACACGATCAGTTCGTCTGGCTCGACATGGAGGACCACGAGACGACGGACGCCACGATCGACGCCTACGAGGAGTACGTCACGGCGTACGACGGCCGCCTCGGCGTCTGCCTGCAGGCGAACCTCCGCCGGACGCCCAAGGACCTCGCCCGTCTGGCCGACCTCCCGGGCAAACTCCGGCTGGTCAAGGGCGCCTACGACGAACCGGCCGAGATCGCCTATCGCGACAAGACCCGCGTCGATCGGGCCTACCGCGACCTGCTGCGCCAGGCGTTCGACCAGTGCGAGGACGGCGTCGCGGTCGCCTCCCACGACGACGAGATGATCGACCTCGCAATGGCCCTGCACGACGAGCACGGGACGCCCTTCGAGATCCAGATGCTGATGGGCGTTCGCCACGACTACCAACGCGACCTTGCCGACGAGTATGACGTCTACCAGTACATCCCCTATGGCGACAAGTGGCTGTCATACTTCTACCGCCGGCTGCTCGAACGAAAGGAGAACCTCACGTTCGGGCTGCGGGCCGTTCTCGGCCGGTAGAGTCGACCCGTTTTTGTCAGACCCACGCCTATCGCCGGCGCGATGACCAACTGGAAACGCGACTTCATCAGCGGCCTCATCGTGCTCGTGCCGCTCATCGTGACCATCTGGGTGGCCGTGTGGCTCTTTTCGTTCATCTCGGGGGCGCCGATCTTCGGTATCATCGAGGAAGACCTCCTCATCGACGAAGGAGTCGATCCCGCACTGGCCGAGACGCTCCGGATCTTCATCACCCTCGTCGCCTTCGCGGTGTTGGTGTTCATCGTCGGCTACCTGATGCGGACCACGGCGGGCCAGTACCTGGAGGCCAAGATGGACCGCCTCGTCAACCGCCTTCCCGGGGTTCGGGTGATCTACAACGCCGCCAAGCTCGCCATCGAGACCGCCCTCGGCCAGGAGGCCACCCTCCAGACCCCGGTGAAAGTCGAGCCCGTCGACGGCTATCGGTTCACCGCGTTCAAGACGGGTAACACCACCAGCGACGGCCGCGAGGTGGTCTTTTTGCCGACCTCGCCGAACATCACCTCGGGCTTCGTTATCGAGGTATCGGAGGGGCAGGTGATCGAGACCGACGAGAAGGTCGAGGCGGCGCTGACGCGGGTGTTGAGCGCCGGGTTCGGGGAGACCAACGAGACCGAGCACCTCCTCGCGGAGTTCACGGACGACGATCAGACGTAGGTTAGCCAGTCCCCGTAGGCGTCCGTTCGGCCGTACGCGACGTCGAAGAACTGCGATTGTAGCTCCTCGGTGATTGGCCCGCGGCCGCCGTCGCCCACGGTGACGTTGTCGACCTGGCGGATCGGCGTCACCTCGGCGGCGGTCCCCGTGAAGAACAGCTCGTCGGCCGTATAGAGCTCACCCCGGCCGATGGTGGCCCGATCGTCGACCGGATAGCCGAGGTCACGGGCGAGTTGAATGACCGTATCGCGGGTGATGCCGTCGAGAATGTCCTCCGCGAGGCCAGGCGTGTACACCTGCCCGTCGCGGACCATGAAGAGATTCTCGCCGGGACCCTCGGCGACGTGGCCCGCCTGGTTGAGCAAGATCGCCTCCGTGTAGCCCAACCGGCGCGCCTCCTCGCCCGCCAGCAGGCTATTGACGTACGGGCCGGTGGTCTTTGCGGAGGTGGGAATCTGGGTCGAGGCGTATTTTCGCCAGCTCGATACCTTCACGTCGACGCCCTGTTCGAAGGCGTCCTCGCCCAGATAGGCGCCCCATGGCCAGCAGGCGATCGCGACGCGTGGGGGGCAGTCGTCGGGGCTGATACCGAGGCTGTCGTACCCGTAGAACACGAGCGGGCGGATATAACACGAACCGAGATCCTGGCGGTCGATCAGCTCCTTGGTGGCCGCCTCGAGCTCCGAACGGTCGTACGGAATCTCCAGCTCGTAGGGAGCGGCCGACTGGTACAGCCGGTCCAGATGGTCCTCCCAGCGGAAGATCGCCGGGCCGTCCCCGGTCTCGTAACACCGGATGCCCTCGAAGACGGCGGTGCCGTAATGCAAGGCGTGGGTGAGTACGTGGACCGTCGCGTCCGCCCAGTCGACGAACTCGCCGTCGAGCCAGATGGTATCGATGTCCATCTCGTCGAAGCCCATGGCCGGGGGCAGGCGCGCCGGGGTAATGAGGGTTGACGTCCCGGCTACGCGAGCGTCGCGACGATCTCCTCGGCCTCGAGGAAGGCCAGGTCGTTGGTGCGGGCGTACCGTCGCGCGGCTGTCGGGGGGAGCGCCCGACCGGAATCGTCGTCGAGCATCTCACAGCCGGCGATGGCGGCGACCCCGGCGGCGTGCTCGGCAAGGGCCAGCCCGAGCTCGGTATGGCCCTGGCGGCCGTGGAGGCCATCGGCGGCCCCGCGCAGCACATGCACGTGCCCGGGGGCCCGGAACTCGCGCTCGAAGGTCACCGCCTCGGGATGGCCCGCGGCGTGCGCCAGCGCTCTGATCGTCAACGCCCGGTCCTCATCGGTGACGCCCGTATAGGTATCGCGGTGGTTGACCGAGAGCGAGAACGAGGGCCGAGCATCGTACCCGACGTGGTCGTACTCCGTTGTCGGGTGGTCGATGGCCTCATGGAGGAAGGGGAGGTCGAAGTGACGCGCCACCCGGTCGGGCAGGGCCACGAACACCACGCCACCCGCCTCGTTTCGCAGCGTCGCCACCGCCGTGGCGTCGACGGCTCCGGCCGGATAGAGCAGGTCGACCTCGTGTTCACGGTCGCCACCGTCGTGGACGAGCACCGGTCGGCCGCGCTCGAGGGCGGTGATGGCCCCCTCCACGTCGGAGAGTCGGGACCGGCTCATGGAACCGCCCCCGATCGGACGAGGAGCCGGTCGCCGTCGTCGAGATCGAGCTCGTCACGGAGTTTCATGGGGGCGATCACCTCGAGGCTCGAGTCGTCGTGGTGGGTGCGCACTGGCTCGATCACGTGGGCGCGCTCGACGGCCTCACCCCGATCGGCCTCGACGACCGCGGGATAGCACGTCGCCGGGCCGTAGGTGCGCTCCTCGTCCGACCAGCCGTCGATCGGGATCGACCGCGCCTGATCGAGGGCGGTTCGCCGGCGCACGCTCTCCGCGGTCAGCTCGAGATTCAACGTGCCCGGAAACGGCTCGTAACCGAGGCGGTCGCGAAACTGCCGCATGTAGCCCGGGAGGGTGATGTAGTGACGCCCCTCACCCATGCCGCCGGTGACCCGCCCGACGAGCTCGACGATCGGGGGCCCCTCGAACAGGCGGCGATACTGCTCATACTCGGTGCGAAGGACCCGAAGCCCGTCCTCGGTGATCGTCACCCACTGGCCGTCGGAAACGGGTTCGCGGGTGAGGAGCCCCGCCTCCTCGAGGTGGCGCAGCCGGCGAGAGGCCGTCTGGCTCGACGTGTCGAGGTCGTCCGCCAGCGTGGCACACGAGAGCTTCACCGGCGCGTCAAGCCGATGATCTGCCTCCTCGCGGTCGAACCCCGCGACGGCCCGGAGGGCCGCGATCGCATCGGGATCGACGGCGAGCGACGTGGCTTCGGCCATGGAAGCTGAGGTTGACCAGCCCGACCCATAAGGTTACCGAATCCGATACCCATCCCAGAATTGGGAATCACGCGCCTGCGTGGGGGTCATCGGCCCAGAACTGGCTATCGTCGTTCAGCTCCGGGATCCAGGTGTCCTCCTCGCGCGCCAACATCGCCACCCGAGAACGGGCCACACCCTTGAGCACGTCGTGCGCCGGGAGGTGGTCCATCACCGTCTCGGCGAAGTCAATCACGGCCTCGTGGTCGGGCATGACGTCGCGAGCAAGGCGGTCCTGGGAGTGGCCGACGTGCATGTAGGCTTTGAGCTCGACGAAGTCGAACGCGCCGCGTCGATAGAGGGTGGCGTACCAGTCGGGATCGGCCATGTTGCGCCCACGAAGCAGCGTCGTCCGGGCCACCGTGCGGGTGTCGTCTTTGGCCGCAAGGGCGTCGATCGTCGTGAGGAGTTGCTCCCAGGCGTCGTCCTCGAGGGGGTTGACCACACGATCGAAGACCCACCGGTTCGGCGCGTCGATGCTCAGGTACAGTTGAGTGGGATCACAGCGGCGCACCACCTCGGGTCGGGTGCCGTTGGTGACCAGAAAGGTCGTGATGTCGCGCTCGTGAAACGCCTCGATGAGCTCAGGGAGGTACGGATACAGCGTGGGCTCGCCGTCGAGGCTGATCGCCACGTGGCGGGGCTCCATCGCCGCGTCGAAGCGCTCGCGGGGGACGTCCTCGTGTCCGCCGAAGCCCGACAGCAGCTTGCGCTGAAGCTCGATGCTGGCGTCGGCCACGGCCGCTGGGTCGTCCCATTCGACGTCGTCGAGCTCGTAGCCGTGGCCCTCGTGGTCGCGCCAGCAGAACACGCACCGTTCGTTGCACCGGACGACGGGTGTCATCTGGATGCACCGGTGTGACCGGATCCCGTAGAAGGCGTTCTTGTAACACCGGCCCTCGCCCCGGAGGGCGTTTTTCGTCCAGCCACACGCCTGGGCCGCGGTGTGATCGACCGAGTGGTAGTCCGGCTGGGAGACCTGTTTGGGCGTGTCGTCGGCCCCGCTCATGCTGGCGACCATTGGCGAGGGGCCGACAAAGGACTGGCGGTCAACCCGACACCCCTATTTGGGAACCGTGTGACGTCACGGGCATGCTTCGGGCCGCGCGCGCCGAGTTCGCGACCGCCCTCGAGGCGGCCCTCGATGCCGAAGGCCTGCCGACCGACGACCTGGCGCTCGAGGAGCCGCCAGCCGACGTGGCGGCGATCGTCGCCTCCAGCGTGGCGTTTCGACTTGCCGCGGTGGCCGAGGCGCCGCCGCCCGCCGTGGCCGAACGCCTCGTCGAGGCCGTCACCCTCGACGACGCCGAATATCTGGCGGCGGTCGACGCGGTCGGCCCGTACGTGAACGCCCGTCCCTCGTCGGCCTATTACGCGGCAACCGCCGACACGGCACGCACACCGGAGTTCGGCCACCTCGAGGCGCGGGACGAATCGGTGGTCGTGGAACACACGAGCGCGAACCCGACCGGACCCCTCCACCTGGGCCGGGCACGCAACCCGATCATCGGCGACGCGCTCGTCAGACTCCTCGACGCGGCCGGCTACGACGTCCAAGCACACTATTACGTGAACGATGCCGGACGCCAGATGGCCGTCTTCACGTGGGCCTACGAAACCTTCGACGAGGACGACCTCGCGGAGGCCCCCGATCGCGACCGCATCGAGTACGACCTGGTACGGTACTATCGCAAGGGCAACCACTACCTCGAATCGGCCGACGAGGCGGCGGTAGCGAGCGCGGAGGAGGAGATCGAGGGCATCATGCAGGGCCTCGAGGCGGGCGACGAGGAGACCCTCGAGCGCGTCTCGACCGTGGTCGATCAGGTGCTTGATGGGATGGTCGACTGCCTCGGGCGGCTGCCCGCCGAGTTCGATCGGTTCGTCAAGGAGACCCGGTTCATGCACGACGGCTCAACCGCCGACGTGGTCCGGCGTCTGCAAGAACGACCCGAGGCCGAACGCGACGAGGGCGCCTGGCAGCTCGACCTCGAGGCCTTCGACATCGACAAGCGGTTCGTGTTCGTCCGATCGGACGGAACCACCCTGTACACCACCCGTGACCTCGCACACCACGAATGGAAGTTCGCGGAGTTCGACCGGGCGATCACCGTCCTCGGCGAGGACCAGGAGCTCCACGCGCGGCAGTTGACGGCCGCACTCGACCTCCTTGGCCACGACACCGACCGCCTCGAGGAGGTGCTGTACGGCTACGTGAACCTCCCTGGCGGCCGGTCGATGAGTACCAGGCGTGGGACGGGCGTCAACCTGGACGACCTGCTCGACGAGGCGATCGACCGCGCCCGCGAGGAGGTGCGCGCCCGCCTGGACGACCACGACCGCCGCGACCGCTCCGACGCCGAGATCGACGCGATCGCCAGGGCCGTCGGCATCGGTGCGGTCCGGTATGACATCGTGTCCACCCAGCCGTCGAAGGCGATCACGTTCGAGTGGGACCGCGCCCTCGACTTCGAGGCGCAGTCCGCCCCCTACCTGCAGTACGTCCACGCCCGGTGTTGTGGCATCCTCGAACAGGCCAGCGACGACCCGGCGGTTGAGGCCGATCCCGCGCATCCGAGCGAACGCTCCCTCCTCGAGACGATCGCGCGCTATCCCTTCGAGATCGAGACGGCGGCCGAGCGCCGGCGACCCCACCGGATCGCCGCCTACCTGCTCGACCTGGCCGATGCCTACAACGCGTTCTACCGGGACTGTCCCGTCCTCGACGCCGAGGGGGACACCCGTGCCACGCGCCTGGCCATCGTCGAGGCGAGCCGTCAGACCATGGCGAGCGGCCTCGACCTGCTCGGTATCGCCGCCCCGGACTCCATGTGAGTGGGGGCGGTTCAAAGCATACTTACGCCGACAGTCGAACCTCACGCCAATGAGTGCGGGTGAGGCGGACGACGCCGATCGGCGCGAATACGAGTTCCGGAAGGTGCTCGAGGACCTCGAGGACTACCGCGGTAGCGGGACGCAACTCGTGTCCATCTACGTCCCACCGGACACGCAGATCAGCGATGTCGTCGATCACGTCCGCCAGGAGCGCTCCGAGGCGAGTAACATCAAGTCGAAGGACACCCGAACGAACGTCCAGGATGCCCTGTCGAGCATCGAATCCCGGTTGCGATACTACGACGAGCCGCCAGAAAATGGGATGGTCCTCTTCAGCGGTGCGGTCGATGCCGGCGGCGGCCAGACCTCGATGGTGACGGAGGTCCTCGAGAACCCGCCACGGCCGATCCAGTCGTTTCGGTACCACTGCGACGCCGATTTCCTGCTGGAGCCGCTCGAGGGGATGTTCGAGGACGAGGGGCTATACGGCCTGATCGTCCTCGACCGTCGCGAGGCTACCGTCGGTTGGCTGCGTGGCAAGCGCATCGAGGCGGTCAAGAACGCGACCTCGCTGGTGCCGGGCAAGCAACGAAAGGGTGGACAGTCCGCCCAGCGTTTCGCCCGGCTTCGCCTCGAAGCCATCGACAACTTCTATCAGGAGGTGGCCGAGATGGCCAACGACCTGTTCGTCGCCAAGCGCCACGACCTCGACGGCATCCTCGTGGGGGGGCCGTCGCCAACGAAGGACGAATTCCTCGATTCGAGCTACCTCCACCACGAGCTCGAGGACAAGGTGATCGACAAGTTCGACGTCTCATACACGGACGAATCGGGGCTCTCCGAACTGGTCAACAAGGCCCAAACCGCCCTCGCCGACGCGGAGTTGATGGAGGACAAACGGCTGATGGACCGCTTTTTCAACGAGCTCCACGATGGTGGCCTCGCCACCTACGGATTCGAGGCGACCCGCGACAATCTGGTCATGGGCTCGGTCGAGACGCTGTTGGTGAGCGAAGACCTCCGCAAGGAAGTCGTGGTGGCCACCTGTGCGGAGGGCCACGAGACGATCACCTTCGTCGATCCCGACGAGGGCGGCGAACCCGAGGCCTGTGGTCGGTGTGAGGCGGCCATCGACGATGTTGAGCGCGAGGACGCGATCGACCACCTCATCGACCTCGCCGACACCCGGGGGACCGAGGTGGCGTTTATCTCGACCGACTTCGAGCGCGGCGAGCAGCTCCTGACGGCCTTCGGTGGTGTCGCCGGCCTGTTGCGCTACGAAACGGGCGTCTGATTCGGCTACACGAGCAGCTGTTCGAGCTGGTGCAGCCGACGGTCCAGATCGACCGCGGGGCGCACGTCGGGATCGTCGCGCAGGCGTGAGATGACGAGCAGCGCGTCGATCCCCGCAGCCTCGAGGTGGTCGATGACCCCCTCAATGGCCGCCCGGTTGAGTGCGAGCGATTCGAGCAGGGCGACAAGGATGGCGATTCCGGCTGCCGCCTCGCGATCGTCCGGAAACGCCTCACTGACCGTCCGGATGGACTCGGTATCGGCCGGCACCTCGTCCAGCGGGTCCAGGGTCAGACACACACGACAGACGGTGGCGCTCGCGGTATCCACGGGGGCGACCTCGACGAGATCGTCGGGAATGGCGATGGCGACGGCGTCCGCGTTACAGCGTGAGCAACTGGGTGGCATCGGTTCGCTGGGCGACGCGCGGGTGCTCGCCCGGTGTCGCCTCGTACGCAACGGGTGGTAGTAAATAGACCCGAATCGGATCGACCCGCGCTCACTCGCCGGCGGCTTCCTTCTTCGCCTTGATCTTCTTGAGCCGGAAGATCTCCTCGCGCTCTTGTTCCTCGAGCTTTTGCTCGATGTAGTCCTTGTTCTCACGAAGCTCCGGCAAAAGCTTGAACTCGAGGGCGTTGACGCGTCGCTTGGTCGACTCGATCTCCTCGAGGAGCTTCTTCATCGCCGTCTCGACCTCGGCGGCGAGGATGATGTCATCGAGCAGTTGCTCATAGGCTGCGGCCGCCTCGTCGATGCGCGAGTTCGTCCCGAGGACGCCGTAGCCACGCTGATCGAGGCGTTTTTCGACGCGTGTGGACTCGATCTGTGGGACGACCACGCCCATGATGTTCTTCGACGTGATCGTGATCTCCGGATGCTCCTTGAGCGCGGCCGCCGCGCCGCGAATGGCCACGTCACCTTCGATCGCACGCGCCATGTTGAGCCGTTTCTGGGCGAGTTCGTACGACTCCTCGACGTCATTGCGTACCGTCTGGGCCTGCTCGAGAATGTCCATGAACTCCATAATCAGCCCGTCGCGCTTCTTCTCGAGGGTGTCGTGCCCGCGCTCAGAGAGTTCGATGCGGTCCTCGATCTCCATGAGGTTCTTGCGCGTGGGCTTGACGTCCTCGGCCATCGACGGTCCGTTCACGCCGAGGGCTGTTAGGCCTGTCGAGATGGCACGCGCCGGTGGACCCACTGGCCGTGGTCGGAGACAGCATTACCCGTGTGGGGCCCATATGGGCAGGCAACGCCCAGTCCAATGCCGTCGCCCCTCGTCGACGCGCTCACTGACGTCCGCGACACCCTCATCGAAGAGCCGGTCCAACCGCCGGTCGAGACCCCCCGGGAGATCAACCGCGAACACTGTCGCTACGTCGCCGAGACCGTCGCCGACCGGGTTCGTGACGACTGCGACGTCCGCATCCTGGTCGACGGGGGCCACGGCTACGCCCACACCTGGCTGGCCTGCGATGGTCGCCACTACGACGTCGAGTGTCCCGAGGGTGTCGAGGACTACCGTGAGCTGCCGTTCTTCCGGCGCCATCCTGAGGCGGCCGTCCGACCGGTCGACGGCCCCGCGAACCAGGCAGCCCTACGCCGACGCGGGACCGATCCGACCCATCCTGAGCTCTGAGCTGCCGGCGGGAGTGCCCCGGCCCAGGGGGACAGTTGAGCCAGTCTGCGTCGGAGGTCCTGGCCTCAGTCGGCCGCCTCGGCTTCGGCCGCCTCGGTCGCGTCCTCGACGTAGCGCTCCTCGATGTGCTCCTCGTCGATGCGGTGCAACTCTGACTTCGGAAGCATCGAGAGGAGCTCCCAGGCGATGTCGAGCGTCTCGTCGATGCTGCGATCCGTGTCGTAGCCCTGATTGACGAACTCCTGCTCGAACCGATCGGCGAAGTCGAGGTAGCGGTTGTCACGCTCGTCCAACGCCTCACGCCCGACGATGTTGACCAGCGAGCGCAGGTCCTCACCCTCGGCGTAGGCGGCATACAACTGGTCGGAGACGCCCTTGTGGTCCGCCCGGGTGAGCCCCTCGCCGATCCCCTCGTCCATCAGCCGCGACAGGCTGGGCAGGACGTTGATCGGCGGCTGGACGCCGGCGCTGTCGAGGTCGCGATCCACGTAGACCTGGCCCTCGGTGATGTAGCCGGTCAGGTCCGGGATCGGATGGGTGTCGTCGTCGCCTGGCATCGTGAGGATCGGGATCTGCGTGATCGATCCCTCCTGCCCGCGGATGCGCCCCGCGCGCTCGTACAGCTCGGCCAGGTCGGTGTACATGTACCCCGGGTAGCCACGTCGACCGGGGACCTCCTCGCGGGCGGCGCCGATCTCGCGCAGCGCCTCGCAGTAGTTCGTCATGTCCGTGAGGACGACCAGGATGTGATAGCCGTGCTCGAAGGCGAGGTACTCCGCGGTCGTCAGCGCGAGGCGCGGAGTGACCGTCCGTTCGACGGACGGGTCGTCGGCCAGGTTCATGAACACGACGGAGCGCTCGAGCGCGCCCGTGCGCTCGAAGTCCTCGATGAAGTCGTTGGCCTCCTCGGCGGTGATGCCCATGGCGGCGAAGACGACGGCGAACTCACTGCCCTCGGCTTCGTCGTCGACCTCCTCGGGGACCGTCGCCTGCCGGGCGATCTGCAGCGCGAGATCGTTGTGTGGCAGGCCTGACCCGGAAAACAGCGGGAGCTTCTGGCCGCGTACGAGCGTCAGCATGCCGTCGATCGCGGAGATGCCCGTCTGGATGAACTCCGCGGGATACTCCCGGGCGTGTGGATTGAGGGCCGCGCCGACGATGTCGCGGCGTTCGTCGGGCACGATGTCCGGGCCGCCGTCGATCGGCCGGCCCGACCCGTCGAGTACCCGACCGAGGAGGTCCTCGGTGACGTCCATCTTCATGGTCTCGCCGAGGAAGCGGACCGTGCAGTCGCGATCGATGCCGTCGGTCCCCTCGAACACCTGGATCGCGACGAACTCGTCGGTCGACTCGAGTATCTGGCCGCGCTTTACCTCGCCCGCTGGCGTTTCGATCTCGACGATCTCGTCGTAGCCGATCGGCTCGTCGATCTCGGCGAACACGAGCGGGCCGCTGATCTCGTTGATCGTGCGGTATTCCTTCATATTAGTACAACCCCCCGAGCTGCTCGGCCATGGCATCCTCGACCTCCTCGATGAACGGTTCGTACTCGTCGGTCGTCCCGATGCGATTCAACCGCGCCGGCGCCTCGGCGGCCTGGATCTCCTCGACGGTCGCGCCGGCCTCCAGCGCCGCGAATGCCTCGTCGTTGAACGTCTTGATCGCCTGGAGGATGTCGTAGGTCTTCTCCGGCGGACAGTACCGGTCGACGTCGTGGAGCGCGTTCTGTTGCAGCCACGCCTCCCGCAGATAGCGGGCGACCTCGAGGGTGAGCTGTTGGTCCTCCGGCAGGGCGTCGCGCCCCACCAGCTGCACGATCTCCTGGAGCTCGCTCTCCTCGTCGAGGACGTCGATCGCCCACTGGCGGAGTTCGGGCCAGTCCTCGGCCACGTGCTCGACGAACCACGGGTCGAGCTGGCTGCGATACAGCGAGTAGGACTCGTCCCAGTTGATCGCCGGGAAGTGCCGGCGCTCGGCCAGGTCGGAATCCAGCGCCCAGAAGGTCTTGACGATGCGCAGCGTGTTCTGGGTGACCGGCTCGGAGAAGTCCCCGCCCG
>CAZCYF010000016.1:0-31176 GCA_964502835.1 uncultured Halobacteriales archaeon | reverse complement strand
TCTCCATGACCGACCCGACGCTCACCAAGAGGCCGGCGACGAGGATGACGGTGATACCGGTTGCCAGCGTGAACGAGACCGTCGTGGAGACCCCCCGGCGATCGTGGCGGAAGTCGTGGATGCTCATTCCCAGGGCACCCCCATGGCGTAGACCGTCTCCGGGTGACGATGGACCGTGACCGTCGTCGAGACGGTTCGCCGGCTGGCACGAGCCTGTTGCTCGAGGGTGATGTCGAAGGCGTGCACCACCGGCAGGACATATGGATTCGCGTCGGGCGACTCCTCGTAGGCGGTATCGTCGACGACGGCGCCGACGACGAACCGATAGCCACCCTCGATGGCATCGGGATGATGGAAGGCGAGTCGATGGTCGGTTCCGTTGATGGCCGGGACGCGCTCAAAGAGGTTGACGTGGCATGCCTCGGCCGTGCCGGCCACCCGACCGAAGTCGAATCGCTGCTCACCGGCCGCGAGGTCGCACGTTTCGATCGTCGTCCCGTCACCGCCATTCTGCTCGGTGCCACACGCAATATCGTACTCGACGACGTCAACCTGGTCCGACCCATTCGGCTCGAGACGGTACAGCCGACAGTCGCCGTCGGCCCCCTCGAGTTCGATGCCGAATGCATCGGTATCGCCCGGTAGGGATCCGCTCGAAAGGTTGAGACTGAGGCCATAAATCGGGGCCGGGTCGGCCACCCGCTCGCTCACGTTCACGTCCGCATCGGGGAGAGCAAGCGTCGAGGAGCGGTTCCCATCGGCAACGTAGGTCCCGATCTGCACGTCGGTCGGCGAGCTCGCGTTGAGCATCGTCGCCCGATGCTGGCCGATGGAGAGGGTCGCATAGTCGAGGAACGTCGAGACGTTCGCCTCGAGTGTCGCATTCAGCGATTCGTTTGTGGTGTAGTGGCCGTCGCGATTCAACCGGGCAGCCATACCAGCCAATCCCGACTCCAGGTCGTCGCTCATGCGACTCGCCTCCTCGAGGTCCGTCGCGGGGTCGTCCGGTGCCCGCACCTCGGCGATCACAGAGGCGTTGAGCAAGACGGTGACGCCGATGAGCGTGACGGCGATCGTCAACGCCGCGATGAGCAGGATCTGCCCACGGTCGTCCCGTGGAGTTACCATATGATCACCCGCAGTTCGACGATGTTGTGCACGGGGCCATCGGGATCAACGTCCGGGATCGGATACGTCCCGTCGGCCGCCGCCTCCCCGAGGGTCCGGTTCGCCCCGGCAGGGCCGGTCAGGTGCTGATCACTGTACAGCGTGACCGTCGATGTGGCGACCGTCGCCGCGTCCGGCGGTGCCCCCCGATAGACGAGGCGGTCGCTGTCGACGACCGTCGAGTTCGGGCGGTGGTAGTTGACGATGACGTTTACCACCATCCCCCGATCCGTGAACGAGTCCTCGATGAGTTCACCGAATCGAGTCGGCGGCACGTCCGAGCCATACCCGATGTCGGCCGATCGGGCCCCGGCGAAGGTCTCCTCCGCGGTGGAGTTGTTGTAATACCGCAGCATGTGGTTCAATGCCCCCTCGTGGTGGGCGATGTCGAGCGTGTCCGTCGCCTGTTGGCGCACGTCCGGCTCGATGTCCGAGCCGGGGATGCCGGGGGCCACGACCACCGACTGCAGGGCGAACAGCAAGGCGACCACGATGAGCAAGCCCGCGACGAGCGCTTCCAGGGTGAACGCCTGCGCACGGTCGTCGGAGCGGAAGGTGCCTCTCATGGTGATCACCACACCCGGACCGCCAGCCGACAGCCGGTCGTACAGGCGCCGGACTCCGTCGACACGATGCGCGTCCAGGTACCGATCGCCTGCCCGTCATGGGCAGACCCACCCGATCCGACCCGAGCGTCGCTCGAGAGCGACCGGAGGGTGGCATTGATGTCGATGGTGTCGGTCAACCCGAATGCGCCGGGCGTGTCCGTCATCGAGAGCTGCCCCGTGAGGACCGTCTCGTTCAGGTGGACGCGCTGGCCCTCGACGGCGGCCCGGTCGACGATGGCGTTCGCTACCCGTTCGGCCTGCGCCTCGCGTTGGTCCTCGTCGATCGTCTCAAAGGGCGTCAAGATCGCCGGTAGAAACGTCAACGCGAAGACGACGATCAACAAGAACAAGCCGATTCCGATGGCGTAATCCTGCGTCGTTTGCCCTCGAACCGGCGCCCGTTCACTCATGGCTGGGTTAGCCAATCACGGCCCAGACGGCCAGCGAGATGGTCATGAGCACCACGGCATACTTGATCCCGCTTTTCAGGCTGGCATCGCGCATATAGCCCGCGATGAATCCCGACATGATGGCGTGAATCGTGACGGCATGGAAGAACAACAGATTCAGCGTCGCGGTATCGATGCTCCCGCCGAGACTAATACCGCCGACGGCCTGCCCGCCCTGGCCCGTATCGGCCGCGAGCCCGCCCATGATGTCCAAAAACTGCACCTTGAGGATCGCGATCACGGCCAGCATCGTCAGGAAGGTCATGATGATGATCGTGATCTGCATGCGGGTGCGGGATTTTCGCTCGCGCTCGATGTCGTCGTGGTTCTCGCTGGTCTTCGCGGCGGTCGTCAACACGTCCGTGATCTCACTCGAGGCCTCCTGGGCCTTCGCGACGAGCTTGACCGTCCGGGCGAGCCGCGGGATGTGGTACTTGTTGTTAAACTCGATGAGCGCCTCCTTGAGCGTCATCCCATAGCTGACCTTGGCGTGAATCTCGTGGAACTCCGTGGCGAGCTTGCCTCGAGACGTCTCCGCGACGGTTTTGAACGACTCGAGCAGCGTCATGCCGGTGTCGTTCGCGCTGGAGAGCTTGCGAAGCTCCTCGGACAGGTTGTCCGTAATGGCATGTCTGCTCCGGCGGTCCCACTCGACGAAGACCCCGAGGGGCACCAGCATCACGTACGTCGGCAGGAAGATCCAGATGAACGTCCCCCAGACGGGGGCGTCGACCATCGCGTCCCAGGTCGTGGGGATGGTATCCGCGAGGAACGCCACGGCGAGGAAGGCGATGGCTCCGGGCACCGTGATGGCGAGCGTATACATCGGACGCTCCATGAAGAAGCGATGTGGATGTAACAGGAGATCGACCGTGCGTCGCGTGCCCTCCCGGCTTCTGATGCGCGAGAACACGGAGAAATCGGTCTCGCTGGCGAAGCGCTCGACGATCCCCAGATCCATCAAGCCCCCGTGCGAGCCGGTCTCCGTGCCGGTCGCTCCCTGTGGTGAATCCAGGTAGCCGTCACCGGGTTCGTCGCGCTTCACCGTTGCCACCATGATCAAAAAGCCGATGCCCGTCAACGGGATGAGCGCGTAGACGGTGATGTACATCACCGTCATCGTCACCTGACCCATCATCATCATGACGACCAGGATCACGATTAGCAAGAGCGGAAACAGCGAGAGGGTCATGTACATCTCGCCGAACAGCTCAAGCGACTCCAGGGTCTGCTCCTGTTCGTGTTTCGCCGTCCGCATGTGCTTGTCCTTCTTGTCGTCGAGGAACGCCTCGAGGTCGCCACCGCTGTTGATGATGGACAGCATGTCCGTCAGGAACTGACTGAGTTCGACACTCGGAGTCAACAGCGCCTGTTCGCGGATCGCCGTCCGATAGTCAGTGCCGAAATAGTCCGTCTCGTACACGATCGACTGGAACTCCCGCGACACCTCGCCGTAGGTGTCCTCGGCCTGGGCGACGGATTCGATGATCTCGAGCTGATCGAGGCCGCCCACCGACAGGGCGTACATGAACGACACGGTGTCGCTGAGCAGCATGTTGATCTCACGGGCCCGGCTGTTCGCCGTGAAGTATGGCCGGGCAACCATCGAAGCGAACCCGACGGCGAAACCCAACGAGCCGAGCACGACCCCGGTCACGCCGACCAGGAAGGGTACCCGAAGCAGCTCGATCAGCTCAAGGAGCGTCTCGTTCGGAATCGTCGCGCCGAGGATGGGTCCGACCTCGACCACGCCGGTGGCAAAGAGGACATACGCGAGGAGCGTGCCTCCGAGCCACAGGGTCCCCCCGGCGATCGTGCCGACGGCCAACGCCCGCGACACGTACAGCTCGACGGGGGTCGCCATGCGCGACTGGCGAAGCTTTCGGTCGAGGTTGGCGACGAAGGTGCTGTCATCATCGAACACCCACCGGAACACCGGGAAGAACGCGTCGCCAAGCAGGTTTCGCCGGCCCTCGATGTCACGACGATCAAGCCCGCTCGGCATGTCCAGACTCATCCGCGGTCACCCCGACCCGTCCGGGACCCGGGTGTCGGGGTCGGCCGGAGCGGTCGCGACGTCCGTGGCCGGCTCGGTATCGATGTGAGCGAGGGCCTCCGCGATCTCGTCGGGTGACTCGTCGGCGTATTCGGCGAGCAGTTCTTCCCGAGCCGACGCGAGGATCGACCTGACCTCCTCACGGACGCCATCGTCCGGATCCGGGCGGGGCACGAGCGCCTCAAGTTCCGGGTCGATGTCGATGACGACGCTCTCCATTTCGCGCAACTCGCCGAGGCTCCGCTCGAGCTGGTCGTTCGCAATCAGGGCTAACACCGTATCGGGATCGTTGATGAACGCCTGTAGCGTCGCCGCGACCTCGGCGTACTCGTTGAGGTCGTTTTCGATCAGATACGCGAGGACGACCTTCCGTCGCTCGATTTCGCGTTCGACGCGGGCTTCCGTCCAGCCGCGATCGAACCGGATCTCCTCGAGGACGTTCGGTTCGCCGAACTGGAAGAACTCGTCGGATTCGGCGTCCCACTGGTAGATGTCCTGCACGTTGATTTCGTCGTTTTCCGCGTCGTACCGATTGACCTCCGTGAGCACCCGGTTGCGGCGCACCTTCTTCCCGCGAACACGTGTGGATGACTGAATCGAGACGAGATCGAGCGCCGTGAACATCGTCTTCGAGACGTTGATCGGGTCCGTCGTGAACCGCTTGAGGACCTCTCCGACACTGTCGGCGTGGAAGGTCGTGTACGTCGTGTGGCCGGTCGACATGACCTGAAAGAGCGTCCGTCCCTCCTCGCCACGGACCTCCCCCATGACGATGTAGTCCGGCCGTTGGCGCAACGCGGCTTCGAGCAGGTCGAACTCGTCGACGCTGTCGACCTCGTCGCCGGTGAACGACGGCCGTGTCACACTGGCGATCCAGTTGCGCTGGGGGAGCTCCACCTCGCGCGTGTCCTCGATGGAGACGATCTTCGAATTACTCGGGATGAACAGCGAGATGGCGTTCAGCGAGGTCGTCTTCCCGGACGCCGTCCCGCCGGCGAACACGAGCGACTTGTTGTTCTCGATACACAGCCACAGGAAGGCCATCTGGTCGAGGGAGAACGTCCGCCAGTTGATGAGATCGACCGGCGTGAACGGGACGTCCTTGAACTGTCGAATGGTGTAGTTCGTGCCGTGATCCGACACCTGTTTGCCGAGGGTGAGCTGGGCGCGCGAGCCGTCGGGCAGGGTGGCGTCGACCTGTGGTCGGCGCTTGCTGATCCCCTTGCCCGAGCGCTGGGCGAGCTTGACGACGAAATTGTCCAGCTCTTCCTTGCCCTGTTCGATGTTGGTGATGATCTGTTCGTAATCCGTATGGTAGACGAAGACCCTGGAGTTCCAGCCGTCACACGAGATGTCCTCGACGTTGATGTCGTGTTTGATCGGGTCGATCTGTTCGTAGCCGACGAAGTCTCGACGCAGGTAATACAGCAGCTTGTCGACCTGAAACGGCGTAAGTGTCGAGGGGTTCTCCTCGAGGATCGCCGGTTCCGGTCGAACCTGCTCGGTCGGAAGTGGACCAGCGTCGGACGTTGGGAGGGATCGACCCGGGAGCTTGGCGAGCAGTCGGGCGACCGTCGAGGGCCCATCGGATCCCCCCCGGGCGAGCCCGTACCGGTCGATGAGGGCGTTCGTTTCGCGCTCGATGACTGATTCGCGCACCGAGGGATCGCCATGCTCCTCGATCAGCTCGTCACCGGTATATTTGATCGCCGTGCGAAGCTTGCCCGAGAGAAACTCGCGTAACTCCTCCTCGATGGGCGAGAGATGCGGCTCGACGACGAAGTACTTCTGTTCGTTCTCCCGCTGGGAATGGAAAATAATGACGAACGCATACGGCTTGTTGACCCAGTAGCGTTGCTCTTCCACGAAATGGCCCTTTTTCTCGAACGGTACCGCTCGTTCGAGGTCGTAGCGATTGACGACGGTCGTCTGCCCCTCAGACGTTGAGAAGAACGCGTCCTCGTCGAGATCCGGATGGACGTTGACGGTTCGGCTCTCGACCACGTCCGCCAGGCGTTGACCCACCGTCACCGCCGACCCCAGCCCCTCGAGCGGACCATCACCGACCAGCTCATCGAGGGGGACGGAGGCTGTGGCCTCGGGGTTCCCCTCAGCCGACGACCTCGCGGTCCCGGCCTCGTCGTCGATACTCATTGACCAATTCTTCGACGGGCTCAGGGTAAAAAGAATTACCCCTATTATATCACCTGATAAACAGAGACGACCAGTTCACGCACGGGGAGTTGCCTTTTGCGGCCGCAGGTGTCGGTGAGCGACGGGCATGGCGGGATTCGAACCCGCGATCGGAAGGTTAGGAACCTTCAGCCCTATCCGCTAGGCCACATGCCCAACGCGGTAGCTTGGGATACGGTGGCGGTGCAAAAAGGATTGCGTGGTGGACGGGCGACGGCGAGGAACGAACGTGAGCGGTTATGCGCCGGTCTGTCCCGAGGACTCGTCGTCGAGCACGCCTTCCTCGGCGGCCTCGACGTCCTCCTCGGCGGCATCGCGGATATCTTCAAGTTCGGCCTCGACTTCCTCGCGCCCTTTCTTGAATTCGCCCATGGCCTCACCGGTCGACCGCGCGAGCTGGGGAATCTTGTTTGCCCCGAACAGGAGCACGGCGATGAGGAAGATCACGCCGAGCTCGACGGGACCCAGGCCCCCGATGAACATCGGGACGAGCTGTGTTGCTACCATCACGCCTCTCTTTTACGCAGAGATGGTTATAAGTGTGTCCCATGCACCGGACGGGGACACGCCCACCCCCGCGAGACCTCCACGACCCGCTCGGTGCCCTCAGGCGGCCCATGGCCTTTAATCAAGCCTCCTGATAGACGGACCATGGCAACCTTCGAACCCACCAAGTACGCGGCTGCCGAGGTTTCCTACCCCGTTGACGACCTGAATCGCGTGATCGATCGTGTGGTCGTCGACGACCGGTTGATGGCCCTCATCACGGCTCAGAACGTGAACCCCGTGACCCGACTTCGCTACAACGATCACGGCCCAAAACACGTCCAGATGGTGTTCGAGCGGGCCCTCGAGCTCTACGACCGGCTGAAGGCCGCCGGGATTCCCTTCAATGGCGCCACGGATCACGACCTGCCGGAGGCCCACGAGCCCGTCATTATCGCGTTGGGCGCGATCCTCCATGACGTGGGACACGTGGTGCATCGAGATCGCCACAGCTACTACTCGATCGACATCGCGTGGCCGGTCCTCGATGAGCTCTTGGGCGACGTGTTCGACCGCGCCGTGGCGACGCGTATCGCGGGTGAGGTGCTCCATGCAATCGTGTCACACCACGAGCAGGAACGGCCCCTCACGCGAGAGGCTGGCGTGGTCCGCGTGGCCGACGCCCTCGATATGGAGCGCGGTCGCTCACGCCAGCCCTACGAGCGCGGTGGGCGGGGCATCAACACGATCTCCAGTCAGGCCATCAAAGCCGTCCACCTCCGGGCGGGCGACGACCGCCCGGTCAACATCGAGATCGAGATGACCTCCGCGGCGGGCATCTATCAGGTCGACGAGCTGTTGAAATCGAAGGTGGAGGGGTCACAGATCGAGGAGTTCGTGCGCATCGTCGCGGTTCGCGTCGACGGTGACGAGCGTCTCGTGGATCGAATTGAGTTTTAATCCGGACCAACGGCGCCATCGACGTACACGGTCTGGCGGTCGCAGTCGTCGCATCGCCACTTGCGCTTGTGGCCGAGATGCAACCGCATGCTCGCGACGAGGCGATGGTCCGTCTCCTCGTCGCAGGTGGGACAGTACCGCGTCTCCCAGGTCGCCATTGGGGGACGTGTGACGCCCCCCAAGAAACATCTTTTCGTCCGAATGCGCCCCTAAGGTCAAGAGTCCGCGGACACCATGGTCGCGCATGCGCATCTATACCGGCCGGGGCGACCGCGGCGAGACGGACCTCTTCGATAGCAGTCGGATCTCGAAGGCGTCGCCGGTCATCGAGGCCTACGGCACCGTCGATGAGCTCAATGCGCACCTTGGAGCGGTCATACCAACCGGTCACGAGGACATCGATGACCGACTGGAACGCATCCAGCACGTGTTGCACGTGATCCAGGCCGAGCTGGCCAATCCGGCGCCCGACGACGATGGACCCCGGGTCGATGGTGACGACGTCGAAACCCTCGAAGACTGGATGGATGAGGCGGACGAGGAGCTCGAGCCACTGCAGTCGTTCGTGCTCCCCGGCGGCTTCAAATCCGGCAGCCGGCTGCACCTCGCGCGAACGGTGTGTCGTCGCGCCGAACGCCGCGTCGTGGCCCTCGAGGAGGAGAGCGACCGCGATATCGGCCACCCTCTCGTCTACCTGAACCGGCTCTCGGATGCGCTGTTCGTCTTCGCCCGACTGGCGAACCACCGTGAAGGCCACCAGGAACGGGCGCCGACGTACTGACGGTCAGGTACGACGATAGCGGATTGGTGCGCTCCCGGTGGACTCGACCCGTCCGCGCCCCTCGAGAACGTCGAGATGGCCGATCGCCTCGCTCATGCCCGGGAAGATTTCCGTGGCAGGGAGCTGTCCAAACAGCTCGTTCATTACCTCCGCTGCGGTTCGAGGCTCGACGAGCGCCTCGAGGGTCTGTTCCGTCCGATGTTCATGAAACCGGCGCAACTGTTCGATGCGCTTGGTCGGGTCGTCGATGCGCTCGCGATGACCTGGCAGGAAGCGGTCGAAGCCCCGCTCGGCGAGTCGCTCTAGCGACCGATTGTACGCCGGCAGGACACGCGGACGCCGGCCGTCGGGCGTTTCGGGCGGCTCAAGAAAGGGGTTTGGCGTGATGGGATCGAGCACATGGTCGCCCACGATCGCGTGTTCGCCATCCGGCCCGTCGAAGGTGTAAATCGTCTCACCCGGTGCGTGTCCGGCAACCCGCTCGACCCCGAGCGTCGTTTCGGCAATCGAGAGCGAGGTACCGTCCGCAACCGGCCGGTCGACCGGCGTGTCGGGGGCGAACTCGAGGTATGCCTCAGGCAGGCCGACGGCCGTCTCGACCAGATCCTCGGGGAGGCCGTGGCGGACGAATAGCGACGCGAAATAGGACTGCTCATAGGCGAGTCGGTCCGCGAAGGCACCCATGACGTCAGCGGCGACCTCGCTCGCGATGATCGTCGCACCATGCTCGGCGAACCGGTTCGCGATGCCGAAGTGGTCCGGATGGGGATGGGTGACGAGCACGTGCGACACGTCACCCGGGGTGAGCTCGTTGCGATCGAGGGCGTCCACAAGCGTCGCCCATCCCTCATCGCTGTCCGGCCCCGGATCGACGAGCGCCCGGCCGAGACGATAGCAGTTCACCGAGCCGACTTGGAACGGGGTCGGGACCTCGATCCGCTCAACCATCCCTCGAAGGGAACCACTTGCCGGGCAAAAACCACCCGGTCGGGCGGCGCGCGACCGCGTCGGTCGCAGTCGCCCTTCCGGTGGACCGGTGACGGTCCACGAAGGGGGTCGACAGAAAGACCTATTGCCGGAACCGCCAAACCGCTCGCCCGGCGGGTCGGTGGTCTAGCCCGGTTATGACGCCTCCTTCACACGGAGGAGCCCGGCGGTTCGAATCCGCCCCGACCCACGATGGTTCTGTCGTTCCAGTCTCGCCTCGAGCGCAGCTGACCTGACCGTGGACCGCGGTGGTGATCGAACCGTCTGAAGGGACGGTTGTGAGCCCAGCACGACGAAATCATCAGAGGGGTGTCGACCCAACACCCTGCCGTTCGTCAGGGGCAACCCCGCAACGGGGCGCACCGAAGCCGCTTTGCGCGATGGCGCCATCGACCGGCGTATGTCCCTCCCCGAGGGATGGGAGGCCGGCAGGGTCACGACCAACGGGATCGAGCTCCAGTACTATCGATCCGGCGAGGGGCCACCGATCGTGCTCGCCCACGGCATGTACGACAACGGTCGGCGATGGCGTCGTCTGGCCGCCGACCTCGGCGACACGTTCGAGCTCATCGCCTACGATGCCCGCGGCCATGGCCGCTCCGACGCCCCGCCATCAGGTTACGATATGCCGAACCGGGTGGCGGATCTCATGGGTCTCCTCGATGCATTGGCCCTTGAGGAGCCGATCCTCCTCGGCCATTCCATGGGCGCCGCGACGGTCGCCTGGGCCGGCGCCTGGCACCCTACCCGCCCCGCCGGGATCGTCCTCGTCGATCCGTCGCGGTTTCGCTCGGTGCCGGAGCTGTCCTTCGAGGAGGCGAGGGCGGCCACGAGGGACCACCTCGAGACCTTGCAGGCCAAGTCAATCGAGGAGCGCCTCGCCTCGGAATTCGAGGGCCACCCAGACGATGAGGTGCACCGCCGACTGGCCGCCGCGGTCGACGAGTGCAGCGAGCACGTGGTGAACTACGCCCACGAGCACGACCTGGTCGAGTCCGCGTTCGACGAGATCGGCCGGCCGACACTCGTGTTGCGCCGTGATCTCCCGATCGACGAGCGTGTGGCCGACCTGCTGGCCGCCCGCCGGCTCGCCGATGGGCGCCTTGTCCACGTGCCCGATGCCGGACACTACGTGTTCCTCGACGCCTATGGGGCGGCGGTCGCGGAGCTGCGGGCGTTTCTTGCGTGCCTGAACCACCATGGGTGACAGGCGGACGGGCACGTCCGTCTGGCTGGAGGTTACGCGGCGCCCGGTGGAGCCAATCACGAGCGAGAAACCGAGGCGTTGACGACCCCTCGGCCGAAAGCCCGGGCACGCGAACGATGAACCGTCCCGAGAACGTCCTCCTTGTGACGATCGATTGTCTCCGCGCGGATCGGTTCGAGGCCGCTCGACGAGACGGCCTCGTGCCCCATCTCGATGCGCTGGCTGAGGAGGCCACCACGTTCACGGCGGCCTATACGGTCGCCAACGCGACGGATCCCAGCCTGACGTCGATGCTGACGGGTCGCATCCCTCCACACCACGGCGTCCTCGAAAACGGCTGGGGACTCTCAGCGGACGTCCCGGTCGGCGCCGAGCTCTTCGGAGACGCGTCACCGGCGGCTGGCGCGGTCGTCAGCGTCGACCACCTGGCCGACGAACACTCCGGCCTCGGCCGGGGCTTCGACCGGTACGAAGACGGCGGCGGTGCCTACGATGCGATCTACCCGGTGCTCAGCCGCATCTACGACACCAAGACGTTCAATCTGGTTTTCGGAGCGATCAAGAACCGCGGCGTCGGGGGCGTGACGGTCAAGGACCTCCTGCGGCGCATCGGGCTCATCCGCTTGCACGAGCGCCCGGCCACGAGCGTGACGGCCGACACCCTCGAGGTGCTCGACGAGCTCTCCGCGCCGTTCTTCCTGTGGACCCATTACTTTGACTTACACGAGCCGCGCAACGCGCCGAAACACCTCCGTCGCGACCACGACCGCTACACAGCCGCGATGATGCACGTGGACGACCAGATCGGGACCATCCTCGATGCTCTCGAGGACCAGGGTCGTCGCGAAGAGACGCTCGTGGTGGTCACCGCGGATCACGGTGAGGCCCTCGACGATCACGGCTACACCGGTCACGGCCGGACGCTGTACGACGAGGAGTTGCACGTCCCGCTGCTGTGGTCCCATCACGCGTATCCAACCACCGCCGTGTCGGCACAGGTGCGAACGATCGACCTCCTGCCGTCGATCGTCGATGCGGTTGGCGAGACGGCCACTGACGTCGACGGAGCGGTGCTGTTCGACGCGTCAGGACGGCCCAGTTCGACGCATCGACCGGTCGTGGCGATGGCGTATCCGCGCTTTGGCGACCGCCACGCGGTGCGCGTGCCCGAGTGGAAGCTGATCCGCGATCGGGAGGCCGAAACCGTCGAGCTGTACGACCTCGAGGCAGACCCGGCGGAGACCGCCGACGTCGCCGACGCCCATCCCGACGTGGTCGACGAGCTCCGCGAGCACCTCGAGGCGTGGGATCAGGCGGTCGCCGACGTGTCCGCACAGTCAGTCGATGCTGACACCGAGGAGATGCTCGCCGACCTCGGCTACGTCGACTGAGCTCGCTACCGACGGCGAAGCCCGTCGAAGACGTAGACAAGCCCGCCGACGACGTTGTTGAAGATGCCCAACACGAGCTGCATAACGACGCCGAGGGCGACGGCGAGCTCGCCGGCCGCCCCGACCGCGCTGAAGAGGTAGAGATACGACGTCTCACGCACGCCAAAGCCCTGGATCGAAATCGGCACCAACAACACCAACTCGACGAGCGGGACGATCACCAGGAAGTACCCCGCGGGGACGTCCATGCCCAGGCCGAGGGCCACCACGTACGTGTTCAAGACGACGACGCCCCGGAACAGAAGAGACAGACCGATGATGGGGAGCAAGCCGACCGGATTCGACCGATACTCCCAGATCGCCTCGTGCACCGAGCGGAGCCGGCTGCCGAGGTCGAACGCCTCGACTCGAAAGACGGTGCGGTCGAACAACCACCGTGCCCGGGTGTCGAACAACAGCCAGAGCGAGCAGGCGATACCCACGGTTGCCCCAAGGACCACCGCCGCGACGAGCGTCGTTGACAGGCGTCCCAGCAGGAAGACGCCACCGAGACCCGCCAGGGCGAACACCGACAGCAAACCCGTTGCTCGCTCGACGATCACCGAGGAGGCCGCGTCGGGGCCGACCTCGTGGCGGTCGTAGAGGTAGTACATCCGCGCTCCGTCGCCGCCGATGGTCGTCGGCAAAAACGCGTTGAAGAACTGGCCGATGTAGTAGTAGAGATACAGCGACCGGAGGGGGATGTCGATACCCCGCAGCCGCAACACGAGCAGCCACTTGTACGAGCTGATGACCACGTTGAGGACGGCCAACCCGAGGGGGATCACGACCGCCCACCAGGGCAGCGCCGTCAGGTGGTCGACGATCGTCGACAGGCCGACGGACGTGACGACGTAGGCAAGCAAGCCCCCACTGACGACGAGTCGGAGGGCGAGCCAGAGGCGATCGCGGACGCGAGAGGAGGTGGACATGAGGGAATGTAGTGTGAAGGTCGCATCGTCCGGTTCGAGGGCGTCCGCGGGCTTTTCCGGCCATCGAGTTAAGCGATTCGTACCGGAGTTCGATCCATTGAACCGGTCGGTTGGACCGTCTACCGGCCGGGAGCCGGGGTGTTTATCGGTCGGCCTCGAGTCAACACATCCATGAACCGGTCGCGGGTCGCAACGGAACCGATCGCTGACGATGCGGACCACGACCGCGACACGCCGGCGGTAACGACCTCGATCGTCCTGCCCGCGTACAACGAGGCGGCCAACCTCCCCCGCGTGGTCGAGGAGCTCATGGAGACGGTCGAGTCGCCGGCAATGGACGCCTATCGACCGGTCGAGGTGATCATCGTCGACGACGGCAGCACCGACCACACCGAGCGGGTGATCGCCGAGCTCGCGGCGGACCATTCACCGGTGACGGGGCTCACGCTCACGCGCAATTTCGGCCAAAGTGCCGCCCTCCTTGCCGGGCTCGACCACGCCGAGGGCGAATACGTCGTCACGCTCGATGCGGACGGCCAGAACAATCCCGCCGACATCCCGACCCTGTTGGACCGCCTCCAGGACGGTTACGACTGCGTCAGCGGCTGGCGCCGCGACCGTCAGGACCCCCCCTCGAAGACCGTTCCCTCGAAGATCCAGACCTACCTGGCGACGCTCACCGGGCCCGACATCCACGATTTCGGCTGTACCCTGAAGGCTTACCGAGCCGAGGCGGTGGCCGACCTCCAGTTGCACGGCGAGGGCCATCGGTACATCCCCGCACAACTGTACGATCGCGGCTTTCGTATCACCGAAGAGCCCGTTGACCACCGCCCGCGCCGACACGGCGAGAGCAAGTATGGGGCCAGCCGACTCGTCCGCGGCTTCGTCGACCTCGGGTTTCGCATCTTTTGGAACCGCTTCGGCATGCGGCCGATGCACTTCCTCGGCGGGCTCGGGCTGTTATCAGCCACCATTGGCGGGCTCATCGGGACGCACGCGGTGGCGATGAAGGTCTTCTTCGGCGAGCCGTTGACGCCGCACCTCCCGCGGCTGCTGCTCGTCATCGCGATGATCCTGTTCGGCTTGCACCTGTTGACCTTCGGGATCATCGCCGAGATGCTCACCGAGGTCCGCTACCGGAACGAGGCGCCCTACCGCGTGGCCAGGACGTACGAGGGATCGGACGACGACGCGACGCCCTGAACGGCCGTCCGAAGCACTACCGTCAAGTACGCTCCCGGCCGACCGGACACACACCCGTGGACGACGCCGCCCGTGGTTCGGTCGCCCTTCCCCACCCCCTCCCCGACCGCCTCCGCAGCGTCGAGGCGGCCTTCGTCGCCGCCATCGTCGGCGCGTGGGTGGTGTTGTATCTCGTCGGCCTCGGCGACCTCTCCATCCACGTGTGGGACGAATCCCGGTACGTCTCCGTGGCGCGCGACATGGCGCAGGGGGCCGACTGGCTCATCCCCGAGCTTCGCGTGAACACCTTCAGCTACGACCTCGACCCATCCGTCCGCCTGCAAAAGCCGCCGCTGTTGTACTGGCTGCAGGCGCTGTCGATGTCGGTGTTCGGAGCGACCGCCTTCGCCGCCCGGCTCCCGACGGCGCTGGCCACGCTCGGGTGTGCACTCATCGTCTTTTTCCTCGGCCGCCGAACGTATGACTCCCGTGCGGGGTTCGCCGGTGCCATCCTCTTTCTCGTCTTTCCGGGGATGTTGTTGGGGAGTCACGGCGGCACCGCCGCCGTCCCCGACACGCTCATGGCGTTCTTCGGGAGCCTGTTCGTCTGGCTCACCTGGGTTGGACGGACCCGACCGCGCCTGCTTGTCCCCGCCGGGATCTGTGCGGGGCTCGCCGTCATGACGAAGGGATTCGCGGCGGGCGTGTTCGTGATCGTCCTGGCGCCCATCGGCCTGCGCTATCTCCGCGAGTATACCACGCGGTGGACGCTGGCGGCGATCGCGAGCACGATCATTGTTGCCCTCCCGTGGCACGTCTACGCATATCTGACCCATCCCGCGGAATTCATTCACGACTACTTCGAAATGGCCGTCGCCTCGCGCGTCGCCGGCCAGCTCGCGTCCCAGGAGGTCGAGCCACTCGTACCGTTTTTCAACTACCCGTACCTCCGGTATGCGCTCGACGCCATTTTGCCGCCATATCCGTATCTACTGCCGGTGTTCGCCATCGGGGCCCTGGCCGGACTGGGCCTGGTGGTCTGGTGGGTACGCCGGGACGGCCTCAGTGACCACCTCGAGAAGGCCGTCCTCGTGTGGTGGGCGCTGGCGGTCCCGGTGACCTTCGCACTGGCTGGTGGCAACCAGCCGTGGTACCTGCTGCCGATGTACCTCCCGGGCATGGCCGTGATGGGATACGTCCCGGCGGCCATCGCCGACGGGACCCTGGCCGCCGCCCTCAGGTCGGTCGGTCCGGGACGGGCCATCCTCCGACACTGGCCGGGAAGCATCCGTCATCGGATTGGCGCGCGACTGACTCCTCGACAGGCAGCGGCGGCCTTCGCGGTCGTCGTGCTCCTCGTCGGAGCGGGGTGTGTGACCGCCTACGGTCCGCCATTGCACGAAGAATACAACGACGGCCAACGCGACGTTGGCGAGGCGCTAACTGCCGCGGTACCACCGGAGGAGACGGTCTACGTGGTCCTCGATCGCGACACGACCCACCGGGCGATCATGGCGACGGAGTTCTACGCGGATCGTGATCTGGCGTGGACGACGCCGGTCGCGGTGAACACCAACCGGTCGATCCGGTACGCCATCCTGCCGTTCGGGTCGGAGGGGTTCGGACGCGAGCACCGCGTGCTGGCCGAGAGTCCGAGCAACAACATCGAGGCGGTCGCGTTCGAGGATTGACCAATCGTGGCGGAACCGTCGATCCGCGTTCAACGGAACCGTCGTGAGGAGATCGAAACGCCGCTGGTACCCTTCGATCGATGGCACGCGACAGGTCCGGCCCACCACGGTCAGCCCAGCCGGGTGTCGAGCAGGTCGGCCACCGCAATCGCACCATTTTCGCGAGGGGCGGGGGCCTCGATCGCCGCGATCGCCGCACGCACCGTCGACGGGGTCGTTGCCGAGCGAAAACCCACCTCGTCCGCGACGGCGCGGGCAACGCCGCGTTGTTCGGAAGTGGCCGGGACCACCACACACGGCGTGCCGGCCACGGCCGCCTCCATGACCGTCGAATAGCCGCTACAGATCACGACGTCGGCCGCCGCAACGTGGGGAAAGAGCGACCGAACTGGCGTCCATGCAGCGTCGCCAACCACGGTCACCTTGCGGTCGGCGGCCTCGAGCGCCTCGACGATGTCGGCGAACGCGGGTGAGAAGTCACTCGGCACGATCAGCACGTCGACCTCCGGGTCGCCGGTCGGACCCACGTGCGCGATGGGACCGACCTCGATGGCGTCCGCCATTGTTGGCGGCCCCGACCAGACCTTCGGATGTACCAACGTCGCACCGAGTCGTCCGGGGAGCCACGCCCGCATCCGAGCACCGGCCCGTTCGATTCGACCCCGGTACAACGCCGGGGGATCGTGGGACAGATGGAGGCGTGGATAGCTGGCGCGTGACGCGACGGCGGTCGCATAGAGGTCGTCGCTGACGATGGCATCCGGCTCTAGTGCATGTATCCATCGGCGAAAGTCGCGCAGGCGTGCCACGGACGCCCGTGGGGTGTGCCAGAACAGCTCCGTCACGTCGGGCGCCTGGAACCCACGGACGAAGTCGACGGTCGCCATGGTGGGCTCGCTGTAGCCGTTGAGTTCCACGAAATGTCTCCCTGGGCCGCCACCGGCGAGGGCGACCTCGTGGCCACGGTCCACGAGCTGTTCTGCCACCCCCAACATGCGCGTGGCGTGGCCGGCACCCTCGCAATAGTGGGCGATGGCAATGGTGTTCGTCATGAATCGCCCCACTGGCCGACCCTCGGTCCCACGGTGTAGTCGTATCGGTCGCCTTCACCACCACGAGACGGATCCCAGCGGCGAGTGGGGTGGGCCGCACCCGGGGAAATTGAGCCGGCGGATGTGAACCCAGGTCCGGCCATGGTTAGTTCAGGGCTTCCTCATATTCGCTGATGCCAAGGAGCGAACCGACCGAGGCGCCAATGCCGACGGTCAGCAGGTAGCCGCCGACGCTGTGAATCGTCACGGCCACCGCGGCGGCACCGGCGGACACCGACGTGATGAGGACGATCAGCGTGATGTAAACGGCCTCGATCCCCCCAAGTCCCCCCGGTGTGGGCGTGGCCGCCGCGATCCGACCCAGGGGGATGACGAGAAACGGCACGTACAGCGGGATGGCCGCACCGACGGCCGTGAAGGCAACCCAGAGGGCGATCGCCTGGCTCAGCCACCCGGCAGTCGACCAGCCAAGGGCCGCCGCGAACCGGTATCGATTCCCGCCGAACACCTCGAGCGCCTCGAAGTAGCCACGCAGTCGGCCTTCGATTGCCGCTCGGGACGGGGCAGTAACCCGAGAAAACGTGCTGGCGAGGATGTGGCCGATGCGGACCCCGACGGTTGCGAGGGCGCCAGTGATACGCTCGCGATACCGCCAGAGGATGATCGCGAGAATGGGCAAGAGGACGATGGCGACCGCGGCCATCCGGACGACCAGGGCCAAATTCGCCCCCGGCGTCTCGAGGTGCAACACGTAAACGAGGCCCACCGCGGCCAAGGATAGCGACGGGACGACGTTGACCGCATCGAAGCCGGTGATGGAGGCAAATCCGACCTCATACTCGACCGACGTGCGTCGCGAGATGAGCCACGCCGTGATGGGTTCGCCACCGAGCTGGCCGAACGGCGTCACGTTGTCGATGAAGGCGGCCACCACGTGGATCATGACGGCCGAAACGGGCGACAGCTCCGCCTCCAGCGAACGGAGCACGTTCCAGAGCCCGAGGCCCCAACAGACGTTCCAAAAGATGATGAGCCCGGCCACAACCGCCAACAGCCCGAGGTCAGCTTGGGCCAGGGCGCGTTGAACCTCGGCAGTGTCGACGGTGAGGAAGATGGCCGCGAAGACGGCCGCTGCGAGCCCGAACCCGACGACGGTCGAGGTGAGCCGGCGTCGTCGCACGAATCAGTGCTCGAGGCTGATGAAAATAGGTGTGGCGTCTCGACGTGTCCACGCTCAGCCACGAGCCAACCAGCTCACGGTGAGGAGTCCCGACCGGTTCAGATAATGTACCATCGCCGCATGAGCTCGACGAACCCGGCGTCGGCGCCGAACCCGATGACGAAGAGCACGTACGCTGGTACTGCGGCGGCCAGCAGGGCTCGTTCGAGCGAGATGCGATGGACCGACGCCAGCCCATAGACCAGCAACATCGACCCATAGACCGTTCCGAGCACCTGGAGCTCGGCCACGCCGGTGGCGAGCACCGGGGCCGGAGCCATCGCGAACGCAACCGTTTGGACGGTCTCGCTGACCCCGGCGCGGTCGGACGCAATGCCGATCAGGACGACGGTGGCCAGTGCGGCCATCACGTGCACGGCCAACGGGGCGACGACGACGGCCAACAGGCCCGCCCAGATGAGGACGGAGACCATCGGGGCGTTTCCAAGCACGGGCACGGAGCCGGGGTCAACGACGACGCGAACGGCCACCCAGACGCCCGTTACCAGGATGGCGACGATGATGGCGGGGAGCTGTTCGCCAGGCCGGATTCCCCCCGGAAACACGCGCCACGGAGTGAGGAGGGTCTCACCCCACAGTCGGAGGGTTCGGGCGACGGCGGCCACCGCATCCGAATCGATGGGGTCGAGATCGGTCCGGTCCTCCGGATCGGCGGTCATGTCGATCGCGCGAGCCTGATGGCCGGGCTCGAACGTGGGCGCCACACCGACGCTCCACCCGCCACCGCCGCTCCGTCATGGTGGACCGGACGCGTCGCGAGCGCCACGTCGTCTCGTACTCGGAGGGAGATGGTGCGGTCGTGGCGGCTCCCGGCCCATCCTTGGGTGGCCCAGACCGGGGGCAAAAGCGCACGCGCCTCCCGTGTGAGGCCACGGAGTCCGCCGATCGGCGTCGACACCATTGCGACCGAGTCAGAAGGGCGTCGTGTTAGCCGTACCGAAACCTTCCCACGAGTCACTCTTTGAGACGGGCCTGTTCGGTGGTATCGCGGGTGGTGACCTCGACGAGACCATCGGCCTCGAGATCTGCGAGGAGGTCGCGGAGCCACTCACGACCCGGCTCGCCTTCCGGCGCGTAGTCGACCCGCACGCGGTGTCCGAGCTCGTCGAGACCGAGTTCGTCGACATCGGCGAGTGCGGCGACCACCCGTCCGCGCATCTGCCGGCGAGACCCCTCAAAACGCGGCTGGGTGGGCACGTCGGGGGCGGTGAAGTCACCGGTTTTGTAGGCCGAACACCACTGCCGCCATGGGCACTCGCTCTCGTCGCACGTGGGGGTAGGGCGACAGGCGATGCCGCCGAGTTCCATCACGGCGTTGTTCCATTGACGAGAGTGCCCCTCGGGGAGCACGTCGTTCGCGACCGCCTCGAAGGTTGAATCGTCATCGGGTACGTCGAACGCCCGATAGAGCACCCGCTTGACGTTCGTGTCGACGACGGCGTCGCCGTTGTTGAACGCGAAACTCGCGACCGCGTTCGCGGTGTAGGGTCCGACGCCGGTGAGCTCCTCGAGCGCGGCCGGCTCCTCGGGAATCGTGCCATCAAAGTCCGTCTCGATCTGGATGGCCGCCTCGTGGAGGTATCTGGCCCGCTGGTTGTACCCGAGATTGTGTGCGCTCCAGAAGGCCACCACGTCGGCCCGATCGGCCGCGGCCAGCGCCGCGGGGGTCGGCCACCGGTCAAGGAACGCCTCCCAGGCGGGTTCCACCCGCTCGAGCTGCGTCTGGTGGCTCATGATCTCGCACACGAGAATCGCGAATGGATCGGTGGTTTCGCGCCATGGAAACGACCGATGGACCTCCTCGTACCACGCGAGGAGCGCCTCGCGGAGCGATGTGAGGTCCGCTGGGAGCGCCCAGTCGGTGTCGGCCATCGCTTCGGCGATTGGTCCGGTGAGGGATAATGATTCATAACCCCACTCACTGCCGGAGGGACCAGCCGGATGTTCGTGCATCACGGTCGAAACCCGTTTGTGTCGCAGGCGGCTGGGATGGAGCGATGAGCCTCGAGGCGTTTTCGCAGGCGGTCGACGACCGATACCGTTCGATCGGGACGGAACTGACCGTCTCGCTGGACGACCAGACCCGGACGGAACTCGCGGTGTTGGCGGCGGCCGTCGAACCCGATTCGATGGACGAACTCGTGCGTCGAGCCGTGCACCTCCTCACACGCGACGCCATCGAACGCGGTGACGTCGACATGCTGTTACGGCGACGCCACGACGTGACCTACGACGAGTACCTGGCGGGCATGACCTACGATGAGATGGCCGGCGAGAACCCAACGCCGGCCGCCGATGACGACCGGCGATACCGGTTTTAACTCAGGCGGTCGCGTCGATTGCCGCAAGCAGGAGATCGGTGCCGATGTCCATCTCGCGGTCGGTCACGTCGAGCGGCGGGAGGATACGAAGCGAGCGACGCCCACAGCCGAGGACGAGCAGACCCCGGTCGAAGGCGGCCGCCAGGACGGCGTCCCGGCGCGCCTTGTCCTCGAACTCGAGGACGAGCATCAGGCCGCGCCCCCGGACGTCGACAACCCCGGAGGGATCGGCGTCCGCCATCGTCTCCCGGAACTGTCGCCCACGGGTCGTCGCGTTGTCCATGAGGCCGTCCTCCCTGATCGCGTCGACCGTGGCGACGCCGCGCATCGCGTCGATGATGCTGCCCGCACCCCACGTCGAAGAGATGCGCCCTTGCTCGGTTGGGAAGAGTTCGGACCGACCGAGCGTCGCGCCCACGCGCAGTCCCTTCGCCGAGGTAATGACGTCCGGCTCGAGCGGGGTATGGTCGATTCCCCAGAGCTGGCCGGTTCGGCCCAGCCCGGCCTGGATTTCGTCGCTGATCAGGGGGATGTCGTACGTCGACACGAGGCGGTCGATATCCTCGAGGAAGGCCGCATTTGGAAGGCGATAGCCCCCTTCACCCTGGATTGGTTCCAGGATGAGATACGCGAGTTCCGCGGGATCGATCGAACCGCCATACGGCTCAAGCCGGTCGGCGAGGGCGTTGCCCCCTGCCCCGTCCGTCCGCCAGCCACAGCGACAGGTCCCCCGACACGAGCAAAACGGGACCGAAATGGTGCCGGCGAGCTCCGGGTAGCCGCGGCGGTGGACGCCCTTCGACCGGTTGAGCGAGAGGGCGCCCAACGTGCGCCCGTGAAAGGCACCCTCAAAGGTCACGGCGCGGTGGCCACCGCTCGCGTAGGCGATCTTGATGGCATTCTCGACCGCCTCGGCCCCGCTGTTGGATAGGAACACCTGATCGAGGCCGTACGATGCCCCCATGTCGACGAGCCGATGCATGAGCTGGGTGGGACCGGGAACGTCGGGGTCCTCCGGCGGCCATCCCCCGCTGATGTAAAAATCCTGCCCGGCGATCTTGAGCGGATCGACGAGGGCGAGATCGCCCAACCGCTCACGGATTCGTGGGTTGTTGTACCCGAGGGGTGCCGAGGCCACGTGGCAGGTGAAATCCAGCAACACGTTTCCATCGACGTCCGTGCAAAACGGACCGATCGCCTCGGCCGTCGCGTCGAGGACGAACGGATAGACGTACGTGGAGGTCGCGGCGACCTCCTTGTGGTACTCAACCCATCGCTTGGCTCGCTCGCCTGGGAGGTCTGACACCTGCGGCTCGACCGTATCCCGGTCCATGGCGGGGCTACGCGAGGGTCCGTAATTGCTTTCGGGGGTTCGTCGCAACACAGCGGGCATTGAGGTGTTCGATACAGCTGGTGAGACGCGACGCTGAGAGATTCGTGAAGGCGGACCGCGCGAGAAAAGCACGCGGTCCGTGCCGCCCTGAATTGGTCCCCGCTGACGCTTCGGCCCTCCAGACGAAGCGTCACGTGGATGTACGCGGTGCCAGGAACATAAACTTACCTCATTCGGAAACACCTGCACCCGAAATCGCCCGACCGAATGCCAGTGACCGATCGCTATCGGTGATGGGACCGGTCCCGCTGTCGGCCGAGCCTCAGTATGCCGGGTACTCGGCTGCCAGGGTGTCGACGCGGTCGCTGACGGCCGCGAGCGTCTCGTCGTCCTCGGGGGCATCGAGGACCTCGAGAATGCAGTCGGCCAGTTCGCGCATCTCCGGCTCCGCCATGTCTCGCGTCGTGACGGCGGGCGTGCCGATCCGGATGCCGCTGGCGATGAAGGGCGATCGGCTCTCACCCGGGACGGTGTTTTTGTTGAGGACGATGCCGACGGATTCGAGGGCCGACTCGGCCGCGCGCCCGGTCAGCTCGGGATGGCTCGACCGGAGGTCGACGAGCAGGAGGTGGGTGTCGGTACCCCCGGTCACGAGCTCCAACCCGCCTGCGGAGAGCTCATCGGCAAGCGTCTGCGCGTTCGCCACGACCTGCTCGATGTAGGCCTCGAACGACGGCGCAAGGGCCTCGGCAAACCCGACCGCCTTGCCGGCGATGTTGTGCATGATCGGCCCACCCTGTCCGCCGGGAAAGACCGCCGAATCGATGGCGTCCGCGTGGTCGTCGTCACACATGACGATCCCGCCACGCCCGGCCCGGATCGTCTTATGGGTCGACCCGGTCACGAAGTCGGCGGTGCCCACCGGCGATGGATGGTGACCGGTCGCCACGAGCCCGGTGATGTGGGCGATGTCGGCGAGGTGGTACGCGCCGACCGACTCGGCCGCGGATTGGATGCGCTCCCAGTCGATCGTCCGGGGATACGCCGAATATCCCGAGACGACGATGTCCGGTTCGGTCGCCTCGACCCGGTCGCGGATGGCCTCGTAGTCCAAGCGACCGGTCTCGTCGTCGAGGTGGTAGTGGTCGACGTCATAGAGCTGTCCGGTGAAGTTCGCCGGGTGGCCGTGGCTCAGGTGCCCGCCGTGTTCGAGGCTCAACGAGAGGATCCGGTCGCCCGCCTCGAGGGTGGCCGCGTAGACCGCCTGGTTCGCTTGCGTGCCGCTGTGAGGTTGGACGTTCACGTGATCGGCCCCCCAGAGCGCCTTCGCGCGGTCAATGGCGGCGGTTTCGACCCGATCGACCGCCTCGCAGCCGGCATAGTACCGACGCCCCGGGTACCCCTCGGCGTACTTGTTCGTGAGGAGCGTCCCCTGGGCGGCCAACACGGCCGCCGATGCGTGGTTCTCGCTGGCGATGAGCTGGAGGCTCTCGTTTTGGCGTCGCCGCTCCGCCTCGACGGCCTCGGCCACTTCGGGATCGGCGGCACGGATCGTGGAAATGTCCATGCGTATGTGTCAACGGACGCGCAGTCGGGGACCGTAGCCTTTGCGCAACGGTCTCGAAGGCAGGTTGATATCGGAGAGTGGCCTGAAACGCGGTGAACCGGTGAACCGATGGCGATACCCGATGGTCTCCCCGGCTGTTCAGCGGTGCGATCGCTCGTCGCTGACGCCAGTGACGGGGTCCTCCTCGTGACCGAGTCCCCTGCCCTCATTGGCTGCCTCGTCACCATGCACCCGCGTGGGCGATGGCGGCTGCTTTCGACGCGGGACACGTTGGAGGCGGTGGCGAGGGTCGCCTACCTCGGATGGTCGTTGCGGACGCGCCAGCTGACCGATCCACTGCAGGTTCGCACGGTGGATACCGTCGAACCGCCGAGTGCCTTGATCGACCGAGAATGCCTCGTCGTGATCGTGGCCGTGGACGGAGCGTTGTTCACCATCCACGGGGAGGATCCCGCGCTCACGGCGGCCGTCCGCTCCAGCCGGAGGGCCGCCTGGGAGAGGGCCACCCAATTCGCCGTACGTGTGCCTGGGCGACGCCGGGTCGAACGGATCCTGGCAGATCATCTCGGTCGGTCGGTTTCAACGCTCACGGCTGACGTGCTCGAGGCCATCTGGCCCGCACAGCTCGCCGGGACCGGTCCGGACACGCTCGAGGTCATCGTCCTGGTCGCCGCCCGGTATGACTGCCGGCTGCAACAGGTCGGTGACTGTGCGGAGGCGATCGGCCTTGGTAGTCGCGGGGAGGTTTCTCGGGTGAAACGCCGCCTCGCGGAGGTGGGGCTTGTCGAGACGACCGCCATCGACGGTGAGATCGGGCGGCCGCCGTTGCGACTGCACCTCAACGACGCCGGCGTCGAGGCGCTCCCCCCGGGCCCCCTCGCCACCGTGGGGCAGATGCTCCTCGGCGAATGACGCGACTTTATCCGCCAGCATCACCTCGGGGCGCGCATGACGGTAGCCCTCCTCGGTGACGGCGATCGGGTCGCAGCGGTCGCTACTGGGCTCGGGGCGATGGACGTCGACGTTGCCCACGTGGCGCTCGACGCGGTCGAGCCGGACGAGTCGGTCGTGGCGGTCGCCGGAGGTGGACTGGACCTCGAGCGGGTGTCCGACCGCCTCGAGGGCGCGTGGTATGGGATCGAACTCGGCCACCTTGGAGGCTCCACCATCGAAGGGATCACCGGAGCGATCACCGGCTTCGGTGCCGATGGACCGTGCTATCGCTGTCTTCGGGCGAGGGTCGGTGCGACCACGAATCGCGACCCTGCACCATCGGGGCCGACGGACGACGTGACCGCACGGTTCGCGGGCGCGGTCGCGGGCTGGCATCTCACCGACGCGGGCCGCCGATCGGCACTCATCGGGCACGTCCACCAGCTCGACGGCACGCGGCGCGACCTCCTGCCGGTGCCCGGCTGTGACTGCCACCCGAAGATCGACCGACGCTCGTTCACCTTCGACCACCGCAGCCGACCGGTTGATGCCGTGCTCGAGGCGATGGAGGTCGCCCTCGACGACGTCGTCGGGGTCGTGACCGACGTCGGCGAGCGCGCCTCAACGCCCGCACCATATTACCTGGCCACCCTCGCCGACACCGGAGGGTTCAGTGACGTGTCGGCCGCGAATCAAGCGGCCGGTGTCGACCGCGACTGGTCGGCGGCGTTCGTCCGCGCCATGGGTGAGGCGCTCGAGCGATACTGTGCGGGCACCTTCCGGACGGACGCCCTGACGACCGATCCCGAGGCCCCCACGGTCGGCCTCGACGCGTTTGCCCTGGCCGGAGAGGACGTCGATCCGATCGGGCAGTGGTGGCCGGCGCGCACCCTCGATGGTGATCCCGTCGCCATCCCGGCCGACGTGGTCACCTTCCCGACTCCGCCCGACGCCGCGTTACCGAGCATCACGACGGGGCTCGGCCTCGGCTCGTCTCTCGTCGAAGCGACCGTGCGGGGCGTGTTGGAGGTGATCGAACGCGACGCCTGTATGCTCGCGTGGTACTCAACGTTCGAGCCGGCCGCCCTCGCGAGCGATGCTGCGGCCATCTCCGAGTGGCGACGTCGCCTGCTCGGTGAGGGGCTCGCTGTGAGCTTACGGCTCGTGACCCAGGACGTGGACGTGCCAGTCGTCATGGGAATCGTCCATCGTCGCGATGGCGAAGGCGACGCCGTGTATACCGTCCCGGGCGTCGGCCCGGACGACTGGCCGAGCTTTGCGGTCGGCTCGGCGGCCGCCCTCGATCCGGTCGAGGCGGCCGAGCGGGCGATCGCCGAAGCCGTGCAGAACTGGATGGAGCTCGAGGCAATGGGCCGCGAGCGAGCCGCCGAGGAACAGGAAAACATCGCCCGCTTCGCCTCGTTCCCGCGAGAGGCACGCGATGCGCTTGCGTTCGACCATCGCCTGCCGCTTTCGGCCGTTGGTCCCGAGGACGTCCCCGAGGGAGAGGCGGCCCTCGATGCGCTCGGTGATCGCCTCGCGGCAGCCGATCTCGAGCCGTACGTCGCGCGCACCACCACCCCCGACGTCGCCAGCCTCGGCCTCGAGGCGGTGCGGGTGGTCATCCCCGCCGCCCAGCCGTTGCTCCACGGGTCGGCGCCGATGGGTGACCGGCTCCGGTCGGTACCTCGCGAGCTCGGGTATCGCCCTCGGCTCGATCGGGGGCCCCACCCATACCCCTGACCTCAGATGCCGAGGGTCGCACGGAGGAGATCGCGCGTCCCGGGGCCCAGGCCGAGGGCGAGCACGGCGACGAGCATGAGAATCGCAAACCGCGGACTGTCCTCGAAGAGCTCGTCGTTGAAGGCCCAGACCACCCCCGTGGCTGCGGCCACCTTCAACACCAAGAACGGCCAGGCGGTCCCGATCGCGTCGGAGACGGCCGCCGGTTGCAGCGCCTCCATGGTGTCGACAACGAAGGCGTTGATCACGTGTTTGGGGCCGTAGGTCTGACCGAGGCCGAGGGCCGACCCCCAGTCGAGACTGAGGACGTTCGCGAAGCCGTCGACCGCATGGCCCCAGATGACGACGGGGCCGATCATGCCCGTCGCCTCGTGCACGACGGGCGTATACCGGGTGGTGGCGAGCTGGACGACGACGGTCACCACCGTGGCCCCTGCGAGCGTGATGACGAACATCGGCGCCGAGGGTGTCAGGTCGGGAATCTGTGTCGCCAGGTAGGCAATGTACGCCAGTGTCAGCGCCAACAGCCCCGAACCCACGGCGACGACGTACGTCGTGAAGGACGGGATGACGCCCCGTCGCTCGAGAATGAGCCCGGAGACGATCGTGAACGTCGCCAGCAGGAAGATGGTCACGTAGATGAACGGGCTGATGACGATCGCCGTCAGGGGGAACTCCGGCACGTACGCCGTCCCCTCGGGAACCGCGAGGGTTGCGTCCTCCATGGCCCGCATCGCGCCCCCGAGGAAGATGAACGGCACCAGGGCGAAGAAGAACCGCCGGCGCGTGCCAAGGCCGTATCGCACCAACCCGAGATAGACACCGATGACGGCGAAGAGCAGGATGAGGCCGTAACTGACCGTCGAGACGGTCGTATAGCCCGGGGTCGCGGCGATCCCGGAGGCCGCCTGACAGGCCGCGTCCGACACGAGCAACTCGGTCGACCCGTCGGTTCGAACCGCACACGCCACGCCGTTACCGTCGGCGACGACGGGACCCCAAAAGTACCGCCAGAGGAACCCATCGTAGACCGTTCGGGGGAGGGCGACCGCTCCCACCGCCGTCGCGAGGGTGGTGCCCACGAGGATCGCCCACCAGGCCTGCCAGGGGGCGACCCGCTCGCGGAGACGATCGACGGCCATCACGCGTCCTCCCGTGGACGGGGCCACGCACAGCGCACATGCAAGGGGCCGGATTCGAACCGACGAACCCCTGAGGGAGCGGATCTTGAGTCCGCCGCCGTTGGCCTGGCTTGGCTACCCTTGCGCATGGGGTGCGTATCGACCCGCCCCGATTAAACATTCCGTCAGCGGTCGATTACCCCACCGTCCGGACGGCAGCGCCGAGCCAGATGAGGCCGATCGGGATGGCCACGGCCACCGGGAGGAAGACGTCCATCGCGATCGCCGCCCAGAGGAAGCCGTCCCACCAGAGCGAGCCGAGGAAGACGAGGTCGATGAGGAGGCCGACCCCGGTCGCGCTCGCCAGTGCCCATCGCAGCGACGGCGAGACGATACCGATCGCGAGACCGGCGACGATGAACCCGACCCAGTGGCCGACCGCGATGGTGATCCCGATGATGACGCCGACGGTGAGTCCGAGCCACCGCCACCGCGGATCGCCACGGACCGTCCCGAGAGAATCGCGCCAACTCGTCGGCCGCCGCCGGGTCTCGTTCATGGGCCATCACCACCGAACTGCAGCCGACGGGTCACCTCGACGGGTGCCCAGTCGAGTCGCTTGTAGGTACCGTCGACCCATCCCTCGAGCTGGTCGTCGTAATGCGGTGAGCCGTACCGCCCGGCGTTGCCGCCCGCGAGGCGGCCCCTGGCGCGGTCGTTACCGGGGGCGGCGACGAGCCGAAAGCCTGCGCCGTGGCCGGCCTCCATGCTGAAGTTGCGGACGGTATGGCCCGACCCAGGCGCCGGCGGTCCCCGATAGCCCAGAAACCCGAGGCCGAGCTCGTGGTCGATGGTTGCCCGGTGATGGTCGCCGTAGGTGTCGCCCGCATCGACGCGTTCGATCGCCGCATCGAACGCCGCCGCGACGAGCTCGGCGCGCTCGCCCGCGGTATCGAACCACCGATGGTCGGCCGGTAAGGTGGCGAGCACCCAGTCAGCGGGGCGAAACTCCTCGCCAAGGTCGGCCGCCTCGAGGGGCTCGTCGAAGACGCGCTCGCGCAGGGCGTCTCGATACCTGGCGAAGATGAGGGCGGCTCGCGAATCCGTGCGCATCCCATAGTCCCAGTCGGCGAGCGCCTCCAGCGCGTCGCGTTCAGTGTCGGACGAGGCGTCGACCGTCTCCAGGAGCTCCGGAACGAGCATCGCCGCCAGTTCGTTGATCACGTCCAGCTGGATCGATTGGCACGTCTCGAGGTCGACTGCACCCGTCTCGACGGCGGCGTCAAGCCGGTCATAGAGGCGACGGGCGCGAAATGGCGGGGTGTGCACCTCGGCGTAGTACCACGGATGGTCGTCCACGGGGCGCTGGTTGGCCGTCGCGAGCACCTCGGGGTCGATCGCGTGTGGTAGGTCATCACCCGCGAGGAACTGCGACCAATCGGATTCGCCGTAGGGGACATACCCCGGCCACTCCCCGTGGCGCCGGGAGCCATCGAAGATGCGATCGCCGCGAACCGGCTGATCGCCGATCCGTCTGACGGGGACCTTCCCGGTGATGCGATAGAGCGTCCGGTCGGCGCGATCGGCATACACCACGTTCTGCGGCGGGACGTCCCAGTAGGTCAGTGCCGCCTCGAACGCGTCGAGGTCGGTGGCGAACTGGAACTCATGGAGGGCGCGAATCGTTCGCGAGGCGGAAAGGCCCGTCCACGCGACGGCCACTCGTTCGTCGTGGCGGTCGATCATCGGGCCGTCGACGGTTCGTCGAACGGTGATCTCCCGGTCGGCCGCCCCGTCGATCGCGATCGTCCGTTCTACCGACTCGAAGGGGACCCAGTCGTCGTCGAGGCGGTACTGCGCGCCGTCGACGTCGTACCGATAGAAGTCCATGACGTCCGCGGGGACGTTGGTGAAGCCCCATGCCGCGTCCCGGTTGCGCCCGATGACCACGAACGGAACACCGGGGAAGGTCACCCCCCGGGTGCCAAAGGCCGGCGTCGACAGGGCCACCTCGAACCAGATCGGCGGGGCGGCCATCGCGAGATGGGGATCGTTCGCGACCAGTGCGTGGTCCGCCTCGGCATGGTCGGCGCCGACGATCCAGCTGTTCGATCCAACGCCAGGGGGCGATTCGAACCGGGAGAGCCACCGGGCCGTCTCCGGCGTGACGGCACCGACGGGCGCCCGGTCGACGTCGCCGGTGGACCCGTCGCCGCGGATGATCGGCACGTCGTGGTCGTACCTGGCGGGATAGAGGTCCCCGGCGAGCTCGTCGTCGAACGTATCCGCGACGGCCGCCCGACGGAGGGTTCGGAACCGGCCAGTGAGCTGCCAGCCGATCAGCTTCTCGATCAACAGCGAGTCCGTGATCGTCCATGGCTCGATCTCGTACCCGAGGAGGGCCGCCTCCACTGGCCTGGCGACGCGCTCTCTGGCGGCATTCACCCCGTCGACATAGGCGGCCACGACGGATTCGACCGCCGTGTCCTCGATCGCCGTGCGGCTGGCCTGGGCCGCCTCGGTGAAACCCATGCGCACGTGGAACTCATCGGAATCGGCGGTGACCTCGCCGGCGACCTCGCTGAGACGACCACGCATCTGGCGGCGAAACAGGTCGAGCTGGAAGAGCCGCTGGCCGCCCTGGACGAAGCCGTGGGCGTACTGGAGGGCCTGCTCGTCACGGGCGACGATGTAGGGGACGCCCTCGTCGTCGAACCGAACGCTCGCCTCGCCGTACGGGCTGGACAGCGACCCCTCCGGCGGCGGCTCCAGGCTGTCCCAGACCGCACCGGAGCTCGGTGTCAGGAGGCCGAGGTACTCCCGCACGGTCGGATGCGCGAGCGAGCCGGCCCCAAGGGCGGCCGCGGCTCCGATCAGATGACGGCGGGTGATCGGGAGTGACACGTGGGCGGCATCTCGGCGGACCCCGATATACGCTTGGGGCGATACACGTTCGTCACGGCAGGGATCGTCGACGGCTCCGGGCTATTCGTACAACCAGGTCTCGTCGTGGCGATCGTATCCGACCAGTTCGTCCTCGTCGAAGTGGATCGCGATCTCGCGTTCGTTGGCGCCCGGGTCCTCGTGGTCGGCAGCGTGGACCACGTTGCGCCCGAGATCGAGGGCGAAATCGCCCCGAATCGTGCCGGGGGCGGCCTCGAGGGGGTCGGTTGCACCGATCATGTCCCGGACCTGCCGCGTGGCATCCTCGCCTGCCCAGACCATGGGGACGACCGGCCCAGAGGTGATGAAGTCGACGAGATCGTCATAAAACGGCTTGTCCGTGTGTTCGGCGTAGTGCTCGCCAGCGGTCTCCGCATCGAGCTGGACGACCTTGGCGGCGACGAGTTTGAGCCCGCGCGACTCGAGGCGATCGATGATCTCACCGACCAACCCGCGGTGGACGGCATCGGGCTTGGCCATGACGAACGTCCGTTCGGTCATTCCTCGGGTTCCTCTTCGGCGATGACCTCGGCCGCCTCGGCCTCGATATCGGTCTCATCGTCGGATATCGCGCCATCGTCAGCCGACTCCTCGGGTTCGGCCGTCTCCGCATCCGACTCAGCGATGTCGTCTTTTCCCTCGGTGGCGTCAGCGGCCGCATCTACCTCGGTCGCTGGCGAGGACTCGGATTCGTCAGCTTCCTCAGCCACCTCGTCGGCCTCCTGTTCCGTCTCGTCGGCTTCCTCCGGCTCACCCGCTTCGGCCGCGTCCTCTGTTGCTTCGTCGGCTTC
>CAZCYF010000015.1:0-31471 GCA_964502835.1 uncultured Halobacteriales archaeon | reverse complement strand
AGAGCAGGTCGTACACGCGCCCGGCGTCCGAATGCTCGATGCCGAGCTCCGGCGCGGCGTACTTGTACCAGTTGAAGAAGATCTTGAACGAGCGCACGCCGGCGTCGGCGAGCCCACGGATCTCGTCGAAGTGGTGGTCCTTGTGGATGATCGCGTGGTAGGCGAAGTCGATGTAGGAGTTCGTCTCGCCGGTGTGGACGAAGAAGTCCATGTCGGGCAGGTACGGATCGGGCTGCAACAGGAAGTTGACGACGGTCGTGACGCCCCCGTGAACTGCGCCACGGGTCTCCGTCTCGAAGTCGTGTTCGAGCCCCTCGTGGTAGTCGTATTCGTACCGCGACAGCCCCCAGTGGACGTGCGGGTCGATGAACCCCGGCAGCAGATAGTTGCCCTCGGCATCGATCTCGCGGTCGGCACCCGGCAACGACCGATCCGATCCGACGGCGACGATCTGGCCGTCATCGGCGGCGACACCGCCGTCGAGTGTGGCCGCTGGCGTGACGACGCGCGCGTTGGTGACCCGGAGGTCGACCGGTTCGGACGCCATGGCCCAACTGCCGGTGCGGTCCACTTGAGTGTACCCGTCCCAACCCCCGTAGGTCGGACCCGTCCCGCGGTGCGTCGCCAGTCTTTATGTAGTTGTGCCGACCATGGGCGGACTATCCCTCAATGAGCACCGAGCGTACGGGACCACCCCGTGAGTACCCCTCCGAAGAGATCACGGTGACCGTCAACGGCGAGACGGTGACCCGCACCGTCGAACCCCGCCTCAAGCTCTCCGACTTCCTGCGGGAGGAATGCGACCTCAACGGCGTCCGCGTCGGGTGTGAACATGGCGTCTGTGGGGCCTGTACCGTCGCGCACGACGGCGTGGCGATCAAAAGCTGTCTGAGTTACGCCGTCCAGGCCGACGGCGGCGAGATCGAGACGGTCGAGGCGCTGGCAGACGAGGACGGCACGCTCCATCCCATCCAGGAGGCCTTCCACGAGACCCACGCGCTCCAGTGTGGCTTTTGCACCAGCGGGTTCGTGATGGCCACGCGCGAGCTGCTCGATGAGCATCCCGACCCCGACCGCGAGCAGATCGAACGCGGCCTTGCCGACAACATCTGTCGGTGTACGGGCTATCAGAACATCTACGAGGCGGTCGAGCGCGCCGCTGATCGGCTCGAGGAGTGACGCCATGTCCACGACACCCCAACCTGACGTCGAGGCCGAGGCCGAACCCGAGGGGGCGGCCTTTACCGGCCGATCGCTGAAGCGAGTCGAGGATCGCCGCATCCTCACTGGCGAGGCCGAGTACATCCACGACATCACGCCACCCGGGACGATGCACATGGCGCTGGTCCGCAGCATGCACGCCCACGCCGACATCGTCGACATCGACACCAGCGAGGCCGAGGACCACCCCGACTGCGAGCTCGTCTTCACCGCCAAGGACATCAAGGAGCGGTACAACCCGATGCCAAGCGGCATCGACCGGGTGACCACCTTCGAGTCGGACGACCCGCCGGAGTTCGAAGAGTGGTCGCTGGCCGACGGTGACGTCAACTTCGTCGGCGAACCCGTGGCCGCGGTGGTGGCGACCGACCGGTACGCGGCCGAGGACGTCGCCGACCTCGTCCACGTGGAGTACGACCGCAAGCCCGCCGTCGCCGACGCGATGACCGCGCGTGAGGACGAGGTGCTCGTCCACGATGACCTCCAGACCAACCTCGCCGACGCGGAACACTTCGAGTTCGGCGATCCGGACGGAGCCTTCGAGGCCGCCGACCACGTCATCGAGGGCGAATACTCGTGGGGGCGCATCTCGGGCGTGCCGCTGGAGACGGCGGGCGTCGTCGCGCAGTACGACACCGACCGCGACGCCTTCGAGATCGACTGCAACATCCAGCTCCACACGCTGGTCGACGACACCATCTTCGAGACCCTCGGGTACGATCCCGACAAGGTCCACGTCCGGGTGCCCGCCGACGTCGGCGGCAGCTTCGGCACGAAGATCGCCATCCACCGGTATTGCTGCCTGGCCGCGATGGCCAGCCAGCTCCTCGACGGCACGCCCGTCAAGTTCGAGGAGGACCGTCTCGAAAACCTCCAGGGTGGGGACTTTCACTCCTCCGAGCGGGACTACGAGATGCGACTGGCCGTCGACGACGACGGCACCATGCGCGGCCTCGACGTGTGGTTCGCCGACGACTTCGGCGCCTGGCCGCGCTATCCGGTCAACCAGGTGCTCAAGCCGCTGTCGGTGTTGACGAACAGCTACGCCATCGATGACGTCAGCTACGAGTACGAGCTCGTGTTGACGAACAAGACCGCCCAGACGGCCTATCGTGGCTTCGGCGTCGATCCCCACATCTACGCGCTCGAGATGATCATCGACGAGGCCGCCGACGCGCTCGACATGGACCCGACGGAGCTCCGTCGGCGTAACCTCATTCCCGCCGACGAGATGCCCTATCGCCTCCCCTCGGGCAACATCTACGACTCGGGCGATTACGCCGCCGCCCTCGACGGCGTGCTCGAGCTGGTCGAGGACGAGCGCGACGGGGGGCTGTTGGATCCGGAGGTGGTGGCCCAGCGGCGCGAGGAGGGGAAGTACCGCGGCGTGGCCGCCTCGGTGATCATCGAGCCGGGCGTGAGCGGGTCGGACTGGACGGACCGCCAGCGCAGCGATCGCGAGCAACTGGCCGATCGGGATCGCGAGGAGGTGGCCGAACTGCCAGAGCACCTCCGCGTGGAGCTGGCCGACGACGGGACGGTCGCCGCCTCCCTGGCGACCGACTCCGCCGGCCAGGGGCATCAGACGCTCATCACGCAGCTGTTGGCCGACGAGCTCGAGGTGCTCCCCAGCCGGATCGAGGTGGGCTACCTCGACAGCGTCGACGCGCCGACGGAGTACGGGTCGGCCGCCTCCCGAATGGCGGTCATGCTCTCGGGGGCGGCCGTCGGCGTCGCGGAGAACCTGATCGAGAACCTGACGACACTCGCTGGCGACCACTGGGGGGTCGACCCCGACGACATCGTCTATCGAGACGGCCAGGTGCGCCACCCCACGACCGAGGAGACGCTCGAGCTGGCTGACCTCGCCGCCCTCGACGAGCGTGGCGATCGCATCCGGGCCAGCTACGACTATCCCCATCCGGCGACCCGCGAGCCCGACTTCGACGAGGCGCTCCGGCGCAAGCTCCCGGTCTATCCGACCGCGGCCTTCGGCGCCGACGCCCCCGTCGTCGAGGTCGATGTCGAGACCGGCGAGGTGGAGGTCCTCCGCTTTTACACCGTCCGAGACTGCGGGACGATGCTCAATCCCATGATCGTTGAGGGCCAGGCCCACGGCGGAATCGCCCAGGGCATCGGCGCGGCCCTCCTCGAGGAGTTCGGCTATGAGGATGACGGCCAACCCCAGGCGATCTCCCTGTTCGATTACCTGTTGCCGTCCATCGACGTGATGCCCGAGGTGCGAATGGAGCACACCGAGACGCCGTCGCCGTTCACCGAGACCGGTGCGAAGGGCGTCGGAGAAGGTGGCATGATCGACGCCCCGGCAGCGGTGGCCAGCGCGGTCAACGCGGCACTGGCGCCGCTCGAGGTCGGCGTGGTGGCCGACCGCATCCCGCTCGCTCCCGACCACCTCCGGGCGACGCTGCGCGAGCGCTGACCCGCGTCAGTCCTCGTCGGGCGTAACGGACCCGACGTCCACGTCGGTGGGTGCCGACTCCAGGCGGGACTCGGCAGGTTCGCCCGCGGTGGCCTTGGCCTGGAGGTCGTCGAAGAACCGAGTGACGAGTCGTTTCGTCACGCTCTTCAACGCGCGACCGCCGAGGCTCGCGATCGTTCCGGAGACGTCGGCCGTCGCGCGCCAGTGGACGGTCGTCCCGCCAGATTCCGTCGGTTCGAGCTCCATGTCGGCCGTCATCTCGAACTCGTTTCGAGGGGCGTGGCCGACGGCGCGCATCGAAAGCACCTCCGGAAAGGTCGCCTCCGTGACGAACGCCTCGACGTCGAACTCGGGTTTGACGCTCCCGACCCCGACGGCCATCACGACGTTGATCTCGTACGGCGAGGTGAGCTCCATGGACTTGCAGCCGGGAGCGCACGCGGCCAGGACGTCCGGATCGGTGAAGTACGGCCACAACTCCTCCGGCGGGAGCTCAAGCGTCTGCTCGCCCGAGAACTCAAGCATGGGCACTCCCCTGCTCGGGGGACCGTGACCCGGCCCCTCCGGAGCGCTCGTACGCTCGTTCGATCGCGCGGCGTGCGTAGGTGCCGGCGACGTCCGTCTTGAACGCCCGGTCGGCATGCATCTCACCCTCGGGATCGGCCGCCTCCCGGGTTGCCTCGGCGACGGCCTCGAGGGATTCGGCCGATGGCGCCTCGTCCGTCAGTTCGTCCTCGGCGGCTGGCACCCGCAGGGGCACGTCGGCCACGTTCGCCAGGGCGAGGCGGGCCTCCTCGATCACGGGTTCGTCGCGACCGGGGTCGTCCACGCGAACCGCGGCGGCGGCACTCACGGTTGGCCAGGTCTGTGCCGCCCGCTTCAACTCGATGAACGCCATACCGGTGCGCTCGGGCGGGAACGGCGACGGATCGATCTCCGCGGCGACGATGAGTTCGTCCTCACGGAGGTCCGTGAACATATACGCCAGAAAGAACGCATCCGCCGGGACGGTCCGATCGCCGTCGAGGGAGCGCAGCCGGAGGGTTCCATCGAGGGCCGTCATCGCCGTCGGATAGTTACCCGCCGGGTCGGCCTCGGCGAGGCTGCCGCCGACGGTACCCCGATTGCGCACCGTCGGACCCGCGATCTGCTCGGCGGCCTCCGGCAGCATCGGGAGCGTCTCCCGGAGCGCGTCCGAGCGTTCGACGGCGCGGTGGCGCGTCATCGCACCGATACGGACCGCATCGTCCCCCACGGCAATCCCCGACAGCTCGTCGATGCCGTTGAGGTCGACCAAATGGTCAGGCGTGGCCAGCCGATTCGCCATGACGATCCCCAGCGACTGGTTGCCTGCCAGCACCTCGACGTCGTCGAGATCGGCCAGCAGGGTGAGCGCCTCGTCGACCGTCTCCGGCCGGTGGTGTGAGAACGGTGCCGGCTTCATGCCGTCCCCCGATTGTGATGGTCTCCCATGCGTCGAACGTCCGTGGAATGGAGCCACCGACGTAATAAAGTCTCGTGGCGGGATTCGTCGATGGCGCCGGGGTTGTGGTAGGCTTAAGTGTCGACCCGACGGTGCCTCGGACATGCTCGACGGCTATGAGCTGTACGACCTCACGCAGCCCTGGTCGGGCGATACACCGGCCTGGCCGACCTACGACAACCCGAAGGTCTGGTACGAAAAGAGCCTCGACACCGAGCGGGTGAACGGCCAGAAGATCGAGTTCATGAACCACACCGGGACCCATCTCGACGGCGAGAAACACTTCATCGCCAGCGGTCGCGACATCGCGTCGATGCCGCTAGACGAGCTCGTCGGTGAGGGCGTGATCGCCGACATCTCGGGGCTCGTCGACGACTACGACGTCTACACGAGCGACATGATCGAGTCCGTCTGTGACGTCCGTGAGGGCGATATCCTGGCCATTCACACCGGCTACCAGGACTACGCCTGGTATACGGACGATGCCGACCCCCATCGGTACTTCTGCAAGCACCCCGGGCCGAACCGTGAGTTCGCAACGTGGTGTCGCGAGATGGACATCAATTACCTCATCCTCGATTGTGGGAGCGCGGACCATCCGATGAACACGATCATCCGGGAGGTCCGGCCGGAGCTGGCCGGGGAGGCGGCGGATCACCTCGGCGTCGACGATCTCGATGAAATCTTCCCACCCGACGGCTATCAGCTGATGCACACGGCGCTGTTTCCAGAGGGGATCGTCCACGTGGAAAACGCCGAGTTGCCCCCGGCGTTGTTCAACGAACGTGTCCAGATCGGCACCTTCCCCTGGCGGTTTCGCGGCGGCGAATCCAGCGTGTGTCGGTGCGTCGCGTTCGCCGACGACTGACGGCGCCTAGCGGACGACGAGCACCGGAATGGGCGACCGACGGACCACCTTCTCGGCCACGCTTCCCAACAGGACACGCGCCACGCCGTCGCGTCCGTGGCTGCCGAGCACGACCAGGTCGTACGACCCCTCGTCGATCTCGTCAGTGATCGCGCGGTGGGGCCGGCCCTGACGGCGATCCGTGGTCGCGGTGGCTCCCACCGCCTCGATGCGGGTCTTGGCATCGGCGAGGAGTTCGTCGGCCGCCTCGGTGAGATGGTCCTCATCCGGGACGGCGCCGGTCATCCCGGCAAAGGCCGACAGGTCGCCCGTCCCGAGCTCGAGGACGTGCAACACCGTGAACTCGGCGTCCGGATAGTGGTCGATCGCGTACTCGAGCGCCTTGTCGGCCTGGTCGGAGCCGTCGATGGGCAGGAGAATGTGCTGGGCCATGGTTGGATGGACGGTCCGGTGACCCATCAACGTGGCTCGCGCTCCCGTCGAGTGGGAACCGGATCACCGGTTCATTTTAAGGAGCTGCTGCGCGCCGTCCGTGCATGGACGCGATCGTGCTCGACGAGTGGGGCGGAACGCTCAGCACGGAATCCGTGACGTCCCCGGAACCGGGCGACGGTGAGGTGCTCGTCGACGTCAAGGCGTGCGGGGTGACCCGAACCGTCGAGAACGCCATCCAGGGCGGGCTCGCGGACGACTCGGCATTGACGCCGCGCATCCCCGGTCACGAGTTCGCCGGCGAGGTCATCGCGCTGGGCGACGGGGTGACCGACGTCGCGGTCGGTGACCGGGTGGTGGCGTATTTCTATCTGACCTGTGGCGTCTGCGACCACTGTCGGGCGGGGCGAACCAACCAGTGTCTGAATTTCGGGGGATGGTATGGGGTCAGCTGCGACGGTGCGTACGCGGAACGGGCCATCCTGCCGGCCGCCAACGCCCTGCCGCTTCCCGACGGGGCGTCGTACGCCGAGGGGGCGATCGCCGCCGACGGGTTGGCCACGCCGTTGCACGTCTGCAACCGGGCTGGGCTCGGCGACGACGACACCCTCCTCGTCATCGGGGCCGCCGGCCGCATCGGCGTCCACCTCGCCCAGCTAGGGGCGGCCCGCGGGGCGGACGTGCTGGCGGCGGACATCGACGATGACCGATTGGAACACGCCGTCGAGGCGACGGACGGCCGCGCCGTGGCCGTCGACACCAGCGTCGATAACCTCACTGAGTCGATCATCGAGGCCACCCCGCACGGCGACGGCCCGACGGTCATTGTCGATACCGTCGGCGACGTACCGACGATCCGGTCGGCCTGGGAGGCCATGGGGATGGGCGGCCGGCTCGTCACGCTGACCACCCACCACGAGCGGGCATTCGCCCCGTTGCTCAAGGACTTCGTCGTCACCGAGGGGGCCGTCCTCGGGTCGCGATACGCCACGAAGGACGAGGTCGTCCGGGCGGCGCGACTGCTGGCCAGCGGCGTGGTCGACCCCGTGGTCACCGAGACGGTCGACCTGGCGGAGATCCCGGCCGTCCACGCCCGCATCCGCGCCGGTGAGAGCCACGGGATGGTCGTCTACGAGGGGTGACACCACCGGCGTTCGCTCGAATGATGAGCTCGGGGGTGATTCGATCGGGAGTCCCGTGGACGGTCCCGACCATCGGAACCGGACTGTTCGGTCTCGGACTCGCGGTGGGTGGCTACGGCGCCTACGTCTCGGTGCTGATCGCCGAGGGGGTCGCCCCGGCGGCGGCCGGCCTCGGCATGACGCTATTTTTATTCGGCCAGCTCAGTGCCGTCCTTCCGGCCGATCACCTCACTCGCCGATTCGCCGTCGAACGGATCGCCGCCCTCGGGTTGCTCATCGGTGCGATCGGCATCGGTCTGAGCGGGACGACCGATCTGCCGATGACCTACGCATCGCGGTTGCTCCTTGGCCTCGGGCAGGGCACGGCGTTTCTCGCCGGGATCAAGTACGTCGGGCTGCGGACCTCGATGCCCGAACGCGCCACGGCCCAGGGCTTGCTCGGTGCCACATTCACCCTCGGCCTGGCCGTCGGGATCGCCGCGACCCGACCGGCGATCGACGGTCTCGGCCTGGCCCCACCGGCCCTCGTCGCCGCCGCCATCACCGCGGGTGGTGGACTGACCACGTGGCGCCTCACCACCGTCGACGGCGGAGGGGCCCTCCCGCTGCGGGCGTATCTCGAGCCGCTCATCGGACGGGCCGCCATCGCCCTCGGTCTCGCCAACATGGCGGCCTTCGGGTTCCTCATGGTGGTCGCGACCTGGTACAACGAGCTCCTCGCGGGTGGGACGCTCCCGGTGACGGCCATCCTGGCCGGATTCGCGCTGGCGACCGTCGTCGGTCGAGGTGTTGGGGGCTATCTGGCCGGGGTCGTCGGGCAACGTACCACGGTGGTGGCCGGGTTGGTCGGGCTGGCCGTCGTGCTCTGCGGCCTGGCCGGTGGGCTGTACCTCGAGGTGGATGGCCTCATCGGGCTTGCCGTCATCGCCTCTGGCTTGGGCTTCGGCATCCCCTTTGGACCGCTGTTCAGCCTCGCCTTCTCGACGCTCGTGGACGACCCCGGTGTCACCCTGACGATCATGCTCGTGCTCGGCAACGGGGGCGCCCTCGTCTACCCCTGGCTCGTCGGGTGGTTGTTGGCCGTGACGGCGGGCTACGCCGCTGGGTTCGTCGCGATGGCCCTGACGGTGGCGTGCATCGCTGGCCTCTGGTCGCGATGGATCGGTCCACCCCCCACCTAGGCCACGATGCCGTCGAGATCCAGGCGACGAAGCGTCTCCTCCGTGGGACGGCCCTCGGCGTCCCAACCACGGAAGGCGTAGTACTCCTCGAGCATCATCGCTAGCTCATCGGGCGGACAGTACATCCCCTCGGCAGGACCCTCCGGGATGGGTTCGTGCATCACCCGATAGGACAGCGTATCCGATTCGCGGTCGGCCACGCCACGCTCGACGTTGATCGCCCGTTCGAGGGTATAGATGCGCTCGCCGATGGCCTCGACCTCATCAACTGTCAGATCGTCCCACCCGGTGGCCAACGCGATCGCATCGCGATAGCGCTCGTTGACGTGGGTGCCCCAGCCGGCCTCGCTCACGAACCGACACTGGGTGAGGGAGTCTCCGAGGGCGGTGAAGTGTTGGGACCGTGCGGCGAAGGTGGCGGTTCCCTCGGTCGTCTCGTCGTGCTCGCCCGCGTACTGGCGGGTGGGCCGGGTGTCGTGGTGTGATCCGCCACGGGTGGAGGTGGCGTACCCGATGCTCATGCCCTTCAGCCCGCGCGGCGAGTGCGCGGCGAACTCGAGGCCCTTCGAGCCGTGGAGATAGCGCGTGGCCGCCTCGGGCAGCTCGTCGGCCAGCCGGAACGAGCCCTCGGCGAGCCGGTCGCCGATCCCGTCGCGGTGGGCGGTCCGGCGTGCGAGTTCGATCAAGCCCGCGGCGTCGCCAAAGGCGAGATGACCCGAGGGGTCCTCGAGGAGGCCCTCCTCGACACATTCGCGCGCGAATGCCACGGTGACCCCCCAGCTGATCGCGTCCATCCCGAGGCGGTCACACTGGTCACAGGCGTCGATCACGTACGCCGGATCGTACACCTCCTGCATCGTCGCCGTCGCGAAGAGGTTCTCGAACTCGGGGATCTTCGCCGCCTCGATGTCGCGGTCCGCCACGGCGACGTGCTTGCCACACTTGACCGCGCAGTTCGCACAGGTCGTATCCTCGGTGACGTACTCCTCACGGAGGGTCTCCCCGCTGATTGCCTCGGCATCGGCGTCGGCGGCCTGTTCGTACTGGTTGTTGCGCTGGCCGAGCTTCCCGAGCTCGTTGATCGGGTTGACGAGGCCGCTGGTCCCGTACGTCTGCAACATCTCGGACTCCTGCATGAGGGGATGCATCCGGTCGATCGTCAGCTCGCGAAAGGCCGCCTCCTCGGCCAGCTCTGGCTCGAACGAGCCGGGCTCGACGGCGACGGCCTTGATGCGTTTGGACCCGAGGACGGCCCCGCTGCCACCCCGGCCGGCCACGCCCTCGCGATCGCGTCCCTGGTGGAGGAGACAGGCGTATCGCACCTGGTGCTCGCCGGCGGGGCCAGCCGCGAGCACGTGCGTGTCCTCACCAGATTCCCGGGATCGCACCGCCTCACAGGTCGCGTACGTCTCGCGCCCGGCCAGGTCCGGGGCGGGTTCCACGCGAGCGCCGGCTTCGTCGACGACGACGTACGACAGCTCCGCCGCCGCCCCGTGAATCGCGATCGCCTCGAAGCCGGTCGTCTTCAGCGCGCGGGGGAGTGAGCCGCCGAACGTGCTGTCGAAGAAGCCGTTCGTCATCGGGCTGATGAATCCGACGATCCCCCGGCTCGTCGACTGAAACGGGGTGGCGTTGAGCGGGCCGACCGCGATCACGACCACGTTGTCGGGATCGAACGGACCAGCCTCGGGCGGGACCGACTCCGCGACGATCTTCGCCGCGAAGCCGTTGCCACCAAGCAGGTGTCGGGCGGTCGCCGGATCGACCTCCTCGCGCCAGGTGGTTTCGGCGCCGACGTCAACGTGGAGGAGCTCACCCCCGTAGACCGGCGGCAACGCCGCCATCGCTATCCCTCCATCGCGGCGTCCGACACCTCCAACGCACGGTCGAGCGCCGCGATCCCCTCGTCGATCTCGGCCTCGGTGATCGACAGTGGCGGGGCAAGAATGAGCGTGTTGATCATGTTGGCGACGTAGACGCCCTCCTCACCGGCCGCGGCCGAGACCTCGTCGACGACGGTGGTGCCCCGGCTGACCTTGTCCGAGCGGTGCCCGAACGGCTCACGACGGTCGGGGTGTTTGGTGAGCTCGATGCCGCGAAAGAGGCCGACACCGCGGACCTCGCCCACGCTGGGGTGGTTCGCCGCGAGCTCCTCGAGGCGCTCGCCCAGGTACGCCCCGACGGCGGCGGCATGGTCGATCAGGCCCTCGGATTCGTAGGTCTCGATGGCGGCCAGCCCGGCCGCACACGCGACGGGGTGGCCCGCGTAGGTGTGGCCGTGACAGAGGAACGAGTCCTCGAAGTGGTCCGCGATCTCCGAGGTCACGATGGTGGCGCCAAGCGGGAGGTACGCGCCGGAGAGGCCCTTGGCCATCGTCATGATGTCCGGTTCAACATCGAAGAGATCCGACGCGAACCACTCGCCGGTCCGACCAAACCCGGCCATCACCTCGTCACAGATGAGCACCGCCCCGTGGTCGTGGGCGATATCCTTGAGCCGAGGGAGGTACTCGTCGGGCGGCACGAGGATCCCGTTGGATCCGACGATGGGTTCGACGAGCACGGCCGCCACCGTGTCGCCCTCGAGCATGAGCATCTCGTCGATGTACTCGAGGCTCTCCATCGGGTCGAGCGTCGAGCCGTAGGCGTAGGGATCGGGCGCCTTGATCATGCCGGGGATGCCGCCGCGGGCACACAGGCGACGCGGGTCACCGGTGGCGCTGATCGAGCCGTACGTGGCCCCGTGGTAGGACCGGTACCGTGAGACGATCTTCTGTTTGCCCGTGTACATCCGGGCGATCTTGATCGCCGCCTCGACGGCCTCGGTGCCGCTGGTTGAGAAGAACGTCTTGGTCAAATCGCCCGGCGTCACCTCGGCCAGCTTGGCCCCGAGGCGCGCTCGGGCCTCCGTCGTGTACCCCGGCGCGAGGTAGGCGGCTCGGCCGGCCTGGTCGGTGATGGCATCGACGATCCCCTCGGCCGAGTGGCCCGCGTTGGTACACATCAACTGGCCGGAGAAGTCGAGGAACTCGTCGCCGTCGGCGGTCTCGAAGTGGACCCCCTCGGCCCCGACAACCTGTCGCGGTCGGACCTCGTCCTGAAAGCTCCAGGTGCCGAAGACGTGGCGTCGATCGAGTTGCTCAATCTCGTTGAGGTCACGTGGCGTGCTATCGCTCCCCATGAGCCCAGTAGGCCGACACCGGATAAAGAAGGTTGCCGACTGCCGGTCGGCGACGCGCCAGCGAGGGTTTATGGGATGGCGCCACCCGTGGCCACCACGGGAATGCTTCGTCGGCTCGACTGCCCGGTCGATGGGTGCGACTACGTGACCCGCGACGTGTGGGCGCTCGCCATGCACGTCGACGACGAGCACTCGGACCACCCGGCCGCGTCAGGAAGTGAGGACCGGTAGCTCGATCCTCGTTGGCGTCTCCCCACCGAGGTGGACGGTGTTGGTGGCGACGCGCGTCTCCGGATCGCCGTACAACGGGCCGCCGGTGTTCGGATTCGCGTCAAACCGTGGCCAGTTCGACGACGAAATGTCGAGCCGGATGCGATGACCCGCCGCGAACCGGTTCGCCGTGTCGTAGGGCTCCATGTAGAACTCGTACGTCGTCCCCGGCTCGAGCAGGTCGGGCTCCTCACGGTAGCCGCGAAACCGACCCCGACAGATGGAGTCGGAGAGGTTGAGCGCATACCCCTCGGGATGGGCCTCGCTGGGCGGGTATTCATCGATCAGCTTGGCCGTGAAGTCGGTGTCCGGCCCGTCCGTCTCGCCGTAGACGGTTACACGGATCGGCCCGGCGATGTCGACGGGCGCCTCAAGCGGCGGCGTTCGGAACACGAGAACATCGCGCCGATCGGCCAGCGGACCGTACGGCGGGGTGGCACCGTAGGTCTCGGCGGTCGTGCGCTGGTCGAACCCGCCTCGACCGGTGAAGTCGATGATGTTGCGATCGCCGAGGGGGTAGCCTCGCACCGACTCCTCGCGCGGTTCGAAGGTCAGGTACGATGACGTGTTTCCGCCGATCGTCGGTACCGGATCCTTGGGGTCATACTCGTACGACCGCGTCGCTGCCTGCTCCGGCCGACGTGGGGACAGCCTCCCGTCGGAATGGGCATAGTACGGCGTCATCGAGGCGTCCTCGGGGGGCCAGGTCGTGGCGGATCGCCACTCACCACCGTGGAACAGGTGCCCGTCAGCAGTTCGGTGCCCGTCGCCAGTGCCCATGAGGAAGTACTCGACGCGTGGCTGATCGGCCCAGTCGTCGGTGCCGTTCAGATAGTGCTCGAAGAACCTGAGGCGCGTCTCGCGGTACTTGCGTGTGGCCTGCTCACCGAAGGCGACGTCGCCGGCGACGTCGCTCTCCCAGGTCAGCGGTGGGAACAACAGTGCCTCGCTGTGGTCGTGCCCGCCAGGGAGCCGAGCGAGGTGCGTCCAGGGGCCCATGAGCAGGAACTGGTCGCGCTCCTTGCGGTCGGCCAATCCCCGGAAATTGTCGCAGGTGGCACCGGTGTAGGAGTCGTACCAACCACCGGCATAGACGGTCGGGACGTCTGCGCTGTCGTCGTAATACCGCTCGAAGTTGACGCCCGGGTTCTGCCAGAGGTCGTCCGTGGCACTCCCCGTCTCGGCGATGTCGAACGCCCACTCGTCATAGCCCGGCAGTTCGGCAAGCGCCGTCTCGCCCCGACGCGGCCCCTCCTTGAACACCTCGCGCACGTCGACCTCGGCGAAGACCTGTTGCACCTCGGGATCGGCGAGGGCCGCGTGGCTGAACCCGGCCCCCAGCGTGTACGCCCACGCCAGCCAGCGCTGCTCGAAGGCGCCGTTGTGTCGGAAGGTCTTCGTGCGGCCGTTTGCCGCCCCCATGTTGACGAACATGCCGGCGAGGCCCGTGGGATCCTGTGTGGCCAGGGCGTTTTGCACCCACGCGCCGTATGACGTCCCCAGCGTCGCGACCTGACCGTCGCAGTATGGCCGGTCGGCGAGCCATTCGACGGTGTCGGCGCCATCCTCGGCCTCGTTGACGTGGATATAGAAGTCGCCGTCGCTGTCAAAGCGCCCCCGCACGTCCTGGATCGCGATCACGTACCCGCGCTTGGCGTACCACTCACCATGGCGCAACCGGCCCCCGGTCCGGTCGTAGGGGGTGCGATCCAACAACGCCGGCCTCGGCTCGTCGATCGGGGCGTGCGTCTCAGGATCAGCCGGGCGATAGACGTCGGTCGCGAGCTCCACGCCGTCACGGGTTGGGACGCGGACGTCGAGGTCGGCGTGAACGGCATACTCCGGGTCGGTCGCCATGGCCAGACTGGCGTCGATTTCGTCAAATACCTTGCCCCATCGATGCTCGATTTTCGAACGACACGAAGTTGCCTGCAAACTACCACTATGTTTATACCCCCGGTATGCGATGGGCCCCCATGCCACAGTTGCTCGGCAACTGGTGTCAACTCGGGTACCGTGGGGTGGTTTTGCGTGACTAATCCTGACGATACCGGCGGGGAGACGCTGGTTTCCGACGGGGGGAGACAGCAGTCAGATTTCGTCGAATACGGCATCGACGATCGACCGCCACTACCCCAGTCGATCCTGCTGGGGTTCCAGCACTACCTGACGATGATCGGGGCGACGATCGCCATCCCGCTGGCATTGATCGGCGTGATGGAGTCGGTCGGCCCGGCGATGCCCGCTGAGGAGCAGGCGATCCTCATCGGGACGTTCTTCCTCGTCTCGGGGGTTGCCACCCTCTTGCAGACGACGTTGGGCAACCGCTATCCGCTCGTGCAGGGTGGCACGTTCTCGATGCTCGCACCCGGTATCGCCATCATCCTGGCCGTCGGGGGCCAATCGACGGCGGCACCAGTCTGGGAGGCGTCGCTGCTCGAACTCCAGGGTGCCATCATCGTGGCCGGTGCCATCGAGATCCTGATCGGGTACGCCGGATTGATGGGCCGGTTGAAGGAGTACCTGTCACCGGTGGTCATCGCACCAACCATTGCCCTGATCGGGCTGGCCCTGTTCAACGCCCCACAGATCGTCGCGGTGCAACAGAATTGGTGGCTGATGGGGCTGACGGTCCTGCTGATCGTGTTGTTCTCGCAGTACCTCGATAAGTACAACCGTACATTCAAGCTGTATCCCGTCCTGCTCGGGGTGGGCGTAGCCTGGATCGTGGCGACGGTCCTGTCGCTCGATGCGGTCGGCTTCTACGAGTCCGGCCAGGCTGGCTACGTGAACCTCGACCAAGCCGCGAACGCCGACCTTATCCAGGTCATCACGCCGTTGCAGTGGGGCACGCCCGCGTTCACCGGCTCGTTCATCATCGGCATGTTCGCCGGGATGCTCGCCTCCGTCGTCGAGAGCTACGGCGATTACTTCGCCGTGGCTCGGCTGTCGGGCACTGCCGCCCCGAGCCGGAAACGCATCAACCACGGCCTCGGCATGGAGGGTGTCGGCAACGTCATCGCCGGGATCATGGGGACCGGCAACGGGTCGACCTCCTACTCCGAAAACATCGGTGCGATCGGGATCACCGGGGTCGCATCGCGATACGTCGTCCAGGTGGGTGCGGTGGTGATGCTCATCGCGGCCTTCATCGGGCCAATCGGTATGCTCTTCGCCACCTTACCCGACCCGATCGTCGGTGGCCTGTTCATCGCGATGTTCGGACAGATTGCGGCCGTCGGTCTTGCCAACCTGAAGTACGTCGACCTCGACTCGTCACGGAACGTCTTCATCATCGGCCTCGCGCTGTTCGCCGGGCTCGCCATCCCGGCGTACATGGGGCTGTTCAGCGGGCCCGACGAGTTCCGGGCTGGCATGGAGGCGACCTGGCTGGTCGGTGACGTCCTCGGCGAGCAGATCATCTCCGACACGATCTTCGTGATCGGCTCGACCGGCATGGCCGTCGGGGGCATCATCGCCTTCATCCTCGACAACACGGTCAAGGGGACCCGGGAAGAACGCGGCCTGGCCGACTGGGACCGGATCTCCGAAGAGGAGGGCGACTTCGAGTCGATTTTCGACAGACTCGGCGCCTGAGACAGGCGCCCTTTATCGGGCGACCGGTCCGAATACCTCGCAGTGATGGCCGACGATCTCCGCCAGTATCTCGAAGCGGGTGAAGCCCTCCGGTTCGAGGGCGACCTCCGTCGTGGGGCCGTCATCGGCCTCACCGACGAACGGTTGCTCATGATCGACGATCAGATCACCAGCATCCCCTATGAGAACGTGAAGGAGGTGCGCGTCGAGTCGTTCGACTGGTTCCTCGGCGTCATGAGCGCTGCGCTCGTGGTCTTCGGGCTGGTCTCGACGCTCAGACGACCGCTCGTCGGACTGGGGTTCGCGGCGGCCGGGGTCGGGAGTATTTGGCTCACCTACCGCCGACGTGACCGCATGATCGTCGACTTGCACAACCGGGCGAGGCCGGTCACGATCTATCCAGAGCAGGTCGGTACGGTGATGGACGCGCTCGATGACCGGATCCGGGCCTTCGAGGCGACCAAGAAGGACCAGTGATTCGGCCGTCGCAGTTGCCCGCCTCCACCACTGACGTCCATGACTGAACCCATCGATCGAACGCGCGCAACGACACTCGCGAGCGAACTCCGGCATCGAGTGCGCGATCGAGTCGAATCGACCACGGTCGGACTCGAACAGATTGCCGGGCGAACGCTGGCGGAGGACGTTGTCGCCACGGGCGCCCTGCCCAAGCGAAGCCACGCCACCATGGACGGCTACGCGTACGCTGCAGGTGGCGAGAGCCACCTCGAGGTGCTCCCTGGCGAGGTGTACGCCGAGACGGAGCCGCCCAGCCTCGAGGAGGGGCAGGCGATTCGCATCGCCACCGGAGCACCCCTCCCTGATGCCGCGGACACGGTAGTGACGGTCGAGGAGGCAACCGTGCAAAACGGCATGCTGGATCGGCCCGACCTCGAGCCGGGGACGTACGTGTACGAACGGGGCTCGAACGTGGCCGCCGGTGACGAGCTCTATGCGGCCGGCGACCGCTTGCGGTCGGCAGACGCGATCCTGCTTCGAGACAGTGGGCTGGATCGGGTCGCCGTCGATCGACGGTTCGACGTACACCTCCTCGCGACCGGAACCGAGCTGCACGAGGGACGCCAGCCCGACCTCGATTCGGCCATGCTCGCGAACCTGATTCGGTCGTGGGGGCACCAGGTCAGCATCGACGGGACCGTCCCCGACGTGAACGACCGGGTTCGCGAGCGCATCGCGGCCCTGGCCGCCACCGCCGACTGCGTGGTGACCACGGGTGGAACGAGCGTGGGCGAAACGGACCACACGATCGCCGCCCTCCAACGCCTCGGGTCCGTCCGGTTCCATCGTGTGGCCATCCGGCCGGGCAAGCCCATCGCAATGGCCGATCTGCCCGACCACGAGTGTGTCGCGGTGGCGATTCCCGGCAAGCCGATCGGGGCCTACGTCAGCGCAGTGTTCGTCGCCAGAACCCTGTTCACCGGCGAGTCCCTGCACCCGTCGGTGCCGGCACGGGTGGCCGTGGACATCGACCTCGGGCCCGAGGGGTTTGAGTACGTGATCCCGGTGGACATCGACGGGGGCGTGGCCACCCCACTGGGCCATCCCACCTCCCCTGTCGAGGTGTATCGAGACCGGTTCGATCCCTCGGTGGCCTCCGCCACCACGCGGGTTGCGGCGGCCGACGGGTTCGTCGTCACGACCACCCCGCTCGCTGCCGGCGACTCGGTCGACGTGGTGCGCTCTCAAGACCTCGAGTGACGGCCGGGTCGCGAAACCTATTTGCGGTCATTCCAGGAATGTGAGGACGTTCATGCTAGACACAATCATCCGCGGTGGTACGGTCGTCACGCCGAATGACACCTTCGCCGCGGACGTGGGAATCGACGGTGAGACGATCGCCGCGGTCGGCGACGCCTCGGCCATGCCCGAGGCCCGTGAAGTGATCGACGCGGATGGCAAGCTCGTCATGCCCGGCGTGGTCGACCCCCACGTCCACATCAACGACATGTTCTCGTTCGACACCCACGAGAGCGCCTCGCGGGCGGCCGCCCTCGGCGGCACGACCACCTTCATCGACTTCGCCTGGCAAACGTGGGACGGCGACCTCAGCCTTTGGGACCACGACGGTACCCTCATGGAGGGGATCGAGCGCAAGCGCGAGAAGGCCGAGCGGCCGATCGTCGATTACGGCCTGCACGGTGCGATCACCCGTGAGGACGAGGCCGTCTTCGACGAATTCGGCGACGTCATCGATGCCGGCGTGCCAACGATCAAGCTGTTCACCGCCTACGAAATCGGCCTCGGGAACGGCTTCATGGACCAGGTGTTCCGGGAGCTTGCGCTGCACGATGCCATCGCCGTGTTGCACTCCGAAGACGGCGACGTCTGTGACTACCTGACCGCGAAGTTCCAGCGTGAGGGGAAGGGCGCCCCCGAGTGGTATCCCCAGTCGCGACCGGACTATGCCGAGGCGATGGCCGCCGAGGACGCGGTTCGCATGGCCATGGAGGCGGGGTGTCGCTACTACGGGATCCACACCTCCTGTCGCAAGTCCGCGGAGGTGCTCGCCGATTACAAGTGGCAGTACGGCCCCGAGCTGGTGCGCGCCGAAACCTGCACGCACTACACCACGCTCGACGATTCCATCTTCGAGGAGATGGGGCTGCTACCGATGCTCGCCCCGCCGATTCGCACGCCCGACGACAACGAGGCGATGTTCGAGTACCTCGCCACGGGCGACCTCGACGTGGTCTCGACGGACCACTGCGGCTACACGGTCGAGAGCAAGCAGGTCGACGACTGGTGGGACTCGAAGTTCGGTGCCAATCAGCTCCAGACCAGCCTGCCGGTGTTTCACGACGAGGCGGTCAAGCGGCGGGGCTTCTCCTATCCCTTCCTCGTGCGGGTCATGTGCACCAACCCGGCGCGCATTTTCGGTCTGTCGGAAAAGGGCACCCTCGATCCCGGCACGGACGCCGACATCGTCGTCTTCGACCCGAACGAAACGTACACCATCACCGCCGAGGACAACGCCGGCGTCGCCGACTTCACCCTCTATGAGGGCCGCGAGGCCACCGGAAAAGTCGAGAAGACGTTCGTCCGGGGTGCCCTCGTCGCCGACGACGGCGAGGTCGTCGGCGATCCCGGCCACGGGCGGTTCGTCGAGCGCGAGGTTCCCGACTGGGAGTTCTGAGCCAGCGGCCGGTCAGATGACGTCGTCCGGGTCGTGCTCGCGACGCATCCGCGTCGCCTCCTCGGCATACCGGGCGCGCTCGTCGGGGTCGTCGACCGTGCCGAGGTTCTCCGGCGTGGTCTCGACGGCGGCCGTGGTGTCACCGCCGCCGCGAAACGACGTCATGGCCCGTTCGCGCCTGAAGTAGCGTTCGCCGTCCGGGGTCGCATAGATCTCGATGACGATGTTTTGCTCGTCGTCGGAGTAGGTCCGTTCGACCAACCACACGCGAATCGGGTTCGAGGGAGGTTCGTCCACGTCTGTCACAGGGCACCCGCAGGGGGATTAACCCTTACCCGGACGACGGAGCGTGTCGCTCGTGTTCGAGGTGCGTCACTCGCCCTGCGCAACGCGATACGCGGCGTTGACGAGCGTGTTGGCGGCCGCATAGCAGTCGTCCCAGCTGGTGTACTCCGCCTCGGTGTGGCTTTTTCCGTCTTCACTGACGGAGAAGACCATGCTCGTGTCGCAGATCTTGGCGACGTGGACGGCGTCGTGGCCCGCCCCGCTGAAGATCTGCATGCTCTCATAGCCGAGCTCGTCCGCCGAGGCCTGTACGGCCTCGATGCACCGCGGGGCGAACTCGACGCTTTCGGACCGATGGCGGGTCTCCCACTCCCAGTCGACGTCCTCCCGTTCGGCCGCGTATTCCGCCTCGGCCACCGCACGGTCCTTGGCTTCGGCGACGATGGCGTCGTCGGGGTCGCGAAAGCCGAAGGTCATCGTCACCTCGTCCGGGATGATGTTGATCGAGTTGGGATGGACGTCCATGTAGCCGACCGTGCCGACGGTGCGATCGCCGAGGGTGCTCGGAATCCGGCGGACCTGGGTGATGACGTCCGCCGCCGCGACCAGCGCGTCGTTGCGATAATGCATCGGCGTCGGGCCGGAGTGGTCGGCCTCACCGTAGAACGTGATCGCCCCCCAGTGAAAGCCCACGACGCCGGTGACGACGCCCACCTGTGAGCCCTCCAGTTCGAGGTAGGGGCCCTGCTCGATGTGCAACTCGAAGGCCGCCTCGTAGTCGGTTTGGGGTTCGGCAGGAATGTCGCCCCGGTAACCGATCCGCTCGAGTTCGTCGACCAGCTGCGCGCCGTCCTCGTCGGTCTTATCGTACATCTCCTCGAGATCGTGTACGCCCGCCCAGACGCCGCTCCCCATGATGGCGGGCTGGTACCGCGAGCCCTCCTCGTTCGTCCAGTTGACGATCTCGATCGGGTGGACGGTGTCGATGTCCTCGTCGTCGAGCGTCCGCAATAGCTCCAGGACCGAGATCACGCCGAGGGCGCCGTCGTAAATGCCGCCATAGGGTTGGGAGTCCAGGTGCGAACCCACGAGCACCGGATCGGCGGCGGGATCCGTTCCTGGTCGACGGGCGAACATGTTGCCAAACTCGTCGACGCGAACCGCAAGGCCGAGCTCCTCAAGCTGCTCGGTAAACCAGTCCCGGATCTCGCGATCCGCGTCGGACAACGTAAGCCGATGCAAGCCCCCGCCCTCGGTCGCGCCGATCTCCGCCTGCTCTTGCATGGTCGCCACGAACCGATCCCGGTCGAGCCGGATGGTCATGTCCGAGGTGATTTCGGGTTCGCGCATAAAGCTTGATTCTTGTCAACGAGGCACATTCGGTGGCGTTAATGGAGATCGACGTCCCCCTCACCCCATGGACGTCGACCACACGGCGATCGCCGTGAGCGATCTCGAGGCAACGATCGCGTTCTACCAGGACGTGCTGGGCCTCGACTACCAGTGGCAGTTCGAGAACGACGGTGTGACGAACTACTACGTCGGGACCGACGCGGGTGCCAGCCTCCAGTTCACGTTCGATCCCGACCGGACCGACCCGGTCGAGCCGACCGGTATCGCCCACCTCGCCCTGTCCGTCGACGACGTCGACGCGACCTTCGAGCGCGTGACCGCGGCGTCTTCGTATGGCGTCCATCTCGAACCGACCACCTTCGAGGCCGCCGAGCGACGGGCGGCGTTCGTGTACGATCCAGACGGCTACGTCGTCGAGTTCGTCCAGCAGATCTGAACGGGCGGCGGGAACACTAAAGAACCGCCATCACCACCAGCCGCTATCGACATGGCCCCGATCTTCGAGGACATCACGGTCGTCGACCTGTCGACGTTCGTCACCGGCGGGTTCAGCTCACTCATGCTCGCCAACCAGGGGGCGGACGTCATCAAGATCGAACGGCCCGGCTACGGTGACGACATTCGCCACTCCGGCCCGCCGTTTGTCGACGGCGAATCGCCGTATTTCTGGACGGTCAACTACGACAAACGAAGCGTCACGATCGACCTCAAGGCAGACGCCGGGCGGGCGGCCCTGTACGCCATCCTCGAGGAGGCCGACGTGTTCATCCAGAACTACCGCCCCGGCACGGCCGAACGCTTGGGCGTCGACGAGCCCACCGTTCGCGAGCGCAACCCGGCTATCGTCTACTGTGCCATCTCGGCGTTCGGCCAGACGGGTCCGTGGCGCGATCGCCCGGGATACGACCTGATGATCCAGGGGATGAGCGGCATCATGAGCGTGACCGGCGAGCCAGAGGGGGATCCCGTCAAGGTGGGGCTGCCGGTCACGGACCTCATCACCGGGATGTGGGCCGCCTTCGGCATCGCCTCGGCCCTGTATCGCCGCGAACGGACCGGCGAGGGCGAAACGATCGACCTGGGCATGCTCGAGGCGGTCCTACCCTGGCTCACCAAGCAAGCCGGCAAGGTGTTCGCCGGTGAGACGCCCGGTCCGATGGGCACGAAGGACCCCGTCTTGGCCCCCTACCAAACCTTCGAGACGGCCGACGGCTACCTCAACGTGGCGTGCCTGAACCAGAAGCTCTGGCAGGCCCTGTGTGCGGCGATCGACCGCGAGGAGCTCCTCGATGACGACCGGTTCGAGACGAACGGCGATCGCGTCGAGAACATGGACGCCCTCGAGGCCGAGCTCGAGCGGACCCTCCGCGAGCGAACGACCGACGCGTGGCTCGAGATCCTGCTTGAGGACGCCGGCGTGCCGGCCGGACCCGTCCTCGAGGTGGAGGAGGCGCTGTACAACCCCCAGGCCGAGGCACGCGGGGCCGTGACCAGCCTCGAGCGAGACGGTTCCGAAGTGCCCGTCATCGACCACCCACTGCACTTCAGCGGGTCCGATAGCGGCTTCTCCTCGCCGCCACCGCGCCTCGGCGAGCACACCCGTGAGGTCCTGCTGGAGGTCGGGCTGACCGCCGACCGGGTCGACGAGCTGGCGGCGGCCGGCGCCTTCGGCGACGACGCCTAGCGCCATATCGATAGCTTATACTGCCGGGCGCGTCACCGACACGGATAATATGCCCATCGAGGAGCGAGACAACGCCTATCTCGTCGACCACAAGCTGGCCAAGGACACCCTCACGCAGCTGCGCGACGTCAACACCTCCCAGATCGAGTTCCGACGCGGGCTCGTCAAGCTGGGGCGGATCTGTGGCTACGAAATCGTCGACGGTCGGATGGAGACGGAGTACGTCGAGATCGAGACCCCCCTCGAGCGGACGATCGGCGAGCGCGTCAAGGGGCTCGACGACATCGTCATCATCAACGTCCTCCGGGCAGCGACGCCCTTCGTCGAGGGGTTGCTCAAGGCGTTCCCCGCCGCCCGACAGGGCGTCATCAGCGCGAGCCGGGACGAGGAGGCCGGGCGGACCGAGGACGGGACCTTCCCAATTACCATCGATTACGTCAAACTCCCCGAGATCCGCGACGAGGACACCGTCATCGTCGCTGACCCGATGCTGGCGACCGGCAGCACGATGTGTGCCGTCCTCGATCACGTGCACGACCACGGTGCCGAGGTCGAGAACCTCATCGTGCTGTCGGCGGTCTCGGCCCCGGAAGGCCTGTTGCGCGTCGACGAGGACTACCCGGCCGCCGACCTGTTGACCGTCGCGATCGACGACCACCTCGACGAGCGAGGCTTCATCGTCCCCGGCCTCGGCGATGCCGGCGATCGGGCGTTTCGGACGAACTAGCCCCACCACGGAGCGCTCGTCAACGCGAGTAGTAACCGCTCACTCTGCCGGAGGAAGCGAAACGGTGACCACCGTCCCCCGCGGCTCGTTGTCGGCGATGTGTAACGCACCATCGAGCGCGATGACGATCGATCGGGCGATCCACAGCCCCAATCCGAGCGAGTGAAACTGGGGCGTCTCCATCCCCCGTTCGAGCACCGACCGTTCCATCTCGGGCATCCCGGGCCCTTCGTCCTCGATCGTGATCTCGATGCTGCCGTCCGACGAGGTACCGAGGCTCACCCTGACGACCGGTTCAGGGTCGTCAGCGTGCACGATCGCGTTGTCGAGCAGTTCGACGAGGGCGCGCTTGAGTCGTGGATGGGTTGGCACCTGCGGGTCGCCCGCCACATCGACGGTGAGGCGGGCCTCGGGATGGCGGCGTTCAACCCGGTCGATCGCCGACTCCAAAGTGCTCCCCACGGGGTGTTCGGCGTCGCCTTCGGGCGGGTCGAGCATCAGATCACGGAGGTAATGTGTCTTTTCGGTCAGCTCGATCAGGCGCTCGGTTTCGGTTTTGATGGCCTCCACCTGCTCCGCAACGTCACCGTCGGTGGACTCCTCGAGCAACTCGACATGGCCATAGATGACGGTGCAGTTGTTGCGCAGGTTGTGTCGGACGAGCCGGTGGAGGATGCTCATCTGGGTGAGCGCCCGATCGAGTCGTCGATTCGTTCGTTGCAAGGTCGTGGTGCCGTACCACACGAGGCCGAAGATCAACAGGGTGGACCCACCGACGAAGACCCATCCCTTCACCGTCTGGAGGAACGACAGCCGCTGGCCGTCCTCGACGGACATCAGGAGGAGCGCATCCGTCGCGACAATCCAGGTGACACCGAAGAGAAAGTAGGCCACGGCGACGCCGACGGGACGGGTCAGCCAGCGGCCGACCGGTCCGGAGGGGATCGACACGTCCGTGTCAGATTGTCCCATACCCATGGCCACTCGACTGAGGTGGTCCTGATACATTAAGATAATGAAATGTCAATTGCGTCAGTCTGCACGATTACCGCGACCAATCCCGACCGACGACGGCTGCCTCGGCGAAACGATTTTTGTTTGCCGACCGTAATTGATGGTCGATATGGTCCCTCGACGAACCATCCTTGTGTTCCTCCTGCTCGTCCTCCTCACGGCGACGGCCGGCTGTCTCGGGGCCCTCGATGACGGGTCCACCGCCGAGGCGGCCGAGGTTCGCGACGCCACCCTGGACGCCATCGACGCGGTGGACAGCTACGTGGTGGAGGTCACCCTCGACCAGTCGGCCGGCGGCATCGAGACTCACATGGAGATGACCTCGCGTGTCGATCGGGCGAGCGGTCAGTATGCCGGTGAGATGACCATGGCCGCGGGTGCGGAGTCGCTCACGACGGAGACCCGCCACGTCGACAACCGGACCTACGTCACGGATCCCCTTACTGGCGACTGGTACGTGTATCAACAGTCGATCGACGATCAACACCAGAACCTCGCCCAACAGGCCGACCTGATCGAAGGGGCGGAGGTTGAGCACGTCGGCACGGACGAGATCGATGGCGTCACCGTGGATGTCCTCGAAGCCAGCCTTCCCGAGGACGCAGCCACGGAACTGCTCGAATCCCCGGCTGTTGAGGGAGAGAACATGCCGGAGATGGGCGACCTCGTTGTCGAGGTCGATGCGTTCGAGTACACGCTCTATGTTGGGGTCGAGGACGACCACCTCCACGGTGTCGACTTCTCGTTCGAGGGGACGATCTCGACCGGGGGGCGGAGCACCGCCGTCGAGAATATCGGGACGATTCGATTCTCCGAGTTCGGCGAACCGGTCGACGTCGAGGTGCCAGAGGATGCCGAGCCGATCGACGAGTATCCTCCCGATGAGTGGGGTGCCGACCGGACCCAAGGGTCAGCGACAGCCTGAGAAGGGGCCGAGTTTGAGTCACGCGGTCCCAACGGCTTGATAACCACGTAGTTGGAGCGGCCCCAGAAGGTCGTAGTCCCACCAGGATTCGAACCTGGGTTGCGAGCCCCAGAAGCTCGCGTGATTGGCCACTACACTATGGGACTTCGACGAAACATCAATGGCCGATATTCTAAACCCTATCGCTTCCAGTTATTTGAGGAGGAACATAGTGTTCTTTTCGATGACAGGACGAACACAACACAATACATCGTTCAATTTCAATTCTAATTTGATGCCAACCGAAGCCATCGGATACGAGTCTGGATACAGGAGTTCCGACCCCGTCTGGGTGATGAAAATCCAGACAAGCGGGTTCTTCCATGGTACAGTGAGAACAGCCCCCGCGCTCAAGTTTCATCTTCTCAACCCGCGAACGCAACGGATCTGAGGGTGTAGTATAGTGATCAATCCTATGACAATTCGTACATAAAACAGTACCTTTATCTATTTCCGAAAGTAGCCGCTTCTTACTCCAACCTGACGTAATCGCGGTGGAGATAGCCACATTACTCGACCCACCCTCAGAATGATGGAAATCAAGACATGGAACACTTTCTTCATCACAGCGAGAACAGCCCCTTGATCGTTTAATTTCGTTAGCCCAAGATCTGAGGCGAGCCCGGCGACGCAAGGTCCGCTCGGTGTTCCAGTCCGGGTGGCGGTAATGCCATCTTTGGTATTTTGAAAGTTCTTCCCAATTGAGGCCTGCCGGTAGTGCTACCTCGTCGGGTTTCGGATTGACACGCCTGCCTGAGGAACGATACGTTTCAAGCCCCGCTGATTCTTTCGCCGCATTCCAACCACCCATCACCCGAATGATAGTTCCCGAAGCTGGCGTTAATCCAAGATTCTCATATTGTGCCTTGGTTGGTGACTCTCCGAGCAATTCTGCAGCTCGACTGAGAGAATCAAGACATTCCGTTTTCGAAATCGACATACCACCGTTCGACCCGTCTTTTCTTATAAACGTGTAGCGGTTCTACGTATATTCGATCGAATCGGTACACAAATGGAGTTGAGTGTGAATCTAATTTTATGTACCTCGGCCGCTTCGTCGTCGTGGCCCCCGAGTGGGCGGTTTATCGGGTCTCCTCGCGGTCGTTTCCCGAGCGCGAGATCGTCGATCGTGACGGCACGTTGACGGTCGTCCAGACGGACGAGGCTCCGCCATCGGACAACCCGTACATCTCGTACAACTGCGTCCGATGCCTCGAGGACGCTGCCGTCATCGGCAACGGCAGCCACGTCGACCCGGTCGCCGAGAAGCTCGGGCTCGGCTACCCCGCACGGGACGCGCTCGCCCTCGGCCTCCTCGGCCTCGACTACGAGAAGGACGCCTACAACACGCCGCGCATCGCCGGCGTCGTGGGGGAGACGGCGACCATCGGCATCGTCCGCGACGACGCCATCGTCGTCGAGTCGGTGGACGAGCCCACGCTCGTGGCGACCTACGAGCGAGACAGCCCCGCGCCGTTCGACCTCGAGGCCGCGGGTCCCGACGGCCTCGCCCGAGCCGCCTACGAGCTCGACTTCGAGCATCCGGTCTGTGCGGCGGCCGTCGTTCGCTCGGCACCCGGCTTCGAGACGGCGATCTACAACGGCCCGGGAGACTGACAATGCCCGGCCACGTGGGTGATCCATGCGCATCGGTCTGATCTCGGACGTCCACAGCAACCTCCCTGCCCTCGAGGCGGTCCTCGAGGACATGCCTGCAGTGGACCATCTGCTCTCCGCCGGTGACACCGTCGGCTACTACCCCTGGCCGGGCGAGTGCGTCGAGGTGATGATCGACCGGGACGTCGCCAGCGTGATGGGCAACCACGACCGAGCGGTCGTGGGATCGACCCCGTTCGCCTTCCGCGGCTCGGCACAGGCTGGCATCGCCCACGCGAAGGACACCATCGAGGCAGCCCACCGAACGTGGCTCGAGGCACTACCCGACGATCGAATCGTCCAGGATGGCCTGATCCGACTCGTCCACGGCCATCCCCGGGATCCCGACCGGTACACCTACCCCGAGGAGGTCTCGGGCGACACCCTCGAGGACGAACCCGTCCTCGTCATCGGTCACACCCACGTCCAGTTCGAACGCCAGGTCGAGGGGGGCCTCGTTGTCAACCCCGGCAGCGTCGGCCAGCCGCGTGACGGCGACCCGCGTGCGGCGTACGCGGTGCTCGATACCGAGCCCCTCGCAGTGGAGCTCCACCGCGTCGACTACGACATCGAACGGACCCAACGGGCCGTCCACGAGGCCGGCCTACCCGGCTCGCTGGCGGCGCGGCTCGAGGAGGGCCGTTAGGACCCAAGTGGTCGCAACGTCGCGCTGAAGTGGCGGAGTTCGTCGGGCCCTGGCGACTCGACGACCTCGAAGCCGGACGACTCGTCAGCCCGCGCCAGGACCGCCTCGGCCGTATCGATGACGTGGTCGAGGTGCTCGCGGTGGTACATGCGGCGGGGGACGGCCAGCCGGACGAGATCGGGTCGGTCCGCCCCGGGAAAGGCGAATGAGCCCAGCTCGGCCGACCGAATGCCGCCCTCGCGATACAGGTCGCACACGAACGCCTGTCCGGGGAACACCTCGGCATCGAGGTGGTCGTAGACGGCCCCGGCGTCGACGTAGGCTGCGTGGCCGGAGGCCGGCTCGATCACCGGCAGTCCACGGTCCGCAAGTCCGCTGACGAGCGTTTCGACCTGGCCGACGCGATGCTCAAGGTATGACCGGTCGACCGCCTCGCGAAGCCCGACCGCCATCGCCGCCAGGTCGCGCCCCGCCATTCCGCCGTAGGTGGGAAAGCCCTCATAGAGAATCGTCCGCGGTCGCAGCCGCTCATACAACGCCGTGTCGTTCGTCGCCACGAACCCACCGATGTTGACCAGGGCATCCTTCTTGCCACTCATGATGACGGCGTCGGCCCGCGCGAGCTGGCGGCTGGCGAGCTCAGCCACGGCCGCCCCCGAGTGACGAGCGTTAAACAGGGCGTTCTCCGCGAAGCGACAGGCGTCGATCACGAACGGCACACCGAGCTCGTCGGCCAGGTCAGCCGCCGTGTCGATGTTGTCCACGCTCACGGGCTGTCCGGCCGCCGAGTTGTTCGTGATCGTGACGATGATGCAGCCGATCCGGTCGTGCCCGACGGCGTCCGCGTGGTCACGGGCGGCCGCGACGTCGAGGTTGCCCTTGAAGGGTCGGTCGGCGTCGAGGTCGTGCAGGGAGATCGCCGGGCAGTCGACCGCCTCCGCACCCTGCTCGGCGACGTGGGCCCGCGTCGTGTCGAAATGGGTGTTGTTGATGGCGACGTCCCCCGCCTCCAGCAAGGCCCCATAGAGCACGTGCTCCGCGCCACGCCCCTGATGGGTCGGGATGACGTGTTCGAAGCCCATGACCGCCTCAACAGCTCGTTCGAGGCGGGTGAAGCTCGCACTGCCGGCGTAGGCCTCATCGCCGGTGGACAACGCCGCCCACTGATCGGCACTCATCGCGCCGGTTCCGCTGTCGGTCAGCAGATCCACGTAGATGTCGCTCGAATCGAGGTTAAAGACGTTGTACCCCGCCTCCTCGAGGCGCTCGACACGGGCTGGCCGGTCGAGCAGCTCGATCGGTTCGGCGACCTTGGTCCGGTACGATCGCATCGGTCCGAGTGCGTCCCGGCGCGGCATAAATTGGGGCGGGCTCACGCGAAGGTTCGCACCGTCAACTCGAGGGTCGAGAGGTCGAGGATCGCCGCGACGCCGACGTCGGGCTCGATGTCCACCCGACGCTGGAACTCCGTCTGGTACTGCCAGCACCCGCTGTTGACGACACGCACGTCACGATAGGTACCGACGCCGAGGGTGTGCGTGTGGCCGGCGTGGAAGACGTCCGGGACCGACTCGACCACGAGATGGTCGCGCTCCTCCGGGGCGATGCGGGTGCGCGAGCCATACTGGGGCGCGAGATGGCGCTTTTTGAGCAGTTGCTCCATGCCACGATGCGGATGGTCGTAATCGGCCACCTCGGCGGGCAGCTCCGCGAGGAGGTCGTCGAGGGAGGTCCCGTGGTACATCAGGATGGACACCCCCTCGACCTCGAGGGTGGTTGGATTGCTCACGATCGTGGCGCCATGCCCGCCGATGATGTCGCGCACCCCCTCGTAAAAGCCGGGCTGGGGTTCGGCGAGGCGCACCGCGTCGTGATTGCCCGGAATGAGCACCACCTCGAGGTCGGCCGGGACGGCCTCGAGGCACTGTGCGACGGCCTCGTACTGCTCGTAGATGTCGACGATCTCGAGGGTCGCTGACTGGCCGGGGTAGACGCCGATCCCCTCGGCGAGGTCACCACCGACGAGGAGGTACTCGATCGATGCGGCCTCCTCGGTGTGAAGCCAGTCCGCAAACCGCTCCCATGCCTCGCGGGCGAAAGCGTCGCTGCCGACGTGGAGGTCGCTCACCATCGCGACCTCGACGGCACGATCGGCTCGCGACGCGCGGTGCGACCGGGGGATGTCTGGCCGGTAAAGTTGGTCGACGAAGAGCACGCCGCCGTCATCGGACAGGGTGCCCTCGACACCGAGGACCTCATCGGGCAGGATGGTCCGCACCGACTCGTACAGCGGATTGTCCTGATGGACGAGGGCCCGACAGGCGCCCGTGTGGTCCTCGAGTTCGATGAGCCAGTGGCCGCTCGCCGTCGACCGGACCTCCGTCACCATGCCGATGACCCCGACGCCGTGGCGCCGGCTGGCCTCCTCGAGGCTTGCCGCCGACCGCGGCGAGACGCGGTCGGTGAGCAACGGGCGCAACCGGTCGTACCGGTCGCGAAAGAGCGCGAGGAAGTCGTCGTAGCTGCCGGTCCCGGTGCTGGCGCCGGTCATGTCCCGACGCACGCGAAGCCGGGGCGCCGACCCCGACGCACCGTCCGACCCCGCCGATCTCGGTAGGGCCCGCTCCACGTCGGCCGCGGAGATCGTGACCGTCCCGTCGCCCGCCGCGCGAACGACCGCCTCGAGGGCGGCGCTCGGATCGTCGGCGTGTTGAATCCGCCGGGCGGCCGCCTTCTCGGCCGTGAGGCCATGGTCGGCCAGGCGGCGCACGATCGACGTGAGGGAGGCCTCAGACACGCCCGATTCGGACGGGACGGACCGGCTAAAATCTGCCGACACCCGCGGGACGATCAGGCGAACGGAAGGTTCTTGGCTCGCTCTGTGTTCTCGCCGGACGCATGTCGGCCGCCCCGGACGGCTCCCCCGACCCCGACGCCACCAGCCGGGACACCCCCTCGACCCTGCGCCGGCTGGCGGTTGACGTCGCCGTCGGTATCGGCATCGTCGCCGTCATCGTCGTGGTCGCCTTCCTGATCAGCGGTGTCTGGCCGCCGTTCGTGGCGATCGAAAGCGGGAGCATGGAGCCCCACATCGGTGAGGGTGACCTGGTCTTTCTCGTGGAGGGCGATCGGTTCACCGCGGCTGAAGGCGTCGCCGGGACGCCATACGTGACCCGCGCGGTCGGGGCAACCTCCGGGCATCAGAGCTTCGGCGAACCAGGTCACGTCGTCGTATTTAACCCCAACGGCGGCGGCTCGACCCCGATCATCCATCGCCTCCACCTGTGGGTCGATGCCGGTGAAAACTGGTACGACCGTGCCAACGAGGCATACCTCGGGCGGTACGACGATTGCGATGAACTGCCGAACTGCCCGGCCCCCCACGACGGGTTCGTCACCAAGGGCGACAACAACGGCGCCTACGACCAGGTCGACGGCCAATCGTCAATCGTACGACCGGAGTGGATCGACGGGCGGGCCGTCATCAGGCTCCCCTACCTCGGCCGGCTGCGGGTCGGCTTTTGAGTCAATCGAACCGCGACTGGATATACGGCTGCAGGTCCGAGACCTCGCCGAATCGCGAATCGGAGGTCAACACCGCCTCGGTCTCGTCGAGGTGTTTCGAGATGCTAATTTCCTTGGTCCGACCGTATCGCCCCTTGCTCACGACGACAGCATTGATGATGCCCAGCATGTCCAACTCACTGATGAGGGAGGTGACGCGACGCTGGGTGAGGGCGTCAGAATCCAGCCGATCACACAGCTGGGTGTAGACGTCGTACACCTCGCCGGTCGTGTGTTTCGAGCTGGTGTGTTTCTCGAGCAGGATCGTCGCGAAGAGGACGAGTTTCGATTGGTGTGGGAGCGTCCGGACGACCTCCATCACGCGGTCCACCTCAAGCTTCTCCTGTGCGCGACGGACGTGGACGTCGAGCACCCGGGTGGCCCGGTCGCGCTCGGCCAGTTCGCCGGCGGTCCGGAGTAAATCGAGCGCGCGACGGGCGTCGCCGTGCTCCTGGGCGGCGTATGCCGCACAGAGTGGAATCACGTCCTCCGAGAGCACGTCCTCCTTGAATGCGACCTCCGACCGGTGATCGAGAATGTCGCGCAACTGGTTCGCGTCGTACGGCGGGAAGACGATCTCCTCCTCGCCGAGGCTCGACTTGACCCGGG
>CAZCYF010000014.1:0-33296 GCA_964502835.1 uncultured Halobacteriales archaeon | reverse complement strand
GCGTTGCCCGCCGCCCACTCGACCATGTGCCAGGCCTCCGTTACGTCGGCCTTGCCCTCGCTAATCTCCTTGCCACACTCCATCGACACGACCTCGCCGAGTTCCTCATGGCGGTCACGGAGTTCGTGGAAGATCTCCCAGAGGTACTCCGCGCGGTCGATGTACGACAGCGATCGCCACTCCTCGAACGCCGCTTCGGCGGCCGAAACGGCGCGTTCGACCTCAGCGGGTGTGCCGCGGGCGAAGCTCCCGAGGGGTTCGCCCGTGGCCGGGTTGATGCTCTCGAACGTTTCGGAACCGTCCCCCGACTCCCATTCGCCACCGATGTAATGCGGTGACACCGCTTCCTGAGCCTCTTGTGTCATGGCGTATCGGTACGACGTTGGGTCGCAGGAGCCAAAAAGCCACCTCAAGTGAACTTATGCCAGATTCCGTTCGATTTCGGCACGAACCTGGACCACGTCGAAGTCGTGGTCGGGGCGGACGCGGACGAAATCCAGAAACCGGTGCGCCTGCCGGAAGGCATCGCCGTCGAACCACGGGTCGGCCGCGGCCACTGCGGCCCGGGCCCCGAAGTCGGGCGCGACGATCGCGATCGCGCACGCCAGGTCGTAGCCGCGCGCCTCGAGGGTTCGCTCCTCGTGGACTAGCGTCGCGTCGATAAAATGGAGCGCCGTGCCGTCGACCAGCAGGTTGTCCCCCCGCAAGTCACCGTGGACCATGCCCCCGTCGTGCAGCCGCGCGAGCGAGCGAAACAGCTCCTCGACGAGCGCGGGTTCGTCGGCTAACCGGACCTCGCTCAGCGGCCGAAAGGTCGGGAGGTACTCCATGACGACCACGGCGAGGTCCTCGAAGGCAAAGGCCTCGACCGGGGCCGGGGCGTTCACCCCGAGTGCGCGCATCGACCGGACGGCGTCCAGCTCGTGGTCGGCCATCTCAAGCGGCCCATCGAACCGCTCGAAAAACCCCGGCGATCCGCTCGAGAGGACCCCGAGGTTTCTCGCCCCGGTCAAGACCGCATGGACGAGGGTGTGTTGGGGTGTGACGACCTTGACGAAGAACTCATCGTTCACGGTCATCGGGATCGACGACCAGTTGTCCACGTCGAGGAAGGTCACGTGAACGTCCGACCGGTCCAGCCGCCGGGCGAGCTCACGGCACAGCGCCTCGAGTTGGTCCCAGTCGAGCGACCCTCGCGCCAACCGACGGACGTCCATCACCCGTCCATGCGCTGGCTACGGGTTTAGCATTTGGCTGTTGGCCGGCAGAGGCGGTATCGGGCCACGCGCCTCGAAATCCATTTGAGCACCCCCGGTCCACTGTCTGACCATGGACTTCGGGCTGTCGAGCGAACACGGGATGGTGCGAGATGCCGTGCGGTCGTACTGCGACGAGGAGATCCGCCCGAGCGCGTGGGAGCTCGAGAAGGACGGTGAGTTCCCCCACGCGATATTCGACGATCTGGCCGACCTGGACGTGATGGGGGTGCCGATCGACGAGCGATTCGGCGGTCTCGGGGGCGACACGTTGATGTACGCACTCGTCACCGAGGAGCTGGGACGGGCCTCCGGGAGCATCGGCCTCTCCTATGCCGCACACGTGAGCCTGGGGAGCAAGCCCATCGAAAAGTACGGGACGGAGGCGCAACGGGAACGGTGGCTCGAGCCCCTTGCAACGGGCGACGCGATCGGTGCGTGGGCGCTCACCGAGCCGGACAGCGGAAGCGACGCCAGTGACATGAACACGCGGGCCGAACCCGAGGGTGACGGCTGGATCGTAAACGGGACCAAACAGTTCATCACGAACGCCAGCGTCGCCGGCAGCGTCCTCGTCAAGGCGGTCACTGACCCGGCCGCCGGATATGACGGCATCAGCACGTTTATCGTCGATCCGGCCGACGATGGATTTTCGGTGACCACCGAGTGGGACAAGATGGGCCTCAACGCCTCCCCCACGTGTGAGGTGCAACTCGACGACGTGTACCTCCCCTCGGATCGGCTCCTCGGTGAGCCCGGTGACGGCTGGAGCCAGACGAAAACGACCCTTGACGGGGGCCGCATCAGCATCGCCGCCCTGTCGGTGGGACTCGCCCAGGGCGCCTACGAGGCCGCCAGGTCGTACGCGACCGAGCGCGAACAGTTCGGCCAGCCGATCTCCACGTTCGATGCCGTCCGGGACATGCTCGTCGGGATGGAACGCAAGGTCCAGCGGGCCCGGCTGGTGACCCACCGCGCGGCGGTGGGTCTCGACGCGGGCGAGGACATCACGAAATGGAGCTCGCTGGCGAAGCTCGACGCCAGCGAAACGGCCCGCGAGGTCGCCGAGGATGCGATCCAGGTGTTGGGTGGCTATGGCTACACCGAGGAGTACGAGCCCCAGCGCTACTTCCGCGACGCCAAGCTCATGGAGATCGGCGAGGGGACGAGCGAGATACAACGACTCGTGATCGGCCGAGAGCTCGGCCTCTGAGGCACCGAGGGGCTGAATCGTTCACTCATGCTGGCGGGTCTTCCCCGGCGCGGCGGAGGATGCGTCGAGCGCGCTCAAGCAACGGCGCATCGATCATCTCATCAGCCACGCGGACGGCGCCGGCATCCCCCTTGGCGGCCGAGGTGAGTACCTGCCTCGCCCACTGCAACTGGTCGTCATCGGGGGCGAACCCCGCGTGAATCGGGTCGACCTGGGCGGGGTGGATGGCTAACTTGCCGTCGAACCCGAACGCCCGTGCCTGCCCCGCGTCGGCTTCGACCCGGTCGGCATCCTCGATCGCCGAGGTGATACCGTCGATCGCGGCCACGTCGGCCGCCCCCGCCGCCATGACCACCTGTTGGCGGGGAACGAGCAGTTCGGTACCCTCCGCCGTGCGATCCGCACCGACGCTCGCGGCGTAGTCCTCGCCCCCGAAGATCACCCCATCCACGCTGGCGACCGCGGCGATGTCAGGAGCCGCCAGCACGCCAGCCGGTGTCTCGAGAAGACACCAGAGCCGGCGCGGAAGACCCCGATCCCGGACGGCGCCGAGATGGTGGTAGACCATCGCCGCGTCGGCTACCTTTGGCACCACGATTCCGTCGAGGTCGGCCGCGTCGGCCTCCTCGAGGGCATCCAGGTCCTGACGACCGCCATCGTCGAGGGGGTTAATCCGTACCCGAACCGGCGGTGACTCGTCGGCCACGACCTCGAGAGCAGCCACAACGTTGCCTCGGGCGGTGGGTCGTCGATCGGGGGACACGCCGTCCTCAAGGTCGAATACGACCGCGTCCGCGGCGGTTTCAAGGGCGCGTTCGAGCATCTCGGGCCGGTCACCAGGCGTGAACAACACGCTCCGCGGGTCCATGGACACGCCAACGCGCCAGCCCGAGTTAATCCTGGCCGTTTCGCGGCCACGAACCACGCGGGTTTTTGCCGGCCTCGACCGTGTGATCGGGCATGCCCGGGCGGTATTACGAGGACTTCACCGTGGGCGAGACCATCGAACACCCCCGTCGACGGACCATTTCGGAGCGTGACAATCAGGCGTTTTGCGACCTCACGATGAACCAACAACCCATCCATCTCGACGCGGACTTCGCCGCGGACACCGAGTTCGGCGAACGGCTCGTCAACGGGTTGCTTACCATGAGCCTCGCGGTCGGGATGTCGATTCCAGAGACGACCGACGGGACGATCGTGGCCAATCTCGGATACGACGACGTCGAACATCCACACCCGGTCGTCCACGGCGATACCCTCTATGCGCGCTCGGAGGTCACCGACAAGCGTGAGACGTCCGACGGCGAGCGGGGCGTCGTCACGATGGCGGTCGAGGCCTACACGGTGAACCCGGACGGGGCGGACCCGCTCGTGTGCCGGTTCGAGCGGACGGTCCTCTCGTTGAAACGCGACGCATGACGGTGGCGAATCGGGATCGGGCTCCTACAGGATGGTTCCGTGTTTCTTGTCCGGACGATCCTTCTCGATGTCATCGAAGACCCGATAGCGCGCGAGCAGCTCCTCGCGAAGCGTGCTCGGCGGGACGATCTCGTCGATGACGACCTCGCTGGCCATCCGCTTGACGTCGATATCGCGACGGTACTCCTCGCGGAGCTCCTCCTCGCGACGTTCGCGTTCGTCCGGATCGTCGATCTCGTCGAGTTTGCGCTTGTATACGGCGTTGATCGCCGCCTCAGGGCCCATGATGGCGATCTCGCCGGAGGGGAGCGCGATCGTGCTCTCCGGATCGTACGCCGGCCCGCTCATCGCGTAAATGCCGGCCCCGTACGCCTTGCGGACGATGACCGACACCTTCGGGACGGTCGCCATGGAGGTGGCGTAGATCATCCGCTTGCCCGCCTCCAGGATGCCCTCCTTTTCGACCTGCGACCCGGCCATGAATCCCGGTGTATCACACAGATAGAGCAACGGGATGCCGTAGGCATCACACGTCCAGATGAACTCGGCCGCCTTCGAGGCGGAATCGGGGAAGATCGCCCCGGCGCGGTGGGCGGGTTGGTTCGCGATGATGCCGATCGGGCGGCCGTCCAGGCGGGCGAACGCCGTGATGATCTCCTGGCCGAACGATCGCTTGAGCTCGAACGTCGAATCGGCGTCGACGATCCGGTCGATGACGTCCCACATGTCGTAGCCCTTGTTCGGCTCGGCCGGTACCTCGGCGTCGATCCCGTCGGGTGTCCGCGTTGGCGGTCGCCCAGTGTGCGTCGGCAGCGGGTCGCCCGCCTTGTCCGGAAGGTAGCCGATCAGGGTGGCGACCAGCTCGCGGGCGTGTTCCTCGTCGGTGGCGACGAGATCGGCGCTGCCTGAGTGGCGCGCGTGAACCTCCGGCCCCCCGAGGCTCTCGAGGTCGATCTCCTCGCCCGTGACCATCTGCACCATTCGGGGGCTGGCGATCGCCATCGAGCTCATGCCCTCGACCATGACGGTGAAGTCCGCGAACACTGGCGTGTACGCCGCGCCGGCGATACAGGGGCCGTACAGGACACAGATCTGGGGAACGTATCCGGAGAGCAACGAGTGATTGAAGTAGTACTTCCCGATGCCCTCCCGGTTGGCGAAAAAGCCGGTCTGTTGGTCGATCCGACCCCCCGAGGAGTCCATGAGGTACACCACCGGCCGACCGCTCTTTTTGGCCCGCTCTTGCATCCGCAGAAACTTCTCGACCCCGCGCTTGGCCATGCTGCCGGCCTTCACCGTGAAGTCGTTGGCCATGACATGGACGAGGCGGTCCTCGAACTCCGCCGCACCGGTCAGGAGGCCGTCCGCTGGGAGGCGATCGTCATCGTCCCACGCGGCAAAGCGGCCCTCCTCGTAGAGGAAGCCGTCCTCGCCGAACCACAGCTCCAACCGGTCGCGCACGAAGAGCTTGCCCGCGTCGGCCAGTCGGTCGTGGTACTTCTGGGGGCCGCCACGTTCGACCTCGCTGATGTCCGCCCAGAGCTGCTCTTCGCGCTCTGTCGGCCCGCGGTCGTCGGTGGGCGTGTCAGGTTCGGATGGATCGTCGATCGCGGTCGGTTCGGCCGCCTCCCCCCGGTGGACGGCGACCCGTTCACCGTACCGCTCGGCGAGGGCCGAGGCGATGGCCGAGGCCTCCTCCTCGCTGGCATCCTCGCCGATGTGGACCTTCATACTCCGTCGCTCGCCGAGCGCGCCCAAACCGTTTACCCTTGGCCGGGGCTCACCGGTCCAGCGCGTGCTCGAGCCGCTCGACGAGCGCGGCGTTGCCGAGATGCACCGGCGTTCGGTCGTGCAGGTCGTCGGGATCGATCGCGGTCAGGGGTCGCGAGCCGTTTGAGGACCGACCTCCGGCAGCCTCGATGATGGCACCCATCGGGATGGCTTCAAACTGGAGACGCAGCTTCCCCTCGGGGCGATCATCGAGGGCAGGGTAGCTGAACAGGCCGCCATACGAGAGCACTTGATTGACGTCGCCGACCATCGCGCCGCCGTAGCGAAGCTTGAGTTCATCCTTGATCTCCTCGGCGAACGACCGAAAGCCCGGCGTCCAGGCGGCTGGAGCGCCGCCGAAGCCATAGACGACCGGGTCGTCGGGGAGGGTTACGTGGCGGTCGAGAGTGAGGACGTCGCCGTCGCGGATGGCGAGCTCGGTGACGGTCCCGTCGGCGGCGACGACCATCGTGGTGATCGGGCCGTAGACCACGTAGGCAGCCGCAACCAACGCGGAGCCGGCGGCGGGCAACGGGGCATCGTACACGCCAACGATCGTCCCAACGAGGTTGTTCGAGGTGATGTTTGACGAGCCATCCAATGGATCGATCGCGACGGCCACGCCCGTCCCCGTGTCGCGTGGCTCGGTCGAATCCTCGCTGGCGATCTCGCCCACGCCATCGATCGCCGCGAGGTGCTCGAAGAAGTGCTCCTCGGCCATGGCATCGGCCGCGATGACGCGATCGCCGGTCGGGTTCGTTCGGTCGAGTGTGTCGCCACGGCGGCGGACGAGTCCGTCGCGAATCTTCGGGGCTACCTCGGCAACGGCGGCGATGACCCGATCGGCGACGGCGTCGGCGTCGCTCATTCGTGGAGCGCGTCGGTGGCGGTTTGACCCTCGAAGATGACCGCCTCAAGGCTGTCGAGCATACCCGTGGGGTCATCCCGTTGCCACACGTTGCGACCCACGGCCAGGCCCCGCCCGCCGGCGTCCATGACGGATTCGACCCGTTCGAGGAACGCCAGGTCGTCGGTCTTGGATCCGCCGCTCATGATCACCTTCACGTTGCCGGCGGCATCGACGACCCACTCCATCGCCTCGCGACTCCCCGGATATTTCACCTTGGCGACGTCAGCCCCGAGTTCGAGTGCCAGGCGTGACGCGTACGCGATGACGTCCGGTTTGGTGTCATTTTTCAGCCCCTGTCCTCGCGGGTAGGACCACATCACGACCGGCAAATCATACTGCCGAGCGGTCTCTTGGACCATCGAGAACTCCTCGGCCATCTCGACCTCGTGGTTCGAACCGCCATAGAGGGTGAACCCGACGGCGGACGCCCCGAGCTCGACCGCGTAATCGACCGAACAGTTCACCGCGGAATCGTATTCGCCCATCCACAGGTTCGATGTGCCGTTCAGCTTCACCAGCAACTCGACCTCGTCCTTGTAGCTCGGGTAGTACGCCTCGGCGACCCCCTTCTGGACGGCCAGGGCCGTCACCGCGTCGTGGGTCGCCACGTCGAAGACCGTCTCTGGATCGGCCGTGTCCGGCACGGGTTCGAAATCGACCGGGCCGTGTTCGAGGCCGTGGTCGTACGCCAGAATCAACACGTTGCCGTCGCGGACGATCGGACTGTCGTCGATGGGCCGCATATGTGGGGCAACGACCGAGCACCCTACAAAGGTTTCCAGTCGGTATCGGAAGGCGCAAAGTTTCCAGCCGCCAACGCTGGGAGCATGGTCCGAACACTGGAGTCGATCGACCGCGTCGGCGTCGTGGGTGCAGGCACGATGGGAGCCGGCATCGCACAAGTGGCGGCCACCGCCGGGTACGACGTCACCCTCCGCGATCTCCACGAAGCGGAGCTCGAGGAAGCCACCGACCGAATCCGATCCAGCCTGTCGCGACTGCACGATCGTGATACCATCGAGGACCCCCCGGATGCCGTCCTCGACCGGATCGACACCACGACCGAGCTGGCCGATCTGGGCGCAGCCGACCTCGTCATCGAGGCGGTCGTGGAACGACTCGACGTCAAACGGGAACTGTTCGCCGACCTCGACGCGCTCCTCGACGATGACGTCGCCATCGCCACCAACACGAGTACGCTGTCGATCACGAGCATCGCGAGCGCGACCGATCGTCCCGACCTCGTCGCCGGATTGCACTTCATGAACCCGGTCCCCGTGATGGCCGGCGTCGAGGTGGTCGTCGGCGAGCAGACCACGCCCGACACGGTCGACCTCTGCCATGCCGTCGCCGCGGCGCTCGGCAAGGAGACGTGGGAGTCCGATGACAAGCCGGGCTTCGTCGTCAACCGAGTCTTGATCCCCTGGATCAACGAGGGAATCCGCGCGTACGACGAGGGGGTCGCCTCGAAGGAGGACATCGACCGCGGGCTCAAACTCGGGACGAACGTCCCGATGGGTCCCCTCGAGCTGGCCGACCATATCGGCCTTGACGTCTGTCTCGATGCCTCGGAGACGTTGCATCGCGAGCTCGGCGAGCGGTTCCGTCCGGCCTACCTGCTCAAACGCAAAGTTGATGCCGGCCAGCTCGGCAAGAAGTCCGGTCGCGGATTTTACACCTACGAGTAGGCCGTGCACGTTTAACATCCGGCCAGCCAAACGCGGCCCATGGATCTGACGCCGGATGCCGAACACCGACAAATCCGGGAGACGGTTTCGGAGTTCGCCGACGAGGTCATCGCGCCGCGGGCCCCGGAAATCGACGAGACCGACACCTTTCCACACGACCTCATCGAGGAGATGGCCGAGCTGGGCCTCATGGGAATGCCCTTCGAGCCGGAATATGGGGGCGCCGGGCTCGATTATCACGCCTACGTGGCCGCCCTCGAGGAAATCAGTCGGGCCAGCGGGTCGGTCGGGACGATCGTGGCTGCCCACACAAGCCTCGCCGGGAACATGCTCGATGCGTACGGCGACGCCGACCAACGGGAGCGATATCTCACCCCCCTGAACGAGGGCGACGAGATCGGGGCGTTCGCCCTCTCCGAGGCTGCAGCCGGCAGCGACGTCCCAGCCATGGAGACGGTGGCCGAGCGAGCCGGCGACCTGTACGTCCTGGACGGCGAGAAGCTGTGGACGTCGAACGGATCCGTCGCCGATTCGATCGTGACCTTCGCCAAGACGGACCCCGACGCGGGCCGCGAGGGCATCTCGTCATTTATCGTCCGGCCTGATGACGACGGATTCGAGGTAGTCCGGACGGAGGACAAGCTCGGCGACCGAGGCTGTCCCGCCGCGCAGCTCAGCCTCGATTCGGTACGGATTCCGGTCTCCCGGCGGTTGGGCGAGGACGGTGAAGGCTTCCAGCAAGCGCTCGAGACCCTGAACGGCGGGCGCATCAGCATCGCCGCTCGCGGGATCGGCATCGCACAGGCAGCACTCGATGCCGCCCTCGAGTACGCCGAGGAGCGCGAGCAGTTCGGACGGCCGATCGCCGACTTTCAGGCGATCCAGCACAAACTGGCCGACATGGACACCAAAGTGCAGGCCGCCCGCCTGCTCGCCCACCGCGCGGCCGACCGCAAGGAGCGGGGGGCGGACTACATCCGTGCTGCGGCGCAGGCGAAGCTCTACGCCAGCGAGATCAGCCGGGAGGTGGCAAACGAGGGCATCCAGATCCACGGCGGCTACGGCTACGTCAAGGACTATCCGGTCGAGCGGTTCTACCGGGATGCCAAACTCAACGAGATCTACGAGGGGACGAGCGAGGTGCTTCGAAACACCATCGCGGCCCGGCTTCGCCAGTAAGCGATGCCCGACAGGTTCGGCCGACCGGATTCGACGGAACATCGAGGATGAGTGAGCAACGCCACGCCAGCGAGCATGGCATCGAGGCGAGGTACGTCGAGACGGAGACGGAACGCCGGCTCGTCTTCACCCGAGGCGATCGGACGGCCGTCGTCGCGCAAAACCGGGACGGGTATGCCATGCTGGCGGTCCGATCGACCCCATCAGGCCCCGAACGTGAACGGTACTACGGGTTCGACATGGCCCTCGACCATGCCGCCGAGCTGCTCGGCGTCGGCCCAGACCAACTCCCGATCCCAGAGGCGGCGACGGACCTCGGGATGTGACGACACGCCGACCCTACGAGAGCTCCGTCGAGGTCGACCCACGGACGTCTCGCCGCATGGCGATTTCGAACCACGGACACAGCCGGAGCTGGCGATACCAGGCGGGGTGGCGACTCATCAGGTCATACGGTGCCCAAAGCAGTCCGGTCACCTCGGACTCGTCGGGCTCCAGGTGCCGATCGGTCAGGGTGAGCTTCAACACCGCACAGACCTCATGCTCGACGCCGGAGGACTCATAGTAGCGTTTGTACTCGAAAATGTCCGTCATCCTGAGGTCGTCATACTGGCTGGGGATCACGCCGAGTTCCTCCTCGAGGCGGGTCCTGGCCGCCGCCTCGTAGCTTTCTCCCGAAGCCGGATGGGACGCCACGGTGCCGTCCCAATACGTGTCCCACAATCGCTTGGCCGGGCTTCGTTGGGCGAGGAGAATGTTCCCCTCGCGATCGAACACGAGTGCCGTGAAGGCCCGGTGGCGAACGCCCTCGCCAGTGTGCGCGTCCAGCCGGTTCACGAGCCCGGTCGCCGTATCGTCGGCATCGACGGCGACGACCTGCTGGTCGGCGTTGGCCCCACCGGCTGCGGACGCCTCCGAGGAGCGGCTCTCGACCGTCATGCATCCCCCGACGCGCCCGGAGGTGGTAGTCCCTTCGGAATCGGGTGCGCGTGGCACCCACCGCATGCGGTTCGGCATCGAGTCCGTGCGGACTCACCCGATACGTTCCTCGAGGATGAGTCGCGTCTTGGTGCTGACCACCTCGTCGCGCTCACGGGCCCGCCGTAAGAGTTCGTTGACCCCTTCGGTGTCGGCCGCATCCACGACCAGGACGATGTCCTCCTCACCGCTCACCTGCCAGACGAAGTCGACTTGATCCCAGTCGGCCATCCGGTCGGACAGCTCGCGGGTATCCACCTCGACGTCGACGCGAATCTCGATCATCGCCTTCACGTTACCGGTTCGTGTCGAGACGGTGAACCGTTCGATCACGTCCTCCTCGAGCATCCGGTCGACCCGGTTTCGAACGGTCCCCTCCGAGGTTCCCACCGTCTCCGCGATCTCGGTGTACGGCGTCCGCGCATCGGCACGGAGGATGGCGAGGATCTGACGGTCCAACGAGTCCATGGAGATGGGTCAGTACGTACCAACCCCACTTCATGATTACGATAATCGTAACTCGTTACGAAAGGAAGATTTATTGACCCCTCTTTCGTACGTGTGTCGCAATGGCGCCCGCCTACGTGGCCATCGAGGACGGACCCGTCATCACCGGTCGGTGTCGCAACCCGGGACGAGCTCGGGGCGAACTCGTCTTCACGACGGCCTACACCGGGTACGAGGAGAGTCTCACGGATCCGTCGTATCGCGGTCAGGTGCTCACCTTCGCGTATCCCCTCATCGGGAACTACGGGGTGCGGGCCGAACGCTTCGAATCCGAGACGATCCAGCCGGCAGCCGCGCTCGCGAGGGAGTTCACCGATGCCGTCTCCACCTGGCTGGGTGAGGCTGGGGTCCCTGCCGTCGACCGACTCGATACGCGCGACGTCGTCGTCGACATCCGAGAATCCGGGGCCAAACGGTGTGGGATTGCGGCGGGACCGGACAGCACACCAGACGACGCCCGTCGAGCGCTTGAGCGCTGTCGGCCACTGTCGTTGCGAGAGGAGCTCGGGGCTCGTGTCAGCACCGACGAGGTGTGCGAACGTGGCCCCGAGACGGGCCGACCACACGTCGCACTGGTGGATTGTGGCGTCAAGCAGTCCATCGTAGACAGCCTGACCGCGCGAGGGGCGAAGGTCACCGTGTACCCTCACGACGTGACCGCCCCCGTCATTCGTGACCGTGACCCTGATCTCCTGTTCATCTCGAACGGCCCCGGCGATCCCCGGCACTTCGAGGCCGCCATCGACGTGGTTGACACCCTCGCCGGCGACATCCCCATCGGGGGCATCTGTCTCGGCCAGCAGATCATCGCCCTCGCGCTCGGCGGCGACACCACGAAGATGGAGTTCGGTCACCGGGGAGTGAACCAACCCGTCCGTGATCTGGAGACGGATCGCGTCGTGATGACCGCCCAGAACCACGGCTTCACGGTCGCCGCCCACCCTGACCTCGAGGTGACCCAGATCAACGTCAACGACGGCACCGTCGAGGGGCTCGCCAACCGCGACCTCGGCATCGCCTGTCGGCAGTACCACCCCGAGGCGCACCCCGGCCCCCACGACACCCTCGGGTTCTTCGATTCGGTCATGGACCTGCCACGCACGACCGACCCGGTGCTGGCCGCCGACTGACCGACCGGTCCCCAACTGCCGACGTCACCGAGCACGGTTGGCCTGCCCGCGCTTACCAGCGGCGCGTGGACCGAGGCCACGACGAGACCGGTCGAACCTCCTCACGATCCGGGGCGGCGAGCGCGTCGGCGTAGAGGTCACGAGCGGCCGGCGTAGAGATGTAGTGCACACCCTCCGACACGGCCGTCTGGAGCACGTTCGGGTCGGTGGCGAGCACGAGATCAGCCTCGCCGGACCGGATCGCCCCCTCCGGGTCCGACCCATCGTGCACCTCGAAGGTCTCGTCCAAGCGGTCCGGTTCGAGCCCCGCCCTCACGACGGTCCCCTCGGTCGGGACCGGCTCCGTCACCGCCCGTTGCGCTCGACGGTATGCGGTGGCAGGAGTGGGGCCCACGCCCATCACCTCCCCGGTGGACTTCATCTCCGGCCCCAAGCGCGGGTCGCTCCCTTCGAGCCGGTCGAACGGGAGGACCACCTCCTTCACCCCGTACACGTCGGGGACGCACTCCTCATAGGGGAGGTCGGCAAGCCGTTCGCCAGTCTGGACGGCCGCGGCGGCCTTGGCGATCGGTACGCCCGTGAGCTTCGAGACGAACGGGACGGTCCGCGACGAACGGGGGTTTGCCTCGAGCACGTACAGGTCGCCGTCGTGAATGGCCAGCTGGACGTTCAATAGCCCAACCGTATCGAGCAGGTCGGCGAGCGTCGCTGTCACCTCGCGGACGCGATCCACCATGGCGTCGTCGAGCGATGCCGGGGGCATGACGCACGCGGAATCGCCGGAGTGGACACCCGCGGGCTCGACATGTTCCATGATCCCGCCGATGAGAACGTCCGCTCCGTCGGCGACGGCATCGACGTCCAGCTCGATCCCCCCCTCGAGGTACTCGTCAACGAGGATGGGCCGATCCGGACTGACCGACACCGCTTCCGTGACGTACGACTCCAACTCCCGCGCGTCCTCGACGACCGCCATCGCCCGACCCCCGAGAACGTAACTGGGTCGGACCAGGACCGGATAGCCGATGCGTTCGGCGAGGACGCGTGCGTCCTCCAACGACGTCGCGGTACCCCCCTCGGGTTGGGCGATGCCGGCATCCGCGAGCATCGCGTTGAACCGCTCGCGATCCTCGGCGAGATCCATCGCCGCCACCGGGGTGCCGAGGATTGAACAGTCAAGCCCTCGACGCTCGAGTTCCGCCTCCAGAGGACCGGCGACGTTCACTGCCGTCTGGCCGCCGAACTGGACCATGACACCATCAGCGCCGGTGGCGGCGATAACGTCGGCCACTTCCTCGGCGGTGATCGGCTCGAAAAAGAGCGCGTCGGACGTGTCGTAATCGGTACTCACCGTCTCCGGGTTGTTGTTCACCACGACCGTGTGGATCCCCCGTTCCTCAAGCGCCCGGATGGCGTGGACGGTACAGTAGTCGAACTCGATGCCCTGCCCGATCCGAATCGGTCCGCCGCCGACGATCACGACGCTTTCGACGTCGGGATCGAGTTGGACCTCATCCGTGTTGGGCATTCGACCCCCGTCCGTGACGGGCGTCCGGGCCGAGTAGTAATACGGCGTGGTCGCCGCGAACTCCCCTGCGCAGGTATCGACTTGGTTGTAGGTCCGCGGTGGCGTCGTCGACTCGACACCGTCCGGACTGGTCCCCGCCTCGAACGCGGATGCACCATTCGCGATCGCGGCGATCGTGCGGTCGGTCAGACCGATACGGGCCGCCGGCTCGACGTCTCCGTCTCGCGCCGCGTCGATCGCGTCGGCGATCGTCGCGATGCGCTCAAGGTACCACCGACGATATCCCGTGGCGGTTGCGACCTCGTCGATCGAATACCCCCGGCGAAACGCCTCGACGATCGCGTAGGGCCGATCCGGCGTGGGGCGACGGAGGTAGTCGCGACGGAGGCGGTCGTCGTCCATGTCTCGGAGCGATGTGGGCGGATCGTATTCCGTGGAGCGAAGGGCCTTGAGAAAGCTCTCCTCGAAGGTACGGCCGATGGCCATGGCTTCACCCGTCGATTGCATCGCCGGGCCGAGCTCGAAGGGGACCGCGGGGAACTTGTCCGTCGGCCAGCGGGGGATCTTGGTCACGACGTAATCGATGGCGGGCTCGAAGGCGGCGGTCGTCTCCCCGGTGATCTCGTTTTCGATCTCGTGGAGGCGTTTCCCGAGGGCGACCTTGGTGGTGACTCTGGCGATCGGGTACCCGGTGGCCTTCGATGCCAGCGCCGATGACCGCGAGACCCGCGGGTTGACTTCGACGACACGATACTCGCCAGCGGGTGAGCCATCATCCCGCCAGGCGAACTGGATGTTACAGCCCCCCTGAATGCCGAGGTCGCGAATCACCTCGAGGGCGGCGGTGCGCATCTCCTGGTGGCCGGCATCCGGAATCACCTGGGAGGGCGTGACGACGATCGACTCTCCGGTGTGAATGCCCATCGGATCCAGGTTCTCCATGTTGCAGATGATGATACACGAGTCGTCCGCATCGCGCATCACCTCGTACTCGAGTTCGATCCACCCCGCAATCGACTCCGTCAGCAAAACCTCACCGTTTCGCGACAGGCGGAGGCCGCGTCTGACGCGTTCACGCAGGCGCGACAGGTCATCGATAACGCCGCTACCGCTACCACCGAGCGTGTAGGTCGTGCGGACGATGACCGGCAAGCCACCAACCGCCGCAACCGCGTCCTCGAGGTCGTCGATATCGGTCACTGAAACGGACGCCGGCATCGGCTGTCCCAGCGCCTCCATCCGGTCACGGAATCGTTGGCGATCCTCGGTCGCATAGATGGTTTCGAGGGGCGTACCCAACACGTCGACGTCGCACTCGTCGAGCACACCAGCCTCCGCCAGTTCGGCCGTGACGTTGAGGCCGGTCTGTCCTCCGAGTCCGGCGATGATCCCGTCGGGGTCCTCCCGTCGGATGACCTCAGCGATGGCGTCGACCGTGATCGGTTCCAAGTACACGGCATCCGCCATCGAGGGATCGGTCATGATGGTCGCCGGATTCGAGTTCACGAGGACCACACGCAGCCCTTCTTCACGGAGCGCGCGACAGGCTTGGGCCCCGGAGTAATCAAACTCCGCGGCCTGCCCGATCTGGATTGGACCCGATCCGATGAGTAATACGGAGTTCCCGTTCCAGCGCCGATCGCTGTCGTTGGCCCGTCCCATGGATGGTTACGGACCGTTCTCGGTAGTTCGTAATAAATATCGCGATATTCTACGATACTCGTATCGAAATTCGAATATCGAATTCGAACTGCGGTCACCCGCCGCCCCCCGAGTACGACGTCAGCCCTCAAGCTGGCCAGTCCACGTCTCGTTCGGCTCGATACCGCTCGACGAACGTGTCGACCTCAAAATCGGAGAGGCGGTCGGCGAAGCTTGCCTGGGCCGACTCGTCAGTACTGTGGGTCATCGCGTGATCCATGACCTCAAGCACCAACTCGACGACGACCTCGTGCAATCGCCGGCTGTCGAAGCCGCACACCCAGAGATAACCAGCCCCGAGCTGACCGTTTTCGCTGACGTCGGCGCCCACGACCGTATTCGGAAACTCCTCGAGAACCATCCCCATCAAATGGTGCGTGCCGAACGTGCCACCTTCAACGGGCTCGATGGTCGACTCGAGCACCTCGACGACGTCCGAGGGGAAAAAGCGTGTCGGCGGATGGACGTCCATCACGACGGCATGTCGGTCGCCACACGAACACTCGAGGTCACGCATCCCGAGATCGAACGTCTCCGGGGCGGTCCGCTCCCCACAGGGGAGCTCGACGACGTCCGGTTGTGAACCCGGAACATGCGGCGTTCCCATTGACACCGGCTAGAGGTGCTGTGGACCAAAAGTATCTCGGCCTACCACTGCACGTTGCGATCGGCAGGAATGAACTCATCGAAGGGGTCCTCGTCGTCGGTGGACGGTGGCCGATCGGGCGCCAAGTCATTGAAGCTGAGCGCCACCACGGCCGCGAAGAAGATCGACATAATCGCGTTCGCGATGAGGTTGACGACCTCGCCAATGAGGGGATGGATCAGAATGAAAAACCCATTGACGAGGAGGACGGCGAACGACGCCGCGAACGTGAGCAGGAAGACCGCCAAGAACAGCAAAAAGACGTCGACCCGCTGGCCAGCCGTGAGACTCCACGATCGTGCCATGCCGTCGATGAACGACCGGTTCTCGACGACGATTGCCGGCAGGTAGTAGATCAACAAGACGAAAATGACGATCCCGGGGACCAGGAACAACGACAACCCGATGGCCCAGCCGACGGTGAACACCACCGTCCCGATGAGCAAGTTGATGGCCATCCAGACGAAATTCTCGGTGACGAGCTCGCGGGGGATGGATTCGGTGGTCTCGGTCGCGAAGACGCGCACGGCCACACCGAGTACCACGACGGTCAACACCGACCCCACCACGGAGAGGCCCATCGCGAGGGCCGCTGGAAGTTCGAAGGCAAGCGGGAGATCCGTCGTCGGCTCACCGGCCGATTCGAACACCTCGGGGTACTCAGCCACCAGTTGGTCCACAAGATCCTCGATAACGGGCAACAAGAGCGATGAAAGACCGACCTGGAACACCAGATACGCGATAGCCATCGCCGCGATGAGAAGGAGACCGTTCGGCTGGAAGGTCCGATAGAGGCTCCGGCCGATGATATCACGAATCCCCAGGCCCATGTGGTCGTCGCCGCCCCGAATGGCCAAATAGGTAGCGAAGCCGAACGGTAGGGTTACTTGAGGGTCCAGTCAGCGGAGTCGGCCGCCTCCTGCACCGCGAGGTACTCCCAATCCACTGAATCGGCCAGCTCGGCATCGTCCGCTGACGTCCCAACGAACACGTGTCGCTCCGTCTGAAACTGGTCGCGAATCTGTTCGAGGCTCTCCGCTCGGCCGCGGGGACCCGAAAAGAAATCCTGTCGAATCCGGTGTTCCCTGGCGAACTTCGTGACCACGTAGGTGGGTCGGTCGGAGACGATGCCGACGTACTCGCTCCAGGTTCGAGCGTCGGTGAAGACGGCCTCGGGGTCGGCCAGCGCCTCGAGGGCACTCAGGTCGAACGCCAGCGTCATGGAGCCCTCCGCGCTCATGTCGGAACCTGTCGGGGTAAGTCGCAAAACCGTATCGGTTCGTCGGCTGTTCACTCCGTCGGGGCCGCCTCCAGCGTCTCAAGGTCGAACTGGCGATCGAGGAGCGCGTCGCCGTGCTCGGCCACGGGACGGCGCTCCCGGATGAGTTGCTTGTATGCCCGCTGGGGTGCCAGATTGCCGAGCAACACTCCGCCCACCAATCGGCCGTCCTTGAACGTCAGCCGACGCCATTCCAGGTCGTCGTAGCGCCGCTCGATTGACTCATCGCCGGCAGTGGGATGCCCGAAGCTGAGAAAGGGAAGGTCGAAGTGTGTGATCGAATACGACGGGACCCACTCGAACCGATCGAGACCGTCGGCATCGGACTGCTTCGGGCCGAAATCGGCCTCCAGGCTCCGATACATGTTGGTTCCAGCCACCCGCCCCTGTTCCTTCGCAGATCCCCAGGAGCCGTTTTGGGTCTCATCAGCAAGGTAGTGATCGTAAAATCGGGTCAGATCTCCTGCCGCGTAGACGGCGGCATCCGAGGTCCGCATGTAGGCGTCGACTACGACCCCCCAGTCGCGCTCGATATCGGTCCCCTGGAGGTATTCGGTGTTGTAGTTCAAACCGATCGCGATGCCCACCCAGTCCGTCGGGTACCGCTGGCCGTCCTGATCGACTGCCGCGATGACCTCGCCCCCGTCATCCACCTCGAACCGATCCACGCTGCAGCCAAACACCGGCTCCACGCCGAGGGCTCTGAGTTCATCGTGGATGATCTCCGCACCTTCCACGCTGAGGGCGTCGCGCCACCACCGGTTACCCCGCATCAGGTAGGTGCCGTCGAGTCCTTGGGCACCACAGACGGCGGCGAAGTCGATGCCCAACAACCCAGCGCCGATGACGAGTCCGCGCTCTGCCGTCTCGACCCGTTCGCGGATCGCGCGAGCGTCTTGAAACGTCCAAAAGTGGTCGATCCCGTCGGCATCGCTATGTTCGGCGGGAAGTTGCGCCGGGGTTCCGCCAGTAGCCAGCAATAGCCGGTCGTACTCGAATCGCTCGCCATCGGCCGAGTGGACCGTCCGGGCGTCCGTATCGACTGCGGTCACGTGTGTGTTCAGGCGGAGATCAATCGATCGGTCCTCATACCACGATTCGTCGTGGATGGCGATGGGCGCCTCGGGGAGTTTGCCCTTGGCGTACTCTTTGATGAGAATGCGGTTGTAAAGCGGTTCGCCCTCCTCCGTGATCACGGTGATTTCGGCATCCGGGTCGTGTTCACGCAGCGTCTCCGCGGCCGTACTCCCGGCGATACCGTCGCCGAGAATCACGAACGACCCGGTCATATTCCTCCGCTTGCGGTGGGACCGTAAAGTCGGTTGCTATCCATGGATTTTCACGCAAGACTGATGTCATCCGGCCGTTCGACGCCCATGAGATGGCCGGCGGCGATTTCGCCGGCACGGAGCGCCCCGTTGAGGCTCCGTTCTGGGTATTGGGCGCGGGTCGCCATCCCGGCATAATAGACCCCCTCGCCGATGACGTCACTGAGATCGTACGGAACGACCCGGTCAAGATAGCCTCGATCGTAAATCGGGGCCGTGCGAGCCGCCCGAGAGGTTTCCATCCAACGGACCGCATCCGCGTCGAACGACGGGAACATGTCCGCGATCCCGTCCAGCCATTGTGCCTCGATACTGGCCGTCTCTTGTTGCCAGAACGGCCCCTCGAGGTCCTGCACATACCGGGCCACGTAGAGGAGATGATCCCCGTCGTATCGGTCGGGTGGCACGAAGTTCGTGTGTTCGATCAGCGCCCCGAATGGGGCCTCATCAGCGATGTTGAGCCAGTAAGTGCCGGTAACCGGTTCATCAGTCGCGACGACCGAGCAGACCGTACCCTGAAACTCGATCTGGCTTTCGTGACCGGTCAGATCATCGAGTACGTGGGGCATCGTCGCGAAGATGACGCCGTCGACGTCGTGGGTGGCGGGTCCACCGGCACCATCGACGGTGATCGTTCGAACCGAGGGGTCGGCTCCCGAGCCAAGATCGATGTCGACGACGGGTGCACCGGTTCGGATGTGCTCGCGGCCAAGCGCATTCGCCAGCCCCTCCGTCAGCTGGTGAAAGCCACCGTCAAGGTAACCGAGAATCTCCCCGTTGAAGAGATCGCGCTCGCCACGAAACTGGACCCGACCGAGCAACCATGCGGCCGAGACATCGTCCTTACGGTCGCCGAATTTGGCCCTGAGCAACGGTTCAAAGAAGGACCGATAGACCCGCTCGGTCGTGTGCTCGAGGATGAACCTCCGAACCGGGACGTCGTCATATGCCTCGAGCTCCTCGTATGCGTCACGACGGGGGATGCCGGAGCGGACGTCGATGCCAAGGGTCAGCATGCCCAATCTGAACTTATCGTACAGGCTCAGATGGGGATACGCGGCAATTTGCCAGAGGGTATCGAGCGGATGGACCACCCCGTCGACATAGTAGGCGTTGTGGCCAACACGCCACTCGAGGCGGTCCGACAGGTCGAGATGCTCGATGTAATCGACGATGGTCCGTTCCGACCGGGAGAGATGATGATAGAACCGTTCGATGGGATCACCGGCTGTCTCGAGACTGGCAGCGAGGCCACCGAGTCGGTCGTTCGCCTCGAAGAGCGTGACCGGTTCGCCCGCTCGTTGCAGTCGATAAGCCGCGGCCAAGCCCGCCAGACCACCCCCAACGACCGCATACATCGGTTCGACCTCGATCAGACCCCGCGGTGTTGCAGTTGCTCGTCTTCCGCGAGATCCACGTTGGCCTCGCCCCGCATACCGCCACCGACATCGGCGGCAATCTCGGCCAGTCGCTCCGGGTCATCGTAGTTCGTCGTCGCAGCGACGATGGCTTCGCCCATGACGGGCGGGCGTTCGGCCCCGAATATCCCGCTGCCTACGAAGATTCCGTCACACCCCAACTGCATCATCAACGCGGCATCGGCCGGGGTCGCGATTCCACCGGCCGCGAAGTTGACGACCGGAAGACGCCCCATTTCGGCGGTTTCATGGACAAGATCCGCAGGGGCATCGTGATCGCGCCCCCAGGCCTCTCGTTCCTCGTGGGTCATCCCCTCGAGTGACCGAATGGCCCCTTTGATGCGTCGTTGGTGATGGACGGCTTGGTTGACGTCCCCCGTCCCGGCCTCCCCTTTGGTGCGAATCATCGCCGCACCTTCCCGGATTCGTCGAAGGGCCTCCGGGAGACTTCGAGCACCGCAAACAAAGGGAGCCGTAAACGATCGCTTGTCAATGTGATACTGATCGTCCGCGGGCGTTAAGACCTCAGATTCATCGATCATATCGACGCCAACGGACTCGAGGATTTGCGCTTCGGCGGTGTGTCCAATTCGTGCCTTGCCCATAACCGGAATCGATACAGCATCGATGATCTCCGCGACCTGCGAGGGATCGGCCATGCGCGCAACCCCGCCTCGTTTTCGGATATCGGCTGGCACCGCCTCCAGCGCCATCACCGCCACCGCACCTGCTTCCTCCGCAATTCGCGCCTGTTCTGCATCGACAACGTCCATGATGACGCCCCCTTGTTGCATCCGGGCAAATCCCCGCTTGATCAACTCAGTACCCCGGTGCAGACCCTCGAGATCGAGCTCATCCGTCATTACGTTCAATGTTCATCGGCGGTCGTTTAATGCGTGCCGGTCGGGCTTCGGTGGGTTTTGGTATCAATTTAATGAGATTATCGGAGAAAACGGAGAAACACCAATGGTGAAATCCTGACTTCGACAACCAAAAAGGCTTTTTACCTATTCGTGTTTGGGTAAAATGCGCATGTCGAAGATGTTCCCGTTCCGCTCTGAGGTCAACATTGAGCGGCGGAATTCGCGTATTTTGAGCCTTAAGGAGGCTGAAACCGACGCGGTATTCGACGCCCTTGCCTCCGAGACCTCCAGAGCCATCTACAACCATCTCTACGAGCAGCCCTCCACTGCGAGCGACATCGCCAACGAGGTCGATACCTCCGTTCAAAACGTGCGATACCACCTCGAGAAGTTATCGAAAGCCGGACTCATCGATGAAGTTGACACCTGGTACTCATCGCGGGGGAACGAGATGTCGGTGTACGCGGCAACGGACGAGGCGATCGTGCTTGCCGGTGACCGATTCCAGGAATCCGAGCTTCGAACGGCCCTCGAAGGTGTTATCGGTGCACTCATCGTGCTCGCCGGTGTGAGTCTGGCCTTCGACTGGGCCGTCGTCGAACTGTTCTCAGAATCCGTCAGGGTGGTCGAATCGATGGAGCTGGCCAACACGCAAGACGCCTCGCCAGGATCGGGGTTCATCGCGTCGAGTCCCGTGGATTACGGCGATCGGACGGTACTCAACTTCCGCCCGGGGGTGATTGCCTTCCTTGGGGGTCTGATCGCCCTTATCGGATTCATGGCCGTCCAAGCGGTCGGTCGACGAATCAAGACCAGGAGCTGATCGGGTCACCCGAGACCGATCGCCGGAGCGCACCCCCCAATCACGGCCCCCGTCAACGTGGCCAACGCGTTGACCGCGTGGTTCCCGACGAGACGCCCCTCCAACACCGCGCCGAGCACGCTATCGGTGAACATGCCGACGACGCCGGCGAGAACGATCAAGCCTCCGCCAGAGGGTTCGATCTCGGTCGATAACACGACCGCAAGCGTGGCGATGATCACCGCCCCAACGATCCCGGCCAGGGTACCCTGAACGGTCACCGCGCCGTCCGTCCCAGGTGATACCCGGTCCAGTGAGGTAATCAACCACGGATCGTCGTACAACCCCCCGATCTCGCTCGAGAGGGTATCACTCAACGCGGTCGCCATCGCGCCGGCGAAGGCAAACAGGTACACGGTGTCCCAAATACCGTCACTGGAGGCGTTCGCGAACGCGAGTACGGCAATCAACGCGACGGCCGTGTTGCCGAGGACGTTGCCCGTACCCCTGGCACCCCGATTGCGCTCAGCGACGCCACGTCGGCGTTTCTCATCGAAGCGATATTTCGTGGCGAGTCCACCGATGCCGAAGAACGCGACGAGCAACACCACCCACGCGATCCCGCCGAGAACGACCGTAAGATACACCGTGAGGACTCCAGTGATGGCGCCGGGTACCGACGCGGCATCGATCATGAGTGCCAGATAGCCGAGGACGGCGGAGGTGGCGAGAGCAACGGCCACCAACTCAATGGATGGTACCGCCGATGTCGATATGAGGGACAGCAACCCGAGGACGACGAGCATGATCAACCCGTCATGGCGCGACCAGGTAGCGGCGCGAATCAAGGCCGCGGTGAGCGACCCGGCGAATCCGAAAAACGTGATGGCTTCCAATGCGACCGATGTGCCTGTCGAACCAAGCCAATAGCCGACACAGAATCCGATGAACCCACCCACGACGAACCCGATCGTTTCGGTGAGTCGGTCGGATCGTTTCCCTTTGGCCAGTTCCGCACCAAGATAGCCACCCCCAGAAAGCAGGACGATCCCCACGAACAGCCGCACCGACACCACGTTGAGGACGGAGCCGGCCGCGACGACGGCGGCGATCGCGGTGAATTCGGTCAGGCCAACCAGTCGGCCCACCCGTCGTTCGGCGGGATCCGCGAAGAGCTCGAAGAGTGGGCCGCGATCGATCACCGAGGACGCGATTGCCACGAGAGCGAACACGGCAAGGGCGAACCCATCGAAGGCGAGTGCTGTGATTGCGAGCAGGCTGACACCCGCGTACCCCCCAGCCCGGGTAAGACTCGCTCTCACGCTACCGTCGGAGTTTCCTCGGTCGTCACTTAACCTTCCCGAACCTGGGGAACCCGTGGTGCTCAAGAGGCTTGCGGCCGGCGCACCGAGTGATGGGGGTCTACGAGCGCTACCTGTCAGTCCGGATCCGTCGGGCGGAGGCTGACCACCCCGAGACGGTAGCGGTCGTGCTTACCGAACGGGACCTGCTCGAACAAGGTGCGTACGGCCGACTGGAACGGTTTCTTCGGTGGACCTTCGAGTACGGCGCCGAGCGGGTGCTCATCTACGTCAGCGTTCTCGACGATCGCGTGATACCCACCCTAGAACACGAGCTCGAGACGCTCGATACCCCAGCCCCGATTGCCCTTCGCAGTCCGACCGAAGCCGATCCCGCTGAAGGCCGCATCCAGGCCAGCATCGGCCTCGGGGGTAAACACGAATTTACGCAGGCGGTTCGATCGTTGGCCGAGCGAACGAAGTCCGGCGAAATCGCCCCGGAGGAGATCTCCGCGGAGGATTTGGAGTCCGAGCTGGTGTTCCCCGCTGAGCCCGATCTCGTGATCAAGACCGGGGCGGAGCGATTGTCCGATTTCCTCATCTGGCAGTCGGTCTATGCGGAGCTGTATTTCACCGACGTCAACTGGCGAAACTTCCGCAAGCGGGACTATCTTCGGGCCGTCCTCGACTATCTCGACCGGCAACGACGGTTTGGCCGGTGACTACAGCAGATTCGAGAGACGATGGCGAATTCGACCCCACCCACTCGGTGGTGGAACCGGCCGTTCCTCCTCCCGCACCGCGCGCAAAAGCGCCAATAGCCGTTCGGCCTTCGACGTCTTCCAGGTGCGCTGGCGATACTGATACGTTCGGATCCCTCGCAAGAAGTCAATCTTCGAAAACTCCGGCCAGTAGGGGGTACAGAAGTAGACGGCGGCCTCGTTCCCGTTGGCATGCCAGGGGAGAAAGTTACTGGTTCGCTCGTCACCACCGGTTCGGACGATCAGATCGACCGCCCGGGCGGGTGCGTCCGTTAACCGATCCTCGATCGTCTGGACGGTCACCTCCTCCGGCTGGCAGCGACCCGTGTGAACGTCCGAACAAACCTCCCGGGCCACTTGCAGGAGCTCCCACCGGCCCCCGTACGCCAGGGCGACGTTCAGCCGAAACTCATCGTATCCTGCCGTCCGTTCTGTCGCGTACCTCACTGCCTCCTGGACACGCGATGGCAGGCGCTGTACGTCGCCGATGACCGAGATTCGAATGCCGTGCTCATGGACTTCCTCGGCGTCAGCAAACTCATAGAGTTTCTCCTCGATCAGGTCGAACAGCGATTCTCGTTCCTCGGGTGGACGGGCGAAATTCTCCGTCGAGAACGCGTACAAGGTGAGCTCCTCGATCTCGAGATCGCGACACCATTGGAGCATCGATTCCGTCGTCTGCGCACCCGCCTTGTGACCGTCCATCGGATCCTCCCCGGAGGCTCGAGCAAACCGGCGATTGCCATCCTGTATGACCGCGACGTGCGTCGGCGTCTCCCGGATTTCGGCGCGGAGGATGTGCTCATAGAGACGGTTGAAACGACGCCGGAGAGTCGCCGTGAACATCTACTGGTCGTCACTCGGACCGACCCCCTAAAGGCTGTTTCGAGTGACTGGACGCAACCGCCAAGGCGAAGGCCATCCGCAGTCGAGTCGCCGATATGGTTGACCGTAATGCCGGGATCATCGAACAGACCCGGCAGTTGCTCGAACCGGGGGAGATCGACCTCGTCGGCACGATCGTCCACACGGAGTGTGGACCCCGAGAGGAAACCGAGATGTTCGACCTCACGGTCGACATCGGCAAGACCATCGCCGACCACCTCGTCGAGGAGCCAACGTACATCTACTCGGGCAATGACGATCCGACGTTTGCGAGCACCCAACATCAGGGATTGACCATCGACGGTGACGACTTCGTCTGGGAATGTCAACAGCTGCTCCGCGACGGCACGTTCGACATCGTCTTTTACTATGAACGGTCCACCGAGCATCGAGCGATCATCGAGGCGTTACGATCGCGCGGCCTCGAGGTTACGAGTGTCACCGATTGAGCGACGAGTGAACAGCTTTACCACCACTGGTGTCCAACCGATGGCCGACGAGGTCATGGGATGGCGTTCCGCGCTCGGGGGTGACCGGCGATGATGAAGGCACACGGCGTCGTCAGCGCGAGTATCGTGACCCATCAAGACGCCGATGTCGAGACCATTGCCAGCGCCGCACCGGACGAGTCCGGGCAGGCCATCGAGTCACTGATTGGCGAGCCCGAGGTGAGAGAGGCGTTCGTGTTGAGTACCTGTAATCGAGTGGAATACTACGTCGTAACGGATGCGAGGACAACCGGGCGAGAGCAGCTGACACAGCGTCTGAATCAAGTCCCCGCAGCCGTTCGGACGGATCTCGGCCACGAGGCGGCCATCGAACATCTCTGTCGGGTCGCGTCAGGATTGGAATCGCAGGTGCTTGGCGAAGACGAAATCCTCGGGCAGGTCCGAGACGCGTTTCATCTCGCGAAGGAACACGATGCCATCGGCGCCATCCTCGAACCGGCGTTGCTGAAGGCGATCCACATCGGAGAACGGGCCCGATCGGAGACCACGATCAATGAGGGGGTCGTCTCGCTCGCGAGTGCAGCCGTCCAGCTCCTTGAGGAGCGGACGCATCTCCCGACCGCCGGTGGTGTCGTCATCGGGACCGGTGACGTCGGACGGCGAACGCTTCAGCGACTGTCCGAGGTGGAGACTGCTCAGCTCTACGTGGCCAATCGCTCCCCGGAGCCGGCGAGGCAACTCGCCACCGAGGTCGCTGGTGCCACGGCCATTTCCCTCGAGGAGCTACCGTCCGTCCTTCAGGGGGCTACCTTCTGTATCTCGGCAACCGCGAGTGACGACCCCGTCCTCGGTCCTGACAGCGTCCCACGGGGAGGTTCGCTGTTGCTCGTCGATCTGGGTCAACCCCCGGACGTGAGCCCGAGCATCCGTCACCGCGCTGACGTGGCGTATTACGACCTCGACCGATTGCGAATCATCACCGAGCGCACCCACGAGCAACGCGCCGATGCCGCGGAGCAGGTCGAACGGCTCATCAGGAACGAAGTGGACGTGTTGAAACGCCAGTTCAAGCGGGACCAGGCGGAGGACGTCATCGCCGCCATGCGCGCAGGAGCCGAAGCCATCAAGCGGCGAGAGCTGAGGCGGGCCCGCAAGCGAATGGACCATGGCGAGGCTCCGCCCGAGGAAATCGTCGAGGACATGGCCGATGCCATCGTGAACATGGTCATGGCGGCACCGACCGAGGCGCTTCGGGATGCGGCCGAGGAGAACGACTGGGAGACGATCAGTACAGCCATCCAGATCTTCGATCCCGACCCGGAGGTGGACGAGCTGACCGACGAGACCGCCGAAACGCAACGGATTTTGGACGACTGATGGCCCTAGACGTGCGGTCGACCGACCTTGATGGTGGCTACGATTTCTGGCTGTTCGACCTCGACGGCACCCTCCTCACCGTCGAGGAGTCCTACATCTACGAGACGATGGACCGTGTCGGCGACGCGCTCGGGACGAGCTTCTCCACGGAGGTGGCTCGGAAGATATGGTTCGGCCGCGGCGGACTTCGTGATCAGTTACTCCGCGACGCGGGACTCGACCCGGTCTCGTTCTGGTCGACCTTCCACCAGATCGAGTCGCCGGAAGATCGCGCCGCGGCGACCCGGCTTCATCCGGACGCCGAGGTCGTCGGGGGGCTCACTCGACCGCGTGGCCTGGTCACCCACTGTCAGCCCCATCTCACGGAGCCGATCCTCGATCGGTTCGGGCTCGAATCGTGGTTCGATGCCGTCGTGTGCTGTTCGGACGAGATCGGCTGGAAACCCGATCCTCGACCCCTCCATCACGCCATGGATGACCTCGACACCGCGAGCGGTCGAGGGGTGCTCGTCGGCGATAGCGTCGCCGACGTGGAAGCGGCGAAGAACGCGGGTATTGACGCCATTTTGATCAATCGGGAGGGACCTGCTCCGGACGTGTCGGCCGACCGCGTCATCCGCACCCTCGATGAGCTGGTCGACACGTGAGGTATCGCGGTCTTTTTCGGTCGTCACGGGGTAGCGATCGGTGTGAACCGACCCCTCGTTCGGCCAGGTGATCGCGTCGGTGTTCGAGCCCTGGTGGGGACCGCCGAGGGGCAGCCGAACGCGCCCATCCGGAAGAACGACCTCCCGTGGCGATGAGGATTCGGCCCCGGCTACGGGCGATCTGGCGCGCAGTGAGGGTGCTGTGGGCGTTCCTTCCCTTTGCCATCACCTACCTCCGCGACCGCCGTCGATACCTCCTTGTGGGTGGGACCCGCTCGGTGAGCGCCGCTCGTCAGCGACGTCGAGCTGAACGCCTGCTGGATACGCTCATCGAGCTGGGGCCCACGTTCATCAAATTGGGCCAGCTGTTATCGACCCGACCGGACATCCTCCCGCCAGTCTACATCGAGGTCCTCAGCACCCTCCAAGACGACGTACCGCCGGCACCGTGGCCCGAGGCCGAGTCGATGCTTGAAGCCGAACTCGGTCCGGTTGCCGAACGGTTCGACTCGTTCGATACGACGCCCCTCTCGGGGGCCAGCCTGGGACAGGTGTATCGAGCCCGGGTGGACGGGACGGATGTCGCCGTGAAGATCAGACGGCCAGGCGTCGAGTCGCTCGTCGAGGCCGACCTCGTCGTCATCCGGTGGATCCTGGCGATCGTTCTCCCCTTCGTCGATCGCGCCCGTGCGTTTTCGCTGCAAACGCTCGCCGACGAGTTTGCCCGGACGATTCGGGAGGAGATGGATTACCACCACGAGCGCGCGATGCTCGAAGAGATTCGGTCGAACGTGGGTGATGATCCTGCCGTCGAGATCCCGGCCGTGCTCGGTGAGCACTCGGGTGCGACCGTCCTCACGATGGAGTATCTGGAGGGCACGAAGATCACCGACGTCGAGGAGTTGGACGACCGCGGCATCGATCGCCATCGCATCGCCGAGCGGTTGCAACGCACGTATTTCACGATGATCATCCGGGATGGCGTGTTCCACGCGGACCCCCATCCGGGGAATATCGCCGTCAAGGACGACGGGACCATCGTGTTTTACGACTTCGGCATTACCGGCCGGGTCGCCCCGTACATCCAGGACAAGATCGTCGAGTTCTACATCGGCGTGGTCAACGAGGACATCGACGCCATCCTCGACGCCCTCATCGAGGTCGGTACGCTCAGCCCCGAGGCGGACCGACAGGTCATGAGCGAGGTCATGGAGATCGCCATCGAAGACGCCCGCGGGGGCGAGGTCAAACAGTACCGTATTCAACAGATCGTCCAGCAGATTGAGGACTCGATCTACGAGTTCCCGTTTCGACTGCCCGAGGATTTGGCATTGATCCTGCGCGTCGCGACAGTTGTGGAAGGCATCTGCGTCACCCTCGACCCGGACTACGACTTCGTCGAGGTGGCCTCTGCGTACCTGACCGACCACGGCTACCTCGAAGAGAGCGTCCGAAAGTATCTCACATCCACCCGCGACGACCTCAGAGGAGTGGCACGGTCGACGGTGGCGATCCCACCGAAGCTGGAACGGACCCTCGACCGCGTGGAGCACGAGAACTTCCGCGTCGAGGCCAACGTCATCGACGAAGACCGCCAGCTGGAGCGCCTGGCGAAGCGACTCGTCCTCGGCATGATCGCCGCGGGCGTGATCATCGCCACGGCCGTCTGGTACGTGGCCGAAGCGTGGGTCGGGGTCGGTCTCGGGCTCGTCGCCCTGCTCGTCATCGGGCTGTTGTTGGTCCGTTCGTTTCGACGGCGTCGAGGGATTCGGGCCACGCCGCAGTTTACGCGGCAAAACCTCCGCCGACGGCGCGACGGTGACGACTGAGACGGCCCGTTTCATACCACTTATACCCATCCCACCGGTTACGAGCGCACATGGCGAAAGAGCAGACCGAGGTCCGCGAACTCCAGGAAGGGGGGTATGTAATGATCGACGACGAACCCTGTCGAATCAAGTCCTACAGCACGGCGTCACCGGGAAAACACGGCTCGGCGAAGGCGAGCATCGAGGCCGTCGGCGTCTTCGATGGCCGCAAGCGACAGCTCTCTCAGCCGGTCGACCAGAAGATCTGGGTGCCCATCATCGAGCGAAAACAGGGACAGGTCATCAGCGTGGACGAGGAAGACGGCGCCGCACAGGTGATGGATCTCGATACGTACGCGACGGTGACGATGTCCGTCCCGGATGACGTCAGCCTTGAGCCGGACGAGACCATCGAGTACCTCGAGATGGAAGACCGTCGAAAGATCGTCTAGCCGGATGTTTCCCGGAGCCAGGACCGACCCTGACGACGCTCGGTACGTCATTATCGGCGCGCCGTTCGATGCGACGACGTCCTTTCTCCCCGGCGCAAGGTTTGGCCCTGGACGAATCCGCAAGTTCGCGCACGCGCTCGAAGGGTACGATCGCCGAACCGATCAAGACGTTTCCGAACTCGGCGTCGGCGATGTCGGCGACGTCGAGGCAGGAGCTGATCCTGCCTCGGTCGTCGAGTACCTCCAGTCCACGCTCACCGGGCACGTGCTGAACGAGCGAGTCCCGATCCTCCTCGGCGGCGAACACACCGTGAGCGTGGCCGGCGTCCGTGCGACCGAGCCGGATGTCTTCGTCTCGATCGACGCTCACCTGGACCTTCGCGACCGATACCGGGGACAGCACTACTCTCACGCCACCGTAACTCGCCGGGCACTGGAGACGGTCGAAGAGGCCGTCATCGTCGGGGCGCGAAGCGGTTCGCGCGCCGAGTGGGAGCGGACAACGTCGGCTGACGTCACGCTGATTGCGCCCGAGGAGGCCGCCTCGTGGGTGGCCACGTACGATGCACCGATCTACCTGAGTGTCGACATCGATGCGATCGATCCAGCGTACGCTCCGGCCACCGGCACCCCCGCTCCGTACGGTCTCGAACCCGCAATCGCCAGGGACATCATCGCCACCCTCGCCCCGACGGCCGTCGGGTTCGACGTCGTCGAGGTGACCGATCGGGACGCGGGGCAGACCGCGACGCTGGCGGCCAGTCTGGTCCGACGATTCATCTGCGACCACGCCCAGGCACATGGGTGACGGTCGAGGGAAACGCCCTTGGCTGGTGACGGCCTCGGGGAATGCATGGATCTCGGCAGGCTCGTCAACCGGCTCGATGACCGCCTCGGCATCGAGGCCTACCGCACCGTCGATGCCAGCGCGAACGGCCTGCAGATCGGCCAGCGATCGAAGCCGGTCGACCACGTCGCACTCGCGGTCGACGCGGCCGTCGAACCGGCCAACCGCGCCAGTGATGCCGACGTGTTGGTCGTCCATCACGGCCTGATCTGGGGCGACGGTCTCGGGGACGTGACCGGGCTCCGGTTCGAGCGGTTCAAGCCATTTTTCGACCACGATCTGGCACTGTACGCCGTCCACCTTCCCCTCGACGGCCACCCGGAACTGGGTCACGCCGCCCAACTCACAACGGCCATGGGGCTGGTCGACGCCGAACCGTTCGGGATGATGGGCGACGTCCCGACCGGCGTGATCGCCGATGCCGACGATGACCTCACCAGTGCGGCCCTTCGACGGCGCTTCGCGGACGCCGTCGGCGTGGAGGCCGCCGCCATCGGCCAGCTCGGGCCCACGCCCGACCGCATCGACCGTGTCGCCACCGTGACCGGGTCGGGGACGGACTTCATCGAAGACGCCGCGGCGGCTGGGGCGGACGCCCTCCTCACCGGCGAGCCGAAGCATTCCGCCTATCACCGCGCCCAGGATCTGGACCTGTCCGTCCTCCATGCCGGCCATTACGCCACGGAGACGATCGGGCTGAAGGCCCTCGGCGACCTCATCGCCGAATGGGGACTCGAGACCACCTTCATCGACGTGCCGACCGGGCTCTGAGCGGAGTCGGGTCCTTCAAATCGCCCCGGATCGCAGGGGGCGCCATACCAATGCACGAGCCCGACGAGCCGATCAGGGGTATTCGCCCGGTGTCGGACATGACCGTCAACGAGCTTGTCGAGTCGTTCGACGGGTGTGGCCTGTCCGCCGCGTCGGTGGCGGAGGCCGCAGCGATCACGACCCGAATGTTCGACGATCCCGAGTGTACGGTCGTCATGAGCCTGGCGGGGGCGCTCGTCCCCGCCGGACTCCGCGGAGCGATCGCGGATGTGATCCGATGGGGCCACGTCGACGGGTTGGTCACCACCGGTGCCTCGCTGACGCACGATACGATCGAGGCCATCGGGGGGCACCACCACCACGGCGAGACCGTGTCCGAGGGCGACCGCCGCGCCCATGACGAGGCGCTTCGCGAGGCTGGAATCGACCGCATCTACAACGTCTATCTGCCACAGAAGCATTTCGCCGCATTGGAGTCACACTGTTGGGAGCGGGTCTTTCCAACCCTCGAGGGCGAGTCGGTCTCGATCGAAGCCCTCACGCGCCGGCTCGGCGAGGCCAACCGTGCGGCCAACGAGGGTGTCGACGCCGACCCGGGGATCGCCGCCGCTGCCGCCGAGGCCGAGGTGCCGATCTTCTGTCCGGCGATCCAGGACTCCATCCTCGGCTTGCAGGCGTGGTTGTATTCGCGAACCCACTCGTTCGGCGTCGATGCCCTTCGTGACATGACCACCTTGACTGAGATCGGGACGGCCAAGGACCGCGCGGGCGTGTTTCTCGTCGCGGGCGGCGTACCCAAGAACTTCGCCCTCCAGTCACAGCTGGTCACACCCGGCGCCTACGACTATGCCGTCCAGTTCACCATGGACCCCGAGGCGACGGGCGGGTTGAGTGGCGCCTCGCTCGACGAGGCCCGTTCATGGGGAAAACTCGAGGCAGAGGCCGAGAACGTGACCGTTCGCGGCGACGCGATGGTGACCGTGCCGCTCGTCCTTGCCGCCGTGTACGATCGGCTCGATGACCCGACGTGAGCGGCTCTGGCGCGTCTGGTCGGACCCCAAAACGCGCGCGCGGATCGTGCTCGCCATCGGCGCACTGAGTGGCATCCAGTACACGGCCAGTCAGGCACTGTTCAGCCCCGAGCAGTTCGGGCTCGCCTCGAGCGTGTACGTCACGGCCGCCGACACCTGGCTGGCCGGCGGTGACCCCTACGGAGTGCACCCCCCGGGCTTGCCGGGGTATTACTTCATCTATCCACCGATCATGCTGCTCGTCTTCGCCCCGTACGCAATCCTCGGCGGCCCGACGCTCGCCTACGCGGGCCAATTGCTGTCGAACCTCGTCGTCGGGGTCGCCATCACGTGGGTGCTCGGTCGAGCGCTCGGACGGCGGGGGATCGATCTTGCCAGGGTGGACTGGCTGGTCATCGGCGGCTTCGTCATCGCGTCGCCCCTCGGGATCGCCCAGTTCATCCAGGGGCAGACGACGCTCTGGCTCGCCCTCGCTCTGGCGGTGGGTTTCGACCTCGTCGACCGCGACCGGCCGATCGCGGGGGGCGCCGCGTTCGCGCTGGCGGCGACCGTCAAGCTGTTTCCGGCGGTGACCGGGCTCTGGTTGCTGAGACGTCGGGCATGGCGGGCTGTCGCGGCCGCCGTCGGTGTCGGGCTCGGGGCACTCGCCCTCGGGGCGGCCATCGTCGGCGTCGACCTCACCGAGCAGTTCATCACCGAGGTGATGCTGGGCCGTCTCGAGGATCAATCCGGGCGTCGCCAGACGAACGCCGCATCGAGCGTCGGCGGAATCGGCAGGCAGCTCCATGGCCTGTTCGGCGTCTCCGGTCCCGCGATGACACCCCTCGCGATCGCCATCGCGCTACCGATTCTCGGAGCGTGTTATCGGCGTGTCGACACGGACGTGAGACGCCTCGGGGGGATGCTGGCGACCGTCCTCGTCGGGTTGATGGTCCTGCCGTTGCAGCCGCTGTATTTCGCCTTTATCTATTATCCCGTCGTCGTATTGTTGTATCGCCTCGAACCGGGGTGGGCGAGCGCCATGCTCGTGGGTGGCACGTTGCTCACGCTGGTGAAGGTCACGCTGGACCCGGTCGTGCGGACCCTCGAGGTGCTCCCCGAGCCGATCGCGACGGTCGGACCGGACGTGGCCACGGCACTGTTCTCCGTGGCATTGCCCACCGATATCGCGATGTGGCTGCTTCTGGGATGTTGCCTGTGGGTGCAACGCGGTGGTCCGGCCGAGGACCGCTCGGGTTCGGAGGCTGGCTCGGAGCAAACGTCTTAGGTGGCCTTGGCGAAGGACCGACGGCCGATGACGAGGCACTTCCCACCGAGCCCATCCGGGCGATGACGAGCCCTATGAGTGC
>CAZCYF010000013.1:30010-35306 GCA_964502835.1 uncultured Halobacteriales archaeon | reverse complement strand
TCGCCGGCCGCACCCCGGTGTGGACGCCGTGGCTGGAGTGAACGAGACCGGAGTCCAGTCGTCGTCACCAGCCTACCGGTAGCCGAGCATGCGAAGGCGCTCTTCGATCTCGAGGTGCGCCCCGTCCTCGAGGTCGTCGTCCGGGAGATGTTCCCGCAAGGCGTCGGCGCGGTCGGCGTCGTCGATGGGGGCGAGCTCGTCTGGGTCCGCCTCGAGGTCGTACAGCTCGGGCGCCCAGTCCCGGTCGGGGTACTCGACGTACTTCGTGCCGTCGGCGCGCACCGCTTTGGCCCAGTTCGTCCGGCCGTGCAGGGACGCCCCGCAGGCCCGCATGTACGCCGGCCGGTCCGCCTCCACATCGAGCATCGTGTCGCCGTCGAACGGTCCCTCGGCGTCGATGCCGGCCGCCTCGAGCAGGGTCGGGAGCACGTCGACCTGGCGCACCTGCGCGTCGACCGTGGCGGCCTCGACCCCCGGTCCGGCGAGGACGAACGGCACGTTCGCCACGAAATCGAACACGTTCTCGCCGTGGCCGTTTTCGATGTAATGGTCGGACACGGCCGCCCCGCGGTCGGCCAGCGCCCGGTTGAGCCGGCGCACCGGGTCGCGGGTGTCGATCCCGCCGTAATACCGCACGGCGTCACGAAGCGACTTGAGGCCGAGGCGGACCGGGCTGTGCCGGCAGGTGATGGACTCGCCGTGGTCGCCGTGGACGGCGACGAGAGTCTCCGCGGGCAGCTCCTCGACGAGCACCTCGAGGCGACGGTCCAGCGCCGACAGTGCCCGGGCGTAGGGCGTCTCGCCGTAGGCGGGGTCGTCGAACGCAGGCGGCACGTGGACGTCCTCGTGGAGCTCCCAGAGGTGGAGGTAAGCGGCGAACGGTTCGGGGAGACCAGCGAGGCGATCCGCGGCGTCGCCACGCCAGTCGGAAAAGAGCGACTCCGCGGGCTCGCGGTACCGGTAGGCATCGAAGCCGCGATCGAGGCCGGTCGCCTCGACGAGCGGGCCCGTCACGAGCGCCTCGGTCCGGTAGCCCGCCGCCCCGAACAGCTCGGCGAAGGTGTCGACGTCGGGGGCGAGGCGGCCCGTGTCGAGCGAGAGGACGCCGTTGCGCTCTGAGTAGGTCCCCGTCAGGAGGCTGGCGACGCACGGGCTGGTCGTCGTCGCGGTGGCGAAGCAGTTCGACGCCGCGAGGCCGTCCGCGCGCAACCGGTCGAGAAACGGCGTGTCCGCGGCCGCCGTCGCGAGGTGGTCCTCGCGGAGGCAGTCGACACAGACCAGGAGGACGTTCGGCGCCCCGCCGTCGGATGCCACGGCCCGAAGCGGTGCCCGGAACGGCCAAGGTCCTTTCGCTTGCTCACCGGTAGCCGAGCGCACGCAGGCGCTCGTCGACCGACGGGTCGGGCGGTTCGGCGGGGGCGGTCGTCGGGTGGTGCGTGCCGTGGTCGGCGGCCGTGGTTACCGCCCACGGCACCTCTCGAAGTGGCCGCAACGCGAGCCCCGCCGCGTGGCCGTGGATGTGTCGCTCGCCCATCGCGTTTCCGTGGTCGGCGGTGATGACCGCCCGATCGGCGTCGACGTTGTCCAACAGCAGTCGGACGTCGTCGAGGACGATCCGGAGGTTCGCCGCGTAGGCGTCCCACACCTCCTCGTGGGTCCGTGCGCCGACGCGGAGGTCCTCCCACACGGACAGGGTGGTGTCGCCGAAGGTGTCGAGGGTGACGCCGTCGTCGTGGCTGTCGGCGAGCGACGGGAAGTGGGGCTGCATGTAGTGGACGATCAGGCGGTCGACGGCGTGCTCGCGGCCGACCCTGACCGCGGCGTCGGTGACCGGCCGGGGTGGGACGGTCCCGCGGTCGTCGTCCCACTCGGTTCGCCACACCTCCTCGAGGTGGGCGAGCCGGTCGCCCGGGACGTGGCGGGCGCTGTAGGGGTTGGCCGTGACGTACCCGACGTCGTGGAGGGCCGTTCGCTCGCCGTCGAAGACCGTCTCCATCCACTCTACCGACGTGCCCCCGGGCGAGATCCGCGTCTCGCCGACCGGGACGTCGTCGACGTCACCGGCGACCTCCGCCCAGAGGTCGGCGCGACAGGCATCCAGCACGACGAGGAGGTCCCAGTCCGCCTCGAGAACCGGGTCCGCCTCGAGGCTGGCGCCATACCGGAGGCAAACGTGCGACACCACCTCGCGTACCGCGTCGAGCCCGGCGCCGTGGAGGGTGTGCAGGGCGGCACCCAGGACTCCCATCCTGGTTGTACCGTCACGATATCGGGCTAAAATAGGCGTTGAATTCCGACGGTCACAGCGAGCCGGGGTCGCCGGCCGATATGGCCGACGAACACACGTGATGGGACCGCCCGGATTTGAACCGGGGTCAACGGCACCCAAAGCCGCAAGGATACCAAGCTACCCCACGGTCCCGCGTCCAACCGTTGCTCAATCGGCGGCGTAAGGGTTTCGCCTGGGCGACGAAACGGCTACATCCGTCCGCGTCGAGGTCCCGACCATGCTCCGGCGGCGGTACCTCGGGCTGGCGGCGGCCGCGGTCGTCCTGTCGGGCTGTCTTGGCGACGATGGGGCGCCTGACGAGCCCGAGCCCGGCGACTGGTTCGCTGGCGTGTCCCACTACGACGGCTTCGTCGACCACACGACCGTGAGCGAGCTCACCGTCGCGGTCGGCGCCGGTCCGAACGGCTTCCGGTTCGACCCCCCGGCGGTCACCGTGGCTACCGACACCGCGATCACCTTCGAGTGGGTCGACGACCGCAACGCACACAACGTCGAGTCCGAGGACGGCGACTGGCAAAACCCCGCGGGCCTCGTCGCCGAGGTGGGCCACACCTGGTCGCGGACGTTCACCGATCCGGGCACGCACCCGTACAAGTGCTGGCCCCACGCCGGCCAGGGGATGAAGGGTGCCGTGTTCGTCGATGCGGACGCCTGACTGGGGTAGCTATACGTCGCCCCCGTGTGAGCAAACGTCGCATGGCGATCGACCGACGCGACCTCCTCCGTGGCGTGGCCGGCGGCGGCACCCTCGGCCTCGTCGGCGCCACCGCGTTCGAGTTCACCGGGTCGGGGCCGAGCACCGCCCGCTCGGCCGACTGGGGCGACCAGGACGAGCCCACTCCCTACGATGCGTTCACCACCCACCGGGTTGACCCCACGGGCGACGGCTACGACCGCATCCAGGCGGCCGTCGATGCCGCTACGCCTCGCGATCTCATCCTCGTCGCTCCGGGCGTCTACGAGGAGCACGTTCAGGTGCACGACACGCCCGAGCTCACCATCCGCGGGCTGGATCGCGACGCGGTGGTCGTCGACGGCGGGTTCGCCGGCCAACCCTGCATCACGGCGACGGTAGACGACATCGTCGTTGAGAACCTCACCGTCCGGCGGGGCTCCTATGGCGTCTACTGGTCGGGCGTGACGGGCTATCGGGCTAGCCACGTCGTCGCGTACAACAACACCGCGCCGGGCATCAGCGGCTACGGCATCTACGCGTTCAACGCCGAGCACGGCCGCTTCGAGCACTGCTACGCCTCGGGGTCGGACGACGCTGGCTTTTACATCGGCGAGTCACAGCCCGCCCACGCCGTCATCACGGACTGCCTCGCGGAGGGCAACGCCATGGGCTTTTCCGGCACGAACGCCGGCGGCGACTTCGTCATCCGCGATTCCATCTGGCGGGATAACGTCGTCGGGATCGTCCCGAACACGCTCGACTCCCAGGCGGGCGCCCCACAGGGCCACGTCGCCGGCGGCGTTCGCATCGAACACAACGAGGTCCGGGGCAACAACGACCTCACGGCACCGAACTCGGCGTGGGCGCACCCGATCCACGGCTGTGGCATCGCGCTCCCCGGCGCGACGCGCAACGACGTCGTCGACAACGTGGTGCGCGACCAGGCCGCCTACGGCATCGCCGTCACGCCGATCGTTGACGACGACTTCTACCGGCCGAAGCACAACGCGGTCGAACGCAACGACGTCGCTGGCTCGGGCCGGACCGATCTGGCGCTGGCCGCTCCTGCGACGAACAACGCGTTCGACGACAACGACTTCGCCACCTCGCGGCCGGCGTTCATCGAGCACCGCGACGGGAGCTTCGGCGACGTCTGGGCGTTCCTCACCCTGTTTACCTCCTACCTCCAGACCGAACTGGGCGCGTATCCGGGTGGCGCGGTGGCCGACCAGCCGGCCCCCGCGGCGGCGTCACTCGAGGCGGTGGCTGCAATGGCCGATCCCGAGGGGCGCCCGCCGACGCCGGCCGTGGGGGGTGGGGACGGATGAGCACCCTCGGCGAGCGACTCGACAGCCACGGCCTCGACCCGCTCGAGGCGTACGTCCTCGGCCTTGGCGCGCTGGTCGTTGGACTCGCAAGCGGCTGGCTCGCGGCGGACTTGCTTCCGCGGTGGGTCACGGTCCCCGGGGTTGCCCTCGGGGTGAGCTACGTGCTCGTGATGTCGCCATCTGGCGCCCGTCTCGGGCGGTACCTCCTGGCCTGGGCAGCGTTGCTCGTCGCCGCACCGGTGTTGTATCTCCTTCCCGAGGCGCTTCGCGCGGACGACCTCGGCGTCGGTCTCGATGCGTTGCTGTTCGCCGAGAGCTCGCTGCTGGTGCTGGTCGCGTTTTGGATCCTCGCAGTGATCGTGGGGTTCGCGGGCTGGCGAGTCGCGCGGGATTGAGTGGATCGCCGCAACCGTGGTACGCGCATGGCCGTTGAGGTGGGGCGTCCGTCGCTGCGAGCACCTATCAGGAGGATACCAAGGCCGACGATGACGTGGTGCGCCCACTACCCGTGTGCCCCCTCGACAGTGGCGGGCGTCGAACCGAACTGACGGAGCCCGGCGGTCTGGGGCGTCGGGCGGAGGGGGAGCGAATCACTGAGCACCGATCCGGCGGGACACGTACCGAAAATTCGACGTTCACCTCCTCGATGGAGGTCGATACCCGTTCGCCGCACGTAACGATAGTTAACAACAACGTGTACGGACGGTAACCTCGTCAACTTACTGAACATGCACAAGTAAACGGCCCGAATGAACGCTCGTAGTGGCATATTCCGTCCGTTGGGCCGATCGTCACCGCCTCAGCTTTGGCTGGAACGAGGTCACCGGAGCGTTAGGGGATTCGATTACGGTCATCCCCATCGTCGTCGCGCTGGCCCTCCTGACGGAGATCTCCCTCTCCCACGTGCTGCTCGCCTTCGGTGCCTTCCAGATCGTCTGGGGGATTCGCTACGGTCTCCCGGTCTCCGTCGAGCCCATGAAGGCGGTGGCCGCGCTTGCCATC
>CAZCYF010000013.1:0-29910 GCA_964502835.1 uncultured Halobacteriales archaeon | reverse complement strand
TCGCCGTCACGCTCGCCGCCCACGTGCGGCAGTCCGATCACCTGGCGCTGTCGGTCGGCATCGGTGCGCTGGCCGTCGTCGTCAACCTCGGCGTGGCCTTCGTCGCCGGCATCCTCGCCTACCAGATCATGTCGCGACGGACTTCGCCCGGATAAGGGCGAGCCACGCCCGAGCGCGATCCCGGTTCCGTCCGTCGCCAGGCGTAACGCTTTGTCGTTACGACACCGATGCGCTCCTGTGACCAGCGGCGACGAGGATACGACGAACGAATCGACCGATGGCGAGACGTCCTCGGCGTTCGAGGGGATCGACGTCGATGCCCATCTCGACAGAATCGGCTTCGATGCGACGGCCATGCACCTTACGCGCCGGCAGGCCGAGGTGCTGGTGTTGCGCCAGCACGGCCACCAGCAGTCGACGATCGCCGACCGGCTCGGGACGACCAGGGCGAACGTGGCTGGCATCGAGGCCAGCGCTCGGGAGAACGTCGACAAGGCGCGCGCGACGGCCGCCTTCGCGGACCGCCTCGATGCCCCGGTTCGGGTGACCATCCCGCCGGGAACGCCGCTGTACGACGTGCCGGACATGGTCTTCGCGGCCTGCGACGAGGCCGGTATCAAGGTGCGGTACGACGCCCCGGCGCTGTTGCAGGCCCTCAGCGACCGGGCCGGCGACGCCATCGCGTCCCGGGAGGTGCGCGACCGTCTGGCCGTCCACGTGACGACCGACGGGACCGTCCGGGTGCAGACGCCCGACTGAGCCATTGCGAGGCACCCACGGCGCGTGAGCGATTCACTCGCCGCGCTCCATCTCGCGCACTTCGTAGCGTGCCACGACGTCGAGCGGGTCGACCCCACCCTCGAGCTGGCGGCGCTGCCAGTCGACGTCACCCGGTGTGAGGAAGTGCTCGCAGGCGACCCGACCCCGTGGCGTCACCTCGAGGCCCTCGATGAGCCCGCTCGCGAGCAGCTCCTCCAGGGCACGCTGGGTGTCCAGCCGACCCACCATCCGGTCGTTCACGCGCTTGGCACGGGTGCCGGCCACGACCAGGTTGGCGAGGGTCTCCTCGGCGGCGGTGGCGTCGTCGTAGCTGGCCGCCACGGGCGCGACGCCACCCTCGAGGAGGTCGAAGGCGACTTGGTCCTCGGTCATCTCCATCCCGCCGAAGTAGGTCCCGCCCGGCTCGACGAGCAGATACACCACGCCGCGATCGTGATAGTCCGGCCGCCCTGCGCGCCCGAGCATCTGCTCGAACTCCTGCACGGACAGCCAGTCGATACCCATGGCGAGACTCTCGAAGATGACGTGCGAGGCGGGGAAGTCCACGCCGGCGCCAAGCGCCGCGGTCGTCACGACGGCGGCGATATCGCCCTCGGCGAAGCGGGTCTCGACCGACGAACGCTCGTTGCCGGTCAGCCCGCCGTGGTAGGCCGCGGCCGGGACGGACAGCCGTCGTGCCAGCTCGTGGGTTCGACGGCGGCTGTTCGTGAAGACGATCGACTGGCCGCGATACCCCTTCGAGGAGCGCTCGCGCCAGGCCCGCTCGGCGAGGCGATCGACCAGTTCGGCCTTGCGCCGCCGGGAGGTCGCCAACACGAGGTGGCGCTCGATCGGCACCGGGCGTTCCTCGTACTCGACGAGGCCCGCCCCGAGGGCCTCGGCCAGCTCCGGCGGGTTGCCAACCGTCGCCGAGAGGTACAGCCACTGTGTGGTGCCACCCCCGTGCTCGCAGTAGTCGTGCAGGCGGGCGATCAGGCCGTCCAAACGGGCGCCGCGCTCGCCCTGGCCGATGCCGTGGACCTCGTCCACGACGACCGTCCCGATGTCGCCGAGGTCGCGCCCGGTGCGCAGCGCGTGATCGATGCCCTCGTAGGTCCCGACGATGACGTCTGCGCGCGGGTCGAACCCCCCCGGCGGGTCGCGCAGCCGGCTGTGGCCCACACGCAGCGAGATGTCGAGCCCGTCGCCGTAGCGCTCTTGGAGGTCCCGGTAGGTCTGGTTCGCGAGCGCCACCAGGGGAACGAGGAAGAGGAAGGTCCCCTCCCCCTCGAGGACGCGCTCGACGCCGGCGATCTCGCCGATGAGCGTCTTGCCCGTCGCCGTTGCGCTCACGACCAGCAGGTCCTCGCCGTCGAGGAGGCCCGCCTCGACGGCCATCGCCTGCACCGGCCGCAGCCGGTCAAATCGCCCCTCGAGGACACCCCGCAGCCGGTCGCTCACGGCGAGGTCCGCGACCGGGAGGCGCTCCACGTCGGGATCGGTCGCGGCCACCTCGTCGACCTTCGTGAGCTCGGGGTCGATCTCCCCTTGGATGAGCCGGCGAACCCGCTCGAGGTCGCCGACACGTTCAAGCAGCCCCGCCAGTCGCTCGGCGACCGCCGAGGTGGCGATGTCGTGATATGCGAGATCGCGCTCGAGCTGGTCGCGTGCACACGACAGGCACTGCTCGCCGGCCTCGGTCGCGATCGCCGTCTCGTCGGTCAGGGGCTCATAGCGCCCCCGCGTTGCACAGGACGGACAGGTACGCACCGTCTTCGCCTCGAGCTGGTATCCCGCAAACATCGCCTCGAGGGCGGAACGAACACTCCCGGCAGTCTGCGCGGAGATGCGGCGGCGATCGGCCGCGCGAGCGAGCGCGACGAAGCGGTCGGGCTGGACCGGTTCGAGGTCGTCGTCGGTGCGCCAGGCGAACCGCCCCGGCCGGGGTCCTGCATCGGTCTCGGTCAGCTCGAGGTGCCCCCGGCGACGCTCGCCGTCGCCGATAACCTCGACGTCGATCGCCGCGGCGTCCTCGCCATGGAGGAACACCACCGACACCGCCTCGTCACGGACCACGTCTACGTGGCGTTCGAGACGCGCGTATATCAAGGCTGGCGGAGCCGGTTGCTTATGGTGCTCCTCGGGGTAGACGGGGGTGAATGTTCAAGAGCTTCCGGATCGGGTCCGTCCTCGGTATCCCCCTCCGGTTAGACATCACTTTCCTGCTGGTTTTGCCGCTGTTCGCCTGGATCATCGGCTCCCAGATCGAGCAACTCCTCGACATCCTCCACCCGCTCTTGCCCGTCGAGGTGGTCGCGGACGACCTCCAGGGCAACAACCTCGAGTGGCTGGTCGGCCTCGCGGGTGCCCTCGGGCTGTTCGTCTCGGTCATCTTCCACGAGCTGGGCCACTCCGTCGTGGCCAACCGGTATGGCTATCCCATCGATTCGATCACCCTGTGGATCTTCGGAGGCATCGCCCAGCTGTCGGACATGCCCGAGCACTGGCGCCACGAGCTGACGATCGCGCTCGCCGGGCCGGCCGTGAGCGTCGCCCTCGGCGTGCTCATCTACGTCCCGCTGGTCGCCGTCGACGGACCACCCATCCTGGTCTTCCTGTTGGCGTATCTCGCGGTGATGAACGTCGCCCTCGCCATCTTCAACATGCTGCCGGCCTTCCCGATGGACGGCGGCCGCGTGCTCCGTTCGCTGCTGGCGCGCAACCGCTCGTTCCCCGACGCCACCCGCGTCGCCTCCGAGGTGGGCAAGCTGCTGGCCTTCCTCATGGGGATCGTCGGTCTGCTCGGCCTGAACATCGTCCTCATCGGCATCGCGTTTTTCATCTACATCGCCGCCTCCGGCGAGGCCCAACGGGTCATGACCGAGGCGGCACTCAGCGGCGTCACCGTCGAGGACGTGATGACGCCCGTCGACCAGCTCCACGTGATCAGCCCGAGCGCCTCCGTCGCCGAGCTCATCGGGCGGATGTTCAACGAGCGCCACACCGGCTATCCCGTCCTGTCCGACGGCCGCCCGGTCGGCATGGTCACCCTCTCGGACGCGCAAGAGGTTCGCGACGTCGAGCGCGAGGCCTACGAGGTGCGCGACATCATGTCGACCGACCTGAAGACCATCGCACCGACGGCACCGGCGATCGAAGCCATGTCGTCGATGCAAGCGGCCGACGTCGGACGCCTGTTGGTCATCGACGCGGACGGCGACCTGCACGGCCTCGTCTCACGGACGGACATCATGCACGCGATGGAGATCGCCAGCTCGAGCAACTGGATCCCGGCGACGGCGAAGCAGGCGCAGTAGACGTCAACTGCCATCCGTACCGTGATATTCTGCGGTTATATAACCAAGTTATATCCCATCCCCCAACCACCACGCTGGCATGGCCTTCAGCGACCACCTCCTCGCGGTCGGCGAGCCCATCTGGGACGCCCAGTACGACCACCCGTTCGTCACCGAGCTGGCCGATGGCACGCTCGACGCGGCCGCCTTTCGCCACTGGGTCGAGCAGGACTACCGCTACCTGCTCGAGTATGCGCGCACCTTCGCCCTCGCGGGCGTCGCTGCCCGCGACGAGGCGACGATGACCGGCCTGTTCGACGTGGCGCACACCGTCCTCGATGACGAGATGGACCTCCACCGGGAGTTCGCCGCTGACTACGGCCTCTCGACGGCCGACCTGGAGGCCGTCGAGAAGGCGCCCACCTGTGTCGCCTACACGAACTTCCTCACCCGCACCGCCCACGAGCGCCCCCTGCCGGTCATCGCCGCCGCGATCTATCCCTGCGGTCAGGGCTACCTCGACGTCGCCGACCACGTGGCGACCCTTGCCAACGGCGAGCACCGCTATACCCCCTGGATCGAGCTGTACACCAGCGACGAGTTCCGCGAGGCCGTCGCGTGGATGACCGACCTCGTCGACGACCAGGCCGAGGCCCATCCGGGCTACCATGACGAGATGGAGCAAGCATTCCTCACGAGCGCCCGCCTCGAGCTCGCCTTCTGGGAGATGTGCTATTCACGTGAGGGCTGGCCAGCGGGCGCGTAATCGTCCCGCCTGGCCGTGACCGTCGGTGGTGCCCCGACCGACGAGGGTTTTACCCTGCCGCGGCGAAACCCCCACCAACGAGCGGCTCACAACGCCCATGCGACCACTCACGCCGTGCCCGCGGTCCGCACACCCGTACGCCCGATGACCCGACATTGGTGGTCACTCCTGGCCGCCATCACCGCCAGTCTCGGGGTCTATTTGCTCGTCGTCGACGCGTCCGCCGGTCCGGTCGTGCCCATCCTCGCGGTGCTCGTCACGGTCGTCGTCGTCCGCTGGGCGGTCCTCTGGCTTGGTCGGGTGGTCGAGCACCGCGGACGGGACGGTCGCCACCGCCACCGGTGCCCGCGGTGCGATCGCGACCGGCGCCGGCAGGCCGGGTCGTTGCTCGCGACCTGTCCGCGGTGTGGCTGGCGCCCCGGCCCCCCGGTGGTCCGCTGGCTCGTGCACTCCGTCCCGGCCGTGCAGCTCCGTCGCACCGTCTCCGGTCCGGGCCTCGTCGTGGCCGTCGTCGGGGCCGCCCTGCTGGCCGGCATCGCCGGCGGCGCCGTCGACCCGGCCGCCCTCGACCCCGGCTCGGCCATCGATGCGATCGACGTGCCCTGGCCCGATCCCAGCCAGTCTGGGACGGATCCAACCCCCGCACCGTCGCCGACCGACGTTCCCGGGACGGCCGTCCCCGCCACCGGCACGCCCACCGGGGCCGTCGACCGGACGGCGGTGGAAGCTTCCTTCGTCGAACGGCTCAACGCGGCGCGAACCGAACGCGACCTCGAACCGGTGTCGGTCCGGCCGGAGCTGCGGGCGATGGGCACGAACCACAGCCGGGCGATGCTCACGGCCGGGCGGCTCGCCCACACCGGCGTTGGCGACGGGGCCGTCCGCGATCGCTTCGATGCCCGCGGCCTCCTGCCGGCCTGTCGGATCGAACTGTCCGAGTTTCGCTATCTCGCCGGCGCCGAGAACGTCGCCTACCTGTCGACGGGCGGGTCCGGCCCACCACCGGCATCGACCATCGCCGAGCGGCTGTTCGACCTCTGGATGGGCTCCGAGGAGCACCGCCGCGCCATGCTCACCGACGGCTTGGCGACGGTCGGCCTGGGGGTGGTCGCCGATGCGGATGGGGCGATCTTCGCGTCGCTCGAGATGTGTGGCTCGTAGGTCCACCGAGGGGGTCGCCATGTCTCGTCGGGTGTCCACGACGCCCGTCGCCAGCACCGCGATCGGCGGTGACGACGGCCACGTCCGGTTCGTGGCCGGGTGGTCGACGTATCGCCATCAACCACAGCAGATTTCCTGACCACCTCCAGGGCGACACGATACGTTAGTCCGCGGCGGTGAACTCGGTACGGACGACCTCGTCGATCGCGGCGTCGGGAAAGCGGTCGTCGGCGAGGGAGACCTCGACGTCGATGGCGTCCCAGAGCAGTCGCGGCGGAATCCGGCCGTGGTCGGCGCGACGGTGGCAGGTGACACACAGCGAGATCAGGTTCGCCGGGAAGTGAGCGTCGGAACGGTCGTGGTCGGGTGACTCGTCGAACAGCCGGACCGGGATGACGTGGTGGACATCCGGGTTGCGCTCGAGGTCGTCCCGGGTGGTGCCACAGAGGACGCAGCGAAACGCGTCGCGTTCGAGGGTTTCGAGCTTGGCACGGCGCCACCCTGGTCCGTAGTTGCGGTTGCCGCCGCCGGCCCAGTTGGGGTGGCCCTCACCGGTGTAGGCCTCAGAAAACCACTCGGCTTGGCAATCCTCCTCGCAAAAATTCCGTTCGTAAACTTTGTTTGGCCAACGACGGATCGGATCTCCACACGTATCACACTGGACTACTATTTTACCTCCTTTCCACCAACGGTGTTCTTCCCCTTTCGGCGGTTTCGGTACCTCCCGCCACTCTTCGTTCTCTACGCATTCGGGACAGTATAGCCCCTTCTTATCTGACGGATAGTATTCGAATGTCGACCCGCAGATCTCACACTCGCTTGTCTCGACCTTCGTCCTACCGTAATTTGGGTTGTTCGGCCCTTCTTGATTGTACCCACGTTCTCGACATTCATCTGAGCAATATCGTCGCTTATTGTTTGTATGAAAGTGTTTTTCACAGAACTTACATTTCTCATTGGGCAACCGAACGCCATGGGTTTGCGTGTGATGGACGCGAAGGCCACGCATTGATCCGAACTGTCGGCTACAGGTCGGACATCGGGGCATACCACTGATTCGACACAGAGGCATAAATATATTATTTCAAATATATATTAAACTAGCTAAGAAAAGCCGATTGTTGCGTGAGTTAGTTATGGGTCCTAATGTAAAATTTTTGATGGTCCGGGTGCGAGAATCGAACCCGCGTCCCAGCCTCCACAAGGCTGAAGGATAGTCCACTACCCCAACCCGGACGCATTCCGCGGTTACCGATTCTCGGCAATATAGTTTTCCTTAGCAGGGTTTCATACAGTTCCCACTCACCGCATGATATATGGCCAATTCCGACCCCGAGGTCGCCACTGACCTCCACGAGCGACCGGTCGATCTCCTTCGGGACCTCATCCAGTTCGAGACGGTGAACCCGCCGGGTGACGAGCGCCCCTGCATCGAGTGGATCGCTGAGGTGCTCGACGCCTACGGGATCGACAGCGAAACCTACGCAACCGATCCTGACCGGCCGAACCTGGTCGCGCGCGTCCCGGGCGGCGAGGCGCCGGCGCTGTTGCTGTACGGCCACGTCGACGTGGTCCCCGTCACCGACCAGGACTGGACGCACGACCCTTTCGAGGGCGTCGTCGCCGACGGCCACGTCTGGGGCCGGGGTGCCCTCGACATGAAATCCGGGGTCGCCATGCTCTTGGCGACCGTCCTCCGGCTGGCCGAGCGCGACGAACCGCCGGCCGGCGACCTTGTCTTCATGGCCCTCTCAGACGAGGAGGCCGGCGGCGACGCCGGCATGTCCTTTCTCGTCGACGAGCACCCCGAGCTGTTCACCGACATCGAGTATGCGCTCGGTGAGTTCGGGGGGTTTTCCTTCTCCTTCGGCGGCGTCGAGACCTACCCCATCCAGGTTAACGAGAAGCAAGTCTGCTGGCTCGAGGCAACGATCCGCGGCGAGAGCGGCCACGCATCCCTGCCGACGGCAGACACCGCCGTGGGCAAGCTGGGTCGCTTCCTCTCGGCGCTGGACGAACGCCGCCTGCCCGTCCACGTGACGCCGGCGGTGGAGGAGATGCTCGAGGCGATCGCCGACGCCCAATCCGACCCGGACCGGGCGGCGACGTTTCGCGCGCTGTTGGATCCCGCCCGAACGGACGCCGTCCTCGACGAGCTCGGACCGGAGGCGCGCATGCTCGACGCCTTGCTCCACAACACGGCCAACGCGACGATCCTCTCGGGCGGTGACAAGGAGAACGTCGTCCCGGAGGCGGTCTCGGTCGTGCTGGACTGTCGCCTCGTCCCCGGCCAGGAGCCGGCCGACGTGATGGCCGAGCTGCGCGAGGCGACCGGCATTGCGTCGGTCGACTTCGAGGTCATCCGGTTCGACCCCGGCCCGCCGGCGCCGGACATGGGCCTGTTCGACGACCTCGCGGGCGTGCTCGAGGAGGCCACCGACGGCGTCGCGATTCCACTGGTGATGTTCGGTGCGACCGACGGCCGCCATCTGTCGCGCGTCGACGTCCAGAGTTACGGTTTCTTGCCGATGCAAACGGGCGATCTGCCGTTTCTCGAGCTGGCCCACAGCGGCGACGAGCGCATCCCCGTCGAGACCCTCGAGTGGGGGACAGCCCGCCTGGTCGAGGCGGTCCGGCGGTACGACGGCTGAGCCGACACGATCGCTTCACCTGCCGGCGGGCTCACGTGTGACCGTTGCAGGCTGATGGCGGTCAACCGGTGACACTGATCGGACCACCCCGTGGCTCGCGCTCGCCCTTCGCGCGGGTCCCTGACCGTCGGTGCCGCGGTCGATGGCTCGAATGAGAAATGGTTATTACCACTTCAGTCTGGAATCTGTCACATGGTCTCCATCGGCTTCATCGGCGGGCTCGGTCCCGTGGAGTTGACGGTCATCCTCCTGGTCTTCGCCGTCGTCGGCACGGCGTATCTGCTCGTGTTGATGCGGGATGAGCCGATCGAGTGGCACTGGGTCATCGGCATCGCCCTGTTGTTCCTGATGGGCGTCATCCCCGGTCTCGTCGGCGTCTGGCTGTACCTGTCGACACGATCTGACGAAGACGGAACGGCGGGCGAATCGAGCGTGATCTCGTCGACCCTTCTCGGCATCGTCCTCCTGGTCGGGTCCATCCTCGTCGGCTCGGTCGTGGCCACCGTTGCCGATGAGCTGGCGGGGGCCGACGCGCCCGGGTGGCTGCCGATCGGCGTCTTTCTCCTTGGGGCGGTCGGTACGTTCGTCGTGGCTTCGTACCTGCTGTACGGCCGGTGACGGCCGTGGGTGCCCGGTCACTTTTCTTCTCCGGCGTCGAAGCGCCCGTGTGGCGTTCCCGGAGAAGGTCTACGTCCGCGACCATCGCCAGCTCGCCGACCAACTCGACACCGCCTTTCCCCGGGCGGCCTTCGCGGGTGCGACGCTGGATCGGCTGTTCACTGGCGATCGGATCGACCGGCTGGACGACGCGGTGCGCGAGCGGGTGCTCGCGTTCAATCGCGACCTGCTCGATTGCGACTGCGAGGCGAACCCGTACTGCGGCCACGCCGAGGAGAAGCTGTGTCGGTGGGTGCTGACGGCCAGGCTCGAGGGGTTGGCGCCGGCTAGCATCGTCGACGCGATGGGCGATCGGTACCACCTGTACGCCTACGAGGCCGATCTGGTCGGATACCTTGATGACGCGATCCGTCGCCTCGACGCGCTCGGCGACCTGGCGGCCGTCGAGGGCCGCCCCGAGGCCGCCGACCGGGCGGCGGCGTTGCGACGCGGCGTCGAGGCGGGCGATCAGCCCAGCTTGTAAGAGCGCCGATCGGGGTCGATGTCGAGCTCGCGGTCGAGCTCCTCGAGGTCGATGACCTCCTCGTCCTCATCCGTCTCGTGGGATTCGAGCTCTTCGAGGAGCTCCGTCACGTAGGACTTGTACTCCTCGAGCTGCTCGCGGAGGTGGTCGTTTTCGAGCTCGAGGCGTTCGTGCTCGCGCACGAAGCCCGTGGGCACCTCGACGGTGGGCGGAAACTCGCTGTCGTCGACGCTGGCCTCGTCGACCTGATGTTCGGGGACGACGGAGATGCGCCCGTCGTGGGCGACCAGGGCGTTCGCGTAATCGCGGAAGACGGCCGACAGGGGGAGATCTCGCTGGTCGGCGATCTGACGGAGGGCGTCGGCCGTGTCCTCGGTGACGCGAAAGGTCAGCGTCGTGTCCTTGTTGCCCATACCGGACCCAGTCGTATGGGCCAGGCGCACTTAACGATTCGTCAGACGCCCGTCGCCTCCGAGGGCATCTCGGCCGCATCCTCGGCCTCGAGGCCCTCGATCGCGCGCACGACTGCCTCGCGGTAGGGCTCGACGTCGTCGCCGTAGGCGTTGGTCGCCCGCACGACGTCGTCCGCCTCGCCCTCGGCGAAGGTCTTCAGGCGGTCGATGGTCTGTCGGGCGGTCTCAACGATCCACCGGCGTCGGACCGACTCGTCGACGGTGACGACCCGCTCGGGGCGAATGGAGACGTTGACGTCGCCGCCGTCGGTCTCGTAGGTGCGTGGCTTGCCGACGACGGCGACGTGCGCCGGCGTGTCGGCCCGGCGCAACGCGGCCATCGCCTCGGGCTGATACTGGCCGGCGTAGACGAAGAACGTGCCCGTGGGGTCGATGACGCGGCCGCGCCAGTAGGTGCCGTCGTCACCGACGTCATCCGTCTCGGTGAGCGTGCCGACGGCGAAGACGCGATTCGCCCGGGCGCCCGTCGGGAGGAGGACGTACACCGGCGCCCGCTCCTCGTCGGACGTCGAGAAGGTCTCCGTGGCGTCGTTGAGCTCGCGGGCAAACACGCGGACGGCGGGTTCGCGGAGGCTGGCCATCTCAGATCGACCTCGCCTCGATGAGGAGCTCCTCGGTTGCCTCCGGTGCGTCGAGGGTTTCGACCGATTCGACGAGGACGTACCGGCCGACGGTCGGGCCCTCGATGCGGTAGTACCGCCCGAGGACACGGTCGGCGATCTCGTCGGCGACGACGGTCGTGTCGAGCGCGTCTTTGGCCATCTCCTTGGCCGTCTCGAGGTCGATGCCGGCGACGGCCTCGGTCGCCTCGCGGTCGAAGAGGACGTCCTGGGTCTCGAGGCCGTCGTCGAGGATGCCCTTGATGCGCAGATCGAACTCGCCGTCGACCTCGCCGTGTTCGGCACACCGGCCGTTTTGAAGCACGCGGGTACAGTCGTCGACCGGGCAGCGCTTGATCAGCCCGCTCCCCTGTTGCATGTCGACGAGGGCGCCCTCGAGCTCCTCCGTCGCCCGGCCGACGTCGACGGCCTCATCAAGCTCCTGGATGGTGGTGGTACTGTTGAGCTTGACCGAGTAGCGGCCCTGGTACTCGTCGGTCACGACGTTCTCGAGGCGGTAGCTCGCGCCGTCTTGCAGGGATGGGAGGTCCGACTTCGCCCACTTCGTGAACTTGATCGTCCCGCTGGGATCGCCGAGCAGGCCGACCTGGGCGACGGCGTCCGACCGCGGCTCCCAGAGTTCGACCACGGTGGCCTCGATCGTGAGCCACTCCTCGGGGGCGTCGATCTCGGCGATCGGCGTGAGGCCGTCCTCGCGCCCGCCGATCGCGTCGCGTTCGAGGCCAGCCTCGTCGAGATAATGGCTGATGACGCTGCGACGCGCCTCCGACAGCGGAACCTTGTACTCGTCGACGAGGGTTTCGAGACGGTCGGCGATCTCGTCGACGCTGATGTCGAGGTGCTCGTCGAACTGCTCGTGGATGTCGGTCGCGTGGTCGTGATAGTCGGTCATGGTGGTATCCCCTCCCGGGTGTGCCGACAGCTACGGCGGGATCCGGTATAAAGCTCCGAGCGGGCGCGGCGGATCTACTGGTCGGGCTGCTCGCGATCAGACGTACTGCTGTTCCCACTCGCGCCGGGCTTCGATCTCGCGACGGCCCCGGCTGGTCAGGGTGTAGAAGTTGGTCCGGCGGTCCTTCTGGCCCTTCTCGACGAGGCCCTTGTCGACCAGGGTGTCAAGGTTCGGATACAGGCGGCCGTGGTGGATTTCGGTTTCGTAGTACTCCTCGAGTTCGTCCTTGATGGCGAGGCCGTGGGGCTCGTCCAGACCCGCGATGACATACAGGAGGTCGCGTTGGAACCCGGTAATGTCGTACATCGTCGTCCACATCTAGCGTTCATGGATATATGTGGGTTTTGGTATTTCCCGGGACAGGATAGATGGCGGCAATATCTGTCACCATCACCTTGATCGTCACGTCAACCGTTCACAAACCCGATTCCGTCGGTCGATTCCGTGGCAACACGGACGAACCCATCCGGACCCTGAAATAGTCGGACGGCGTGGACGTTTCGTCAATGTTCATCGGCCTTATCTTTCCGATACCATTCAACATTATTGTTACTGCTGAATGGTTGCCAGTGAGCGGGTTAACCGGAAAATAACTCGGGCGTCGAGCCGATAAAATTTAATCGCTCTCGACGTAAAGAGTACTACCGCGATGGCCGAGGAATTCGTGGCCACGACCTTTCCATCACTCTTCGACCGGTTCGGTCCCGATTTGAGCGACGAGGCCGTCCTTGTCGGCCCGTCCACGAACGCGCTCCGGGGCTTTCTTCGATGGGGCGTCGCGGACGCGACGCCGGCCGGGGAGGTCCGACTGCTCGCGGGTGAGCACACCCTCAAGACGACCCTGCGATCATTCCCGGCGGCGAGTCTCGCGTCCGATATGGTCGAGGCGGGCCACCTCGACATCCGGTACGTCACCGACCCCCCGACGTCGTCCGTGGTGGTCGATGGCGGGTCGCTGTATGTGGTCATCGAGGCCGATGGTCGTGTCGGCGCCCTCGGGACGGAGAACCAGCCGTTCGTGTCCGAGGTGTATGCGACCTGTACCGATCGCTTCGTCGACGCCGACGGATTCGTCCTGCACACGCCCGCCAGAAGCCGGATCCTCTCGTCGTTGGCCAACCGACTCGGGTCGAACCGACGCGACACCTTCGAACGTGGCCTGACCGCGATGGACGCCGACCCCGACCCCGTCGACGAAGTCGTGCTCAGCCTGCTGGTCGCGGCCAGACATCGAGACCTCCTCTATGAGGTCAGCAAGTGGGGCGAGGACGTCGGACTGGCGAGCAAGGCCACCTTCTCGCGAAAGAAGTCCGACCTGACCGATGCCGGTATCATCGACACCGAGTCGGAACCCATCGACGTCGGCCGCCCCCGCCTGCGCCTGCGCCTGGCCGACCCTGCACTCGAGGAGCTGTCTCCGGCGGCGCTCATCGAGCACACCGCCACCGCGCTTGCGTCGGCCGATTAGCTGCGCAGTCGGCCGCCGTCGATTGGCAGACAGGACCCCGTGACGAAGCCGGCACGCTCGCTCGCGAGAAACGCGACCACGTCGCCGAAGTCGACCGGATCGCCCATGCGCTCAAGCGGGACGTCCTCGATCCAGGCCGCCCGGGCCGCCTCGAGGTCGGCCACCTCGCCGCGGGCGACCTGGTCGGCCATCAGCTCCTCGATGCGCGGCGTCGCGTGTGGCCCCGGGAGGACGGCGTTGACCCGCACGTCCGGCGCGAGTTCGCGGGCGGCCGTCTTCACGAGGCCGATGACGGTCCGGCGCACCGCGTTCGACAGCGCGAGGTCGTCGATCACCTCGCGGACCGACGTCGAGGTGATTGCGACGACGGAGCCACCGTGGCCGGCGGCGAGATGGGGGCGCGCCGCGTCGAGGGCGCTCACGAGGCCCATCACCAGGAGGTCGAAGGCGTCATACCAGTCGTCTCGGTCGAGCTCGGCGAGCGGCCCCGGCGTGGGACCGCCGGTGGAGGCGACCAGCACGTCCAGACCGCCGGTGGCCTCGACCGTCCGGTCGACGGTCCTGGCGACGTCGTCGGGATTGGTGAGGTCGCACCGGCGGCCGTGCACCGGCCCCTCGGCGATCGACCGGAGCTCGTCGACCGCCTCGTCGACGTTTGCTTGCGTTCGCGAACAGACCGTCACGTCGGCCCCCTCACGGGCGAGCGCCGTGGCCGCCCCCCGACCGAGGCCGCTCGTGCCGGCGAGGACGAGCACTGACTGGCCATCGAGCTTTAGGTCCATATTGGCCACTGTCGCCGGGCGGTCAAAGGGTTATCCGACGACCGACCGCGGTCAGTTGCCCCAGAAGTTGTCGCGACTGCCGAGGTGGGGGCGCTCTGGCTCCGCGTCGGTATCATCCTCGTCGGCGTCCGCCGCCGACTCGTCATCGTCTGTCGCCTCGACATCGGCCTCGGCCGCCTCACCCTCCGGCTCGAGGGGCAGTCGCTCGAGCTCGCGGGCGCGAGCGTGGTTCGAGTGCACCCGCGTAATCTCCACCCGAGCCCGGGCGTCCGGCAACACCCCGTCGACGAGCACGATGAAGCCGTCCTCGGTGCGACCGACGCCCGCCCCGCTTTCGTGGATGTCGGTCACCTCGACGACGACCTCCTCGCCGGACTTGACCGGCTGGGTTTTGAGTTCGCTGATGGGCTGGCGATAGTGATTGCACCACTCCTGGCCACCCCGATCACCGTAATGCTGGCAGCCCATGCCCTCGATCCGCTCTGAGAAACTGGGGCATTCATCCGCCAGCGGACAATTCGCCATGGCCGGCTTACTGGGGGTGTGGAAAAAACGCTTGCGGGTGGCCCCGGTCTGCGGCGGTCAGCGTGCCCGTGCGTCGATCATCGACCGGAGGTCGTCGCTTTCCTCGATCCCTTCGACCTCCTCGCGTTCGACGATGGCGGTCCCCTCGATGGCGTCCTCACGGGCCTGCTCGACGATGTAGACCGACTGTGATCCGGTCACCTGACCGATCGAGCCCATGATCCGCGCACGCTTTTTCGCCGCCCGGGTGTAGTCCGACTGTCCCGTGATGACGACTCCGCGGTCGGTATCGTCGTCGTCGCCAATCGCCCGAAATGGCGCCCGGTTGATCGCCGTGGCATGAAAGCCCGCGTGCGTGAGCAACTCCACCGTGATGGGGGCCGCCTCGTCATCCGCCGGTGCGGGCTCCTCGCGGTGGTCGTCGACGACCTCGTCATCCTCGAGGATCGCCACCGGATTCGTGAGCGGAGCGTCGAAGAGCTCCTCGAGTTGCATTGCGACGTCGATGCTCGCGTTCATGCCGTTTTCGTACTTCGAGACGGTCCGACGCGAGACGCCGAGTTCGGAGGCCAACCGGCCGAGGCTCCAGCCGCGCTTTTCGCGCTCGTCCATCAACACTTCGCTGTCGATGGTCACGTACAGCCCGCCCGGAGCGGCGTAGATCAGCGGGTTGACCTCCTCGATGAAGAGGTCGAACGCCGTGTCGGGACTGATGACGGGCACGCCGTGGCGGAAGTAGACCACGCTCGGTTTGAGATCCTCGTCGCGGCTTCGCAGGCCGATGACCATCGGCGTCGCTTCGAACAGCTTCGCGAGGCGGGTCATCTCCTGGCCGGTTCTGGCGTCGAAGGCGTCGATGTTGCCGAGGATCTTGAAGAAGATGATCGAGTCCCCATAGCGCGCGACCAGATCGAAGCTCTTCGGACGGATCGCACAGCGGTCGCTCACCACGTAGCCGGCGTCCCGCAACATGGCGGTGACGTTCTCTACGAGGGCGGACCGCGACATGGTATTTTATAGATTGAAAGTGGTTAGTAATAGGGCTTGCGGCGGTCCGAACCACCCGACGCTCCGGCGAAAGCCGCATATCCGCGGCCCCGATACCCCGAGGCGATGCCCGCCGTCCTTGGCCTTGACGACACCGATTCCCGCGAGGCCGGGATGTGCACGACGTACGTGGGCGCGCGCGTAGCCGACGCGCTGGCGGCTGCCGGCTGGTCGGTGTCGGCTCGCCGGCTCGTCCGCCTGAATCCGGCCGTGGCGCAAAAGACCCGGGGCAACGCCGCGGTCGCCATCGAGACGGCCGCCGACCCGGCAGACGCGTTCGCCATCGCCAGGCCCCTCATCGCCGACCTGGCCGTCGAGGAGCCGGCCACGAACCCCGGCCTCGCCGTGGTGGACGCCAGCCGGTCGGCGTCGTTGCACGAGATTACCTGGCGCGCGATCCGTGACTTCGTGGACCCGGCGGTCGCTCGCGAGCGGCTGGCGGCGGCCGACGCCGAGACGTGGTCACGGGGGACCGGACGGGGCCTCATCGGCGCGTCAGCCGCCATCGGGGCCGGAACCGCCCTCTCGGGCTGGACCGCCGAATGGCTGGCCTATCGCGAACCGGTGAACCGGGGCACCCCCCGGGAGATCGACGATCGATCGTTGTGGCACGCCGCCGAGCGGACCTACCCGCTGACCTGGGACACGATCGACCGCGACACCGGTGAGGCGGTCTGTGTCCCGAACGCACCGGGGCCCGTCCTCGTCGGCATCAGGGGCGACACCCCGGCGGCCGTGCGGGCGGCTGGAACGGCCCTCGAGGCCGAACCGATCGAGCGCACCGCGACCTATCTCACCAACCAGGGCACCGACCAGCACCTCCGGCCGGCGAGCGCGGCGGCGGTGCGAAACGACCGATCGTACGCCGTCTCCGGGGGCGTTGTCGACACCCCAGACACCCGACGGGGCGGCCACGTCCACGTTCGCATCCGTGCCGGCGAGGGCGACCTCGGCTGCGTCGCGTTCGCCCCCACGGGTCGGTTTCGCGACCGGGTTCGCGCCCTCGTCGTCGGCGACCGGGTGACGGTCTGTGGCGAGGTGACCGACGGGACGCTCAAGCTTGAGAAGTTCGCGCTCCGACGACCCAGGCGGTTTCGCCGGGTCGTCCCGGCCTGTCCGGACTGCGGTCGCCGCATGGAAAGCGCGGGCGTCGATCAGGGCTACCGGTGTCGAGCCTGCGACAGCCACCGACCGGGCCGTCGCGTCGCCCCCATGGACCGTGAACTGGCGGTCGGCTGGTACGAGGTCCCACCGACGGCCCGTCGCCATCTGGCCAAGCCGCTCGTCAGGGGCGGCTTCGACGCGCCCGTCCACCCCGAACGCTAGGCACCCTCGGCGTGGGCCTGCAGGGCCGTCGCAACCCGTGGGTGCAGGCGAACCGATCCTGCCGCGGGTCGGGTGAGCAACGGCGCTCCGCCCAGGCGCTCCTCGAGGGAGTCGACGCGTTTTTTGACGGTTCGTTCGGTGTAGCCGGTCTCGTCGACAAGGGCCTCGATGTCGAGTGGCCCATCCGCCTCGGCCAGCGCCGTGGCGATCGCCACCTCGGAATCGAGATACTCGGCGTGGATCTTCTCCGCCAGCCGCGTGAGCTCCTCCGGAACCTCCTCGTCGACCATGCATGGGGTGACCCACCGATGCGACGTAAAACAACCGGCTCGCCCCGCTCACCGGCCGCGATCGCGACCCGTGAGGACGACCACCGGGTGTTTGGCATCGATCAATCGCCGGCCGGCCAGCGCCAGGGCGCTGGTCGAACAGACTGCGAACCCCTGTCCGTGCAGGTCGCGGTGGGCGCGTTCGATCGTCGCCGGTTCGACGGGTACCACGCGCCCGCCGCTGTCATCGATGGCCGCCTCGACCTGGGCCCGCCTGGCGGGTTCGGCGATGCGCACACCCGGGGCGATCGGCTTCGTTCCGGGCGGATCCACCTCGATGAGCGACCCACCGTCGGCCGGCTGGACGGCGATCAGGCGGGGACATTCGTCGATCGCTCCAGCTCGCTCGAGGGCGCGAAACCCGCGATGGACACCCAACAACAGCGTTCCGTGGCCGACCGGCATCACCAGGGCACGAATCGGTCGGGTCCCCTGGGCGACGAGCTCGAACGCCAGCGTGGCGGTCCCCGCGTAGAATGACGGCCGCCAGGCGTGACTGGCGTACCAGCCGTGCTCGTCCTGCAGGCACGCCGCCTCGACCGCGTGGCGGTCACCCTCGATCGCCACCACCTCGGCACCGGTACGTTCGAGGGCCGAGATTGTGGCGGGTCCAGCTGCCGCGGGCACGAACAGCCGGACCGATAGGTCGGCGCTGGCCGCGTGGGCGGCGAGCGCCCGGGCCGCATTCCCCGAGGAGTCCTCCCGGAGCCGGTCCACGCCGAGATCCCGTGCCCTCGCGGCGGTCATGGCCGCGCCGCGGTCCTTGAAGCTACCTGTCGGATTGCCGTACTCGAGCTTGAAGCGGCTCCGGAACTCCTCGACCCGGATGAGGGGTGTGCCACCGGCTCCGAGGTCGACGGGCGTGGCGCCGGGCAGCGCCGACGCCATCGCCGCCAGGCCGTCTCGGGCACGGTCCAGCGGTTCGGGCACGCCGAGGGTGGCATCGATCTCGAGGGGGCCGCCACACGAACAGCGGTGTGGCTCGGTGGCGGCTGGGGCGTACCGCTCGTCACACCTGGCGCAGACCGTCGCGGGCGGCTCAGACGGCATCGACGTCGATGCCGACCGAGCAGACGTACTCGCCGGTCGCGGTCTGTGGCCGCCGTCGCGTCCGCCAGAGGATGCCCGGATCCTCGGCGGTCACCGTGGTCACGTGTTCGCCGACGACCGAGTAGATGCGGACGAGGTCGTCGCCCCGGTCGACCTCATCGCCCAGCGAGGGGACGACCTCGGCCAGCCCGCCGCGCGGGCTGTGGTACTGGTCGAAGCCCCGCACGCGCGTCTGGCGACGGCGCTCGAGCTCGCCCTCGCGCAGGCCGTACGCGACGAGGACGTTTTCGATCCCCCGGAGGCCGACCTCGACGCTCGCCTCGTCCACCCCCACGCTCCCACCGAGTTCCGGGTCGACCGCGGGGACACCCTCGTCACAGACGGCTCTGGCGAGCTGGCCGTCCGGCCCCTGCTGGTCGAGGACGTACCCGCAATCGAACGCCTTGGCGAGCTCGATGCAGTCCTCGTGGAGGTCATGATGGCGGCCACAACGCACACGAACCTCGTCGATCATGCGGCTCGTCGCCCCCTGGTGAAGGTCCAACACCAGGTCCGCACGGGTCGCCACATCGAACGTCGTCGCCGCGATGCGTTCGCTCAATGACCCCTCGGGATTGCCGGGGTAGGCCCGGTTCAGCTTGGTGTCGTCGATGGGATTGCGGTGGGTCCCCTGGCGAAAGCCGGGCAGGTTGGCCACGGCGACGGCGAGGATGGTCCCCGAGAGGTCCTTGGGATCGAGGCCACGCAACAGGCGGCTGATGACCATGACGCCGTTGAGTTCGTCGCCGTCGCTCCCCGCTTGCAGGTACAGGGTCGGCCCGTCGGTGGCCCCCTCGACGACCGCGACGGGCAGCGCCAGCTCCGCCCCGTCACGGGTCTCGCCGACGGCGAGGCGCCCCCGGGCGATCTCGCCCGGCTCGGCGCGCGCCGACCCCAGCTCGGTCATTGCCGATGCGAAGGCGACCGGACCCTAAAGATTCTGGCGGTCTCGGGTTACCGGGGCACCCAAACGGAGTCGCGTGGACGCGTCCACCATTGTCGAGGAGGAGCCGGTGGCCGGTCCGCAGCGGCAGTTCCTCGCCCTGGAGCGGGACGTGCTCGTGCTCTCGCTCGCGCTGTTCGCGTTCTCGGGGCTTCGCTTCGCGGGGCTTCCCGCACACAAGGCCCTGATCCTCGGCCCGGCCGAGGCGGGCGGTCGCGTCACTGGATCGTCCCACCTCGTTCGTGGGTTGATCGTCATCCCGAGTGGGCTCCTCGTGGGCGTCATCTGAGAGTTCCTCATCCCGACGGTCGCCTTTGCCATCGCGAGCGCGATCGGCCTCGTCGGTGTCGCCACCTCCGTGGCGTTCGGCCAGGAGTTCGAGGCCTACCGGTAGTCGAGGCAGTTTTGACGCTCGCGGCCGAGGCCTCGCCCATGGACGACGCGGTCGATGACCCCGGGCTGGCCGGCTTGCTCGACAAGGGCCACGCCGCACGCAACTTCGGCTTCGGTCTGGTCGTCGGTCTCGTGGTGGCCGTCGGGGTTTACTACGCCTTCGTCATCTCGCCGGAGGAGACCGTCCATGACCCCACCTATTACGTCCTGCTCGGGGCGGTCCTCGGCCTGTCGATCGCCGTCGTGATCGCCCTCGTGATGACCGTCGGCGCCCTCTGGCGAGCGGCCCACGACGCCCCTCACTAACCGGGACCAGACGGTACGCTTTTCCCCGCACCTCGGTTAGCTCACACCATGTCCGAAGAGCTTGCAAAGGGACTTGACGAGGTGCTCGTCGACGAATCCGGGTTGAGCTACGTGGACGGTGAGGCCGGCAAGCTAATCTACCGTGGCTACCCCATCGAGCAACTCGCCCGCAACGCGAGCTTCGAGGAGGTCGTGTACCTCCTCTGGTACGGCGAGCTTCCCACCCAGCCCGAGCTCGAGCGGTTCCAGGCGGCTCTCGCCGCGGAGCGTGCCCTCCCCCCGGCGGTCCTCGACGCGCTTGCGGCCCTCGCGGCGGCCGACGAGGATCCCATGGCGGCACTGCGCACCGGAACCTCGATGCTGTCGGCCTACGACGACGAGGCTTCGTTCACGACGGGCGACGTCGAGCAAAGCCGCGAGAAGGGCGTGCGCATCCTCGGGAGGGTCCCCACCATCATCGCGGCCTTCGAGGCCTACCGGGAGGGCCGCGAGCCCGTCGAACCCGACCCGTCGCGGTCGTTCGCGGGCGATTTCCTGCGCATGATGAGCGGCCAGTCGGGCACGGACCTCGCCCGGGAGACCTTCGACATGGCGCTGATCCTCCACGCCGACCACGGCCTGAACGCCTCGACCTTCACGTCGATGGTCATCGGGTCGACGATGGCCGACCTGTACGCGTCGGTGACCGGCGGCATCGGCGCCCTGAGCGGTCCCCTCCACGGCGGCGCCAACCAGGAGGTCATGCGGATGTTTCGCGACATCGAGGATAGCGACAGCGGCCCGGTCGAGTGGGTCGAGGAGATGCAACGGCGCAACGAGCGCGTACCCGGGTTCGGCCACCGCGTCTACCGGGTCAAGGACCCCCGAGCCACGATCCTCAACGAGAAGGCCGTCGAGCTGGCCGCCGCCGACGGCGAGGCCACCTACATCGAGTACGCCGAGGCGATCGAGACGTACCTCACTGAGGAGGGCCTCATCGAGCAGGGCATCGCCCCCAACGTCGACTTCTACTCCGGCATCGTCTACGACCAGCTTGGCATTCCGATGGACCTGTTCACGCCGATCTTCGCGCTGAGTCGGACGGCCGGCTGGATCGGCCACGTCATCGAGTACCAGCAGGACAATCGCCTCATCCGCCCCCGGGCGCGCTACACCGGGCCGGACGACCGCGACTTCGTCCCCCTCGAGCAACGATGAGCGTCCGGTGGCGGCCGACGGTACTCGGTCCGTGATCGCCCCTGCCGACGTCGAGGCCGCCCGGGATCGCATCGCCGAGCACGTCCGCGAGACGCCGCTGTGGCCGGCGAACGACCTGTCTCGCCGCACGGGCGCGACCGTCCGGTTAAAACTCGAAACGCTCCAGCGCACCGGCTCGTTCAAGATTCGCGGGGCGACCAACCGTCTCGCCGCGTTGTCCGACGGGGAGGCCCGGGCGGGCGTCGTCGCCGCCAGCGGCGGCAACCACGCCCAGGGGGTCGCGTTGGCCGCCCGGCGGGTGGGCGTCGACGCCACCATCGTCATGCCGGAGGCGACCGCCGCAGGCAAGGTGTCGTCGACGCGTCGCCTCGGCGCCGAGGTCGTCCTGCACGGCGAGGACTACAACGAGGCAGCGGCGCACGCCCGCGAGCTCGAGCGACGCGCGAATCGCACCTTCATCCACGCGTTCGAGGACCCCCTCGTCGTCGCCGGCCAGGGTACCGTCGGCCTCGAGATTCGCGCGGTCGCACCAGCGGTCGATACCGTGGTCGTGCCCATCGGTGGCGGTGGCCTGATCGCGGGGATCGCCACTGCGTTCGCGGAGACGGGCACGCGGGTCGTGGGGGTGCAGGCGGCGGGGGCAACCTCCGCGTCGGCGTCACTCGAGGCGGGCCACGTGGTCGAGCTCGACGCGGTCGAGACCGTCGCCGAGGGAATGGCCACTCGCCACGTGGGTGCATTGCCCCTCGAGGTCATGCAGGCCCACGTTGACGAGGTGGTCACCGTCGACGACGACGCGCTGGCCGGTGCCATCCGCCACCTGCTCGCGTCCGAGCGGGTGCTCGCCGAGCACGCCGGTGCGGCCGCCGTGGCGGCCCTCCTCGACGGTGCCATCGACCCCGAGGGGGTGGTGGTACCGGTCGTCAGCGGGGGTAACCTCGATCCCGAGGAGGTGGGGGCGGTCCTCGCACGCGGTCGCGGCATCTTCACCGCCGACGGCACGGATTAAGGGGATGCCCACCGCAGGCCGGAGCATGCGCGATGTCATCCACACCGACGATGCACCCGCCGCGGTCGGCGCGTACAGCCAGGCGATCGCCACCGATGACCTGGTGTTCACGGCCGGACAGATCCCCCTCACGCCAGCGGGGGAGTTGCGCGTAGACGCCCCGATCGGCGAGCAGACTCGTCTGGCGCTCGACAACGTCGCGGCCGTCCTCGAGGCGGCCGGCAGCGGCCTCGAGGAGACGATCAAAGTGACCGTGATGCTTGACGACATCGACGACTTCGAGGGGATGAACGAGGTCTACGGGTCGTACTTCGAGGCGGAGCCACCGGCCCGGAGCGCGTTCGAGGTGGGCTCACTGCCCAAGGGGGCGAGCGTCGAGGTCGAGGCGGTGGCTCGCCGGCCGTGATCGGGCGCACCGGGGCCATCGCCGGGGCGCTTGCCGGGCTCGTCTACCTCGGGCTCTGGGGCGCCTATGCCGTCCTCGGGACCTGGCAGGTCCCCGCGTGGTTCGTCGTCGCCCTCGGCGTCGGGGTGGTCCTCTCGAGTGCGGTGGTGACCGAGGTCCTCGTCGCCCGGCTCGAAGCCACCGAACGCTCGCAAGACATTTAGCCGGTCCGGCGGCTACGGTCCGAACGAGCCAGGATGGCCGAACGGTAAGGCGCACGCTTGGAGAGCGTGTTCCCTCACGGGATTCTGGGTTCAAATCCCAGTCCTGGCGGACGTTGTCTCGTGGTCGCAACGAATGGAAGTATTGACGGTTGTCGCGCCATCCAGCCAAGCCATGGCGACGACGGAACCGACGGATGGCGACGGCCCCGCTGTCTACGACGAGCTTCTCACGCGGTGGCGCCGTATCAGTAACCTTCGGTTTGCCTCGATGTATCTCAGCTGGGACCAGCAGGTGATGATGCCAGAAGGCGGTGCTCCCGCCCGCTCGCAGCAACTGTCGGCCCTCTCGGCCACGAGCCACGAGCTCCTGGTCGACGACGAGGTCGGCGACTGGCTGGCCGACCTCGAGGATGCCGACCTCAACGGCGACCAGGCCGCCAACGTCCGGGAGATCCGCCGCGAGTACGAACGAGCCGCCCGGGTCCCATCCGAGCTGGTGGAGGCCATCTCGCAGACGGCTGCGGAGAATCAGCAGATCTGGCAGGACGCCAAGGCCGAAGACGACTTCGATGCGTTCGCCCCGCGGCTCGAACGGCTTCGCGAACTCACCCGTGAGCGCGCCGACCATGTCGACCCCGATACCCCGCCTTACGAGGTGATGTACGACGACGCCCATCCCTACGTGGCGCTGTCGACGATGGAGGACATCTTCGACACGCTGCGCGAGGCGCTGCCGCCGCTGATCGACGCGATCCGCGACGCCGAGGTGGCGATGGCTCGTCCCTTCGACGGCGAGTTTTCCGAGGCCGACCAGCGTGCCCTCTCGGAGGCGGCGCTCGACCATCTCGGCTACGACCGCGACCGGGGACGATTGGACACGGCCCCCCATCCGTTCATGACGGGCACCCAGTTCGACGCCCGGGTGACCACCCGGTTCAAGCCGACCGACCCGATGGACGCCCTCACCGCGACCATCCACGAGTTCGGCCACGCCACCTACCAGCTCGGCCTCCCGGAGGCGGCGTACGCGACGCCGATGGGCAGCGCCCGAGGCAGCATCCACGAGTCACAGTCGCGCTTTTGGGAGAACCACATCGGCCGCACCCGGCCGTTCTGGGAGGTCTTCACCCCGGCGGTCCGCGAACATCTCTCCGGGATGGATGACCTCACCGTCGACGAGGCCTACCAGGCGGCCAACCGCATCCGCCCGGACAACCTGATCCGGGTCGAGGCGGACGAGCTCACCTATCACCTGCACATCATGCTGCGGTGTGAGATCGACCGCGCCTTCGTCGAGGGCGACCTCGCCGTCGACGAGATCCCACAGGTGTGGAACGACAAGATGGCCGACTACCTCGGCGTGCGTCCGTCGACCGATTCCGAGGGCTGTTTGCAGGACATCCACTGGACGTCGGGGTTTGCCGCGTTCCAGACGTACACCCTTGGCAGCATGGTCGCCGCCCAGTTGGACGCGGCAATCCGGGACGACCTCGACGTGGACGCCCTCGTCCGTGAGGGGGAGTACGAGCCGATCCACGCGTGGATGACCGAGCACATCCACCGCCACGGCCAGCGCTACGAGACCCCCGAACTCATCGAGCGCGCCACCGGCCAGCCCCTGTCCGCCGAGCCGTTCGTGGCGTACGTCACCGAGAAGTTCGAACGGCTGTACGACCTCTGATCGGCCCGAGCCGGTTTCCGTGGGGGGTGGTGAACCCCGACACATCACCGCCTCGCGACCGCGTACCGACGCCACTAAGGCTCGACCGTGAGGAGCTTGCGAACTACACGACCATGCCCACCATCCTCGTCACCGGCGCGGGCGGACAGATCGGCTCCGAGCTCACCCCGGCCCTGCGCGAGCGCCACGGGCACGAGGACGTCATCGCCAGCGGGCCCCACGACGAGGTGGGCCTTGAGCCGCCGTTCGAGGTCGTCGACGTCACCGATCGCGACCGCATCCGGGAGGTCGTCGACACCTACGAGGTGGACCGCATCTACCATCTGGCGGCCATCCTCTCCGCGAAGGGCGAATCGGATCCGCAACTGGCCTACGAGGTGAACGTGCAGGGGCTGTACAACGTCCTCGAGGTGGGACGGGCGGTCGAGCTCGAGCGGCTGATCGTCCCGAGTTCGATCGCCGTGTTCGGCGAGGGCTCGCCGGACGTCCCCGCCGAGCGGACCGTGTTGTGGCCCACAACGATGTATGGCATTTCGAAGGTGTTCCTCGAGCTCATGGCCGAGTACTACTATCGCACGTTCGACCTCGACGTCCGCGGGGTGCGCTTTCCCGGCATCCTGAGCTACAAGACCCGCCCCGGCGGCGGGACGACCGACTACGCGGTCGAGGCGTTTTACGAGGCCATCGAGTCAGGGTCGTACACCTACTTCGTTCGCGAGGACACGCTGTTGCCTATGATGTACATGCCCGACGCGATCCGTGCGTTGCTCGAGCTGGCGGCCGCCGATGACGACGACCTCCGGCATCGCTGTGCGTACAACGTCGGCGCGATGGCGTTCACCCCCGCCGAGTTGACCGCCGCGATTCGCACCCACATCCCCGACTTCGAGGCGCGGTATGAGCCGGACGACCGCCAGGCGATCGCCGACTCGTGGCCGAACGACCTCGACGACACCGCGGCTCGCGAGGACTGGGGCTGGGAGCCGGAGTACGACCTCGAGGCGCTGACCGAAGACATGCTCGCCAACCTCCGGCGGAAGCTGGAGGCCTAGATGAGGTCGAGGTCGCGCCCGACGCGTTCGTAGACGCGCAACGCCTCGTCGAGGTCCGCTCGCGTGAGCCCGGCATTGACCTGGTTGCGAATGCGCGCTTCTCCGCGGGGGACCATCGGGTAGACGATCGCCAGGGCGAACACGCCGTTGTCGAACAGGCGGTCGGCCAGCTCCTGGGCGGTCCGGCTGTCACCGACCATGACGGGCACGATCGGCGTCTCACTGTTGCCGGTGTCGAACCCGAGTGACTCGAGCTCGGCAACGAAGTACTCTCGCAGCTCCCACAGGCGATCGACCCGGTCGGCCTCCTGTTCGACGATCTCGAGGGCCTTCGTGTTCGCCGCGGCGATCGCCGGGGGATAGCCCGCGCTGAGCAGCCACGTGCGCGAGGTGTTGTACGCGAAGTCGATGACGTGCTGGTCGCCCGCCAGCATGCCGCCGAACGACCCGAGGGCCTTCGAGAAGGTGCCCATCTGGAAGTCGATCTCGTCCTCGAGCCCGAACTCCGCCGGCGAGCCGTGGCCGCCGCCGAGGACGCCCTCGCCGTGGGCGTCGTCGACGTACGTCATCGCGCCGTACTCCTCGGCCAGGGCGTGGATTTCGTCGAGCTTGGCGATGTCGCCATCCATCGAGAAGACCCCGTCAGTGACGATGAGCATGCGGTCGTACTCCTCGTGGGCCTGTTTGAGGGTGGCCTCGAGGTCGGCCATGTCGGAGTGGTCGTACACCTCGGTATCGGCGCGCGAGAGGCGCATGCCGTCGATGATGCTGCCGTGGTTGAGCTCGTCGGAGATGTAGACGTCGCCTTCCTCGAGCAGTTGCGGGATGAGGCCGGCGTTGACGGCGAAGCCGGTCTGGTAGGACAGCCCCGCCTCGGTCCCCTTGAAGTCGGCAATGGCCTCGTGGAGCTCCGCTTGCACCTCCATGTAGCCGGCGATCGACCAGTCAGAGCCGGTCCCGGCGCCGAAGTCGTCGATTGCTTGCTTGGCGGCCGCCTTCAGCCGGTCGTCGTTGGCGAGGTCGAGGTAGTTGTTCGAGGCGAGCATGATCGCCTCCTGTCCCTCGACGACGACGTGTGGCTGGGATGGCGTTTCGAGCGCGCGGAGGTTCCACACCTCGCCGCGGTCGGCCATCTCCTCGTACCGGTCGGCCAGGTATCGCGTCTTCTCGCTCATGGGTCGTGCTTGGCCGGCTCCGGCCATGAAGCTGGCTACTTGGCCCGGTCGAACCGGTGTCGGTTTGAGGCCCGCGCCCGTTCAGCCGAGCGAACGACCACCGCGTGCCATGCTCTGGGCTCACCTCGTCTTCGTCGGCGTGCTCGTCGCTACCCAGGTGTTCTTCACCGTGCTGGCCGTGGTGAACCTGCGACACAGCGAACGCGTTCTTGAGCGCGAGCGAGACTGGGTCGCGGACACCCTCGGCCTCGAGGACCCGGATGAGGTCGCGGCCTACCATCGCCTCTCCGCGGGCCTCGGCCAGTTGCGCACCTGGGTCGGCCTGGGTGGCGTGTTGCTCGTGTTGTATGCCGGCGTGTTCGCCGACGCCGTGGCGGCCGTCGACGGCCTCGGCCTCGGTCCGGTTGCGGAGGGGCTGGTCTTTCTGGTGGGTGCCAGCCTGGTCGTCTCGGTGGTCACCATCCCGTTCGACATCATCGACACGTTCGTGGTCGACGAGCTGTTCGACTTCAACCGCCAGACGGTCGGGCTCTGGGTTCGGGATACGCTGCTCAATCTGGCGATCGGCATGGTCCTGACCGTCGTCATTGCCGGTGCCGTCCTCGCCTTCGTCGCGTATCTCGGTCCCTGGTGGTGGGTCGCCGGCTGGCTCTTCTTCGTGGCCTTCTCGCTGGCGATGAACGTCGTCTACCCGCGGGTCATCGCCCCGTTGTTCAACGAGTTCGTCTCCGTCGAGTCGGGCGAGCTCCGGTCGGCCGTCGAGGGAGTCTTCGATCGCGCCGGCTTCGAGTGCTCGCAGATCTATACGATGGACGCGAGTCGGCGATCCTCGCGGGTGAACGCCTACTTCGTTGGCTTCGGGCGGACCAAACGCGTCGTCCTGTTCGACACGCTCGTTGACCGCCTCGACCTCGAGGCGATCCAAAGCGTGCTGGCGCACGAACTCGCGCACTGGAAGCGGGCCCACATCTGGAAGCTGCTGGCCGGCGAGGCGGTGCGGATGCTCGTCCTGTTCGCCGCGCTCGGCTACCTGGTCGGCGCTGACTGGGTCTATACGATGTGGGACGTCGATCCGGGCTTCACGGCGGCCGGTCTCGCCATCGGGCTGGTGTGGCTCGCCCCGGTGGTTCGGTGGACGGGACCGATCGCCAACCGGCTCTCGTTGCGCTTCGAACGCGAGGCCGATCGGTTCGCGGTCGAGACGATGGGCTCCGGCGACGGCCTCGTCGACGCGCTGGCCGACCTGGCGAGTGAGAACCTCGCCAACCCCTTCCCCCATCCGTGGTACGAGGCCTTTCATTACTCCCATCCCCCCGTGCCCGAACGCATCCGGCGCATCCGCGAGATCGAGGGCTGACCACCGCGCCGTCAGGCGGTTGTCGTCGTCGTGTCGGGTGATTCGACGGCCCGCCGGGAGCGTTACAGTTTTATAGAAGCCCATTCAATCATCCGTCGACTATGAGTCAGCGCATGCGAGGTAGCCAGCCGCTCATCATCATGAGCGAAGACGCGCAGCAAGTCAAGGACCGAGACGCCCAGGAGTACAACATCTCCGCGGCTCGGGCAGTCGCCGAGGCCGTACGCTCGACGCTTGGCCCGAAGGGCATGGACAAGATGCTCGTCGACAACATGGGCAGCGTCACCGTCACCAACGACGGTGTGACGATCCTGACCGAGATGGACATCGACAACCCGACCGCCGAGATGATCGTCGAGGTCGCCGAGACCCAGGAGGACGAGGCCGGCGACGGCACGACGACCGCGGTCGCGATGGCGGGCGAGCTCCTGAAGAACGCCGAGGACCTGCTCGAGCAGGACATCCACCCCACCGCCATCATCAAGGGCTACCACCTCGCGAGCGAGTACGCCCGTGAGGAGGTCGACGCGATCGCCGAGTCGATCGACCCCACGGACGAGGCGATCATCCGTCGCGTCGCCGAGACCAGCATGACCGGCAAGGGCGCCGAGTACAACAAGGAGCTGTTCTCCGAGCTCGTCGTCGACGCCGTCCGGAAGGTGACCGTCGAGACCGACGACGGCGAGAACGTCGTCGACCTCGACTTCGTGAAGATCGAGACCCAAAGCGGCCAGGCGGCCGAGCAGTCCGAGCTCCTCAACGGCGCCGTCATCGACAAGGACCCGGTGCACGACGACATGCCGCGGTTCGTCGACGACGCCTCCGTGCTCCTGATCAACGAGGCCATCGAGGTCGAGGACACTGACGTGGACACCGAGGTCAGCGTGAGCGACCCCGAGCAGCTCCAGAAGTTCCTCGACCAGGAGGAGGAGCAGCTGCGCCAGAAGGTCGAACAGATCGAGGACCTCGGCGCGAACGTCGTCTTCTGCCAGAAGGGCATCGACGACCTCGCCCAGCACTTCCTCGCGCGCAAGGGCATCCTCGCCGTCCGGCGCGCCAAGAAGAGCGACATCGAGTTCCTCAAGGAGGTCCTCGGCGCACGCATCGTGTCCGACCTCGACGGTGCCAGCGAGGAGGATCTCGGCGAGGGTTCGGTCTCTCGCGACCCCAGCGACGACATGTTCTACGTCGAGGGCGAGGACGGCCACGGCGTCACCATCCTGCTGCGTGGATCGACCGAGCACGTCGTCGACGAGCTCGAGCGCTCCATCCACGACGCCCTCGACGTGGTCGCCCAGACCGTCTCCGACGGTCGGACCCTCCCAGGTGGCGGCGCCGTCGAGACGGAGCTGGCCCGGCGCCTGCGTGACTACGCCGACAGCGTCAGCGGCCGCGAACAGCTCGCCGTCGAGTCCTTCGCCGACTCGATCGAGCTCGTCCCCCGCGTGCTCGCCGAGAACGCCGGCCTCGACAGCATCGACACGCTGGTCGACCTCCGCGCCGCCCACGAGGACGGCGAGATCCGCGCCGGCTTGAACGTCGAGACCGGCGACGTGGAGGACACCTTCGAGGCGGGCGTCATCGAGCCGGCGCACGCCAAGGAGCAGGCGATCGCCAGTGCCGCCGAGGCGGCCAACCTCGTCTTGAAGATCGACGACATCATCTCCGCCGGCGACCTGTCGACCGACAAGGGCGACGACGAGGCCGGCGCCCCCGGCGGCCCCGGTGGCATGGGCGGCATGGGTGGTATGGGCGGTATGGGCGGCATGATGTGAGGACCGACGACCGCTCACACCCGCCGCT
>CAZCYF010000012.1:0-36446 GCA_964502835.1 uncultured Halobacteriales archaeon | reverse complement strand
TGGTCCAGACGGAGCCGGTGCCGTGTGACTTCATCATGATCGCGGCGGGGAACCTCGACGTCATGGAGAAGATCCACCCCGCCCTCCGGAGCCGGATCAAGGGCTACGGCTACGAGGTCTACATGGAGGACACCCTGGACGACACGCCGGAACACCGTCGCAAGTACGTCCGCTTTGTGGCCCAGGAGGTCGAGAAGGACGGTCGCCTGCCCCACTTCTCCCGGGCGGCGGTTGAGGAGATCATCCTCGAGGCCCGTCGTCGCGCCGGCCGCAAGGGGCAACTGACCCTCCTGCTTCGCGATCTCGGTGGCCTCGTCCGCGTCGCCGGCGACATCGCCAAGGACGTCGGTCACGACTTCGTCCAGCGCCAGGACGTCCTCGAGGCGAAAAAGCGCTCGCGGTCGATCGAGCAACAACTGGCCGACGAATACATCCAGCGCCGGAAGGACTACGAGCTCACCGTCGAGCAGGGATCGGTCGTCGGTCGGGTCAACGGCCTCGCCGTCATGGGCCAGGATTCGGGCATCATGCTCCCGGTGATGGCCGAGGTGACCCCCTCACAGAGCCACGAAGAAGGGCGCGTCTTCGCCACGGGCAAGCTCCAGGAGATCGCCGAGGAGGCGGTCGATAACGTCTCGGCCATCATCAAGAAGTTCTCCGACCAGGACATCGCCGAGCGCGACATCCACATCCAGTTCGTCCAGGCCGGCCAGCAAGGCGTCGAGGGCGACTCGGCGTCGATCACGGTCGCGACGGCGGTCATCTCCGCGCTGGAGGACGTCCCCGTCGCGCAAAACCTCGCGATGACGGGCTCCCTGTCCGTTCGCGGTGACGTGTTGCCCGTCGGCGGGGTGACCCACAAGATCGAGGCGGCCGCCAAGGCCGGCATGGAGACGGTCATCATCCCGAAGGCGAACGAGCAAGACGTCATGATCGAGGACGAGTACGAGGACATGGTCGAGATCATCCCCGTCAGCCACATCAGCGAGGTTCTCGAGGTCGCGCTCGACGACGACGTCCTCGGCAAGGACTCCCTGGTCTCGCGCCTGAAGTCGATCACCGGCAAGGCGCTCGAACACGAGGTCGGCGCGGGCTCGCAGCCGAGCGCGAACTGACGGAGCCGTGGTCCGGCCGGTCTGGTTCGCCGCCACGGCGGCCGTCGTGACCGCCCTCACCGTTGGCTTCGCCGTCGCCACGGCGCGCACCCTCGACAAGCGGCTACCGCGGTCGGGGACGGGACCGATCGACCCGCGGACCACCATCGGCTTCACCCGACGGGGCCTGTATCTCAACGCGGCCGCAACACAGGTGTGCATGGGCGTGGCGCTGGTGGCGGGCCTCGTCCTCGCTGGCGTGCGCCCGGACGACCTCGGAATCGGTGGGGTTGCGCCAGCGACGGTCGGGGTGGGCGTCGGCCTCGGTCTGGCGCTCGCGGCGGCGAACCTGCTGTTGCAGCGATGTCTCGCCGCGACCGGTGTCGACGTGGACGACCGCGTTCGACGGCTCCTGACGCCGACGACCGGCCGGGAGTGGGGCTGGCTGTTCGTGGTGGTCTTGCCGATCGTGGCCACGTTCGAGGAGGTGCTCTTTCGGGGGGTTCTCGTCGGCGCGGCGTCTGAGGTTGTCGAGGTCTCCCCGTGGCTCCTCGTCCTCGGCTCGGCTGCCGTATTCGCGGTCGCCCATGGGTTGCAGGGGGCTGGCGGACAGCTCGGTGCGGGACTGCTGGGAGTCGCCCTCGGGGTGGCATACGTGGTCACGGACGCCCTCGTCGTCGTGATCACCGCCCACTATCTCGTCAACGTCGTCGAATTCCTGCGGTACCGACCGGGCTCATCCGAGCCCCTCTAAGGCACGCAGCTTGCGACGAACGTCGGTGGGAACGGCCCCGTCGACGTCTCGCACCCGGTGGTCGGGGATGACGATCGGCACCGGATTGGCCGACAGGATGGTGCTGAACCGTTCGATATCCTCCGCATCGTCGCCCGACAGCCCGGGTGTCGCCGTGGCGACCGCCGCGAGCGATTGCTCGGTGCCGTACGGGATCGGTCGGACCGTCTCGAGGACGCGGCGCTCGACGGTCGGGACCGTCAGGGCCAGCTCGACGTCCTCGAAGTCCTCTCGGGTCCCGTCAAGATAGCCCTCGAACCGGTCCAGGAGGTGGTGCTCGTCGCTCACCGCGGAGTCGACCGCGTCCGGACAGGAGACGCTGATCAGCCGGTTTCCGGCGACACCGATCTGGACGTACCGATCGAGATACGTCGAGTGCCTCGCGTAGATGCCCGCCACCTCGGCCATGCGGTCGTTCGTGCGGCCCGCGCGGTTAAAAGGGTCTCCCGAGACCGATATCGTGATGGGACCCGTGGCCGTCGCATGGCTCATGAGCGAGGTCGGCCGTCGACACCGGCTGTCGAGACTCGGCCGAGACGGCAGATACGTCCTTGTGGCGCTGGATCACGGGTTCACCCAGGGGCCCATCGAGGGACTCGCCGATCCGGGGGCGGTCGCCGCGACGGTGACCGACCACGGCGCCGACGCCGTCATCACCCACCGCGGCTGGGCCGACTCGGTCGTCCCCCGTCTCGCGGGGGCGGGATACGTGGTCCATCTGAGCGGCTCGACGGCATTCGCACCCGACCCGGACGACAAGCGGCTGGTCTGTTCGGTCGATCGCGCGATCGCCGGCGGTGCAGATGCCGTTTCCGTCCACGTCAACGTCGGCAGTGCGACCACGGCCGACCAACTCGAGGCGGTCGGCGGGGCCATCGAGCGCGCCCACGGGCTGGGTGTGCCGGTCCTGGCGATGGTCTACCCGCGGGGGCCGGACGTCGCGGGCGTGACTCCGGAATCAGTGGCCGCGGCGGTCCGGATAGCCGGCGAGCTCGGGGCGGACGTGATCAAGACGGCCAATCCCGGCGCCCGACTGGCGCCGGCCGTCGAGGCGGTCGACGCGCCCGTCCTCGTCGCGGGTGGCGACCCGGATGGCCCCCGGGCCACGCTCGAGGCGGTGTCCGAGGCGATGGGCGCCGGCGCCGCCGGCGTGTCGATCGGCCGGGCGATCTTTCAGGCGACGGATCCGGGTGCGATGACGGCCGCCGTAGCCGCGGTCGTCCACGAGGGTGCACCCCCCGATTCCGCGGCCGACCGGCTGTCCGGGTGACCACCGGTACGTTGACGGTCGGCCGGCGAGCACGGGGGGTATGGATCGGTTCCTCTGGGTGCGCGCCGACAGCGCCGTCGGGTCGGTCGATCGTCGCGAGTCGTTGTTGGAAGCGGCCGCGACACACGGTGTCGATGGCGTGTTGGTCGACGCACCCGACGTCGAACGCGCCCGATCGATCTTCCCCGGCACCATCGCGGCGTTTCGTACCGGCGGCGATGGGACGGTGCTGGACGTGGCCGAGGCCGAGGGTCCACCCGGCGACGTGGTCGTCGTGGGCAAGCATGGCGAGGGTGACGGGACGGTCGACCGGCCAGCGTCGCGCTCGGAATCGGGTGATCTCGCCGTCCTCGAGGATATTGATGGGCGCACGGGGGCCTACGTCGAGGTGGCCGACGAGGCTGGCGCCACCCTCGCGCGCTGGCTCGGCGCGGTCGCCGACGTCCTCATCGTGACGCGACCCGAGTGGGAGGTAATCCCCCTCGAGAACCTCATCGCCGACCTGGCCGGGGAGACGACGATCGTCGCGACGGTGGATTCGCCGGAGGCCGCCAGGACGGCCGTCGAGACCCTCGAGGTGGGTGCCGACGGCGTCTTGCTCGAGACGACGGAACCGGCCACGGTCGAGGCAACGGTGGCCCAACTCGAGGACGTCGGCGGTGACCGACTCCCGCTGCAGTGGGCCACACTTACGGCCGTCGACGGAGCGGGCCTCGCCGACCGGGTCTGCGTCGACATGGGGTCCATCCTCGACGCGAACGAGGGACTCCTGGTCGGGAGCCACGCCCGTGGCCTCGCGCTCGTCCATGCCGAAACTGCCGAGGGTCCCCACGTCGAACCGCGACCGTTTCGCGTCAACGCCGGTGCCGTCCACGCGTACGTGCTCGTCCCCGGCGGTGAAACGCGGTATCTCTCCGAGCTCAGCGGCGGCGATCGCGTGCTCGTCAGCGACGTGAACGGTCGCACGCGGGATGCGATCGTCGGCCGCGTGAAGATCGAGCGTCGACCCATGCGACGTGTCGTCCTGGAAACTGAGGCGGGCGACACCGTGGAAACCCTTCTGCAGGACGCGGAGACGGTCAGGCTCCACACCCGCGACGGTGGGGCCACCGCTGTTGGCGATCTGACACCCGGCGATGCGGTGGCGTTGTATTATGCGGACGTCCCCCGCCACTTCGGCCAGCCGGTCGAAGATGAGACCCTTATCGAGCGCTGAACACGTGGTCGAGGCGGAGTCCCTCGCGGACGGCTCCCAACCGATCGACGGACACCTGCCCGGGAGCCGTCGGCTCACGACCGGGGACCGATCCGTACACGAGGGGCACCTCGAGTGCAATCCCGAGCAGGCGCGACGGTGGACCGAACCGGCCCGTGGCCATCGCAGCGAGTGGCTCCGACCGTTGGCTGGCGGCGATGGCGGTCTCGACGAGGACCGCGAACGCGGCGGCGTCCGCGCACTCCACGGCGAGCTTGCCGATGTCGCCGCGGTCGAGGACGCGGTCGGCGAGTGACGCCAGCGTGTCGGCGTTTGACGGATGGCTCGAACAAATGATGTTGGTATCGAGCTGGCCGGCCCGGTCGACGAGTGTGTCAGCATCCGACCAGCGCGCCAGGTCGAGGTCGACGGCCCACACGGCGTCACCTTCCAGTGCGCGTTCGAGCTTGGCGGGCCCGTTCACCGCTGCGCTGGGCGTGCGTGCCCGGTTGGTGACGATCAACGGAAGCGGGCCGTCATAGGCGAGCACATCGTCAACCCCGGCGCCACCCAGGTCGAGGCGAATCTCGAACAGGTCGGCAACCTCGGCGACCTGTCCGGCGAGGTCCAATCGGTCGCCACTCGCAACGATGGCCGGCCGCGGTGGGTCGGCCGGGTCACGCATGGACGAAACTGGTCGTACCGGGCCGACTCAGGCGACCCCGATGCCCTCTTCGGCCTCGAGCAGCTCGTGATACCGGTTGCGGATGGTGACCTCGGAGATGTCGGCCACCTCGGAGACGGCGGATTGGGTGGTCTTCTCGTTGGTCAATAACGCGGCGGCGTACACGGCCGCGGCGGCGAGGCCGACCGGGGACTTGCCCGAGTGGACGCCCTTGGACTTCGCGTTGCGCAACAGCCCGCGAGCGCGCTGTTCGGACTCCTCAGAGAGGTCCAGACCGGAAGCGAACCGAGGGACGTACTGTTCGGGATCGGCCGGTTTGACCTCGAGTTTGAGTTCGCGGGCGACGTAGCGGTAGGTCCGGGCGATCTCACTCTTTTCTACGCGCGAGACGTCGGTGATCTCGTCGAGGCTGCGGGGCATCTCGGCCTGGCGGGCCGCGGCATAGACGCACGCGGTCGACACGCCCTCGATGGACCGCCCCGGCAAGAGCCCGTCCTCGAGCGCGCGCCGGTAGATGACGCTCGCCGTCTCGCGGACGTTCTTCGGCAGACCCAGGGCGCTCGACATGCGATCGATCTCCCCGAGGGCCTGTTTCAGGTTGCGCTCTTTCGAGTCGCGCGTGCGAAACCGCTCGTTCCAGGTTCGCAGGCGTTGCATGCGCTGGCGCTGGCGGTTGCTGAGGGCGTTCCCGTAGGCGTCCTTGTTGCGCCAGTCGATGTTCGTCGACAGCCCCTTGTCGTGCATCGTGTTCGTCGTCGGGGCGCCGACGCGGGATTTCTCCTCCTTCTCTTGGGGATTGAATGCCCGCCACTCCGGGCCGCGGTCGACGATGTCCTCCTCGATGACGAGGCCGCACTCCGAACAGACGGTCTCGCCGCGGTCCGTGACGGTGATGGTGTCGTCCTCACACTCCGGGCAGGTGAGCTCGGGCTGATCGGTCGATACGTCCTCCTCGGTACGCTCGGACAGTCGTTGGCTGGATCGGTCTGACATGGGTGGGTGAGCGGCGTCTACGACGGGGTGGAAATGGCTACAAAACCCGGCGTACACTCGTGTACCTTCGACCGCTTGGGCGCAGACTATAAGCTTTGTGTAAATCGAAGCTGGTTGAGATGTTGTCACACGGACCGGAGTGCACCGGGCGTTAGAGCATGTCCTTGTCCTCGAGGCCGTCCAGGATGTCGTCGACCAGGGTATCGACGTCGTCGTACGGGAAGTCCTGGACGTCCGAGAGCTTCGTGGCCAGTTCCATGGCGGTAAAGCTCACGTCGCCGGCCTCGAATCGCGTCCCGGGGCCGTCGGGCAGTGCCGGCACGAGGTCCATCTGGTTCGCGACCGGATAGTCCGCACCTTCGAAGGCCTCGACCAACTGTTCTCGGAGCGCGTCCCGGACGGATGACATGGTCGAAATGACGCTCGCTCGACTCAAAAGGGTTCCGTACCCGGCGTGGGGATGGACGATGCGCTTTAGTGGTCCCCCTCGGGAGGCTAACCCATGCAGGAACTCCTCGAAACCTGGCGCCCGGAGATCGACGCCGCCATCGAGGAGGTCCTCCCACGGACGATCGACGACGAGTACCTCGCCTCGTACTTCGGCCCCCCGTCGTTCAGCTACGACGCGGAGGGGATCGACCGCGCGTTGGCCGACCCCGTCTGGGAGCTGCTCGACCGCGGCGGCAAGCGGTGGCGGGTCGTGCTCTTCCTCGAGCTGATCACGGGATTCGGCGTTGACGACGTGGAGGCCTACCTCCCCTACGGGATCATCCCGGAGATCCTCCACACGGGGACGATCATCGTCGACGACGTCGAGGACGGCGCGACCAAACGCCGTGGCGGGCCCGCGATCCACCTGCAATACGGCCAGGACGTGGCGCTCAACGCGGGCAACGCGTTGTACTTCCTGCCGCTCAAGATCATCACCCACAATCCCGGCGGCTTCGACGCCACGACCCGCCTGCGCGCCTATGAGATGTTGATGTTCGAGCTGAACCGGACCCACCTCGGCCAGGGGATGGACATCTGCTGGCACAACGAGGCGCGCATCCGCGCGACGCCAGAGGAGTACCTCGAGATGACGGCCTGCAAGACCGGCTGCCTGGCGCGAATCGTCTCCCGGCTGGCCGCGATCCTCACCGAGCAGCCGACCGACGTGGAGGACTCGATCGCGGCCTATGCAGAATCCCTCGCCATGGCCTTCCAGATCAGCGACGACATCCTCGACGTCGAGCACACCCTCGACCAAGCCGGCGAGTTCGGCAAGGCCTTCGGCAACGACATCCGGGAGGGCAAGACGACGCTGATGGCGATCCACACGGCCAAGGAGGCCAGTCCGCGGGATCGTCGGCGGCTGGAGGCACTGCTCGCCGCCGAGGACAACACCGACGAGGAGATCCTGGAGGTGATCGACCTCTACGAGCGCTATGAGAGCATCGCGTATGCCCGGGAGACGGCGAGCGATCTGGCCGACAGCGCCCGGGCGCACCTCGACGACGTGGACCTCCGGCCGCCGGCCGCGTCAAACGTCGAGGCATTCACGGAGTTCGTCCTCGAGCGCGATTACTGAACGACCGGCCACCTGAGTGCTGCATCTTTAACCCGGTGCTCCGCCGAGGTCGACGCAATGATGGACGAACTTCGATTCGAGCTGCTTCGATCCCTGACGGAGGCGAGGGGCGTCCCCGGCTACGAAGACGAGGTGCGTGCCCTCATTCGCGACGAACTCGCGTCCTCGACCGACCGCGTGCGCACGGACAGCATGGGCAACGTCGTCGGGACGATCGACGGTGACGCCGACTTCGAGGTGGTGGTCGCCGCCCACATGGACGAGATCGGCTTCATGGTCCGCGAGGTCGACGACGACGGCTTCGTGCGCATCGACGCGCTCGGTGGGTGGGATCCTCGCGTGCTCAAGGCCCAACGGGTGAGCGTCCACACCGCGGACGACGACCTGGTCGGCGTGATCGGGTCGATGCCGCCCCATCTCCTCGACGAGGAGGCCGCCGCCGACACGCCCGAGATCGACGACCTCTACGTCGACCTCGGGATGGGTCCGGAGGAGGTGAACGAGCGGGTCTCGACGGGGGACCTCGTCACGATGGATCAACACACCGTCCGGATGGGCGATCTGGTGACGGGCAAGGCCCTCGACGACCGGATCAGCGTCTTTGCGATGCTCGAGGCCGCCAGCCGCCTTGAGGCACCCGCGGCGACGGTGCACTTCGCCGCCACGGTCCAGGAGGAAGTCGGCCTCCGTGGCGCCCGGGCGCTCGGCGTCGACATCGAACCCGACCTGGCGATCGCCTTGGACGTCACGATCGCTGATGACGTCCCGGATTCGGGGTCGAACGCGACGGTGACCGAACTCGGGGAGGGGACCGCCATCAAGCTCAAGGACGCGAGCGTGATTACCTCCCCGAAGGTCAACCGCCGCCTGCGCGACCTGGCTGACGACCATGACGTCGAACACCAACTCGAGGTGCTCCCCGCCGGTGGCACGGATACGGCCGCGTTTCAGGTGGTCGCGGGCGCGACGCCCGTCGGCGCGTTGTCGATCCCCACCCGCTATCTCCACACCGTGACGGAAGCCGCCCACCTCGATGACGTGGCCGCCACCGTCGACCTGCTGGGGGCCTTTCTGGGGGAGGCAGACGGCTCTGCCGACTACACCCTGTGAGCAAACCGAAGTCTTGAGTATGGGCCTGCTCTCAGATGGAGCCATGAGCGAGGACGGCTCGGACGAGCTCGTCGGCCGCCGGCGCATCCTCCGGACGGCCGCGGGGGCCACGGCCGGCTCCGTCGCCGTCGGGGCCGCCGCCGGTCAGGAGGAGTCGGTCGAGGTGGCGCTCGTCAACTACGCGTTCGAGCCGGGGACCGACTCGCCGTTGCAGATCGAACCCGGGACGACGGTGACCTTCGTGTGGGAGAGCGACACCCACAACATCGTCGTCGACAGCCAGCCCGACGACGCCGGGTGGGAGGGCCACGAAACGATCGAGAACGCCGGCTTCGAGTACGAGTTCACGTTCGAGGTGGAGGGGACCTACGAGTTCTTCTGTCGCCCTCACCTCAACCAGGGCATGGAGGGCACGATCGAGGTCGGCGAGGGGCTCGGCGGTAACGGTGGTGGGGGCCCGCAGTTCCTCCCCGCGATCCCCGACGAAGCACGGTCGCTCGCGATCGCGACCGTCCTGGCGATGGCGTCGGTCCTCGGCTTCGCCTACATCTTCCTCAAGTACGGCGGCGAGCGGCCACCGGAGGAGTGACGCGGGCCAGCGCCCCCGACCATCCCCTACGTCATGTCGAACACTACCTCGGGCATGCTCGACGACGTCAACGTCGCCCTCGGCGTGACCGGCTCGATCGCGGCGGTCCGGTGCGTCGAGTTGATCCACGAGCTCCAGCGCTGGGGGGCGAACGTCCGGGTCGTCATGTCGCCAGCGGCGACGTCGATCGTCGACCCGTGGGCGCTCGAGTTCGCGAGCGGCGCGTCGGTCGTCACCGAGATCACCGGTGGCGTCGAGCACATCGAGCTGTGTGGGACCGATGGTTGGGCCGACGTCCTCGCGATCGCCCCCGCCACGGCCAACACGGTGGGCAAGGTGGCGACGGCCATCGACGATACCCCCGTGACCACGACGGCCACGACAGCCATCGGCGCGGGGATCGACCTCGTCGTCGCTCCCGCGATGCACGCGCCGATGTACGAGCATCCGACGGTCACCGACCACCTCGAGACGCTCGCGGACCGCCACGGGGCGGTGATCGCGCCGCCACGGCGCGAGGAGCACAAGGCGAAGATCGCGACCAACTCGGCGATCTGCCTGGCGATCGCCCGGGCGGTGGGCTCGCGACCACTTGATGGTCGCCACGTCGTCGTCTCGAGTGGCCCCACTGCCGAACCGATCGATCCCGTACGCCACATCACCTCCCCCGCGAGCGGGCGGACGGGACGCGCAGTCGCCCAGGGGCTGTATGCCCTCGGGGCGGACGTGACCCTCCTGCAGGCGGCTGATGCGGAGGTGTCCTACGCCACGGTCGAGGCCATCGAGACGTCGGCCGATCTGCGTGCGGCGGCCCTGGAGGTGGCCCCGACGGCGGATGCGTACGTCTCCGCCTCGGCCGTGAGCGACTTCACGGTCGAGGCTGCCGCTGAGAAGCTTCCGTCGGGCGACCCGGTCACGCTGGAGTTGCGACCGACGCCGAAGGTGATCGACGCCGTTCGCGAGGCGGACGACTCGCTCCCGATCGTCGGCTTCAAGGTCGAGACGTCGGCCTCCGACGAGGCACTGGTCGACGCCGCGCGCGACCTGCTCGAGCGAGTCGACCTGACCTTCGTCGTCGCCAACCGGGCTGAGGTCATGGGCGAACCCGACACCCGGGTCCTGCTCGTTGACGCCGAGACGGTGGAGGCCATCGCCGGCAGCAAGCGCCAGGTCGGGTGGTCGATCGCCCGTCGACTGGCGGATCGACTCGGGGGCCATGACGGAACGAAATGACTTTCGGCCGGTCGGCAAATAGCTCACACGAGTCGACCATGGATCGCACGCCGCGAGACGGGAGTACCCGGTCGTGGAGGGGGTCGAGGTGAGCGACCGCATCTTGCTCCCCGTCGCGGAGTCGGACACCATGCGCCGTACCGTGGCCCACGCCGTCGACCGGGCCACCGCGGACGGCGACGGCGTCATCCGCGCGGTCTATCTGCCGACCTTTGGGTCGAACTTCAGCGCGCGCGAGGCCGAGCTCGAGGCGGGTCGAGAGCTGCTCGATCGCGTCGAGCGGTGGATCGCCGAAGATGTCGAGGCTCGGGAGGCTGCCGTGGTCGTGGAGACGGCCGTGATCGGCCCGGAGTTCTTTCCGCACACGCCACCGGACGTCGCCGACGAGTTTCTGACCGAGATCGCCGCACACGACATCGACCGGATCATCTTCGATGCCCGGTATGATCCGGGCGTAGGGACGAACCTCCTCGCGTCGATCGAACGGATCATCGAGGCCGAATCGGATGCCATCGTCGAGGAGGTCGGCGTCCCGGAACCACGCCGACGGTCGCGCCTGCCGCGTCGAACCGATTTCAGGCGGTACGCGCTGTTGTACGCCATCGCGTTCGGGTTCTACCTGGTGCTCGCCGGATCTCTGGCCCCGTTCGAGCTGGTCACCGGTGCGGCCACGGCCGCGATCGTGACCATCACGATGGGCGGGGTGGCCTTCTGGCAGCCACCGTCGCCGGTCTCGACGACGCTGCGGACGCTTCGCGGCCTGGTCTACATCCCCTATCTCCTCGCGAAGATCATCCAGGCGAACCTCGGCGTGGCGCGCGTCATCCTCGATCCACGCCTGACGATCGATCCGTGCGTGGTCCGCCTGCGACCGGCGGTGTACGGGGCGTTTCCCCTGACCACGCTCGCCAACAGCATCACCCTCACGCCGGGGACGCTCTCGATGCGCTTTACCGGACAGGAGCTGCTCGTGCACACCCTGATCCCCGCCGCCCGGGACGACCTCCTCTCCGGGCGCCTCGAGCGCGCGGTCCGGTTCGTCTTCTACGGTCGGGTCGGGATGCGAGCGCCCGCCCCGACCGAGCGCGACGACGCGACCGTCACCCACACGCCTGGAGGTGACGAGGGTGACGGCTGAGGCCGACCTCGTCCCTCTGGTGCTCGGTGCCGGCGATCTGAGCGCCGTGTACCTCACCGCGGCGGGCCTGTTCGTACTGTTGGCCATCGCCATGCTCTATCGCGTCGTCGCGGGGCCCTCCATGCAAGATCGCGTCCTCGCGGTGAACGTCCTCGGGACGAACACGGTCGTCGTCCTCGCCCTGCTGGCGGTCGGCCTCGACGAGCCGTGGTACCTCGACATCGCCCTCGTGTACGCCCTGTTGAACTTCCTGATGTCGCTGGCGATCTCGAAGTTCACGGTCGAACGGGGTGGGGTGCTATGATCGAGACGGCCACCGCAGTCCTCGTCGTCGCGTTGCTGGTCGGCGGGTTGTTCTTCACCTTCGTCTCGGCGGTCGGCGTGTTGACCCTGCCGGACGTCTACGCGCGTGCTCACACGGCCTCCCAGGCCGACACGCTCGGCGCCGGGTTCGCCCTCGCGGCCGTCGCGATCGCCCTGGCCCCGGGCCATCGCACGGTGTTCGCCGTGTTGTTGCTCGGATTCATCTTCGTGACCAATCCCACGGCCGCCCACGCGATCGCCCGAGCGGCGTACGAGTCGGGCGTTCCCCCGTGGGGCCGCACTGCCGAGGGGGAGGGTGAGGAATGAGCCTGGCGCTCGTCGAGGTGACCATCGCGGGGTTCGTGCTCGCCACGGCACTGGCGACGGCGGCCTTTCGTGACGTGCTGTCGGCGATCATCGTCTTCGCGGCGTACAGCCTCGGGATGGCCGTCTTTTATACGATCCTGCTCGCCCCCGACGTCGCGCTGACGGAGGCTGCCATCGGGGCTGGCCTCACGACCGTGTTGTTGATCCTGACGATCACCCGGACCGCTCGACCGGCTGATGACCGTCGGTTCGAGGGGGTGAACTGGCCGGGCCTCGCCGTGGCCGTGGCGTTCACCGGTGTGATCGGGTGGACGGTCCTCTCCCTGCCGGCCGTGGGCTCCGCCGAGGCGATCGCCTGGGCCAACCCGGAGGTGACCGGCCATTACCTCGCCGAGGCGTACACCGAGACGGGCGTGGAGAACGCCGTCACTGCGGTCCTGGCGGCCTACCGTGGCTTCGACACCTTCGGCGAGGCGGTCGTCGTCTTCGCCGTCGGGATGGCGGTCGTCCTCGTCCTCCGCCGGGAGGTGTTCGCATGAGCGGCCGCGAACGCGGGCTCTACACCGAGAGCCCGATCATCATGACGACCGTCCGGATCGTCGCCCCGATGGTGCTCACCTACGGGCTGTTCATCACGTTCCACGGCGCCGACTCGCCCGGCGGCGGCTTCCAGGGCGGGGTCATCATCGGGACGGTCGTCCTGTTGCTCGCGTTCGCGTTCGGCATCGACCCGACGCGGGCCTGGGTGGGCCATCGCGTCATGGCGTGGCTCGCGGCCGCCGGCGTGATCGTCTTCGCGGGGATCGGCTTTCTCACGCTCGGGCTGGGCGGCGCCTTCCTCGAGTACGACCTGTTGCCCATCCCTGACGCCTCGAAGTACGGCATCGAGGCCGTCGAGATCGGCGGCATCGCGGCCATCATCGCGGGCGTTGTCATGGCGATCTTCTTCCTGACGGCGGCGGGCGTCGCCGAGGAGGAGCACCCATGATCGAGGCGCTGACGGCGCGTTTCGCCTACCTCGTCGTCGCCGCGTTGATGGGCGTCGGCCTGTACATGGTCGTCGCCTCGCCGAACCTCGTGAAGAAGGTCATCGGGGTGAACCTCTTCCAGACGGCGGTGTTTCTCTTCTTCATCGCGCTCGCGTACGTGGAGGGGGGATCGGCACCGATCATCGCCAAACCCGGCCCCCACGCGAGCCCCCTGCCACAGGTGATCGTCCTCACGGCGATCGTCGTCGGCGTGGCGGTGACGGCCCTCGGGCTCGTCCTGATCATCCGCATCTACCACGCCTACGGCACGTTGCGCCCCGACGTGATGCGGGAGGTCGATCGCCGTGAGTGAGCTGACCTGGCTGTTGCCGGTGCTCATCGGCCTGCCCATCGTCAGCGCCACGGTGCCGCTGTTGCTCGGGGGGCGGTTCGACGGGGTCGGGTGGATGGTCACCGCGGCGGTCGCCATCGCCCACACGGTCCTCGGCGTGGCGGTCCTGGCACACGTCGTCGAGGCCGGTCCGGTCACGCACGCCCTCGGCGGGTTCGAGGCGCCGATCGGGATCGTCCTCGTCGCTGACGAGCTGTCGAGCCTGCTGGTCGTCTTGATCGGCGTCGTCGCCATCGGGACGGTCGCCTATACCCGACGGGGCGGCCCCCGAGGGTGGCCGTTCGCGAGCGTGTTCGTCCTGTTGCTCGGCGGGTTGACGGGCGTCGTCCTCACCGGCGACCTGTTCAACCTCTTCGTCTTCCTCGAGATCACGGGCATCACGACCTATGCGCTGATCGCCGCCCGTGACTCGCCGACGGCGGCACTCGCCTCCCTGAAGTACCTCATCGTCGGGACGATGGGCGCGACGTTTTACCTCGTCGGCGTCGGGTTGCTCTTCGCCACGACCGGGACGCTCAACATGGCTGACATGGCCGCCTCGCTCGCCGGCGGCGGCTCCGCGCAGGTCGGACCGCTGTATACCGACCCACTCGTCCTGACCGGGTTTGGCTTCATCTTCGCCGGCCTGGCGACCAAGATCGCCCTGTTCCCGTTGCACAGCTGGCAGCCCGACGCCTACGCCGAGGCGGCCGACGGCGTGACCGCGTTCGTGGCCGCCCTCGTCGCCACCTCGGCGGCGTACGCCCTGATTCGGGTCGCCGTCGACGTCTTCACCGTCGACTTCTTCGCGGCCGTACCGGCCGCCCGGTGGCTGCTCATCATCGCTGGTGGTACGAGCGTATTCGCCGGGAGCCTTCTGGCCGTGTTGCAGTCGCGCATCAAGCGGATGCTCGCGTACTCGTCGGTGGCACAGTTCGGCCTGGTCGTGGCCGCCCTCGGGGTTGCGGTCGGTCCCGAGGGTGGGTATTACGCCCTGCTGGGGGCGGTCGTCCACCTCGTCGGCCACGCCCTCATGAAGGGGGGCCTGTTCGCCGGCGTCGGGACGGTCGCGAGCGCCACGGACGCGCGCACGCTCGACGAATATGCGGATCTGGCGCGTCGCCGGCCACTCACGGCCGTTGCGATCGCCACCCTCGGCCTCGCTCTGGTAGGCGTTCCGCCCAGCGTGGGCTTTCTCGGCAAGTGGTTCATCGCGATCGGTGCCCTCGAGGCCGACGTCTGGATCGTGACGGCGCTGGTCGTCGCCACGACGCTACTCTCGCTCGGCTACGTCGCCCGGCTCGTCGAGCGCATGTTCGTCACGCCCGATCCGCGACCGGACGCGATGGCGCTCGCTGACGGCGGCGATCGGTCGGTGGGCCTCGGCATGCTCGGGGCCGTGGCGGGCGCGACGCTCGTCGTGGTCGGCCTCGGCGTCGCCGGCGGCCCGATCGAGGCCGTCCTCGAGCCGTTCCTCGAGGGGGTGGTCGCGGGATGACGACCGTCGCCTCGATCCGCCCGATCCTTGCGGTGGCCGTCGCCGTCGTCGCGATCGGTGGGATCCTCCTCGCGCGACGCCGCCCGAACGTCCGGGAGGGGGTGTCGGTCCTCGCCGCGGGGACGATGTTTCTCGTGGTGGCGAGCATGGTCCCCGGCGTCCTCGACGGGACGACCTATCGCTGGCAGCTCGAGTCGTTCGTCCCCCACGTCGACTTTGCGCTCCGGGCGGACCCGCTTGGGCTGATCTTCGCCCTGCTCGCCAGCGGTCTGTGGATCGTCACGACGCTGTACTCGATCGGCTACATGCGCGGCCTCGACGAGCACGCCCAGACGCGATACTTCGCCGCCTTTGCCGGCAGCCTCGCGGCCGCGATCGGCATCGCCTTCGCCGCCAACCTCGTCACTATCTTCGTCTTCTACGAGCTGTTGTCCGTGGCGACCTACCCGCTGGTCGCCCACGACGAGACCCGCGAGGCGCGCCTCGCCGGGCGGAAGTACTTCCTGTACACCTTCCTCGGCGGTGGGGTGTTGGTGCTCGCCGGTACGGCCGTGGTCTTCTGGCTCACCGGCGCCGCCGGCGACCCCACCACGGCGTTCACCCCGGGCGGGATCGACGCGCTCGCGACCGCCGCCAGGGCCGACCCGTGGGCGGCGCGCACGGCGTTCGCGCTGTTGTCGCTCGGGTTCGGCGTCAAGGCGGCGATCATGCCGCTGCACGCGTGGCTTCCCGACGCGATGGTGGCGCCGACGCCCGTCTCGGGGCTGTTACACGCCGTCGCGGTCGTCAAAAGTGGCGTCTTCGGCGTCGCGCGCGTGGTGGTCGACGTGTTCGGCCTCGAGGTGGTCGGCCTCCTAGAGGTGGGTGTCCCGCTCGCGGCGATCGCCGCGGTCACGCTCGTGGCGGCCAGCGTCATCGCGTTGCGCCAGGACAACCTCAAGCGCCGCCTCGCGTACTCGACGGTGAGCCAGCTCTCGTACATCGTCCTCGGGCTCGCCGTCGCCGGCGTCGGCGGCGCCCGCCTCGCGCTCATCGGGGGGCTGTTGCACATCCCCGCCCACGGGTTCATGAAGCTCACCCTGTTCATGTGTGCGGGTGCCATTCACGTCGAGACCCACACCGACGACATCAGCGAGATGGCCGGCATCGGGCGGCGCATGCCCCTCACCATGGCAGCCTTCGCCGTCGCCGCCGCCGGCATGGCCGGCATGCCGCTCGTGGCGGGCTTCGTCAGCAAGCTCTACCTCCTGCTTGGCACCGTCGAGGCCGAGCTGGTCATCTTTACGGGGGCGTTGTTGCTCTCGGGCGTGCTCAACGTGGCGTACTTCTGGCCGATCGTCTACACGGCCTTCTTCGAGGGGCCGGACGACGGCGACCATGATCCCAAGCCCGTGTTGGCCCACCGCCCTGGCGGCAGTCGGCGCGAGCTGCGGGCCGACGGCCACGGTGGCGTCGGCTGGGAGCCACGGAGCTGGTTCGGCGGGGAGAGCACCTGGTTCATCATCGGGCCGATCCTGGTCGTGGCCATCGGCTCGGTCGTCCTCGGACTGGTGCCCGAGCACGCCGTCTTCTTGCGCCTCGTCGAGCAGGTGGCCGAGGGGGTGATCCCGTGAGCGAGCTCGCGGCCGTGCTCCCGCCGTTCGTGATCGTGGTGCTGGCCGCCCTGGCCATGACGGCCGTACCACGGCGGGCCGGCCACGCCATCGGCCTCGGCGCCACGCTGTTCGCCCTCGGTCAGGTGTGGCTGGTGCCCGCGGGGACCCACTTCGAGACCGCCCTCTTCGGGTTCGAGGTTGTCTTGGTGCACGTCGACGGTATTGCGCGGTTGATGGGCATCATCTTCGCCCTCCTCGGCGCGGCGGCGGTGACCTACTCGTGGGGATCGGACGCCGACGGCAGTCAGACGGCCTTCGCGCTGAGCTACGTCGGGACCAGCCTCGGCGCCGTCTTCGCCGGCGACTGGCTGACGCTGGTCTTCTTCTGGGAGCTCATGGCCCTGACGAGCACCCTGCTGGTGTGGCATCACGGCGGTGCGGCCGTCCGGGCCGGGTTTCGGTACGCCGTGTTGCACGGCCTCGGGGGCACCTTGCTCCTGGGGGCCGTGGTCTGGCACTTCGTCGAGGTGGGCAGCTTCCTGTTCGCTGCGGCCCCCGGCGGCATCGCCGGCGGCGTACCGGCCGTGTTGGCCGCCCTCGGCATCGGCGTGAACGTGGGGTTCGTCGGGTTGCACACCTGGCTGCCCGACACGTATCCCCGCCCCCACATCGCCGCGAGCGTGTTCCTGTGCGTCTATACCACGAAGACGGGCGTCTACGGCATGTTCCGGGCGTTCCCGGACGGCCACCTCTGGATCGCGTACATGGGCGGCGCCATGGCCGTCTTCGGCGTCACGTTCGCCCTCCTGCAGTCGGACATGCGCCGGCTGCTCTCCTATCACATCCAGTCACAGGTGGGCTACATGGTCGCCGGCGTTGGGCTGGGCGTCTCGCTCGCGACGGCCGGTGCCTTCGAGCACGTGTTCAACCACATCCTCTACAAGAGCCTCCTCTTCATGGCCGTCGGGGTCGTGATTTACCGAACCGGCATCGAGGACCTCTACGATCTGGGTGGCCTCTGGCGCGAGATGCCACTCACGACGGCCGCGTTCGGCGTTGGCGCGCTGTCGATCGCGGGCTTTCCGGGGTTCAACGGCTACATCAGCAAGGGCATGGTCATGGACGGGGCGCTGTATGCCGGCCACGAGGGGCTGTGGCTGTTGTTGTTGCTCGGCGGGCTTGGTACCTTCCTGTCGTTCATCAAGCTCGGGTACTACGCCTTCCTTCACGGCGAGGCGACCGTGTCGGTCCGCGATGCGACGTCCGGCCAGTCCGTGGCGATGGTGACGCTGAGCGTGTTGTGTATCGCCCTCGGTGTGGCGCCCGAGCTCCTCCATGACCTCGTCCCGCAGACGCCCGGCGACTTGCACCACTTCTCGACGAGCCATCTCGCGAAGGGCGTCGGCCTCGCCCTCGCCGGGGTGGTCGGCTTCGCCGTCGCCAAGCCCGGGCTGGCCGCGCTGGGGACGGTCCCCGAGTTCGAACGCCTCCTCCACCCCGGCGGCTTCTACCTGGGTCGGTACGGCATGCTCGGCGTCACCGCGGTGTTCGGCCGCGTCGACCTTGTCGTTGCGAGCCTGACCGCGCGGGCCTACGCGATCGGCGACGACCCTCACGGTCAGTTCCGGTCGGCCGTGACGGCGGTCGATCGCCGCCGTCGATGGCTACCGGCCGACGCGGACGACGGTGACGTCAAGGGGCTGCTCCGGGCGGGCATCGGCCGGACCGTGCTTGTCATGGCCGCCGTCGTTGCCATCGTGATCGTGTGGCTGCGACTCTGGTGAGGCGGCGGGCTGACGAACCTCGCTGGCGGTTGCATGGGGCGGCTTAATGTCCCACCAGCAACACGGGTGCGACATGAAGCGACTTCGCGCCTCACTGGCGGATGCCCCGGTCGTCCAGTTTGACGACTACGCGTACTTCGTCCATCCGATCACCGACGGGATCCCGACCGTCGATCCCAGTCTCCTGCGCGAGGTGACCAACGCGATCGTCACGCGCATCGACATCGATGCCATCGACCGGATCGTCGCGCCCGAGGCCATGGGCATCCATCTCGGCACCGCCCTCTCGTTACACACCGACGTGCCGATGACGATCGCCCGCAAGCGCTCGTACGGGCTCGACGGCGAGGTCGGCGTGGCCCAGGTGACCGGATACGACGAGAACGAGCTCTACCTCAACGGGATCAACGGCGACGATACCGTCGTGGTCGTCGACGACGTGATCAGCACCGGGGGGACTCGTGCGGCGATCGTCGACGCGATCGAGGCGATCGGGGCCGACCTCGAGCGGTACGTAGTGGTATTTGACAAGCATGATACTCCCGTGGACGAGGCCCTCGAGGCGACGGATGCCCTCCTTCGGGTGCAAATCCAGGACGATGCCGTCGTCGAAGTTCGGTAGCCGACGGGGCGACGATCGGTCGCTTCCTGATCGGCCACAATCATGCAGCGTTGCGCGGTGATAATCGCCAGACGGAGCTAACTAAAATACCGTTCGTTGCCAAATGCGTTCCGTTGCACTCACGGCATTTCGAACCGAAATAATCGACAAAAACACGGGGGTCGTCTGATCGACGAATCCCGCTCGAACCCGAATACCGGGCCGTTTGGGCCCGATATTCGCTAGCTCAAACGATGGTTTTATAGAGGCACCCTCCTACAGCCAGCACGTATGCCTCAAGCAGATGAACCGGACCGCATCTCGAGCTCCCGGAGGAACCTCCTCGTCCTGGCAGGTGGCGGGGCGTCACTAGCGCTGGCCGGGTGCCTCGGCGATGACGACGGTGGCGAGGACCCGACGGAGACGGAAACCGAGACCGATCCAGGTGACGAAACACCAACGGAGACGGATACGGATACCCCGAGTGGTCCACCGACGGGTGGAACGTTCAACCTCGTCAACTCGACCGTAACCAGCCTGGACCCGATCCAGTCCGACGACACGGCGTCGGCATCGGTGCTCGGGCAGGCCTATGAGAACCTCGTCGACTACATCGACGGCTGGCCGGAGATCACAAACCAGCTTGCCGCCGAAGTCGACGTTAATGAGAACTTCGACGGGATCACGTTCACCCTCAAGGAGGGCGTCACCTACCACAACGGCGACACGATGTCGGCTGCCGACGTGGTGTACTCGATCCGCCGCCTGGCGGAGTCCCCGAACAGCGTTCGCGCCAACTTCGTCCTGGAGCCGATTTCGGGACTCAACATGGAACGCGAAGAGGACAGTGAAGGCAACCTCGTCCCCGGAACAATCGGTGTCGAGGCCGTCGATGATCAGACGGTCGAGTTCAGCATGCAGACGCCGAACCCGGACGCCCTGGACATCATCGCCTACGACTCCTTCGCCATCATGCCTGAAGGGACCGTCGGCGACGTCGAGGGCTACGAAGGGGAGTACTCCCAGTCGGAGATCGCCAACGATACGATGGTCGGCACGGGTCCGTTCGAGCACGACTTCTGGGAGCCCAACAGCGAGGCCCAGGTCACGGCCTTTGACGACTATCACGGCGAGGGTCCGTACATCGATGCCGTCCACTGGCGCATCCTCGAAGACGACGAGGCATCGTGGACGTACGCGATGGAGCAAAACGCCGACATGTTCGGCGTGCCGACCGCCTACTACGACCGTGACCTCATCGACGCCGAAGCGGACGAGAACAATCACATGGTCGGCACTTACGGTCCTCTTGAGAACGGCGAAACCGCCGATTATCAGTCCTTCGAGAGCCTGACGACGTACTACTTCGCGTTCAACGCGGCACAAACGCCGAAACCGGTCCGCCAGGCCATTGCGCACCTGTTGAACCACCAGGAACTCGTTTCGGTCATCTTCGCTGACCGGGGATCCGAGGCGTTCTCGTTCACGCCACCTGGCATTTGGCCCACGGGAACGGACGGTTACAATGAGTTCGTCGACAACTGGCCATACGGCATGAACGAGACGGACCGGGAAGGAGCAGCCCAAGTACTCGAGGATGCTGGATACACGGAGGATAATCCGTTCGAGCTCACGTTAACCACCTATGACAGTGTGGTGTTCCAAGAGGCCGGACGACTGCTTCGCGACAAGACGTCGGGGCTCGGCATCAACATGACCCTGGAAGAGTCACCGTTTGCCGTGCTGCAGTCGAGCGGTGAGAACGGGAACATGCAGATGTACTCCCTTGGCTGGGCGTGGAGCTGGGGGAGCGCTGCGTACGGTCACTTCGGGTTCGAACCCGAGAACACCATCACCCCGTTTTCGGAGACGGGCAACAACGGCTACTACCTCGACTGGGGTGCCGATGACGCGTCCGAGGATCACGCCGGCGACGCCCAGGACGCCTGGGAGACGATCGTCAACAACCCAGGGCCGGACGCGGGTGACACGCGGGCGCAAGCCCACGTCGACATCGAGCGCTACGTCCGCGACGACATGGTGATGCTGAACCTGTTCCACCCGATCACGGAACGGTTCAAGTACCAGTACGTCGACATTCCACAGCTCGGCGTCATGGGCGGCCACCGGCAGATGTACAACCGGGTCCGCCTGGAAGACCAGTAACGCTGTAGGGCCCTCTCCCGTATTGCACGGCCGCCTCAACCCCGATTCCGGGATTACCGTTTCACTGCACGCCCATGAACGACACCACGGAGCATGACTGAAACTCTGCCCCAATGAGCCGCTGGCGATACTTCATCAAGCGCGTCCTCTTGGCCATTCCGGTGCTGTTCCTCGCGATGACGGCCATCTTCGTGATCATCCGGATGGGGCCACTCGATCCCATCGCGGCAATCCTCGGCCCACAAGGAGGGCCTGCTGACGCGGAGCGCATCCGGGCAGCGCTTGGAATCGACCGCCCAATTTGGCAACAGTACATCGACTTCATGGTTGGCCTGCTCACCCTTGATCTCGGCCAATCGTGGGTGATCAGCCGGGGCCGGCCAGTCACAGAGATGATCGTCTCCTACGGCTGGCGCACCCTGTGGCTCGGCTTCTGGTCGGTCGCCATCGCGATCCTCATCGGCATCCCGCTGGGATTCTATGCGGGATTGCGCCCGAACAGCTGGGGCGATTACTTCGCCTCATTCGGCGGCATCCTCTGGCGAGCGATGCCGAACTTCTGGTTGGCGGTGATGCTGTTGGCCGTCCTTCGCCAGATGACGCCCGGTGGGGCGTACTACTTCGGCATCGACTGGTACGAGATTGGCCCGAACGTCGACAGCCTCGTGGGCTCGCCAAACCTCAATTTCTTCGGGTTCGGTGACTGGACGTCGATCGGACCGATACCGATCCCGACCAGTGCCAACTTCGATCTCGGCAATCTGCTCTCCGATACAAAGAAGATCATGCCGCCGGCGATCGTGCTCGGGTCAGCGTCGCTCGGCTCCGAGTTGCGGATCGGCCGGACGGCGATTCTCGAGACGATCAATTCGAATTATGTGGAGACGGCCAAGGCAAAGGGACTCTCCGGTCGCGTTATCATTTGGAAGCACGTGTTCCGCAACGCGCTGATTCCCCTGGTGCCGATCATCACCAACGAGGCGTTCCTCCTGATCGGCGGCTCCGTGATTGTCGAGACCATCTTCGGCATCAACGGTCTTGGGTACCTCTTCTTCCAGTCGGCCATTCAGGGCGACCTCCCCATGGCCGGCTCGCTCATGTACATCTTCGTGGTGTTGGTCATCCTTCTCAACATCTTCCAGGACTTCCTGTACACGATTCTCGATCCACGTGTGGGGTATGAACGATGAGTGCTGTCACTACAACCGACACGACGCTTCGTCAACGACTGCGAGCGAACCCCCGACCGGCCGCGATCTGGCTCGTGGGCCTCCTCGTCTTGATCGCCCTCGAATACAGCCGGTTCGCGTCGGGGATCCTGACCGTCGGCGACTTACTGTGGTTCGGTGTGGAGTCGGGTGTCGCGTCCGTTGAGTGGGTCGAAGGCAACGTGGCCGGGTTCCTCGGCGACATTGGCGGCCTTGTTGGTCTGACAATTGCGTCGTTGGTGTTGTTGTACGTGTTCGCTGCCGTCATCCGGCCGGCCGTCATCCGGGGTGACACGCTCACGGAGCGGTTCGGTGGCCGCTACGAGGAGCGTACGGAGTATTTCATCGACCTGAGCGCCATCGTCGGCGTATCAGGGATCGTTATCGTACTGCTCGCACTGACGCCCCTCGGTGGGCTGGCCGAATCGGCATTGGGTGTACTGATCGACGCCCTCGATACCGTTTCTTCGTATCCCTCCATCTCGAGTCCCGAGATCATCTCGAATGAAGGCCATCGGACACCTGGCGGGGGCTGGGATGGCACCTTCTTTGGGCTGGCACCATCGATGGCGTGGTCGCTTCGGGTGCTCGTCGTCTTCGGCTACGTCGCCATCCTTCTCGCCTGGTTCTGGAAGGGCTACAACATCTTCCGCGATCACTATCGTGAGGCCGACTGGACCCCACGCGACGACACGGTCAACCGCCTTCGCGGGCACTACTGGGGGCTATTCGGGCTGTTCGTCGTTATCGGGTTCGTGGTCATTGCGCTGTGGGCGCCAGCGGTGAGTCCGGTTGCCGCTGAGCACAACCTCTACGCACCCTACGAGTACACGTTTGACTACTACAACGGTGACGAAGTCATCGAGGTCACGCACGGTACCGCCAACCTCCAGTCGCGGTCCGAGGGCGGCGATTCGACCGTCGGCATTTGGAGCTACGACGAGTACGACCGCTGGCATCCCATCGGCACCAACACCGACGGCAAAGACCTCGCCACCTTCATGGCCTATGGGGCCCGTACGTCCCTCGTCGTCGGGCTCGTTGCCGTCGGGATCGGTGCCGGAATTGCGGTCCTCCTGTCGATGCTGACGGCCTACTACAAGGGCCTGGTCGACCTCCTCACCGTGGTCGCGAGCGACACGATCATCTCGATGCCGCAGTTCCTTCTGGTCTTACTGCTCTCCGTCGTCTTCCAGGAGAGTGACCATCCAATCGCCGGGGTCTACGACGGCGGCCTCCTGCTCGCCCTCATCTTCGGATTCACCGCCTGGCCGGGGCTGTGGCGGGCCGTCCGTGGTCCGGCCCTCCAGGTGGCCGAGGAGGAGTGGGTCGATGCCGCACGCAGCTTCGGTCAGTCGCCCATGACAACGATGCGCAAACACATGTCGCCGTATATCGCCGGCTACATGATGGTCTACGCTTCGCTGTTCCTCGGTGGGATCATCATCGGCGTCGCCGCGTTGTCGTTCCTGGGGCTCGGCATCAACGCCCCGACACCGGAATGGGGGCGGGCCGTCGACGAGGGTCGACAGTACATCGCGACACAGTCGTGGCACATCTCAATGATCCCGGGGATCGCCGTGGTGCTCGTCGTCACCGGGTTCAATGCACTCGGTGACGGCATCCGCGACGCGATCGACCCCGAGAGTTCAACCGGCGAAAGCGGCCAGGCGGCCGCTGCGGCCGGGGGTGGTGGCTGATGGCAATCCAACAACAGGCCAATCACGCGGGTATGGACCGGCCGGATCCGATCGTCGAGGTGCACAACCTTCAGACCGTCTACTACACGGACAAGGAGGTCATCCACGCCGTCGATCGCATCTCGTTTGACCTCTTCCCGGGGTTGACGGTGGGCATCGTCGGCGAGAGCGGCTCGGGCAAGACCGTGACCGCCCGGTCGATCATGGGGTTGATCGAAGAGCCGGGCACGATCCTCAAGGGGACCAGTGTCCGGTTCAACCATCTGGACACCGTCCGGGAATTTGCCGATAAGTTCGGCGGCCGGACGGTCGATGTGGGTCGTCTGGAGGCCGAACACGACGTGGCAACCCTCTTCAATCGGCTGGATGACTCGGTCTCGCCCGCCTGGTTCGGCCATACCGATCCGGCGGACGTGCCGATTGAGGACCTCCTCGCTGCGGGCTACGGCGACGACCTCGGCCTCGTCGATGGCTCGGACTGCATCTTCGTGACCGACGGCTCGCCCGACGATCCCGCCTCGATCGAGGACGGCTTCGTCGAGCTCTCCCGGCTTTCGGGCAAGGCCCAACGGGCGATGCGGGGCGGCAAGATCGCCATGGTCTTCCAGGATCCATTGACCAGCCTCAATCCCGTCTACACGGTGGGCAACCAGCTCAAGGAGGCCATCCGACTCCACCAGGGCCTTCGCGGTTCGGCCGCGACGGAGGAGGCGGTCAACCTCCTCGAGGCCGTCGGCATCCCCGACGCTCGTCGGCGGGTCAAGGAGTATCCCCACCAGTTCTCCGGTGGGATGCGCCAGCGCGTCGTGATCGCGATGGCACTCGCGTGTGAGCCGGAGGTGCTCATCTGTGACGAGCCAACGACCGCCCTCGACGTGACGATCCAGGCGCAGATCCTGGAGCTGATCGCCGAAGCGCAACGCGAGCGCGATCTCGCGGTCATGTTCATCACCCACGACATGGGCGTCATCGCCGAGGTGACCGACTCGGTGAACGTGATGTATGCGGGCGAGATCGTCGAGTCGGCCGACACCGTTCCACTGTTCGAGGATCCGAAACATCCCTACACGCAGGGGCTCTTGCAATCGATCCCCGGCAACCAGGAGGGGGACCGTCTGAACGCCATCGGCGGGACCGTCCCGACGCCGAACGAGCCGGCCTCGAACTGTCGGTTCGCTCCCCGGTGTCCGAAGGCATTCGACGAGTGCACCCGGGTGCACCCGGAGGACGTCGGTCCGACGACCGACGACGATGAACGCCGGGTGGCCTGCCTGTTGTATCGGCAGGACGAATCCGAGGAGGACGCCATCGAACGCCACCTCCAGATCGGTGGCCAGCTTGACGGAGGCGAGCAACCATGAGCAGCGACGTTGCGGAGTCATCGGCCAGCATCGCGCCCGGCGATGACCGCGAACCACTCGTCGAGATTCGCGGGCTCAAAACGTACTTCGAGGGTGCGGGCCTGTTCGGCGGCAAGCCGGTCAGGGCGGTCGACGGTGTCGACCTCGACATCTTCCAGGGGGAGACCCTCGGGCTCGTCGGCGAATCCGGCTGTGGCAAGACGACGCTCGGCCGGACGCTGTTGCGGCTCGAACATGCAACCGAGGGGACGATCAAGTTCGATGGGACCGACGTGCGAGACCTCAGCGGACGCAACCTCAAGGACTGGCGACGCAACGCCCAGATCGTCTTCCAGGACCCCCAGTCGAGCCTGAACAACCGGATGACCGTCGGCGAGATCATCCGCGAGCCGATGGACGCCCACGACTGGAAGACGCCGCGCGAACGTCGCGACCGAGTGTTCGAACTGCTCGAGACCGTCGGCCTCGAACGCGAGCACTACTACCGCTATCCCCACCAGTTCTCCGGCGGCCAGCGCCAGCGGATCAACATCGCGCGCACCCTCACCCTCGAGCCGGAGTTCATCGTCCTCGACGAGCCCGTCTCGGCGCTGGACGTCTCCGTCCAGGCCGAGGTGATCAACCTGCTCGAGGACCTGCAGGACGACTTCGGGCTGACGTACCTGTTCATCGCCCACGACCTCTCGCTGGTGCGCCACATCAGCGACCGCGTCGCCGTGATGTACCTCGGCAACATCCTCGAGGTCGGCCCGACGGATGAGCTGTTCAACGAGCCGGCCAACCCGTACACGCGGTCGCTGCTCTCGGCAATTCCGAAGCCTGACCCGACCGCCGAGATCGACCGGATCACCCTGCATGGCACGCCGCCGAACCCGCGCTATCCCCCGTCGGGCTGTCCGTTCCGGACGCGATGTCCGGCACGCATCCGACCCGAGGAGTACCGTGACCTCTCCGACGAGCTGTGGGACCGCATCTACCGCCTCGAGGAGGTCTTAAATGAGCGCGCGAGGGCCGACCTCTCGATCCGCGAGCGCATCCGCCTGCGACTGGGGCGCAGCACGCGCTTTGGGACGATGGAGGAGCTGCACGAGGAGTTCTTCGGCGACATCGAGGTGCCCGCCGAGGTCCAACGCGTGCTCGATCAGGTCTACGAGTTCGGCGATGAAAACGAGATCGAGCAGGCGATTGCCCTCATCGAGGGCGAGTTCGGCAGCGTCTGCACCAGCGAGTATCCGGAGTTCCATTCGATCGGCGACGCCGGGCGCGTGAGCCTCTGTCACCGGCACCGACCGGAATACGAGGACCCGGAGCCGGTGTTTCGCGAGCGGTTCGGATAGGCCATGGATCTGACCGCCGTCCGTGGTCACGTCCGGATGGTCACGTGGCTGTTCGCTGACGCGCTCGTCTATGCGTCAGCGGTCACGCTCGTGACCGTCGGCATCGGCCTCATCGCGGGTGTCGTCACCGGGGGCGGCCTCGTCCACACGAAGTACTTCCTCTTTCTCGCGGGGTTCGTCGTGATGGCGATCGCGACGGCCGGGCTGTGGCCCTCACGGCCAGAAAGCGGCCACGAGACGATGGCGGGCGTGCCCGGGTTGCGCCGCACCAAGGCCGTCTCCGACGCCCTCGACCGGACGCGCTTTCAGCTGGTCATCGACGAGAGCCCGCCGATGCGGCTGTTGCGGGTACCCCCACCGAATCGGCGATGGTCGACCTCGGCGAAGCTCCTTGTCGCCAGCCTCCTGGTCCTGCTGTGTTCGTTCCTCATGGAGACGGTCTTTGACATCGCGGCGTGATGTGCGGTGGGCGTTGCCCGACCGAAAGCGGTTAACGCTCCTTGCCCAATGCATAGTCGATGACCGATTTCGACGCATCATCCTCGGCCGATGACCTTGAATCGGTAAAGGATGCGGTCGCACCCAAGCACGAGGCCTGGGGGCAGACGCTGGATGAGATGTACGCGATGGCCGACGAGTTGCGCGAGGATGGCTGGTCGGTCACGGCCATCCCGACGGCCCATACCGATCCGGTCGCCCCGGAGTTCGGCGATGACCCCGATCGGTTCGGCCTCGTGCACGTCATCCCGGGCAACTATCAGGAGGCGTTCAACGAGGCGTACGAACCCGAGCGGTTCACCAGCTACGAGGTCTACCAGCGCGAGATCGACCAGGCGATCTATCAGGTCACCGCGTTGTACGACGAGGCGACGAAGACCGCCATCCTTCTTGGCGTGTATTACGAGCGTGCCAAGGCCACCGAGCTCTTCAACGCCGTCTACGAGCGCGAGGTCATGTACACCCTCTGCAAGAAGCTCGACGACACGCCCCTCGGGAAGTTCAGACACGACGATTTCGAGCCGATGGTCCCCCAGACCCTGCGGCGATAGGCGCCGAGCGCCGTGAGGGCCGACGGACTGGTATCCGACGCGTTCTGATCGTGGATTGGAACCTGCGAGAACACGACGCCACCGACGAGTAGCGGGTGGTAGATTTGAACTACCGATCTCCGGGTTATGAGCCCGGCGGAATCTCCTGGCTATCCTAACCCGCTATCGGAACGATTGCCGTCAGGGCGTAATTAAGCGTTGGGTTTGCCCCGACGGCGGCCGGCGGTCAGCGCTCGACGCGCCACGTAAACAGCGTCTCGAACGTGTAGTTGACGACGAAGCCACAGCCGATGCCGATCGTGTTCGCGACCAGCAGGGGCAAGTCGCCGTACCGGACCAGAATGGACAACACGACCGTCGCGACGGCGATCCCGCCGAGGCGGACGAGGTTCGATCGGAGAAAGCGTCGGGCGATCGCCGGCACCGATTCGGCACCCCAGTCGGCATACGTCCAGTTGTCGTTGATGATGAACATCACGATGATCGCGCTCTCGGCGCTGGCCACCTTGGCGAGCTCGAGGGTGACGCCGGCACCGTCTGCCAGGGCAAGGATCACCCCCTGATCGACGAGGTAGCCGAGCCCGCCGACCAGGGCGAACTGGATGAACTGCCCCCGCGATTGCAGCGCCGAGGGGATGTGTTGGCGCGGGTCCATGGTCACTGGTCCTCTACGCCGAGTTGATCGATGAGGGGTACGGTGCCCCGGCCACCGTGGGGGCGACCGGTGAGACGGGCCACGCCGATGCGCCCGAGCAACGCGCTCAACCCGAGGGTGGTCCGTAGCGGGGAGACGGTCGAGCCGGGCTGGTCGCGCCACGCGATGGGCACCTCGACGATCGAACAGCCCGCCCGATCGGCGAGCCAGAGCAGCTCCAGATCCCAGCCGAATCCGGCCTCGAACAGCCCCGATCGGATCGCCCGCCAGCTGTCGCGGTCGATCGCCTTGGCGCCACACTGGAAGTCGCTTAGGGAAAGGCCGGTCGCCAGCCGAGCCAGCCGGACGAACCCGCCGCTGAGGACCCGTCGCAGCGTCCCCGGCGTGGTCGCCACCGAGGCACCCGGGTGGCGCCGGGTGCCGATGGCGACGTTGGCGTTCGCGGCGACGACCGGCCCGACCACCTCGCCGACGGCGGCGGGTGCGGTCGATCCGTCGGCATCGACGAACGCCAACACGTCGGTGTCGAGGGCCTCGAAGCCCGCGGTGATGGCCCGTCCCTTGCCCCGCCGCGTGGGAGCGGTCGCGACGGTCGCGTCGACACTCTCGGCGAACGGTTGGACGTCGCCGTGGGGATCGTCGAGCTCGATCCGGACGACCGTCGGCGCGACGACCTCGTGGAGGTCCGCCACGTAGGCGCGAAGCTGCTCGTAGTCCGGCCGATATGCGGGGACCACGAGGCCGACGGTGGCGGACATTGCCTCACCTGTGGGTTATTGGGCCACGTTAAGAGGCTCCCGTTTCCCGCCGGGCTCGGACCGCTCCACAAGGGTTTATCCGCGGGCTCGCGGAGACGGACGTGATGGAGTGGCTCGCCCTCGTGACGTGGCTGCTCGTCGTCGCCGTCATCTGGGGACTCGCCCTGCCGGCGACCAGTTGGCTCGTGCCTCGCGGCCACGCCCCGGCGCTGGCGTTACCCCTCGGACTCGCGGTGGTGGGCGTCGTCGGCCACCTCGTCGGCCACCTGGCCTTCGGGCTGGTGGCGGTCGGCGCCGGCCTGGCGACGCTGGTGGTAACGGCGGGGGTGACCTACCGCCGGGTGACGATCGATCGCCGCCGCATCGGCGAGGCGGTGGCCGTCTTCACCGTGGGATTCGCCCTCATCGTGGGCATTCGGGCCATCGACCCGTCCGCCGGCGTGTTGCCACACTGGGTCGGCGAGAAGTTTCTCGACTTCGGCCTGCTCGCCTCGCTCGATCGGGCCGCGACGTTGCCGCCGGAGGACATGTGGTTCGCCGGCGAGCCGGTCCGGTACTACTACGGCGGTCACATGCTCACGTCGCTGCTCGCGAGTGCCGCGGGCGCGGCTCCGGCCCTCGCGTATAATCTCGGTCTCGCGACGTTCTACGGCGCGCTCGTGACGGCCGCCTGGGGAGTGGCGAGCTCGATCGCGAGGGCTGCCGGGACGCCCCGCCGCCTCGGCGCCGCCCTCGGGGCGTTTTTCGTCGGGGTCGCCGCCAATCTCGAGACGGCACTGCGCGTGGTCGGCTGGCTGTTACCGAGACGGCTCACGCGCGACCTCGTCGACCTGTTGGACCTCGACGTCGGCCTGGTATCGTGGTCGCCGGCCGATTTCGATTACTTCGACGCGAGTCGCGTCATCCCGGTTGACCCGACGGCCGCCGACCCGTATCTCGCGGCGACGGAGTTTCCGCTGTTCGCCTGGCTCAATGGCGACCTCCACGCGCACATGATGAGTCAGCCGTTGTTGTTGCTCGTGGTTGGGCTGTGTGTGGCCGCCTGGGTGAGCGCGCCGGCCGACCGGGTTCGACGCCACGTCATCGTCGTCGGCGTCATCCCGCCGGTGGTCGGATTGCTCTCGCTGACCAACCTGTGGTCGTTCCCGACCGCCGGGGGTCTCGTCGCGCTGACGGTCTTCCTCTCGCCAACGGACCCGACGTCGTGGCTCCCCGCTCGCCTTGGCGATCAGCTCTCGCTCGACGGGGCGTCGCAATTCCGTGTGATCGCCACCCGGGCGGCCGTGGCGGTCGCGACGGCGCTGGTCGTGCTCGTCGTCGCCGTCATCTGGGTCCTCCCGTTTTGGATGGGGCCGTTACTCGGCGGCACTGGCTACGCCGTCACCCTCTGGGACCACCAGACGTCCCTCGGGCCGTTCCTGGTCGTCACCGGCGCGTTCATCGCGGTCATCGTCGTCGCGCTGGCCCGGTGGCTGCGTGCGAGCACCGACGCCTACCACTGGCCCGTACTCGTCGTGGCCACCGGCTTCGCCGGTTGTGCCGTCCTCGGTATGCCGGTCGTCGGCCTCGCCCTGGGCCTCATCGGGCTGACCTGGTGGTTGGCGCACTGGTCGGCCCACCCGATCGCGCGTCGACCCGACGAGGTGGCGCCGGCGACCCTCGGCTTCGCGGCGGTCCTCATCGTCGGCGGTGCCGGACTGGTATTGCTTGTGGAGGTGTTCACCCTCGAGGGCGACCGGTTCAACTCGATCTTCAAGCCCTACGCCCACGTCTGGCTGCTCTGGTCGACGACAGCGGGTGTCCTGCTCGCCGGGCTGGTGGCCGGTTGGCCCGGGATGGCCCTCGGCGATCCACGCCGGCTCCGTCGCGTCGGGTCGGCGCTGATGGTCGTGCTCGTGATGGCCACGGGCATCTACGCTGGCCTGGCACTGCCGGCACACGTCGATGACGGCTCGGCCGTGCTGGACGACCGCGGTCCGACGCTCAACGCAACGGCGTACGTCGAGGTGCACTACGCCGAGGAGGCTCCGGCGATTCGCTACCTCCAGGACCAACCTGGCCGGCAGACGCTTCTCACCGGGGCGCCCGGGGGCTACTGGTGGGCGCCGTCGGACGGCGAGGGGGCCGCCGCGCCGGCGTCCCTCACCGGCCATCCCACCGTGCTGGGCTGGTATCACGAACGGCAGTATCGCGGTGACGGCCCCTACGAGACGCGCCTGGAGGCGGTGCGCGAGCTCTATACGGGCGAGACGGGTCGGCAGTCGGCGTTGCTCGCGGCGTACGGGGTCGATATCGTCTACCTGGGCCCGGCCGAACGCGCGCGGTATCTTGACGTCACCATCGACGACCATCCCGCGGTCGACCTGATCGGAACCTTCGGCTCGACCGAGCTCTATACCGTCGATCACGACGCCCTCGGCTGACCTACACCGTCACTTCGCCGCGCTCGCGGACGACGTCCGCCTCGTCGGCGTCGATTCGCTCCACGTCGAGGAAATGGGGGATGAACTCCCGTCGCTCGAACGCCTCCCGTTCGGACTCGTCACCAACGATGCACCACAGCTGTACCTCATCGGGGCCGTACCATTCGCCGTTTTTCGACACGGAGAACACGTACCACTCCTCGCCTCCGACCTCGATGATGGCCCCCTTGCGGATCCCGGGGTTGCCATAGATGATGAGGCGTTTCATGGCTCCGCGTTTCACGGGTCGGCCATTAAGCGCTTCGAAGGGTGTAACGTCCGCACGTGAGCCAAACGGGTTATATGGGAGAGTCGCCAAGCGGACGGCACGATCGAACCATGGAGATGCCCCGCCGGATAAACACGTATTGCCCCCATTGCAATGCCCACCAGGAGCACGAGGTCGAGAAGGTGCGCCGTGGGCAGGAGACGGGGATGAAATGGATCGACCGCCAGCGAAAACGCAACCAGGGGATCGGGAACGACGGCAAGTTCTCGAAGGTGCCTGCGGGTGAGAAGCCGACGAAGCGCACGAACCTGGTGTATCGCTGCTCGGAGTGTGGCAGTTCCCACCGGCGGGAGGGCTGGCGCGCCGGCCGGCTCGAGTTCACGGGGTGACCGCGGATGCCAGGACGCTTTCTCGCCGTCGCCTGCGCGGAGTGTGCACATGAACAGGTCGTCTTCGAACGTGCCTCCTCCCCCGTCACGTGTGGCGGGTGTGGCGCCGACCTCGTGACGCCGACCGGTGGCAAGGCCGACATCGCCGGCGAGGTCCTGGAGGTCGTCGCCGCCCGATGAAGTACCGCGGCTGGCCCGCCCAGGGCGAACTCGTCGTCGGCAAAATCGACGACATCGAGGACTTCGGCGTCTTCGTCGAGCTCGAGGAGTACGAGGACAAGCGGGGGCTGGCCCACATCAGCGAGGTCGCCAGCGGCTGGATCAAAAACGTCCGCGACCACGTCCGCGAGGGTCAGACCGTCGTCGCCAAGGTGCTCGACGTCGACGAGGAGGCCCAACAGATCGACCTCTCGCTCAAGGACGTCAACGACCACCAACGGTCGGAGACGATCCAAACCTGGAAGAACGAACAGAAGGCCGACGCCTGGCTGGAGATCGCGCTCGAGGACGTTGCCGACGACGAGCGCTACGTCCACGTCGCCGAGGAGCTGCTCGCCGAGTTCGGCACCATGTACGCGGGCTTCGAGGGGGCGGCCATCCACGGTGAGGAGGCGCTCGACGCCCTGGACCTCACGGACCAGGAGGCCGCCGCCCTCGTCGAGGTGGCCCGGGAGAACGTCTCCGTCCCGTACGTTGAGGTGACCGGCTACGTCGATCTCGAGTCCACCGACCCGGCCGGGGTGGACGACATCAAAGCCGCCCTCCAGGCGGCCGGCGAGAGCGACGACGAGGAGGTCGACCTCGAGGTCACCTACGTCGGCGCCCCCGAGTACCGCATTCGGGTCCGAGCACCGGATTACAAACGGGCCGAGGAGGCCCTCGAGGCCGCCGCCGACCGGGCGGCCGCTGCCATCGATGACGTCGGTGGTACGGCGAACTTCCATCGCGAACGCGCGGCCGAGGCCGCCTGAGGATGCCCGGGACGATTACCGTCTGCACCGAGTGGAGCGACCGCCATGACCGCCCCGTGTACACCCTCGACGACACCTGTCCGGCGTGCGGTGCACCGACCAGAGCGGCCGGCCCGGCGCCGTTCAACCCGACCGATCGCCACGGAAAGTACCGACGGGCACTTAAACGCCGCCGGCGGCAGTAGCCGCCATGGACGAGATTGCCGTCGATGCGCTCGACGACCCGGAGCTGGACGATCCACTCCTGATCGAGGGACTGCCGGGCGTCGCCCACGTCGGCACGCTCGCGGCGAAGCACCTGGTCGATGCCTTCGACGGAACCGCCGTTCGACGCATCCATTCCGAGCATTTTCCACCGCAGGTGACCGTCGAGGACGACGGGCCCACCTTGACCGGGTCGACCGTCCATGCGGTCGACCTCGACGGGGATGACGCGTTGGTCCTGACCGGCGACCACCAGCCACAGACGCCGGCCGGCCACTATCGGATCACGGAGGCGTACCTCGACGTGGCCGAGACCTTCGGCGTCGAGCGCGTGATCGCGATGGGTGGGGTGCCCACCGGCGAGCTCATCGACGAGTACGACGTGTTGGCCGTCGCCAGCGACCAGGCATTTCGCGAGACCCTCGCGGACGCCGGCGCCGAGTTCCGCGAAGACGAACCGGCCGGTGGGATCGTCGGCGTGAGCGGGTTACTCCTCGGGTTGGGCGATCGTCGCGGCCTGCGGACGGCCTGTCTCATGGGCGAGACGAGCGGGTACCTCGTCGATCCGAAAAGCGCCACCCGTGTGCTCGAGGTGTTGCAGTCGGTGCTCGACTTCGAGGTGGACACCGGCTCCCTCGACGAGCGCGCCGAGGAGATGGAGGCCGTGATCAACCGCCTCCGGGAGGCCGAGGAGGGTCCGTCGGTCGAGATGGCCGCCGACGAGGACCTCCGGTACATCGGCTAACGCTGTATGGCCCGCCCCCTCGCGCTCGACATCGACGGCACTCTCACCCGTCAGGCCGGTGGCCTCGACGAACGCGTGATTCCGATGGTGCGCGACTGGCCCGCACCGGTCGTGATCGCGACGGGCAAGGCGTTTCCCTACCCGATCGCCCTCTGTCAGTTCCTCGGTATCACCGAGCGGGTCGTCGCCGAAAACGGTGGCGTGGTGGCCGTGGACGGGTGGGTCACGGTCGCCAGCGAGCAGCGCCGTCTCGATCGACTCCGAGAGGCCCTCGCGGCGGCCGACATCGACCTCGGCTGGTCGTCGGCGGACCTGGTGAATCGATGGCGAGAAAGCGAGCTGGCCGTCCACACCGGTGCCGACCGGGCCGAGCTCTCGCGGGTGGCCGGACCGCTCGGTTTCGAGGTCGTCGACAGCGGCTACGCCTACCACCTGAAGGACCCGGCCGTCACGAAGGGTGCGGGTCTCGCCAGGGCCTGTGACCACCTCGGGATCGACCTTGAGGCGGTCGTCGCGATCGGTGACTCGGAGAACGACGTGTCTACCTTCGAGCGGGTGGGCCGGGCGGTCGCCGTGGCCAACGCCGACGAGGCCGCCCGGGCGGCTGCCGACGAGGTGCTTGCGGAGGGCTATGCCGACGGGACGTTGACCGTCCTCGATGGCCTGCGCTCGGGCTGATCGGCACCGACGCGGTGACAGTGTGCCTGTGATCTTGCCGTTGCGAAGTGAGATGAATTAAATAGCTACCGAGTGAACTCAAGCTGGCATGCACATTCTCGCCAGGTCCACCCGCAGACGCCGACGTCTCCACCGCATCGCGGCGCTCGATCGACGCCTCGCGCCGGGGTGGAGGTGACGGGAGATGGCGACGGACCCGGTCGCGGAGGCCCCGCCTGAGGAGCTCGAATCGGCGAGCGAGACGGCGATTCATCAGCTCAACCGGGCGGCCACCAAGATCGATGTCGATGAACACATCGTCGAACGGCTGCGCCATCCGACGCGGGTCACCCGGGTCACGATCCCGCTGTTGCGTGACGATGGCTCGGTCGAACCGCTGACCGGCTACCGCGCCCAACACGACAGCGTCCGGGGACCCTACAAGGGTGGAATCCGGTATCATCCCGAGGTCACAGAGGAGGAGTGCATCGGCCTCGGCATGTGGATGACCTGGAAGTGTGCGGTGTTGGACCTGCCCTTCGGCGGGGCCAAAGGCGGCGTCATCGTCAATCCGAAGGCCCTCAGCGACGACGAGAAGGAGCGCCTCACTCGCCGGCTATCCCAGGAGCTGCGCGACGTGGTCGGGCCCAACCAGGACATCCCCGCGCCGGACATGGGCACCGACGCCCAGACCATGGCGTGGTTCATGGACGCCTACAGCATGCAGGAAGGCGAGACGACACCCGGCGTGGTCACGGGCAAGCCGCCGGTGATCGGCGGGAGCCTCGGTCGGGCGGAGGCCCCCGGTCACAGCGTCGGCATCATCGCCCGGATGGCGTGTGAGTACCTCGACATTCCGGTCGCCGAGGCCTCCGTCGCCGTCCAGGGCTTTGGCAGTGTCGGGGCGAATGCGGCGCGCAAGCTCGATGAGTACGGCGCGAACGTGGTCGCGGTGAGCGACGTCAACGGCGCGGTCTACGACCCCGAGGGGCTGGCGCTCGAGGAGATCAAAGCCCACGACGAGAAACCGGAGGCCGTGCTCGAATACGACGCCCCGGAGGTGCTCTCGAACGAGGCGCTCCTCGAGCTCGACGTCGACGTGTTGATCCCGGCGGCGATCGGCAACGTCATCACCGAGGACAACGCCGACGACATCCGGGCGGACCTCGTCGTCGAAGGGGCCAACGGCCCGACGACGTTCGGTGCGGACGCCATCCTGGCCGAGCGGGACATTCCGGTCATCCCGGACATCCTCGCCAATGCGGGTGGCGTCACCGTCAGCTACTACGAATGGCTCCAGGACATCAGCCGCCGCAAGTGGTCCCTCGAGAAGGTCCAGACCGAGCTCCAAAGCGACATGGCGAGGGCGTGGGATGCCGTCGTCGAGAAGTACGAGTCCCACGAGGTGCGCTGGCGGG
>CAZCYF010000011.1:0-37113 GCA_964502835.1 uncultured Halobacteriales archaeon | reverse complement strand
GCGGCGGGGATACACCCGTACCCATCCCGAACACGGCAGTTAAGCCCGCCTGCGTACCGGTCAGTACTCGCGTGCGCGAGCCGCTGGGAACGCCGGTTCGCCGCCTATTCTCTCATCCTCATTCCCGACGAGCGACAGCGCTCGGCAACCACGGATGGCCTGCGAGAGCGTATCATGCATCTGTCAAGAGTATTTCGTACGACGCTATCGTCTCAGCAACCGTAGTTACGACTGCTGAGCAATCATGCGCACGACCATCAGACTCACCATCATCGACTGGATCGCCGTCGCCATCGTCGTCGTGGGCGCATCGAACTGGGCCGCGATCGGACTGGCCCACTTCCTGACCGACGCGGCCAACTGGAACCTCGTGAACGTCGCCTTCGACGGCGTCCCCACCCTCGAGTTCGGCATCTACCTGCTCGTCGGCCTCGCCGGCGTGTGGACGGTCTACCTCGGGGCACGCCTCGCCGGGCTCGGCCGCGACCGGCCCGTCACCGAGCTCGAGCCGGAACCGCGGGCCTGAGCCCGACCACACCGGCGTCTGCGGGTGCGTTCGTCGATCCGACCGCCAACTTTTAGCGTACCAATGGGGTAGAGGCTACCGCGCCAAGGTGGCAGAGTCCGGCCGAACGCGGCGGCCTGCAGAGCCGCTTATCGCCGGTTCAAATCCGGCCCTTGGCTTGTGGATCCTATCGGTCAAATCCACGGAAACTGGTGTTGACCACGTCGAAATACTGACCGAGACTGGATCGGTTCAACCCCGGCCGGTCCCGCGGGGATCGGGTGGGGTGGTCCCTGTCAGCATACATCGCTGCTAGCGTTATCTCCTCCGAAGACGTACCACTGGTATGTCCACGAAGACGCCGTCACCGGATGTCGCCTCGTCACTCGTCGCCACCGTCACGACCGGTACCGTCCCGGGACGGGAGATCGTCGAGGTCCTCGGCATCGCCCGGGGCAACACCGTCAAGGCCCGCAACGTCGGCCGGGACCTCACCCAGGGGCTCAGAAACCTCGCCGGGGGCGAACTCAAGGCGTACTCGACACTGCTTTCGGACGCCCGCGACGAGGCGATCGCGCGCATGGAGGCCGACGCCATCGAGATGGGCGCCGACGCCGTCGTCAACGTCCGCATGGAGACCTCCGAGATCACCAAGGGCGCCTCCGAGGTCATCGCCTACGGGACGGCCGTCCGGCTCGAGTAACCGTCGGGGACCAATTCTGCTGGGGACCACAGGCGCAGACCAGCCGTTCGATCACGTTCTCAGCTACCCTTCATCGGCGACGTCGAGAGGGTCCTCCAGCTGGCCGACGATCGCCTCGAACGCGTCCGTCGCCGTCACCAGTCCCACCACCTCGTCACCGTCGAGGACGAGTGCGAGCTCCTGTTGGGCCTCCTGGAAGCGATCGACGGCGTCGCTGATGAGCGTCTCGCTCTCCAGTGAGAACGGCGCCGCGGCGAGCTCCTCGAGGGTCGTCTCGCCCGTGTTGATGGTATCGACGTGGTCGACGACGGCCGGAACGTACACGATTCCCCGATAATCGGCCGGGTCGTCGCCGATCAGCGGATACCGCGTGTGCGGGGTCGACGCGATACGCTCAAGATTTTCGGAGGGCGAAACCGCCGTCGAGAGGAACACGATGTCCTCCTTGGTCGTCATGACCTCCTCGACGGGGCGCTCGCCCACCGTGAGCGCGTTGATGATCTCCGCCTTGCGTTCCTCGGCGATGCCGCCGCGATCCAAGAGGGAGCCGAGCCGATTGCGCAAGTCGGCGCGCGATTCGACGCGGTCGGCCTCGGCCTCGAGCCAGGCGCCGGTCATTTCCACGCCGAACAGGGCCAGGGTCCACTTGGCCACGTGATCGCCGACCCAGATTGCCGGGTAGATGAGCTTCGCGAACCAGTACAGGGGGGTCGCCCCGTATCTGGCGACGAACCGGGTACGCTCGACCCCGAGGTAGGTCGGCGTCTGCTCGCCGTGGGTGAGATGCAGGAGGTTGATGATCACGAACCCGAGGATGCCGCCGGCACCGATGGCGGCCAGCAACGTGTTCTCAAAGAACGGGTCGAAGATGGCGGCGAGGGCCGGCTCCGCGACGATCCCAACGGCGATACTCGTGGCCGAAATACCCACCTGACAGCTCGTGAGGTAGATCTCGAGGTCGGTCGTCATCTCCCACGCCCGGCGCAGGCCGGGCTCGTCGAAGGCCGACTCGGGGTACTGGCGCACCCGCGTGAGGGCGAACTCGATGGCAACGAAGAAGCCGTTGGCCAGGATGAGGAGGAGCCCGGCGACGAGTCGCCCCACGAGCTCGATGTCGTCCACGCCGGGCGGTACGGCGAGGTGCTTGAAATGGTTGACGCGGTCGCGTCTGGCGTGGTCCGACCCGATCGGTCACCCGGGGAACTCGGTCTCGAGATCGCTGGCGGTCTCGACCATTTCGACGGCGGCATCGACGTGTTGGAACACGCGAAACATCTCGCCGTCGATCTCGAAATGGCCGCCGAGGACGCCCTCGATGGCGCCGACGTCGCCCTGGGCCAGGCGTTTCCATGCGGCATACGGCCCCGTCATCTGGTAGCCATGGTCGACGGCGGTGGGGTCGTCGATGCGGTACGCGTCGGTGCAACGGCCCCCCTCGAGGCCGACGAAGTAGTGGTGGGTCTCCGCGAGAGTCTCGTCGGCCTCGACGGTGAAGACGAAGTCCCCGTTGAAGTCGACCCCCCAGTCGGCGCCGACCTCGGCGAAGCGGTCGTTCTCGTTGAGTCGGTCGCGCCAGGCGGCGATCCAGTCTTCCGACGGAAACGTACTGGCCATGTGCCCCCGGAGGGGGACCGAGGGCGAAAGCATTCGGGTGTCGCCGGTCCCGACCAGCTATTTACGTTCCCCTCAACAACGCGGACCAAGCCAATGGAGACCGACCACCGGATCGTGGTTGGCGACGCCCGCGAACTGTCGGCGATCGCGGCCGAGTCCGTCGAGTTGGTGGTCACGTCGCCGCCGTATCCGATGGTCGAGATGTGGGATTCGGTGTTCGCCGAGCTCGACCCGGTCGTCGCTGAGCACCTCGATGCGGGCGACGGGGTCGGTGCCTTCGAGCGGATGCACGACGTTTTGGGGTCGGTCTGGACGGAGCTCGATCGCGTACTGGTCGACGGGGGCATCGCGTGCATCAACGTGGGCGACGCGACGCGGACCCTCGACGGCCAGTTTCGCGTCTATCAGAACCACGCACGGATCATCGAGGCGCTCGAGTCCCTCGGGTTCGAGCCCCTGCCCGAGATCCTCTGGCGCAAGCCGGCCAACTCGGCGGCGAAGTTCATGGGCAGCGGCATGCTCCCGCCCAACGCCTACGTCACCCTCGAACACGAGTACGTCCTGCCCTTTCGCAAGGGGGGCTCGACGCGTACCTTCGAGCCACACGCGGAGCGACGCTACGAGGCGGCCTACTTCTGGGAGGAGCGCAATCGGTGGTTCTCGGACGTGTGGACGGACGTCCGCGGGGAACACCAGCCCCTCGACCACGAGGCCCTCAGGGACCGCTCGGGGGCGTTCCCGTTCGCGGTGCCCTACCGGCTGATCAACATGTTCAGCGTCTACGGCGACACCGTGCTCGATCCGTTCTGGGGCACGGGGACGACCAGCCTCGCGGCGATGGTCGCCGGACGGGGGTCCATCGGCATCGAGCGCGAGAGCCACTTCACGGAGGTATTTCGGGACCGTGTCGACGGGGTGGCCGACCTGTCGGGTCGGGTGGTCCGTTCGCGCATCGCAGACCACCTCGCCTTCGTCAACCGCGTGCAACAGGACGGCGAGGCGCTGGCCTACGAGGCGACTCACTACCCGTTTCCCGTGCGCACGAAGCAAGCGCGTGACATCCGGTTCTATCGCGTCGACCGGGTCGATCGGGTCGATAGCGGCTACCGCGTCACCCACGAGCCCGTCGACGCATCGTTCGTCAACCAGCTGGTCGAGACGGAATCCGTTCAACGACCCTGATCGGTCCAACGCCCCTCGGGTGAAGCTCTATTACCGTGAGGTACCAGTGCTAGCTAATGGCATACTCATCGCCCCGGACGTCTGCTGGACCGGACTGGTTTGGGGCGAGCCTCGCCGGGGCGGTCACTGGCGTGGTGGTCGGCCTCGGTCTGTTGGCCATCGACCCGGCCGTCGTCGAGGAACACGTGCCCGAGGTCGTCGACGCGAGTGGCGCGATCGTCGGCCTCGGCGTGCTGGCGGTCGTCGGTGTCGCCCTCGGCCTGGTCTACGCGACGCTCGCGGCGATCGATCCGCTCGGCCAGTATCTGGTCCATCCGCGCCTCGCCCCGGTGGTCGGCCTCTGGTACGGGCTCGTCGTCTGGCTGGTGGCGATCATCCTGGTGCCGTTGCTGGTTGGCGCTGGACCGGAGGCGATCGGGGAGATCGCCGTCTCCCCCCGCGCCGCCGCCGCGTTTCTCGTCCTGGGGCTCGTCCTCGGCGTGGGGTATTGGTCCGTCGCCCGACGCCGGCGGTGACGGTCCTTTGCGCCATCACCGCCAGGGGTCGGATCCGAACCGCGACACGAGGGCGAGCACGCCGAGGGTGATTATCGCCAACCCGATCGCGACCGGATAGGCCGCCTCCAGTCCGGTCGAGCGAAACGACGCCCAGATCTCAACGGGCATCGACCGGGGGTGATATGCGAGCATCATCGTCGCACCGAATTCACCCATGGCCCTGGCGAACGCGAGCGTGACGCCGGCGAGAATGCCGCGACTCGCCAGGGGAAGCAGGACGCGCCGGGCCGTCTGCCACCGGCTCTGGCCGAGGGTTCGCGCGGCCTGTGCCAGTCCGGGGTCAACCTCCAGGAAGGCCACCCGTGTGGTGATAACGACGAACGGTGAGGCCACGAACGTCTGCGCGAGGACGATGCCAGCGGTTGATTCCGTGAGCGACACGCCGAGGGACGTGGCCATCGATCCGATGGCGGTGGTCGGTCCGACGACGGACACCAACGCCACCCCGGCGACCGTTGGGGGTAACACGAGCGGGATGAGCACGAGCCCGAACACGGCGGCTGAGAGGCGCGATCGGGTCGTCGCGAGCCAGAAACCCAACGGCACGCCGCAGACGGCCGCGATGGCGGTACTGATCGTCGCGGTGGCCAGCGAGACGGCCGCCGCCGCAATCACGCGATCGGCGGTCAGCTCGCTGAGTGCCGACCCCGGCGAGATCGACAGCCCCAACGCGAACAACGGCAGCAGGTAGAGCCCGACGAGCACGGCGCCCAGGGCCGTCACGATCGCCACGGAATCGATATCACGCCGTGCTGGTCGCCACGACATGAAGGGTCACGCCGGTGTGTCGACCGGGTCGTCGTCGACGTTTCGCTCGAGAGTGTCCGCGATCGACTCGGGTGGGGCTCCGTGCAGCTGTGGCATCGAGTCCCTGGTGAGCAGCCCGTACTCGTCGAGATACGCTCCGTCGACGAGCCGACGAAAGACCCGTCGGGTACGCGCCGTGTCGGTCCGCAGCGTCGCTCCGAATCGGATCGCGCTTCCGACGATCACCTCGCCGGTGGGAAGCCGGTACGTCGCGTTCGCGTACCTCTCATCGAACGCCGGATCGCTCAGGTCGACGGCGTCGGGGAGTTCGCGGGAGGCGAAGTCTCGCTCGACGGCCATGTTGCGGTAGAGGAAGGCTGCATCGATGGTGCCGGTCTCGAGGCGGCTGAGCACGGCGGTCTCCGGATATATCTGGCCGTGGTCGACGATGGCGCCGCGCAGGGCCGGCCGGCCGTAGTAGCGACTCGCGAGGTCGGCCGCCATGAGCGTCCGGTACCCAAGCGGATCGACCCCGGGATCGGTCCGACCGAGGCGGACAGCCCCCTCGAGGATCGGCTCGAACCACGCATCCTCCGCCGCAGCGTCGATGCGTCGGCCCCCCTCGGTGTGGGGGTTGTACACCAGCACCAGCGCGTTGCCCGCGAAGGTGACGTGCCAGTCGGGGGCGGGGAGGTCGTCGAAGAGGCGAGTGTCGGCGAGGGCGACGATGTCGGGGTCGCGCCACCCCTGGGCGACGAGTCTGGCGACCGTCCGTGAGCCGTGGGCCTCGATCTCGAGGGGTGTGTCGACGACCGACGCGAGGCCGTGCTTGAGGGTGTGAAGCAGGCCCCCTGCTGCCAGTACGTTGACCGGTCGCGGGGAGTCTCGCCTCCCGCCGAGGTGCCAGGCCGACACGCCGCCGGTCACGCCGACGATGCCGGCCAGCGTCCCGCGACGGAGCGCGCCTCGTCGGCCGATCCCGTCCATGGTGGAGGTGAATACATTCGATTGTGGAAAAAGCATATCTCAAACGAATTCGTTTCACCTCCATGGTCTCCGTCGAGGATACCGCGTTGACCCCACGACAGGCCGAGGTGCTCGAGCTCCGCGAGCAGGGGTTGACCCAGCGCGAGATCGCGGATCGCTGGGACACGACGGATGCGAACGTCAGCGCCGTCGAGCGCGCGGCCGAGCGAAACGTCGAGCGAGCGAGGCGAACCCTTGACGCGGTGCGTGCGCTTCGCTCGCCCGTGCGGTTCACTGCCGACGCCGGGACGAGCTTCGATGCGCTGGTGGCCGAGGTCTACGAGCGAGCCGACGCCGCTGGCATCAGGGTTGCGTACTGCCGGCCGGAACTGTTCGGCCACCTGTTCGACCACCTTGGGCCACACGCCGAGGACAACCGGTTGGCGGTGGCCGTCCGGATCGCAGTAACTGCGGACGGGCAGGTACACACCGTGATCGAGGGTCAACCCCACGACGATTGACCCCGCGGTACGTTCAGATTGTCGGGCCGGATTCAACCATGATAAACTATTTCCCGGCCCACACAATCGATATATCCATGTCGATACAACGGCGGGGGTTTCTCGCCGCCATCGGGGTGGGAGCCACGGCAGCGGTTGCCGGGTGCACCTCGATCCTCGGTGACTCCGACGGCGAGGCCGAGGTGGTTGGGGAGGCGTTGACCCTGACGACCACGACGAGCACCGACGACACGGGGCTGCTTGACGAGCTCAACGCCCCCTTCGAGGACCTCTATGGCGTCACCGTCGACGCCGTCGCGCAGGGGACGGGTCAGGCCCTCGAGACCGCACGCCGTGGCGATTCCGACGTCGTGATGGTCCACGCCCGCTCCCTCGAGGACTCCTTCATGCGCGAGGGGTACGGCGTCAATCGTCGCGACCTGATGTTCAACGACTTCGTCATCGTCGGGCCGAATTCCGACCCGGCCGGTGTCGGCGAGGTGTCACGGGCCACGGCCGCAATGGCCCAAATCAGCGACGCTGCGGCGACCTTCGTCTCCCGAGGCGACGACTCCGGCACCCACACCAAGGAGCTCGCCCTCTGGGAGGCGGCCGGGATCGAGCCGGGCGGTACCTGGTATCAGGCGACCGGTCAGGGGATGGGCCAGGTGTTGAACATCGCCAACGAGCAAGGTGGGTACACGCTATCGGACCGGGGCACCTATCTGTCCCAACGCAGCGAGCTCGACCTGACCATCCTGTTGCAGGGACCCATCCAGGGCGGCCCGGAGCGGCTGGCCAACCCGTACGGCATTCTGGCCGTCAATCCGGCCGTCCATGACAACGTGAATTACGACCTCGCGATGGCGTACATCGGGTTTCTCACCAGTCCCGAGGCCCAATCCATCATCGACGACTACGAGGCCAACGGCGAGCAGCTCTTCTTCCCGGAGGCGCTGTCGGAGGATCCGAACTTCCAGCAGTACGTCCCTGAGGGGTGGCAGGCCGACGGTAATGGGGGTTGATCATGCCGATGGAGGGCCCACTCCTCGGACTCGTCGCCCTCGTGGATCTGTCGGTCGACTGGCTCTACCTGCGCAGCATCATCGAGGTGTCACTCTACGTCAGCGTCACGGCGGTCATCATCAGCACGCTCATCAGCCTGCCCATCGCCTTGCTCCTCGGGTTCACCTCGTTCCCCGGCCACCGTGCGGTGACCGCCGTCATCAACACGGGCATGGGCTTTCCGAGCGTCGTGGTCGGCCTGGCGGTACTGTTGGTGATCTCCAACCAGGGCCCCCTCGGCCAATTCGACCTCGTGTTCACCCGCGAGGCGATGATCATGTCCCAGGTCGTCCTCGCCACCCCACCGATCACGGCGATCTCGTTGGCGGCGATTTCGGCCGTCGAACGCGGCGTCCGCGACGCGGCGACGGCGCTCGGCGGTACGACCCTCGACGTCGCGGTCGTCACGATCAAGGAGGCCCGCTACGGGATCGCGACGGCCGTGCTCGCTGGATTCGGCCGGGCCATCAGCGAGGTCGGCTCGGTGTTGATCGTGGGGGGCAACATCGCCGGCGCTGACGGCATTTCACGGACCCGCACCCTGACGACGGCCATCCAGCGGGAAGCGCGCATGGGCGAGTACGAGACGGCGATCACCCTCGGCGCCGTGTTGATCGTCCTCGTCTTCATCGTCAACGCGTTGGTGTTGAAACTCGGCGACACGCGGGGGATGCGCTGATGTTGCGCGCTGAGAACATTACCTTCAGCTACGGGGACGGGCCGGTCCTCGACGAGCTGTCCATCGCGGTGGACGCCGGCGAGATCGTCGTCGTGATCGGCCCGTCCGGGGTCGGCAAAACGACGCTGTTGCGCCTGCTCTCGCTGGCCGAGTCGCCCGATTCGGGTCGGGTCGTCGTGGACGACACGGACGCCTGGGCGGTGGACGACCCCGCGCGATTGCACCTCCGTCGACAGCTCGCGATGGTCTTTCAGGAGGCGAGTCTGTTCGATACGACGATCGAGCGAAACGTGGCGTACGGGCTGAAGGTACGCCGACCCTGGCGCGAACGCCTCCGGGAGGGCGTCGTCTCGACCGTTCGCTCGAACGGGACGGCAGCGGCCGTCCGGGAGGCGCTGGACGTGGTCGGCATGGCCGACGAGCGCGAACGCGCGGCACGCACGCTCTCGGGTGGCGAGGCGAAGCGGGTCTCCTTCGCCCGGGCGATGGCCGTCGACCCCGGTGTGGTCTTGCTCGACGAACCAACGTCCGATCTCGACCCGCGCAACACGGCCATCATCGAGGAGGCGATCACCGAGGCCAGCCGGCGCGACATCGGTGTCGTGGTCGCGACGCACGACATGCACCAGGCACGACGGATCGCCGACCGCGTCGGGGTGTTACTGGACGGGCGTCTCACCGAGGTCGGCCCGACCGAACGCATCTTCGAGAACCCCGATGACGACCGAACGCGGAGATTTATCTCGGGCGAGCTGGTCTACTGAGCCCGCTTGGGGACGTCAAGGACACACCGATGTCGACACGACAGGGCTTCGAGCCACACCTGGCCGCCGAGGGGATCACCGTGACCGCCCGCGACGTGGCGATGTTGCGGGCGATTTCCGAGCACGGGTCGATGCATCAGGCGGCGGACGCGTTGGACCGCTCCTACCCCCACCTCCAGCGGCGCGTGGTCGAGCTCGAGGAGGCCCTCGGCGACCTCACGCGCCGCCGCCGCGGCGGCCGTGCGGGTGGTGGCACCGACCTCACCAGCCGTGGGCGGGCGATCATCCGACAGTTCAATCGGCTCCAAACCGCCCTGGCAGGTGTCACTGGGGTGACGGAGTCGGTCATTCCGGGCCGAATCGTCGAGCGCGATGGCGAACTGGTGACCGTGTCCACATCGGCAGGAACAGTCTCGGCCAGAGCACCACCCGACGCCGAGCACGTCGAGATCGCGCTGCGAGCCGACGCGATCGTGTTGATGCATCCCGGATCTCCCACCCAGCGCCAGACGAGCCTGCGCAACCAGCTGACCGGTACGGTGCGGGCCATCGACCGCGGCGACGCCATCGCCACCGTCACGGTTGCCGTCGCCGACGAGGTCTCCATTGAGGCGATCGTCACCGAACAAAGCGTCGAGGCCCTCGAGCTCGAGCCGGGGATGACCGTCGTGGCGGCGTTCAAGTCGACCGCGGCGCGGGCTACGCCGATCGACGAGTAGCACGACGGCTGGCCGATCGCTCGCCGGGAGACGGTGACGACTTAGGCCGCGCGGCGAATAGCGTCGACCATGCGCACTGTGGCGGGATACGACGACCTCCTCACCCGACACACCAGCGAGACCCTCGATCCGACGACGTTCGCTCACCATGCCGGCTCCGAGGCGGTCGAGTCAGGCTGGGTCGTCGCCGGCGTCGTGACCGATCCGGACGAGCGGCTGTTACTGATTGACGAATCCTGGGCCGATGGCTGGAAGGCGCCGGCAGGGACGGCCAAGCCGGAGGAGGACCTCGAGACGGCGCTTGTTCGCGAAGTCCGGGAGGAAACCGGGGTCTCGATCACCCCCACTCGACCACATGCGATCGACCACCGCGAGATCGTCGACGAGGCGACCGGCGAGTCGGCGACGTTCTCGATCGTCTTCTTTGGCGCCCACGCCTCCTCCACGGCGGTTGGCGAGGACCTCGGCGTCGCGGACGAACGGATCCGGTCGGCGAGGTGGTTTGCGAAGCCGCCCACGCCCCTGCATCACCCGTTCACCCCAACCGTGTACCGGCGGATTCGAGCTACCCCGATCGACGAGTAACACGCCGACTGGGGGCACCGTTCGAACGAAACGCCTACGCGGTCGCGGAGCGAACACACCACCCGATGCGAGCGATCGATGCCGTCTGTTTCGATCTGGACGGCACCCTCTGTGTCTCGACCCAGGACCCGGCCGCGTTGCTCCGTCGCGCGTTCGACGCGGCCGACCTCGAGCCGAGGTTCGCTCGGGCGGACGTCGAGGCCGTCGATCAGGCGACCCTGCCGACCGCAGCCACCCAGCGGGAGTTTTTCATGCAGCTGTTCGCGGCAGCCGCCGAGCGGGCGGGGGCGACGATGGACACCAACGCGCTCGCAACCGTCACCGACGCCTACCTCGACCGGTACGACCGGACGGCCGTATCCGTCCGTCCTGGGGCGCGCTCGCTGGTGGCGGCTGTCGCCGATCGGTACCCGGTGGGACTCGTCACGAACGGCCCCGAGACGACCCAACATGCCAAGCTCGAACGGCTGGGTCTCGCGGATTACTTCGACGTGGCCGTCTGCTGTGGCTTGCAAAGCGGGCTGGCGACCAAACCCGATCCGGCTGGACTGCACGCCGCCATGGACGAACTCGCCGTAGGACCCGAGCGGACGCTGTTCGTCGGCGATTCGCTCCGCAGCGACATCGCCGCCGCACGAGCGGCTGGCACGCACTCGGTCTGGGTCCCCCACGGCACGCCCGTCGAACGGCCGCCGCCGGAGCCCACCCATCGGGCCGCCTCGATGGCTGCGGTTCACGATCTGCTCCTGGCCGACTCCGCCTGATCCGGTCGGTCGGTACGATGGCTGACGACGTTCGTGTGAGAGGGCGAGAGCCGGAAGGCTCATCACGGCTCTGCCAGGAGAGAGTGACCGAGATGGCCTCCACCGATGACCCGACTGTCCCCGTCGTCTGTGCCGCCTGTGGGACCGAAACGCGGGTTGCCATCGACGAGGTGGCCGCGGTGGTCGAACGCCACAACGAGCGGCTCCATGACGGCGAGGCGGTTGCGGGTATCGACCCGGCCATCCGCGACGAACTGGCGTCGATCGTGGCGGATGACCTCGACCTGCTCTGACTCACCGAGCCGAGAGGCGGCGGTCGGGGGCGAGTCCTGTGGCGATCGCCGACGTGGACCCGCGCCATCCCATCATCGCGATCGATCCCTCGGTGCTCCGGTCAGACCCCCTTGCCAAGGTCACACATTCGGGCGACGTTCCCATCCAGTGGGCCGTTTCGCCGCCGTTTATGCCCCCGGCCATCCAACGAGGTGACATGTATCGGATACTGATGCCGGTGGACGCTGACGAGGGACGCTCGCGGGCGCAAGCGCGCTTCGCCACCTCGCTTCCCGGCGATGCGGACGACGTCCTGGTCCGGGTGTTGTTCGTCTTCTCGGACGAGGGTGAGGACCTGCCCGATGAGCTCTCACGGTACAAATCGGCCGACCGGATCGGCTCAGTTCGGCGGGCGACGGAGCACCTTGAGGATGCCGGGATCGAGGTCGAGATTGCCGAGGAAAGTGGCAAGCCGGCGCAGCTGATCCTCGAGGCAGCAGATGACTTCGAGGCGGACCTGATCCTGCTCGGGGGTCGCAAGCGATCGCCCGTCGGCAAGGCGATCTTCGGGAGCGTTGCGCAGTCGGTCATCTTGGAGACGGACCGTCCCGTCGCGGTCACCGGCGGCGAGTGATTGCGACTGCCACCTCGCGGAGGACGACGGAGCTGTAGCTTTTTGGTGGCCGGTCCCGCTTGGGCGACCATGCGTGGCCGGCGCCTGGTGACGACCGAGCGCATCGTGGCCATCGCCTCGTCGACCGGGTCGGCCCTCGCCGACGATCTCGAGGCGTGGTGTGAGGAGCACGAGCTCGAGGTGGTGACCCTCGAGGTCGGGACGGCCGTGAGCGATGACCACGTGATTTCGGGGCGGACGGTGGGCGTCTCGATCGGTGGCGACGGCACCTACCTCGAGGCGATCAAACAGTTCGCCCCCCGCGAGATTCCGGTGTTGGGGATCGATGCCGGGACGAGTCCGTTCCTCGTGCGGATCGACCCCGCGGATATGACGACGGCCCTCGAGGAGGTCCTCCAGGGCCGGGCGACGATCGAGTCACGCAGCCAGCTCCGCGTGCGAGCCGCCGGGTTCGAGGGCACCGGCCTCAACGAAGTCACCCTGGAGCACGTCCCGCCGAATCGACCGGTCGAGCGCAAGATCTCGAACTTCCGCGTCTTCGTCGACAACGAATACGCCGGGACGTACGCCGGCGACGGCGTGATGTTCTCGACACCCACCGGTTCGACCGGGCTCGCCCTCTCCGCGGGGGGACCTATCCATTACCCACGCAACAACCGGACCGTCCAGATCACGCCGTTGCTTGTGCACGATCTGAGTGCGCGCTCCGTGGTGGTCGACGACGGCGTGCCCCTCGCCGCGGAGGCGGATCGTCCCGCGACGCTCAGCGTCGATGGCGGCCGCCACCATCGCCGGCTCGAGGCCGGCGAGGTCGTCCGTATCGAGGTTGCCAGGGAGCCCGCGGAGATCATCCACCCCGAGGTCGAGACGAGCTTCTTCGAGGCGCTTGCCGATCGGCTCGGCTGGCATCTCCGAAGCGAAGACCCGACCGTGCCCAAGCGCAGGGACGATCCCGCGCAGGCCAGGGGCGATCGCGATCGGGCGCTGGCAGTCGCGAAGGAGGCCGCGCTCAGCGTCGGGAGTCCACTTCGTGAGCTCCATGGCCGGACCGAACAGGTCGAGTACAAGACCGACAAGTACGACCTGGTCACCGAGGCCGATTACCAGGCCGAGCGGATCGTCACCTCGATCATCGAGTACGAGTTCCCCGACCACAACATCTACTCCGAGGAGACCATCCATCGAGACGTCGGCAGCTCGTACACCTGGCTGATCGACCCGCTCGACGGCACGGGGAACTACGCGAACGGCAATCCCAACTATGCCGTCTCGATCGCGCTCATTCACGGTGACGAGCCGGTCGTCGGCGTGGTCTACGCACCCGAGACGGACGAGCTCTTCAGCGCGATCGCCGGCGGTCCAGCCCGACGGAACGACCACCGCATCTCGACCACCGACCGCAACCGTCTCGACGAGAGCGTGTTCATGTCCGGCTACGACCCCGACGGCCAGTTCCTCTCGCACTTTTACAACGTCACCCGGGGGGTGCGACGGCTGGGATCGGTCGCGTTGCACCTGTGTTACCTGGCCGCGGGGAGCTGCGATGCCACCTGGGAGTACGACACCTCGCCGTGGGACACGGCCGCGGGGGTGGTCATCGCCCGGGCCGCTGGCGCGCGACTCACGGATGCCGGCGGCGACCCGTTCACGGTTTACGGCGAGGATGGCGAGCGAAACGAGCTCTTGGGCTCGAACGGACCGCTCCACGGGGCGGTGTTGGACCACCTCGAGTCTCATCCCGACCTCGGCGATCGCTGACCTGGTCGAGTTTATGCCCGAGGACGAACCAAGCAGGCGCCGGGTGATACCATGTCCGGCAGTGACACTGATCGCACGGATCGAGGCGTTTCACCGGTTCTTGGCGTCGTTTTGTTGGTCGCGATTACCGTCTTGTTGTCCGCGACCATCGCGGGCGTCGTCCTCGGCATCGGGGCCGAACCGGAGCTTCCGCCGCAGGTCGAATGGCAGTTCACGTACGACCACGACGCCCGTAACCTGACGATCCATCACGACGGCGGCGACCCGATCGACCCGCGTGCGGTGCAGGTGACCGGCAGCGCCATCGACGAGCCGTTCACCCTGGCCAAGCACGTGAACCGAACCTGGACCGTCGGGACGGCCGACACGTTCACGGTCGACCCGACAGACGAGGCTCGTGACGTCACCCTCGTGTGGCGACGCGATGACGGAAGTGGACACGTCCTCGCGGAGTTCGCGATTCCACGGGCGTGAACGCGATCGTCGGCCGGTCGGTTCAAGCCGATGGCCGATGAACGACCACCTATGTGGGTCCCAGCGGCCACCGTTGCCCAGGTGTTCGGCCTGCCCCGGGTCTGGGCGGGTGCCATCGCGGCCGTCATCGGCCTAACCTTCTGGATCGTCGGGCTCGTCGTGCTCAACTGGCTGTTCGAGCGCTACGTGCGGGACGACGCGGACGACGAGCCCGATGACGGCTAGCTCGGTCGGGCCTCGAGGGTGACGGTGACGTTCTGGGTCGTCCCATCGCGAATGATGGTCACCTCGATGTCGTCACCTGGGCTTTTCTCCAGCGCGAGGTAGGTGGAGAGTTGCTCGGTGGTTTCGATCCCCACGCCGTCGAGGGCGACGATGACGTCGCCGCCGACGGGCACCTCCTCACCCCGCCGGACGGTGCTCGTGGAGGTGCCCCGGAGGACGCCTGCCGATGGCCCCTCCGGAACGACGGACGTGACGAGCACGCCCGTCGGGCGCCCGAGGTTATTGACCTCGGCGATCAGTGGATTGACCTGCGCCAGGCGGATGCCGAGGTAGACGTGCTCGTACGCGCCGGTCTCGATCAATGCCGGCGCGACGCGTTCGACCAGCCGCCAGGAGACGGCGAAGCCGATGTCCTGTCCGGCCCGAGCGGTGATGACCCCGAGAAATCGGCCATCCATGTCCACGAGTGGGCCGCCGCTGTTGCCGGGATTGACGCTCGCGTCCGTTTGGATCGTGGCCGGGATGCGGAAGTTGGTACCGCTGGGTAGCGACCGATTGCGGCCGCTCACGATCCCCTGCGAGATCGATTCCTCGAGGCCGAATGGATTCCCGAGGGTGATGACCTCTTGGCCGATCGTCGCCCGCGTCGGTGCGGGGGGAATCGGTGTGGCCGACGCGGGCAGGTTGCTGCTTTGGATGACGGCGAGGTCGCTATAGCGGTCGGTGCCGATGATGGTCCCCTCGGCCCATTGATTGTCGGGGAACTGCAGCTCCGCGATCGGGGCGTCGCTGACGACGTGTTGGTTGGTGAGCACGATGCCATCGGCATACACGAACCCCGATCCCTGGCCGACGTAGCCGGTGGAGCCGATGGCCTGCACGAGTGCCACCGAATCGATCGTCTGTTGGTACACGTCGTGGTACTCGGCGTCCTCGAGGGCGGGTGGCTCGGATGGCGTCCCGGTGGGGATTTCGTCGATCGGCGTCCCGTTCACCGGTGCCTCGTCGTCGGGCGAGCTGAGACACCCAGCCGTACCCGCGATGCCCCCCGCAATACCGAGGAGGAGCTGCCGTCGAGAGGGGTTCCGGACCACCGATGGACGGTAAGGAATCGCACGACTATAAGCCCCTTGGCACCGAAAAGATAACCGTTAAACCGCGACCGCACAAGGGCTCGGGCATGCAACGGCGGGCCGCCACGCTCTATGTGGTCTTGTTCCTCGTGATCGCCGTCGGGGCGATCGCGGTCATTTCCGTGGCCGAGGAGCCCGATCCCGCCATGGACGAGTACGACTTCCAGGTGCCGGTCGACTCGACCTTCGAGATCGATGGGACGACGTATACCGTCGCGCGCATCGACGATTTCTCCACGAGCATCCAGTGGACGTCGACCCCCACGGAACAGTCGACCACGTGGCTCAATGAGAGCGAGATTGCCCACGAGAACTCCACCTATCGGGTCGAGATACCTCCGGAGAGTCAGCCGGGGAGCTTCGCCCTCCAGGAACTCTTTCCGGATCACGACGCCAATACCACGGAAGTCGACGGGGAGACCTACGTCGTCATCGAGGAGGATGACGGCATGCGACTCGTCCCGGAGGAGGAGTATCTCCGCGACCGGTTCGGTCCGCGCGAGCGCCTCGAACTCGAAGCCGGTGACACGATCTACTGGGACGGCGAGAATGCCACGGTGACCATCGAGGAAATCACCCAACAAAACGTCGCGGTGAGCTGGGTCGGGCCGATGTCGCGGTCGGCTTCGTTCACCGAGGGCGTGCCGAACACCCTCGCTGGGGAGGAGTACGTGGCGAACCTGGTCGGCACCGACTACATCCAACTGACGACCGACATGGAGGCGTACGAGGACCACGCCGACCGCCTCGACACCTACGACGAGCGCCATAGCGGCTTCTGGGGGCTGAGCGTCATCTCGGTCATCGCCGCCGTGTTGGTCGGCGGCTTGTCCTTCCTCCCGCGACGGCGCTGAGACGGGCCGGGAGGGATTTGAACCCCCGTCCGTCCGGTTAAAAGCCGGACGCTCTGCCGAACTGAGCTACCGGCCCCAGCGTGCGCTGGGTGCCGGGCATGCTTGGTCGTTTCCCTCCCATCCAAAGAGCCTTGACTGCCGGTGCCGACCCGCTCGAACATGGCGCGGCCGGACGGCCGGCGACCCGCATTGCTGGCGAGCAAGCGCGAGGCGATGCGGTTTCAGATTCTCGCCGAGATCGCCGAGCACCAGCCCGCGGTGAGCCAGGGCGAGATTGCCGACGCCTTGGACGTCACCACGCAGGCGGTCAGCGACCACCTCAAGGATCTCGTCGGGTCCGGACACGTGAACCGTGGTGGACGGGGCCGCTATGAGGTCACCAAGGAGGGCGTCGACTGGCTGCTCTCGCGGGCGGAAGCCCTCGAGGCCTATCTCGGGTATGTCACCGAAGACGTCCTCGGGTCGGTCGATCTGGAGACGGCGATCGCCACCGGCCCCATTGAGGAGGGCCAGCGGGTCGGGTTGCGCATGGACGATGGGCTGCTCCGGGCGTCCCCCGAGCCCGATGGGGCCGTGGCGACGGCGGTGGCGATGACTGGCGCCGACACCGGCGAGGACGTCGGCGTCGCCGACTGGGCGGGCGTGATGGACTATGCGGTGGGCGAGGTGGCGGTCGTGGTCGTCCCGACCGTCCGAGCCGGGGGCAGTGAACGCGTCGACCGCGCGGCCCTCGAAGACCGGCTTGCGGACTCGGATCTCGTCGTGGCTGCCGGCACCGAGGCGGTCGCCGCACTGGCCCGGCTCGATCGGGAGCCGGACGTCACCTTCGGGACCCCGGCCGCCGTCCAGGAGGCCGCCGCTCGCGGCCTCGGCGTCGTGCTCGTGACCGTGGAGACGCGGGTGGCCGAGCACACCGACCGCCTGCGCGAGCTCGACATCGCGTTCGACCTGATCGAACCGTCCGAGTCACCCCCGTCATGAGGGTCCCACGGGTCCTTCGCTAGCCTTTTGCCCACGCGACGGGAGGTCTGGAACATGGCAAGCTACATCGTCACGGTCGCCGACCCCGATACCGGCGAGACCCGCCAGCTCGAGGTCGACGGGGTCGACGTCGCCGGGCTCACGATCGGCGACACGCTCGAGGGGGACGAGATCGGCCTGCCGGGATACGAACTCGAACTGACCGGCGGTTCCGACTCGGCCGGCCGACCGATGCGTGCGGACGTCGACGGCCCGCAGCTCAAGGAGATCCTCTCGGCGGGTGGAACCGGCTATCACCCCGAACGCGACGGCGAGCGCCGGCGCGTCACCGTCCGGGGCGCCGAGGTTGGCCCCGAGACGACGCAGCTCAACCTCGTCGTCCGGACGGCCGGAGACGACCCGATCGACGACCTCCTCGAGGGGTAACCCCGCCGATGGACGCGGTCGCGAGCGATCACCCGTCCATCGAGACGGTGCGGGCGACCGTTTCGCGCCACGGCAACCGTCGCCGACTGGACCTCCCCGACGAGGCCGGGGTCGCCATCGGGGTGTTGCGCGCCGAGACGGACGCCGGCACGCGCTTCGTTCGGATCGACACGGTGGCCGAGGCGCCGGCGATCGTCGGCCTCTACGAGACGGCCCGAGCCGCCCGTGAGACGGACGTCGCCCGCGACTGCCTCGGCGACTGGCTGACCGCGGCCGACCTCGAACCCGGCCGCACCGCCCTTGTGGACGTGATCGAACCCGAGGCGTATCTCGGGCTTCGCCGCCCGGGCGAGCGGCTGGTCTATCCCGTGTTCGAGCCGGCTGACGACGGTCTCGACGACATCGCCAGTCGCTTCTTCGACACCTAGGTGTCGTCCCCTGGCGTCTCCAGGACGGCCCGAAACGCCTCGAGAATGGCGTGGCGGGCGGAGGCGCCGTGGGTCGTCCAGTGGTGGGCGAAGTCGAGCAGATCGTCAAAGACCGCCGGCTTGCAGCCGGCCGCCTCGGGATGGCCACCCCCGCCCAGCCGCTGGGCGACCTCGTGACAGCGTCGAAACCCCTCGCCACCGCGGAGGCTCACGCCGCCGGAGGGCTTGATGACGACCGCCGCATCGGCGCCGGCCTCGCGCATCCCCTCGGCCACCTCGTTTTGGGAGCAACGGCCGTAGGTGATGCCGACGGTTACCTCACCGATGGTTCGGTACTCCGCCCGGCCGAGGGCGGCCTCGACGAGCGCCGCCTTCTCCACGCGACGCTCCTCAAGGAGGGCACGCGCCTCGGCCGGCAGGTCCGCCCCGTGTTCGGTCACGACCTCGATGAACCGGTCCGCGTCGACCCAGTGAGCGTAGTCGGCCAGGTCGTCGCTCCGGGGGTCCTCACGGAGCCACAGGTCGTGGTCGCGCACGACGGCGACGAGGTCGGCCCAGCCGTCGCCGAGGTCGTCACCGAGGGCCTCGAAGGCGACGTTCGCCGTCGCCACCGCGTCCGACTCGCCGACGGTGAGGTCGACCCCCGCGGCGTCGACGGCCTCGCGCAGGTCCGCGTCCCACTGGTGGTGGTCGAACCAGATGACCGCATCCGCTGCCTCGACGATCGTCTCGAGGGGTTCGAGGATCGCCGAGTCGTCGGGGCAGAGGTCGAGCAGGTAGACGGCACCGACCGACGTGAGCGTGTCGGCGAGCGTCTGGAGGGTCCGATCCAACTCGCCGGGTTCGGTCGTCACCAGCGTGGCATCGCCGTGGTGGGCGCGGACGATGGCCGCCGCGGTCAGGCCGTCCGCGTCCGGGTCGGTCACGGCGATGACCTCGGCCGCATCGAGGCGATCGGTTGTCGATGCGTGTTGCGGTTGTCCCGCCTCGAAGAACCCGCGGCCGGGAATGAGCGACTTCCGCGCGACGGGGAGGTCCTCCCACTGGAGGTCTTCAGGCATCGACGACCCCCTCCCAGGCGTGCCCCCCGACGCTGGGGGTCACGTCGTCGTAACCGTCACCGGCCCCTCGAAGTTGAGGATCAGTGACTGGGCGCGGTCGCCGAAGATGGCCTTGCCGGTGGGCGACCGCTTGCGACCCGCCACGAAGAGGTGATCACAGCCGATCTCCTCGGCGACGGCGAGGGTCTCTGACTCGACGTCACCGAGGCGCCCGACCGCCCGAAACTCGACGTCCATGTCGCTGAAGACCTCGTTGCCGACGTGCTGGGCGAACTGACGGGCACCCTCGCCGGCCTCGGAGACGCCGTAGGTGAGGTCCAGTTGGGTCATGTCGTTGAGCGCGTCTCGGCGCTCGGCGAACTCTTCTTCGGTGGTCACGTGGAGGAGGTACACCTCGGCCCCGACGCCGGCGGCCAGCTCGCCGGCCAGCCGGACGAGCTCTTTCTCCTCGGGCGTCCCCTCGACGAGGACGAGTGCGCGTTGCATGTCACCTGAGAGCTCCGAAAGCCCCGTAAAACAATCGATTCAGTCCGATTCGGGCAGCGAGAGCGCCATCTCGAGGTCGAACCGCTCGGCGAGGACGGTCTCGAACCCGACCGACTGATAGAGCCGGATGGCCGGCGTGTTCCATCGCTCGACGGTCAACCAGATTCGTCGGATCCCCGCAGCGCTTCCGGCCCCCAGGAGGTGGCGGATGAGGCGGCCGCCGACGCCCGCCCCCTGGTAGTCCTGGTGCACGAAGATGGCGAGCTCGTAGGAGGTGTCGGCATCCGGCACGAGCATGGCATGGCCCACGACGTCGTCACCGTGGCGGGCGACGACGTGCACGCCGGCGTCGAGGACCGTCCGGACCCACGGCTCGACGCGGTCGGCGTCGCTCGGGGGCACCCCCTGCGCGCGCTGGGCGGGGTCGAAGTCGATGTACATCGACACGAGGCCGGGGAGATCGCCCACGTCGGCTCGCTCGATGGTGATGGACCGACCCGCCGCGTCGGTCTTGGTGGTCGGCGGCTCCGGAAACGGCCCTTCGTCGGTCGGCGGATACTCCCGTTCGGTACTCATCGTTCGAGTCTGACCGGTACGTCGGCGTTGAGGAGGACGTACTCCGTGATGCGCCCGAGGTAGCGCTTGCCGAGGGGCGTCCGGCGCCCGCCCCCGATGACGAGCTGGTCGTAGCCGTCGCCCTCGGCGAGTTCGACGAGGGCGCTCGCCGGGTCGCCCTCGAGGTTGGTGATCACCGCCTCGATGTCGGCCCCCTCGAGTTCGCGCTCGACGGCCGCTCGGACCTCCTCGATGTCCTGACCCGCCTCGGGCTTGGCGAAGACGGCCACCGTCAGCTCGTCGCCCGCCATCCGGGCCCGTTCGATCGCGTTGCGGAGTACCGTCTCGGACTCCTCGCTTCCCTCGACCCCGACCAACACCCGCATGGGAGGGTCTCGGCAGAACGGTGGCAAAAATCCGCCGAAGTCCCCCGCGCAATCCTTTTGAGCGGCCTCGGGCAACCTCGCGGGTATGAGCGACGATGCGCCGGCACCGCCCGAGTCGACCCCGGAGGACGTCCGTCGCTACGAGCGATTCACGAAGGTCGACCGGGCGGAGTACGAGCGGGTCAACCAGTTCCTCCGCGATCGCACCTACATTACCGCCAGAGAGTGGGCGATCGCCCGCCTGTGCGCCGATTTTCGCACCGAAACGGGCGTCGAGATGACGAAGATCGGCCGGCACCTGCCCGAGCTGGTGCCGTTCATGACCGAGCGCTACTCGCCACAGGCGGTCAATCAGGCGCGCCACGCCTTCGAGGAGAAGGTCCGCATGGCCGGGGCGACGTTCCTGTACGGCGCGATGTGTGACTTCTTCACGGCCGAGGAGCTCGATGACGTGCTCTTCGAGGCGACCGAAGTCGCCCGGTTCCTGCTTGAGGTCGAGGGTGTCGAACTCGACATCGAGGAGGAGCTCGAGGCCGAGGAACGCATCGCGTCCGTCATGCGCGAGGTGCGCGCCTCGAGCGACGAGCTCCGCCACGCAGGCGCGGAGTGTCCCAACTGCGGGCACACCTTCGAGCCCGATCACGACGAGGACTGATCGACCACGTTGTGCCCCCGAGGTGGCCCGAATCGTGGCCCCGCCATGGCCGGCGGGAGGGCGGACGCGATGGCGGGCGAGCGAAACGCGGGCCGCCCACGGACCAGCGTGAGGCTCGGAAACACCGCCTCGTGGCCATCGAACGGGGTCCACCCACAGGCCGTCACCAGGTCGTCGGCGTCGACCTCGACGACCGCATCGAGATCGTACAGCGCGAGGTCCGCCGCATAGTCCGGCGCAATGCGGCCCTTGCGCTCGAAGCCGAACCGGGCTGCGGGGGTCCGCGCGGTCACGTCCGCGACACGGTCGATCGACAGCTCACCGGTGCGGACGAGGGCGAGTAACAGCGGCACCATCGTTTCGACGCCAGGGACGCCGCTCGGTGCCGACCAGATGTCGGCGTCCTTCTCCGCGACGGTATGGGGCGCGTGGTCCGTCGCGACGACATCGATCGCGCCCGATCGGAGCCGGTCGACGAGGGCCGACCGTCGGGCCTCGTCCCGAAGCGGCGGGTTCATCCGTCCGAAGGTGCCCAGCTCGTCGAGATCGGCTCGCGAGAGGAGGAGGTGGTGGGGAGTCACCTCGCAGGTGGCATCCGCATCGGCCACGGCATCGACCGCCTCGGGCGTGCTCGCGTGGGCGATGTGACACCGGGCGCCCGTCGCGTTGGCCACCTCGAGGGCGCGACGGACGGCCACGATCTCAGCCGCCGCCGGGCGATAGTCCGACCAGGCGGCCGGATCCGTTCGGTCGCGCACCGTGTCGTCGAACAGGCCGTCGTCCTCGGCGTGGACGGTCACGAGCCGGTCGTGTTCGGCGGCCACGCGCAATGCCGCCTCGAACTGTGCGCCCTCGACGCCCATCTCACCCGTCGAATCGGCCATGAAGATCTCCCCGAGGGCCGCGATGGGCGCCTCGAGCAGCTCCTGGGGTCGCCAGTTCGCCGTGACACCGCCGTTGATCGCGAAATCGACGACCGCTCGCCCCCGGGCCATGGCCAGCTTCTGTCGCACGCGTCGGGCGTCGACCGTTGGGGGCTCCGTGTTCGGCTGGTCGACGACGGTCGTGACGCCACCGGCGGCGGCCGCCCGGGTGGCCGTCGGCCAGGTCTCCTTGTGGGCACCGCCCGGCTCGCGAACGTGGACGTGGACGTCGATCGCGCCGGGGAGGAGGTGAAGCCCCGCGGCATCGAGGACGGGAGAACCCTCCAGGTCGGCGTCGACCGCCGCGATGCGGTCGTCGTCGATCAACACGTCGCGGCGACGGCCGTCGGGCAGCGTCGCCCCCCGGATGAGCATGGTGGCTCCATCTGCCAGGCCGGGCCTAAAGGGTTCGACTGGACGTCGCTGTCTCGTCGTCCGACCGGAGGGTGGCAGCCTCCACGCGCGTGGCCGCCGTCTCCTCCAGGAACGCCCGTTCGACCGTCGCGATCACGGCGTCCGGATCCGCCTCGCCGCCGGCGCGTTCGAGGCTGCCGACGCTGGCCGGGTCGAACGGCACGTCGAGGGCGTCGTACACGTCGGCCAACACGGTCGCGATTGCGTCGTGGTCGTCGATCACGATGAGGCCGGCAACGACGGCCACGTCGGCTCGCACCCGCTGGGCGAGGCCGACGAGTTTCCCCTCAGCCGAGAGGCCGTGTTGCCCCGGACAGAAGCTGTTCGGTGGCTCGTCACGCGTCGGTGTCACGCCGAGGGACTCGAGCGTGCGTTCCAGCCGGTCGCGGGCAGTCGCGTACCGACCTTCGAGCCCCCGGCGGACGTCGTCGATCTGGGTGGCCCACAACACCGTCACCGTCGTTCCCGTGAGGGCCACTGGCCGTCCGCCCACGGACCGTTCGAACGGGGGAAAGCCGTGTCGACGGGCCGCGGCGGTCGCCTGGGGGTAGCCGGGCTCGTGGGTGTCGCGAGGGCCGAACGCGAGCTGGCGGGGCGGCCGCCAGACCCGAAGCCCACTCGATCCCCTGCGCCGGACCCGCTCGACCAGTCGTCGTGAGACCCGTCGGTCGGCCGCGGGATCGGCCACTCCCCCGTCGACGACGAACATCGCCCCCGCATAGGGGGGCGGTCCCTTTACCACCCTCGGATGGCCAACGTCAAGCCCTCGCACGGGCTGGGTGGAGTCGATGGTGACGGTATCGAGCGCCATGCTCGAGCCCTTCGAGGCGTTTACCTGCTTCAATTCGCCCTACGTCGCCCACGATGACGGCCGTGCGATCGACCTGTATCCCGGCGAGGAACGCGCCCCATCGCCGGTGGCCGGGGAGGTGGTGGCGATCGAGCGGGTCCGGGCGCCACCGAAGCCGTACGCCCCCGACCACGACGTGCTCATCGTCGTCGATACCGGCGAGCCGCCGGGCCCGGTCGCACACACGCCGGACGGTCCGGCGCTCGCCCGGGTATTGCACGTCGAGCCTTCGGTGGCGGTCGGCGATCGCGTCGCCCTCGGCGACGACCTCGGTCGACTCCTCAGAGCGGGATTTTTCGCCCCCTGGGTGGCCAACCACATCCACCTCGGCTTCCGGGCGCCAGGGACGGACCCCCGGCGCGCGAGCGGATCGCTCCGGATCTCCCTCGGGGTCGACCCCGAGGGGATCGCCTGGGACGGTCGCGGTCGTGTGGCGCGGACCGGACCGACGTACGTCGAGCTCGAGCCGCCGGATGGACTCGAGCGGCGAAACCCCGACGAGTGGGTCGGCCTCGCGACCGATGCGGGCGGCGTCCTCGACGGCGGCCTCCCGCATTACGCGAACGGCGGTCGACTGGAGACCCTCGTCACGGGCCGTCAACCACCATCCGACGGGACCGTTCGGTTCCTCGGGACGCGCATCGGTGAGGCGGCGGATCGCCGGGTGCGCTGGGACGACCTCACGGTCCGAGCCGGCGGGACCGAGCTCACGGGGTTGTCGCTGAGTTGTGCGCGTGCCGACCGGTTCAGGCCGAAACTCATCCGACCACAGCACCGCTTCGGGCAGGGCGAACACCTGTCGGTGACGATCCACCCGTCAACGGGCGACCCTTAGGTGAACCGGATCGCTTCGAGCGCGCGCACCTCGCCAAAGAGCCAGCCGGCGTGTTCGAGCGCGTACTCCCGGTGATCCTCCTCGATGTAGCCAACGGCATCCTCGACGATGATCGGTCGGTAATCGCGCAGACCGGCCGAGCCGGCAGTATGGAGGACGCAGACGTTCGCGAGCGTCCCACAGATGACGAGGTCGTCGATCCCTCGGGCGGACAGCCAGCCGTCGAACTCCGTCTGCTGGAAGGCATCGTAGGTGTGTTTCTCCACGACATGGTCGGCCGCCCGCACCTCGAGCTCGTCGACGATCTCGGCCTCCCAGGTCCCCTCGACGACGTGTTCACCCCAGCGGTCGAACTCATCGTAGTAATGGGCGTCGTCGAACTGTTCGGGCGGGTGCACGTCCCGCGTGTAGACCACCTGCACACCCGCGTCACGGGCCCGATCCAGCAAGGCGGCGATCGGCTCGATGGCGGCCTCGCTGGGCGGTGCGTACAGCGACCCATCGGGGTGGCAAAAGCCGTTTTGCATGTCCACGATGACCAGCGCGGTCGCGTCGGCATCGAGGTCCATGTGGAGGTGTACCGCACGTAATCACGAAAGCACCTCGATTTCGGGACCCGTGGGCTTATTCGCCCGGGGACGCTGACAGCGGGCATGCACCGTCGCGGGCTTCTCGCGCTGATCGGCCTGCTGGTGGCCCTCTCGCTGGCCGGGGTGATCACCCTCGGGCTCGCCGTTGAGGATCCCACCACCGACGAGCTGCCGGCCTCGCTGCAAGGCGACCCGCCGCCGCTCGGCCTCGAAGCGTGCGCGGCCGAGCCCCCCGACGACCACGCCGATCCGGAGACGGACGTCCTCGGGTGGCACGACGGCACCTGGTATGACGAACCGATCGATGTGGACCAGTCCGATGGCCTCGACGAGGCCGAACTGGACGTCGTGATCGATCGGACGATCGCGCGCTGGGAGGCGCTTCGCTGCCTGTCGTTCGAGGATACCGTCCCGGTCGAGGTGATCGATCGCGCGACCTTCCAGGAGGAACAGGGGACGATGAACGTCTCCGAGGAGACGCGCGTCTTCGAGAACGTCGCCGCCAAGGCCCTGTTCATGGTCGGTGAAGACGAGGATGCCGTCGAGCTCCAGCTCGAGAACCGCGGCGAGTCCGTGCTGGGCTATTACGACATCGAGGCCGGCGAGATCGTGTTGATCTCCGGCAGCGGTGGCAACCTGTACGTCGACGAGAGCACGCTCGCACACGAGCTTGGCCACGCGCTTCAGGCCCAACACTTCGGCTTCGACGACTGGGGCGAGAACACCACCGACGCCCGCCAGGCCGAACTCGGCCTCGTGGAGGGGAGCGCCTCGTTCACCCAGCGCATCTACGAGCAACACTGTAGCGACGGCGCCTGGGCGGACACCTGCCTGACGCCACCGACCCAGTCGACACCCCAGCTGGCCCACGAGGGACTGTACCTGCTGTCGATCTATCCGTACAGCGACGGGGCCGCCTTCGCCAGGGAGCTGTACGCCGAGGGCGGCTGGTCGGCCGTCGACACCGCCTTCGAGACGTACCCCGACTCCGCCAAGGAGGTCACCTATCCGGACAGGTATCCCGGGTTCACGCCGGATGACCCCCCGCTTCCCGACCGATCGAGCGACGCGTGGATTCCGGCGCGATCCTCTCAAACCGGTGAGGTCGACCGGTTCGGCGAACCGGTCTGGTTCGCGGGCTTCGTGTATCCGGCCATGCAGCCCGACGGCTCGGCCGTTCCGGGGGTGGGGCTGGCCCAGCTGTTCAACACCGGTGGTGGTCAGCTCGACCCCTACGACTACGAAAGCGACGTCACCGACGGCTGGGTCGGTGATCGCGTCCGTGGCTTCGTCCCCGCCGACGGCGACCCGACCGAGCCTGAGGCCCTCGCGTACACCGCGGCGATCGCCTTCGAAACCGAGGACCACGCCACCGAGTTCGTGGACGGCTACCGCGAGCTGGTCTCGGTCTATGACGGTGAGCTTCATCCCACCCACACCGTGTCCGGCGAGGGCGGGCTGTATCACATTCAGTCGGGCGGCTTCGAGGGCGTCTATCGGTTCGTCCGGGAGGGGACCACCGTGCACCTCGCCCACGCCCCGACCGTGGACGCCCTGACCGACGTCGACGCCGAGGCGACGGTGACCGAGCGCGCCACCGCCACCCCAACACCAACGCCGACGGCCACACCCACGCCCACCGAGCGCACGGACACCGACCCGACCCCGTCGCCGACGGCGACCGACGGCGCCGACGGCATCCCCGGGGTGGGCCTCACGGCCGCGATCCTCGCCGTACTGGCGACGGCTCTGGCGCTGCGCCGTCGCGGATAGCCCCGAACCCTTAATCTGCCTGGACGGCGTAGTGATGGTCGGTAGAGGGAGGCCGGCTCCCGTGTCCATTGGGACATGAGGAAAGTCCCCCCACCACTCGGACGGGTGTCCGGGCGCAAGCCCGGGGCGGGTCACCGCCGGCAAGGGAGCAGAAACGACACGTCGCTCGCCGACCGATGAGGTGTGCGAACCGGCCGCGATCAAGGCACCGAGCCGATCAAGCGGCCGGGCGTTAACCCACCGAGGGCCGACGCGAGCGGATCGCTGGAACGGCCACCCACACCGGTGCAAGTCCGCGTCGACGACGGTAGTCCGGGAGTGAGGCGCGGATGCTCAGCTGAATGCCGGCCCAAACAGAAGGGGGCTTACTCCCCTCTACCGCCGTTTCACACCTCCACGACCGCGAGCGGCCGCTCCATCGATCCAGCGGAACGATAGGCTTAGTGGCCGGTCGGAACTACCGAGCCCCATGGCGGTGCTCAGCCCGGTCATGGAGGATTACCTCAAAGCCATCTACACGCTGCAGGCGGAGACGGATGGCCGGGTGCCGACCTCCACCATCGCCGACCAGCTCGACGTCACCCCGCCGACGGTGACGAGCATGCTGGATTCGCTCGCCGAACGGGGGCTGGTCGACCGCCAGAAGTACGAGGGCACCCGCCTCACCGAGGCGGGCGAGCAGGTGGCCCTCGAGGTGATCCGCCATCACCGCCTTCTCGAGGCGTATCTCACCGAGCACCTCGACTTCGACTGGTCGGAGGTGCACGAGGAGGCCGACCGGCTCGAGCACCACATCAGCGAGGAGTTCGAACGACAGCTGGCCGCCTCCCTCGACGACCCGGCGGTCGACCCGCACGGATCACCGATTCCGAACGTCGAGCTCGAACCGCCCGCGGACCGCGTGGAGGCCGATCTCACGGAGGTAGCCGAGGGCGACCGCATCCGGGTCGCGGAGGTCGGCGACAGCGAGCCGGCCGTGCTCGAGTACCTCGCGGACCACGGGGTCGAGCCGGGCACGACCCTCGAGGTGCTCGAGGTGGCCCCCTTTGGCATGGTGACCGTCGCCCCCGAGGGGCGGGCAGAATCGGTGTCGATCCCCGAGCGGGTCGCGGCCTACGTGAAGGTGCGGTCGCCGGAGGACTGAGCAACCGTCCCCATCAGTCCTCCCACGCGAACGTGCCGTCGCGCTGGACGATCTCGCCGTCGATGCGAAGCTCGAAGTCCTCGCTGGCGTCGGTGATCAGGTCGGCATGGACGGCGCTATCGTTGCCCGATTCGCCCTCGGGGAGGTTGGCATCATAGGCACGGCCGAGGGCGAGATGGACGGTGTCGCCCATCTTCTCGTCGAACATGATGTTGTTCGTCATTTGGTCGATTGCGCGGTTCATCCCGATGCCGAGCTCGCCGATGCGCGTTGCACCCTCGTCGGTGTCAAGGAGCTCCTCGATGACGTCGAGGCCCTCTCCGGCCTCGGCCTCGACGACCGCGCCATCCTCGAAGGTGAGCCGGACGTCGCGGACGGGTTGGCCGCGAATCGTCATCGGCACGTCGAAGGTGACGGACCCCTCGGCCGCGAAGGGGGCCGTGAACACCTCGCCGCTTGGCAGGTTGTGGCTGTCGTAGGCGACCGATGCGGCGCTGTTGACCGCGATCCGATCGTCGATACGCAGGGAGAGATCCGTCCCCGGGCCGTCGAGCTGGACCGCCGATCCGGCGTCGAGGTGCTCCTTCATCGGTGCCATGAACGCCGCCAGCTCCTCCCAATCCTGGAGGATGGCCTCGTACACGAAGTCCCGATAGCGCTCATAGGACATCCCGGCCTGCTGGGCGAGCGCTCGGGTGGGATGGATCGTCGATACCCAGTCGGTCGCGAGTCGGGCCTCCCGAATGCCCCGGCGTGCCTTCGAGTACGCCTGCCACGTCTCGCCGGCCACGTCCGCGGTCGCCGCGGCGTTGCGCCCGCCGCCCAGCGAGAGGGTGACGTCCGCCGCCTCGAGGAGCGCCAGCTCGGCTGACGGATCCGTCTCGAACGCACGGTCGTGAGTCCGCAGATAGGCCCGGCGCACCTCGTCGGACGCATACCGCGTCACGAGGTTGGCCCCCCTCTCCCCGAGCCGGTCGGCCACCGCGACGGCCAGGTCGTGTGCCCCCTCGGAGACGTACACGACCACGTCGTCGCCCGGTTCGACCCGGGCACTCCAGTCGATGAGGACCTCGGCGTGTTCGCGAATGCGCGGGTCCATAGTGTGACTGCGATTGCCGGTCGTTTAAGCGGGTCGCCTCAGCGGTAGCCACCCGGAGCTGGTGGCTCGCGCTGGTTGGCTAGCGGTGCATCGAGCGCCGCGCTCAGGGTCGCCTCGATGGACCCGTCGGCGATCAGTGTTGAGACCGCCCGGATGTCGCGGCCGACGGGTCGGTCGCCCGTGAGCGGGTCGACAACGTCGCGCACGGCGTCGATGACGGCGCCGGTACCCCGTCCTACGTCGAGGCGGTCCGGGAGGTGCTCGGCCGCTTCGACGGCACACAACAGCTCGATCGCGACCGCCGTCCGTACGGCCTCGAGGGTTTCGCGGGCCGTCAGGGCGGCCTCGGCGCTCATGCTGACGTGGTCCTCCTGGTTGCCACTCACGGTGACGTTGTCGAGGGCGGGGCGCCCCCGTGTGCGCCCGACGGTTCCGAGGGCCGCGCTGGTGTACTGTGAGACCATGTACCCCGACTCGAGCCCGGCGTCCGTCGACAGAAACGGCGGAAGGTGGTCCTCCTGGACGACCGGATTGAGCAGGTGGTCGACACGGCGCTCGCTGATCGTGGCCAGCTCGGCGAGCGCCCCCTGGTGGTAGCCAAGCGGCAACGCGAGGGGCTCGCCGTGGAAGTTGCCACCCGAGAGGATCGCCCCCTCGCCGGCCCCTGCGGCGCGGTCGTCGACCGCCTCGGCGGCGAAGACGAGGGGGTTGTCGGTCGCGGCGTTGAGCTCGCGTTCCACGGTTTCGCGCAGTCGGGCGTGGGCGGTACGAATCGCGCCATGGACCTGGGGCAGGCAGCGGATTGCGTAGCCGTCCTGGACGCGGTCGCAGGTCTCATGCGACGCGAGGACGGCCGAGTCGGCGGTCAGCCGGCGGACGTTCTCCGCGACGGCAGCGTGGCCGGGGTGGCCACGGGCGGCGGCGATCCCCGGATCGCTCGTCGCCGTCGTCGACATGGTCACCTCCGTCGTGAGCGCGCCGGCCACGTCGGCCGCATCCAGGACGCGTCGCGCGTCGACCACGAGCAGACTGGCCAGGGCGAGCGTGAGCTGGGTGCCGTTGATCAGCGCGAGGCCCTCCTTGGCGCGGAGGGTCACGGGCTCGAGGCCCGCTTGCTCGAGCGCGGTCGCTCCGTCGACCCGCTCGCCGTCGATGCGTGCCTCGCCTTCACCGATGAGGACGAGCCCCAGGTGGGCAAGCGGGGCGAGATCGCCGCTGGCGCCGAGACTTCCGCGGCGCGGGACGACCGGCGTGACACCCTCGTTCAACAGGTCGAGCAGCCGGTCGACGACGACGGGTCGGACGCCGGAAAAGCCCCCGGCAAGGGCGTTCGCGCGGGTCAATACCATTGCCCGCACCACGTCGTCGGGGAGGGGGTCGCCCACGCCGGCGGCGTGGCTTCGCAACAGGTTCACCTGCAGCTGGCGACGGTCTGCGCGGTCGATCGGCTCGTCGACGAGCCGGCCGAAGCCGGTCGTGACGCCATACACCGCCTCACCGGAGTTGAGGACGGCCTCGACGCGGTCGCGAGCGATGGTGATGGCCTCACGGGCCGCCGGATCGAGGGCCACCGCCCGGCCAGCCCGGGCGACGTCGGCGACGGCCGCGGGGGTAAGCGAGCGACCGTCGACGGCGACGGGGTCAACCATGGACCACCTCACCGCTCTTGACGACCGTCTCGACGGGATTGATCCCGAGGCCGTAGGGAACGTGCGCGACCGACGGCGCGTCGACCACGACGAGGTCGCCCGGCGCAGCCACCTCGAGTCGGCCACGCGCAGGGCGACCGACGGCCGCGGCGCCGGCGGCGGTCACCCCCCGAACGGCTACGGCGGGGGCCATGTTCATCCCGTGACACGCGAGCTGGAGGGCGAACGTCATCGACGGGGCGGGACAGTTGGGATTGTAGTCGCTGGCAATGGCCGGCCAGGCACCGGCGTCGAGAAATCGCGTCGGGTCGGCGTAGTCGGCGCCGAGGGTGAGGGCGGTCCCCGGCAGCAGCGTCGGCACGACCCCCGCGTTGGCGAGCGCGCTCGCGTCCGCCGCCGTCGACTTGAGCAGGTGATCGGCGCTGGTCGCACCGACGTCGGCGGCGAGTTGGGCCCCGCCGAGGTTGGCGAACTCGTCGGCGTGGAGCTTCGGCTCGAGGCCGTGGTCGAGGCCCGCCCGGAGGATCCGCTCGGCCTCCCCCCGGGTGAACGCCCCCTCGTCGCAGAAGACGTCACAAAAGTCGGCCAGCCCCTCGCCCGCGACGGCGGGCAGTTGGTCGTCGATTACCGCCTCGACGTAGGCCTCGCGATCGGTCCCCTCCGGGACCGCGTGTGCGCCGAGGAAGGTCGGCACGAGGTCGACCGGATGGCGCTCGTCGGCGGCCGCGACGGCGCGCAACAGCTTCACCTCGGTCTCGACGTCGAGGCCGTAGCCGGATTTCACCTCGACGGTCGTCGCGCCGTGGGCGAGCATGGTGTCCAGGGCGGCGAGCAGGTTGTCGCGCAGGGTCGCCTGGTCGGCCGCGCGCACCGCCCGGACCGTGCGGTGGATGCCGCCCCCCTCGGCGAGCAGCGTCTGGTAGTCGACGCCGCGCAGTCTGGCGGCGAACTCGTCGGCGCGGTCGCCCGCGAAGACGGCGTGCGTGTGGGCATCGACGAAGCCCGGCAGCACCGTCCGCCCCGACGCGTCGATCGCCGTCGCGGCGTTCTCCGGTGGATGCGCGCGCACGACCTCGTCGGAGGGACCGATAGCCGTCACCACACCGTCCTCGATACACACCGCGCCGTCTTCGATCACCGTGAGTGGGTCGCTCTCGCCCGGCCCGACGACGAGTGCGGCGGCGTCGTGGACGACGGTGGCCTCCTCGGTCATGGTGGCTGGGCCCTCGGGAGGCAGGCCAATACGCCTTCCTGTCCCGAGACGGTCGCCTTGAAGTACACCCTCGGCGTCGATTCAGGTGACGATGGATCTGGTCCAATGTGTGCCGAACGTCAGCGAGGGGCGCGACGAGGCGACGATCGATGCCATCGTCGCCCCCCTCGACGACCACGACGTCGAGGTGCTCGACGTCTCGCCGGACGCCGACCACAACCGCACGGACGTGACCTTCGTTGGCGCGCCCGATGCGGTCGAGGCGGCCGCGTTCGACCTGGCCACGGCGGCCGTCGAGCACATCGACATGACCGAACACGCGGGCGAACATCCCCGGATGGGCGCGGTCGACGTCGTGCCGTTCGTGCCCGTCCGCGGCGTGTCGATGGACGACTGCGTCGCGATGGCGCGGCGCTTCGCCGAGCGCTTTGCCGACGCAACCGACGTGCCGACGTACCTCTACGAGGCGGCCGCGACACGACCCGATCGGGAGAACCTCGCCGACGTCCGCCGGGGCGAGTTCGAGGGGCTCACGGAGGCGATCGGACGCGATCCCGACCGGGCGCCGGATTTCGGCCCCGAGCGGATTCATCCGACCGCCGGCGCGACGGCGGTGGGTGCGCGGTTCTACCTCGTCGCGTTCAACGTCAACCTGGACACGGACGACCTCGAGGTGGCCGACGAGATCGCGCGGGCGGTGCGACACTCCTCCGGTGGGTACCGCCACGTCAAGGCGATGGGCTTCGCGATCGATGCGCGCGGCATCGTCCAGGTCTCGATGAACATGACCGACTACCGCCACACGCCGCTGTTTCGCGTCTTCGAGACGATCCGTGACGAGGCGGATCGCCACGGCGTCGACGTGCTCGGCTCCGAGCTCGTCGGCCCGGTGCCGCTGGCACCCCTGCTCGACGTCGCCGAACACTACCTCCGCCTGGAGGACTTCTCGGACGATCAGGTGCTCGAGGCGCGCCTGTTGGAGGCAACCGCATGAGCTTCGGCGACCTGTCCGTCCGCGAGTTCAATGCGACCCTCGCCGAGGGGTCGCCCACGCCTGGCGGCGGCGCGGCGGCCGCCCTCACCGGGGCAACGGCCGCCGCCCTGGTGGAGATGGTCTGCAACGTGACCCTCGGCGACGACGATATCGCCGCCGACCTCGAGGCGGACCTCACCCGTCGGCTCGACGCGCTCGCCGACCGACGCGAGGAGCTGACCGAGCTTGCCGACGCGGATGCCGCCGCCTTCGAGGCGGTCATGGAGGCCTACCGGCGGTCCTCGGACGACCCGGATCGTTCCGCCGCCATCCAGTCGGCGATGATCGGCGCCGCGGAGGTGCCCCTGGAGACGGCCACGGCCTGCCTCGCCGTCGTCGAGCACGCCGCCGAACTCACCGAAACGGGCAACCAAAACGCCGTCACTGACGCCGCCGCCGCGGCGTTGCTCGGCCGGGCCGCCCTCGAGACGGCGCTGTATAACGTCGACATCAACCTCGCGAGCATCGACGACCCCTCGCGCGTCGAGGACCTTGCCGACCGCCGCCAGACGATCGCCGCCGATGCCGATGCGGCCGTCGCCCGCGTCGAGGCCCACCTCGAGACCGCGATCTAGTCCGCGACGTCGGCCGCGGACAGCCCGCCCTGGTCGACCGCGTAGATGGTCACGGCCGTGTTGGTGAAGGCGACCTCGATGCCGGGCCAGGTGGCGAAGGTGCGCACCGGCGTGTCATAGCGTTCGCGCTCGGACTGGCCGACCCAGATGTACTCGACGTCATAGGTTCGCAGGAGCTGGACGGCCGTCGCCCGGTCGCCCTCGTAGATGCGGTCGACGTCGTCGACCCGATCCATGTACGCCTCGACACCACGATAGCCCTGCTGGTGTGACCAGCCGGCGACGGTCGGCAGGCCCGTGAGCGTGCTCGCCGGATTGGTCCAGGTATACGCTGCCTCGCCGGGCGCCTCGAGGACGACCGGCCGTCCGTCTCGATCGTCGAGCCAGCGGACGGCCGCCATCTCGGACGTGCGAAAGCGGTCCAGGCCGTCGAAGCCGTCGATCGAGGCGTCCGGCCGGTAGGGATCGGTCGTGTATTGATAGAGCTCGCCGCCGAAGCCGAGCACCGGGAAGACCGCCATCGACGCGACGATCGTGACGACGAGGCCGAGGGTGGCGACCGCCCGCCACGAGCCATCCGATCGAAGCCGCTCCAGGGCGCGGCCACCCAGTATTGCGATCGCCGCACCGCCGGCCAGCGCACAGAGGATCCACGCCTGCATCGCCACCTTGTACGTGGTGTTCCAGCGCTGTTGGTCGGGCGGCCAGACGTCGGCGTAGACCAGCTCCATCGACAGGACGAGCCCGAGCCCGCCGACGATCAACACGCCGACGTAGCCCAGCCGGCCGTCGGTGCGCACCAGCCACCACGCGCTCACGAGCAGCGGCAGACCGATCGCCAGCGAGCCGAACCCGACCGCCCAGAGGGCGACCCCGGCGACGAGCGCCCCGATCCCCACGAGCGCTCGCTCGCGACCCTCGACGGCACGCCAGACGGCCGCCCCGAGGAGGAGGGCGAACAGCGCGAAGAAGGCCCCCCAGACGAGCCCCTGCGTCGCGAGCGGGCTGCGTTCGGGCAGCAGGCCAATGCCGTCGTTCGTCGGGAGCTGGAACAGCACGAAGGGTGCGACCCACGCACCCCCGAGGACGCCCACGAGCCCACCCGTGGCCGTCCCGAGGCCGAGGCGCGCGACTTCCGTCCGGGGGGACCCCGTTGCCATCCACGCGCGGAGCCGACGGCCGGCCGCCCGCGGCAGCAGGCCGACCGGATGGGCCGGCGCGAGCGTGACCGCGAGCCAGGCGATACCAGCCGCGCCCGGCAGCGACCAGGCGTTCATCCACCCGACCAGCCCCGCGACGGCCGGGAAGACGCCGACCGCCAGCGCCCGCCGGCGCCAGACGGCCCCCGCCGGCGTGCGGTAGTAGGCGTAGCCAATCGCGGCGAGCACCACCATGAACGGGATCGTCGTCACGTGCCCGTGCAGGTCGGCCTTGAGGAGCGAATAGCTGGGAAACTCCTGCAACGTCCCCTCGACGACGTACCTGGCGTCCCACCAGTACCATCCCGAGATCGAGCCCTGCTCGGCGATCAGCTCCGGCAGGGGCGTGCTCGTGCGGATGGCGCGAAACGCGAACGCGCCGTACTCGACGGCGAGGTCCGTCGGTAGCTGGCCGATGGCCAGTCGCACCGGCGTGACGATCGGCCCGGCGGCCACGAGGGCGAACGCACCGGCGATCCCGCCCAGGTGGCGCGACCGCCCTCGAGCGGCCACCAGCCCCCCCACCAGCCCGTAGGCGGCCGCCACCGCGAGGCCGAACACCAGCGCGAGGCCGAGGTTGTACGCGATCGCGGGCTCGACGCCCGTCAGCCGGGCGAGCTGGTCCACGATCGTGTGGCCGCCGTAGTAGTACCGCACCGGCTCGCCGGCGTACCACATGTCCTCCGGCGGGAGCGCTGGCGCCCGACGCACCGCCTTGAGCAGGCCGAAATGCAGGAACTGCTCGCCACCGGCAGCCGAGATCGTCGGTGCGGTGGTGCGCATCACGATCGCGCCGGCGAAGCCGACGAGGAAGGCCACATACCCCTCGGCGACGGCACGCCAGTCCGGGAGGTACTCCAGCGTGACGAGGACCACGGCGAGGGCAGCCAGCACGCCCAGCGCCACCATCAGCGTCGCCCAGCCGTAGTGGAACTGACCGACCCAGAAGCTGACCAGGCCGAGGGGGACGATTGCCACGTGGACCGCGAACGCGCCGCCCCGGCCGGGGAGGTGGCGGAAGACGGCCGCCGCCAGCGGTGCACCCAGGACGGCCAACAGCGCCGTCACGATCACCCAGGCGACGATGGGGACCCACTCCATCCGTCTCCGAGGACATCCGCCACAGACCGGTAAGTGCGTTCCGTCCTCAGGCCAGCCGGAAGTGCCCGCCCGTTGGCTCGTAGATCTCGCCCGTCTGCTTCATCTTCTCGAGCTCCTGTTCGACGCGCGCCTCGTCCATACCCTCCTCGACCGCCCGGTCGATGAGCTGTTGGAGCGGGATGCCCTCCTCGAAGTCGTCCTCGAGGCGTTCGATGAGACCCTTGAGGGTGCGGATGCGGTCGCGCTGGGTCTTGGGCGTGCCCGTCTCGATCATGTCGACGTCGAAGGACTCCGACTCCGCGTCGTACCCGATCGCCTTCATCGAGGAGGTGACGAGGTCGATCACGCGCTCGGCGTCCTCGCGGGTCACCTCGTCGGCGAGGCGGATGCGGGCGCTCGCCTCCGACAGGCGCACGAGCGCCTCAAGCTTGCGGGCGGTCATGGGCACGGGGGAGTCCTCGTCGACCCCCTCCGCCCGGAGGTCGAGGTAGAAGTCCTTGATCGTCTGGCGGGCGGCCTCGGTCATCGTCGGGCTGCAGCGCTGGGTCGCGTAGGCGACGTACTGGCGCAACAGCTCGGGCTCGATCGGCGGCGTCACCGCCTCGGAGACCTCCTCGAGCTCGGCGACGGTACCTCCGTCGACCTCGATCGCCTGGCGCGAGCTCAACTCGCCGGCGTAGTTCGTCTGCAGGATGTGCTCGGCGATGCGCTCGTCGCGCTCCTGGTCGGGGAGGTCGTCGACGGTGAAGATGAGGTCGAATCGCGAGATCAGCGCCGGTTCGAGTTCGATCTGCTCGGCGATGGGCTCGTACTGGTCGAAGCGGCCGTACTTCGGATTGGCCGCGCCCAGCAGCGCACAGCGGGCCTGGAGGGTGGCATTAATCCCCGCCTTGCTGACACTTACGTGTTGCTGCTCGAGCGCTTCGTGCATCGCGCTCCGGTCCTCCGATCGCATCTTATCCAGTTCGTCAACGGCCGCGATCCCCTGATCGGCGAGCACGAGCGCGCCGGCCTCCAGCGACCACTGCGTGCCGTC
>CAZCYF010000010.1:0-37261 GCA_964502835.1 uncultured Halobacteriales archaeon | reverse complement strand
GGACCCCCGTCGCGGACGCGGTCAAAGACCACGGCGGGCAGGTCATCGCGCCGGGCCACCACCGCCGTATCGCCGCCGGGATCATGTCCTGGGGCCAGGATATGGACCACGAGACCTCGCCCTTCCAGGTCAACCTCGGCTACCACGTCCCGGACGACAAGGAGGCCGACTACATCGGCAAGGAGGCACTCGAACGCCAGAAGGAGCAGATCCAAAACGGCAATTATCCATTCAACCTCAAGCTCGTCGGCCTCAAGATGGCCGGCAAGCCGATCCGGGACTACGCACCGGACTTCTGGCTCATCTCCGACCCGGAGACCGGCGAAGAGTGTGGATACGTCACCTCACCGTGGTACAACCCCGACCTCGAGACGAACATCGCCCTTGGATTCGTCCCGGCCGAAAAGCTCGAGCCACTGGACGTACCGCTGGACGACAGCGTCTACGACATCGACGAGGAGGTCGACGTCGAGTTTCGCGTCCACCTGCCCGACGAGTACGCCGAGGAGCCCGGTGAGCCGGTCTACGCGAAGGTGGCCCGGGTACCGTTCAAGGAGTCGGTCAACCCGAGCGCCCGCGAGCGCGCCAAGTTGCACGCCCGCGAGGAACTCGACGGTAAGTAAGGCGGCCGCACTGAATCGCCGCCCTGCCGATAGGTGCACCGACAATCGCGAAGGATGTACCGGGCGGAGGAATGTCTCACCGACCGACGTAACTGCCGAAAATGATGGATGCGCTGGCCGGGATTTGAACCCGGGTTGCGACCGTGGCAGGGTCACGTGATACCGCTACACCACCAGCGCTCGTGTGCGACCTAGCCGGCGAATGGCGCATAAGAATTGCGAATCGGTCGACGGCGCTCGGCGGAACGTAACGTTAATGGGTACATCGCGGCCACCTCAAGCTACCGAACATGGCGCCGACGAGCCTCGCCCTCGCGGCGTGGGTGCCGCTGAACGTAATCGACAACCTCCTCCTCGAGCTCAACGTCGGTGTGGTCCTCCTCGGGCTCTTCGCGCTCGTCATGCTGGCGGCCGTGCCACTCGGGTCGATGAAGATCCTGTCGATCAACGTAGTGGCCTTCGGGTTCATCTTTATCCTGACGCCCTACTGGGTCGTGGACGGCTACGACCTGTTCCTGTACGCCGGTATCGCGATGATCTTCGTCGGGACGATGGCCTTTGTCTACGCACGGAAGTGACGGGACGGCGGATATTTCAACGCACCCCATCGTAACGCCAAGCGAGCGAGGGTAGCCTAGCACGGCCAAAGGCGGCGGGCTTAAGACCCGCTGAGGGTAGCCTCGTCGTGGGTTCGAATCCCATCCCTCGCATGGCGAACCGTCCGACCATGACACGCGCTGACGACCTCGACCAGGCCCTTGACGCACATGCCGCCTTCGACCAGTCGGCGGCGGGCTACCGCCTCGCCACGCTCACGGTGGATGCCGTCGTCACACCCACGGCTGAGGCGGTGACCATCAGGGTCGTCGTGCCGTCCCTCGAGGTGACGGTCAAGAACGAGGTCGTCCCGGCGGTCGTCGTCGCCGAATGGTTCGAGACCTTCAAACGGCGACTCGAGGCCGGCTATGAGGTGGCTCGGCGTCCGGCCGCCAGTCCCGTTGAGGTGGATCGTGGGGGGAACGAGGTGACGGTGACCTACCGCATCGAGCCGGGCGACCCCGCGGTGACCGTGGCCGACGCCAAGGCCATCGCGGAGTTCGTCCAGGGAACGTACGTCCAGGGAGCCATCCCGGGGTATGACTACGGTCCACCGCTGGGCGACCTGCTGTCGGGTGCCTGGGATGCCGGCAGCACCTAGCCCATCGCGATGTACGTGTTGGTGTCGGCGACGCCGTCGACCACCTGGATGCACCCCGTCACGAGCTCCTTGACGGCCGCCGGGGACGCGACCTCGGCCCGCGCGATCAGGTCGACATCCCCCGCCACGATGTGGACCCGTTCGACACCGCCACAGTCCTCGATGGCCGAGCGTAGCCGGTCGGCATCGCCCGTGTTGGCCTTGACCATGATATAGGCAGTGACCATCGTCATTCCCCCGCCGCGATGCGATCGCGCTCGCCGACGACGATCTGTCGGACGTCACTGAGTACGTCGAAATCGGCCAGGATTACGAGCCGGTCGCCGACCTCGAGGGATTCGTCCGGGTCGGGCAGTGACAGGGGGCGATCACGCTTGCCGAAGGCCAACAGCCGGGCCCGTCCCGGAAGCTGGACTTCGCTAATGGTGTAGCCTCGCGTCGGTGAGTGCTCCGTCACGGTGAGTTCGACCACCTGAAGGTTCTGGGCGATGTCCGCGATGGCCCGGATGTCGCCGCCGAGCATGGCGTTTTTCGCCCCGATGGCGCCGAGGCGTTCCGGATAGACGATGTCGTCGACCTGTTCGGCGTACTTGCGGTAGATGTCCTCCCGGTAATCTTCGTCGATGCGCAATACCGTCCGACAGCCGTGATGTTTGCCGATGAGACAGGCCGCAAAGTTGACGTTGAGGTCACCAGTGAGGGCGCCGAGTGCGTCGGCCTGATCGATGCCGGCCGCATTGAGGACCTCCTCGCGGGATCCGTCACCCTCGACGACCGCGAACCCGGCCTGCTCGGCCCGGGAGAGGCGGTCCGGGTCACGCTCGACGAGGGTGACCTCGTGGCCCTCTTCGTGCAACACGCGTGCCGTGCGGAGTCCGACACGGCCGGCGCCGATGATGACGAACCGCATGCTGGTCCTGGGTTGGCGAGCCACCCAAATAAACCTCCGCGTAGCTCAACGCTTTTGCCACCTGCTGGCATAGTGACGGTCGGCATGGTGTACGCCTTCGTCCTCGTCAAGACCGCGGCGGCCGCGTCACCCGAGGTTCTCGCGACGCTCGAGGATGTCGATGACGTTCAGGCCGCCCACGTCGTCGCCGGTGAGTTCGACCTCATCGTGGAGGTCGAGGCCGACGAGGTTCAAGCGATTCTCGACCTGGTGTCCGAGTCGCTCCAGACGTTGGATGGGGTCGTCGAGACGAAGACGTACATCGCTCTCGAGTAGCACCGACCACGCCGTCCAGCGATCGCACGCGGTCGCAGCTTCGAGTCCGAGTGAGGTGATGGCGCCCCGAGTCCAATTCGGTGTCCGGGTGGCCTCCGTGGGCTTTCGCGTGGGTGCGGACAGGCCTCTCCTCGCCAGCCTCACGCATCATCATCCATTCCCGCGCGATCCAACACCTCCTGCTGTTGGCGACGCAATCGGGGCGATGGGGTGTCGAACAGGTCCACGATCGGTTCATCAGGCGACGGGGGCGGCGCCTCCTCCGCGGCGGCTACGGCCGCATCGAGTTCTGCCTCGGCGTCGGACGCGATCCGGTCGACCGTCTCGTCGTCGAGCAAATCCGCTGCAACGAGCGCCTCTCGGTAGCGCTCGAGGGGGTCCTGTCGCCGCCACGACGGGACGTCGCTCCGGTCGCGGTACCGGTCCGGGTCGTCCGCCGTCGTGTGCGCCCCGTGACGATAGGTCAGGCTCTCGATCATGTGCGGCGTACCGTCGCGCACCTCCTCGAGCGTCGACGCCACGAGGTCGGCCACCGCGAGTGGATCCGTCCCGTCGACGCGAGTGCCCGAAAAGCCGTAGGCCTCGGCCTTTTGCGCCAGCGTCTCGCTCGCGGTTTGTCGGTCCTCCGGGACGCTGATCGCCCAGTGGTTGTTCTCACAGAAAAACAGCGTCGGGGCACTGAAGACGCCCGCGAAGTTGAGCCCCTCGTGGAAGTCACCTTCCGACGTCGCGCCGTCACCCAGATAGCATACCACCGCGTGGTCCATCCCACGGTAGGTGGCGGCCATCCCCGCCCCAACTGCATGGGGGATCTGGGTGGCGATCGGGACCGCCTGCGGAAAGATCGTCGCCGGCCACGGTCCCTGGCGGTATTCGCCGTGGCCGCGTCGGAACAAGAGGAGGTCGGTCATGTCCGCCCCGAGGGTGAGCAACATCGCGTTCGAGCGATAGGTCGGGAAGAGCCAGTCATCCTCGGCCATCACATGGGCCGCGGCCACCTGGGATGCCTCCTGCCCGCGAAACGGCGGATAGCCGCTCATCCAGCCCCGCCGTTGCAGGGCCAGCGATCGCTCGTCGAACCGGCGGGCGCGAACCATGTCCCGGTAGATGGCCACGGCGGCCTCGTCGTCGAGGTCCGTCGCTCCGAGACCGCCCTCGCCGAGGATGCGGTGCATGTCTCTCGCAGTTGGAGCGACCACCAAAGCCGTTCCGATACCCACAAAGCCGGGCACGCGTGACTGTCGGTATGGTCGCGGTGGCGGGGATCGTTGGACTGCTCGCCCTCGTCGGGATCAACGCCATTCTTGCGGGGATTATCACCCGATTCGCGCGCCTCTGGGCGGAGACGCGGCTCGGCACGGCTGTCACGATCGGCCTCGCCGTCCCCCTCGTGTTGACCCTGTCGACGATGGTCCTCAGCGGGGTGTTGTTTCTCGGGTTCAATGTGCAGGACACGACCGTCGCGGTCATCCTCGCGATCGGTCTGCCGATGGCCCTCGGGGTGACGATCGACTACGTCTGGGTGGCCTCCCCCGAGGAGGTCAACGCCACCTTCGAGGATTAGCCCGAGCGGGCCGCCTCGATGGCTGCGACCACCTCGTCGACGACCGCGCCCGGTTCCCGTTCGGCATCGATCGGTTGCACCCGATCATGCGTTGCCGCGATCGATTCATACAGCGCCTCGACGCGCTCGAGGAACGCACGTCGCTCGAACTTCGTCTCCCGATCGCTTCGCGTGACGGCCGTCTCCACGTCGACCCGGAGGTAACAGGTCAGGTCGGGCGTGGGGCTGATCGGCTCGTGGATCGAACGGATGTACGCTGCGGGCTCCTCGAGGGTGCCCGCCAAGGTGACGCCCTGATAGGCGACGCGCGAGTCAATGTAACGGTCGGCAACCACCAGTCGGTCGGCCTCGAGGGCCGGGCGAATCGTGCGCGCGAGGTGGTCGGCGTGGTCTGCACAGTACAAAAACAGCTCCGCAACCGGATCGGCCTCCTCATCCGCGAGCGAACGCTCCACGACGTCACCGTACCAGGAGTCGGTCGGCTCGCGCGTGAAGATCGCCTCGGGATAGTGATCCTTGAGCTGCCGCCAGACGGTGGTCTTCCCCGACCCGTCGAGTCCCTCGAGCGTGACCAACATACGTGCGTTCGACCCTCGCTCCACCCGCCTAAAGGTTCGCGAAACGGGGGCCACGCGCAACCCTTAGAAATGACTCGGTGCTACGGTCGTGTATGCGCGTCCTCGTCGCCGGCGGGACCGGCTTCATCGGAACGGCGCTGTGTGAGACGCTGGCCGCATCGGGCCACGCGGTGAGCGCGCTCGCTCGCTCGCCCGACGGTCCGGACCTCCCAGCCGACGTCGATGCCGTCCAAGGTGACGTATCCGATCCCGAAGGGCTGACGGAGACGGTGGCGGACCATGACGCCGTCGTCAACCTGGTCGCCCTCTCGCCGCTGTTCAAGCCACGGATGGCAAACGGCCACGACATCGTGCACCGGCAGGGGACCGAACACCTGCTCGCGGCGGCCGAGTCGGCCGGTGTCGACCGGTTCGTCCAGATGAGCGCGATCGGGGCCGATCCGGAGGGATCGACCGCTTACCTCCGGGCCAAGGGACGGGCGGAGTCGGCCACCCGTGAGGCGGATCTGGAGTGGACGATCCTCCGGCCCTCGGTGGTTTTTGGTGACGGCGACGAGTTCCTCGCATTCGCCAAGTGGGTCTCGTTTCCCCCGATGACCCATCGTCTTCTGTGGCCCCACGTGAGTCCACTGCCCGGGGCACGAGCGCGCTTTCAGCCGATCTGGGTCGGTGACGTGGCCGCAATGGTGGCCGAGGCGGCCACGACCCCGGACCACGCCAGCGAAACCTACGAACTCGGCGGTCCCGAGGTCTACACGCTCGCCGAGATCGTCCGACTGGTCCATGCGGCCGAGGGCAAGCCCGCTCGACTGGTCGCCGTCCCCAACGCCCTCGCGAAGGCCGGCCTCACCGTCACGGAGCACGTCCCGGGGTTTCCCCTCGGGGCGGACCAGGGCCGGGCGCTCGACCTGGACAACGTGGCCGAGCGAAACGGGGTGGCCGCCCTCGGCCGGCCGGTCGACGAGTTACGACCCCTTGAGGACTATCTCGGGCTCGCATGACGGCCGACGTGCGCCCGTCCGACACGGGCACGCTCGGCACGAACGTTGATAGTCCCCCGCCCCGAGGTATTATCACATTATGAAACTCGCCATGATCGGCTTCGGCCAGGCCGGTGGGAAGGTCCTCGACAAGTTTCTGGAATATGACAACCGCACCGGGGGCGACATCGTCAACTCGGCGATCGCGATCAACACGGCCAAGGCCGATCTTCTCGGGCTCGAGTGGGTCCCGGAGGAGAATCGCGTCCTCATCGGCCAAACCCGCGTAAAGGGCCATGGCGTCGGTGCGGACAACGAACTGGGCGCCCAGATCGCGGAGGAAGACATCGACGAGATCCAGGGGGCCATCGATCGCGTACCGGTCCACGACATCGACGCGTTTCTCATCATTGCCGGCCTCGGCGGCGGTACCGGCAGCGGTGGCGCGCCGGTGCTGGCGAAACACCTCGGCCAGCTCTACACGGAACCCGTCTACGGCCTTGGCATCCTCCCCAGCAACGACGAAGGAGGCATATACACGCTCAACGCCGCCAGGTCGCTCCAGACGTTCATCGGCGAGGCCGACAACCTCCTCGTCTTCGACAACGACGCCTGGCGACGAACCGGCGAGTCGATCGAGGGAAGCTACGACGAGATCAACGAGGAGATCGTCACGCGCTTCGGGTTGATGTTCAACGCGGGCGAGGTCGATCCCGGCGACGAGGTGGGCGAGAGCATCGTCGACTCCAGCGAAATCATCAATACCCTCCGCAGCGGTGGGATCGCCACGATCGGATACGCCCGACAGGACCTCGATGTCGACCGGGGCGGCCTCCTGTCGCGATTTACGAGCTCGAACAATGACATCGATACCGCCGAGAAGACGAATCGGATCACCAGCCTGGTGCGCAAAGCGACCCTCGGCCGTCTGACGCTGCCCTGCGAACTGGACGGTATCGAGCGCGCGCTCGTCGTCGTCAGTGGCCCACCGAACCACCTCAACCGCAAGGGCATCGAATACGGGCGGAAATGGATCGAGGAGCAAACCGGTAGCATGGAAGTGCGAGGCGGAGATTACCCCATCCGCAACGCCCAATCGGTCGCGTGCACGGTGTTGTTGTCCGGGGTGACCGACGTCCCGCGGATCAAGGAGCTCCAACAGGTCGCCATCGAGGCGCAGGAGAACATCGACGAGATCCAGGCCAACAGCGAGGAGAACCTGGAGGGCCTCATGCGTCGCCAGACGGAGGAGCTCGAGCCGCTGTTTTGATCGGGCTGGAATATCGCATCCCGATCCCCCCTGCATGGAGGTGTTCGTCCCCTTCGACGTCCGCGACCCAAAACGACGCTTAGAGCCGTTGTTCTCGGCTGACGAACGCCGTGCGTTCGCCCGGGCGATGTTGACGGACGTCCTCGCTGCCGTGTCAGCGGCGGGGCATGAGCCGACCGTTCTCGCGACGGCACCCGTCGACGTCGATGCCGACATCGAGGTGGACGATCGGCCGCTCACGCCGGCCGTCAACGCCCGGCTGACGGACCGATCGCCACCGGTCGCCGTCGTGATGGCGGACCTGCCGTTGCTCACCCCTGCGGTGGTTGGGAGGCTGTTTGATTCGCCTGGCGACGTCGTGCTTGCCCCCGGTCTCGGGGGAGGCACGAACGCCGTCGTGGCACGCTCGCCGGTGGTACGCGTCGACTACCACGGAGCGTCGATCCGCGACCACCGACGGATGGCCCGCATGCAGGATCTGCGGGCCACGACGGTTGACTCCTATCGGGTGGGGGTTGACGTTGACGAGCCCTCAGATCTCGTCGAGGTGCTGATCCACGCACGGGGAGCCAGTCGCGACTGGCTCGAGGACCACGGCGTATGCCTGTTGACCGATGACAGGGGTCGCGTCCGCGTCGATCGGCGCCCGCTGGATTGAAACCGCCCCGGGGCGAGGTCCCCGACGGTGGCCACCGTCGACATCACCGACGCGGACGAGTATGCCCTCGACCTCGATATTCGGCCGTCCGACGTCCGCCGCGCAACGGCGTGGCAGCCGGCGGATGTCGAGGCGGCCCCGGCCCTCAGCTTCGCTCGCAACGTCTTCGTTCCCTTGACCACGGCGTGTCGGTACACGTGCACCTACTGTACGTTCTACGACCCGCCCGGACAGGCCTCGTTGCTCGAACCCGAGACCGTCGACCGCCTGGTGGAGTCAGGCGTCGAGGCCGGGTGTACCGAGGCACTGTTCGTCCTCGGCGATGCACCGGATGACCGGTACGGCGACATCCACGACTCGCTGGTCGACTGGGGGTATGCGTCCGTCCACGAGTATCTGGTCGACACGTGCGCCCGGACGCTCGAGGCGGGCCTGCTTCCGCACGCGAATCCCGGTGACCAGACGATCGATCAGCTGGCCTCCCTCGCGCCCTACAACGCAAGCATGGGCGTGATGCTCGAGACGACGGCTGCGGTGCCCGCCCACGGTGGCCCGCGGGCGAAGTCGCCGGGACAGCGCCTAGCGACCATTCGTGCGGCGGGTCGCCTCGGTGTGCCGTTCACCACGGGTATCCTCGTCGGTATCGGCGAATCCGCTCGGGATCGCGCCATTAGCCTCCTGGCGATTCGACGACTCCACGAGCGTTTCGGCCACGTCCAGGAGGTCATCGTCCAGCCCGTGGTCGAGAACGAGCGATGGGACGGGGGATCGCCCGATTTGGCGACGCTGCGTCGGACGACCGCAATGGCCAGGGGTGTGTTGCCGCCCGCGGTCTCCGTGCAGGTGCCACCGAACCTCGCCCCCGTCCGGGAACTGATCGATTGTGGTGTCGACGACCTCGGGGGGGTGTCCCCCGTGACCGACGATCACGTGAACCCGGAGTACGCGTGGCCGGCTCTTGAGGAACTGCGCTCGATCGCCGACGACGCCAACGTCCCACTCCGCGAGCGGCTACCGGTGTATGAGCGGTTCCTGGACGGGAACGACGGCGGGTTTGTGCGTGAGCCCGTCGCCTCGATGATCGGCGATCCTGACGGCGTGACGACGCTGGGCGCGCCCCGTTGAGACGGCGGCCGTGTCACCCGTCGATCGCCATCGGGGAGCCGTCGGCACGCGGCCCTAGGGCGGGCCCGTGGGGCGGTCGATCCGGATCAATGGTTCGTCGGCGCGTGTAATCCGTCGAGCGCTCCACGGGAGTCCGGCCGATGGTCGATATCAGGTCGACGTACTCCTCCACGGTGCGCATCTCGCCGTGGCGGCCCCCTGCGCGCCGGGTGATCTCCTCGGAGAGGACGGTCCCCATGAAGTCGTCCGCGCCGCAGTTCAGCAGCTTGAGGCCGAAGGTGTCGCCGAACTTCACCCAGGACGACTGGATGTGCTCGATGTTATCCAGAAAGAGCCGGCTCACGGCGATCATGAGTTCGTCCTCGTCCCGGGACGCACCACCGTCGACGTACCCGCGTTCGAACAGCGGCGTCTCGGGATGGACGAACGAAAGCGGGACGAACTCGGTGATGGCGCCGGTCGCCGACTGGAGGTCCCGAATCACCTCGAGATGCATCGCCCGGTGGCGGGCGTTTTCAACGTGGCCATACATGATGGTCGAGGTGAGGCCGAGCCCGGCCGCGGCGGCGGCCTCCATGGCGGCTACCCAGCCGTCGGTGTCGATCTTGCCGGGGCAGATGACCTCCCGAACCTCATCGACGAGGATCTCCGCGGCCGTCCCGGGGACGGAATCGAGGCCGGCATCGGCCAGACGGCGGTAGACCGCCTCGTAGGACCGCTCCCAACCGCGCGTGGCGTGGTCGGCCTCCTCCGGCGTCATCGAGTGGACGTGGATGCCATCGAGGTTCATCGCGCGGATCTGATCGAGGTAGGTCCCCGGGTCGACCTCGTACGCCGATGGTGGCCGATAGTTGACCCGTTCGGGGTCGTCGGCGGCCGCCAGTGCCGCCCGGTGGTCATCGTCGAGTGCGAACGCCGGATGCAAGCCGGAGACCGAACACACCTCGGAGACGCCCATGTCCAGTGCCCGGTCGACGATCGCACGCGAACGTGATGGTGGCTTCGTGAAGCCGTCGTGTTCGACAGCCGCACCCGACTCGAAGGCGCCGGCCGGGTCCTTGAAGTTGCAAAACAGACAGCCCGTGTTGCAGGCAGTCGTGACGTTGTTGTTCAGGTTGGCCACGAACGTGACCTCGTCGCCGACCACCTCGGCGCGGCGACGATCGGCCGCCTCGAGGACCCGCTCCTTCCGGGTGTGATCGATCCCCTCGACGTCGGCGCCGGTGGTCAGCAGGGCCACGGCGTCCTCAACGGACAGGCGGCACCCGTCGCGCGCAGTAGCCAGCGCGTTCTCAAAGGGCTGGTCGGTCGTGGGCTCGTTCGCGAACGTAATGGTGCCGGCGGGGCCTGGTGGCGACTCGCCGGCCGTCCCGGCCATGGCGTGTGGCCTCGAGGGGGGCACCAATAAACCGTCGGGTCGGAGGAAAACGGCTTTGCCCACGGCGCCAGCGGCCTCCAGCATGGACGAGGCGAACGCAGGGCTCGCGGGGGACGGTGACCGACCATGACAAGCGTCAAGGACATCACGGTGCACGAGCCCGCAGCCGATGGTCACCTCGGGCGGGCGACCTTCACCTTCACCGACGCCTACTCCGTGTTCGACTGGGGACAGATGCCGGACCCGATCCCCGGGAAGGGGGCGAGCCTCTGCACCATGGGGGCGTACAACTTCGAGCGCCTCGAGGCCGAGGGGATCGACACACACTACCGAGGTGTCGTCGACCCGGCGAAGAGCCATCCAGTCTCGCTGGACGATGTCGACCAGGGACCGACCGAGATGGCGATCGACCTCGCCCGGGTGCCCGACCTGCCGCGTGGCGACGACGGGTACGATTACGACGCCTACCACGCCGCCGCGGGGTCGACGTACGTGATCCCGCTGGAGGTGGTCTTTCGCAATCGGGTGCCCGTCGGGTCGAGCCTGCGGCGGCGACGCGACCCCGTGGAGGTGGGGCTCGAGCACGACGGCTGGCCCGACGATGTCGTCGACCTTCCCGATCCGGTCATCGAATTCTCCACGAAGTACGAGCGCTCCGACCGGTATCTGGACCGAGCCGAGGCGGATCGAATCGCCGGGGCGGCGTCGATCGACGCGATCGAGACCCTCGCCCGCCGCGTCAACCGCCACGTGACCGACCGCGCCACACAACGGGGGTTCGTCCACGACGATGGGAAGATCGAGGTCGTCTATCACGATGGTGCATTGCTCGTGGCCGACGTCGTGGGCACCTTCGACGAGAACCGCTTCACCTATGGCGGGCAACAGGTCTCCAAGGAGGTCCTGCGCCAATACTACCGTGCGTACGACCCTGACTGGGTTGCGGCGCTCGAGGACGCCAAGGCCGAGGCCAAGGCCCGAGGGGTCGCCGACTGGAAAGGCCTCTGCGCGGCGACGCCGGATCCGCTCCCGTCGGACGTCGTCGAGCTGGCCGGCCACCTCTACGAGGCCGGTGCGAACGCCTACATCGGCCGGGAGCTCCTCAAGGCACCGGCGATCGAGACCGTCCTCGACCGGCTGGACGACGTGCTCGCGACGGGCTGATCGGCCGGTCCAACAGGTATTAAGCGTCCGACCGGCCCATCGATGGTATGGGAGCGTACACGGCGACGGTGACGGTGCGCCTCAAGGCGGGCGTGCTCGACCCGGAGGCGAAAACCACCGAGCGGGCGCTGCGGCGCCTCGGGTTCGAACTCGAGGGACTGCGGGCCGCCGACCGGTACGAGGTCGACCTTGAGGCCGACTCCGAGGCGGCCGCGCGCGATCGCGCGGCGTCGATGGCCGAGCGGCTGCTGGCGAATCCGACGATCCACGACTACGAGATCGCGGTCGAGGGGCGATGACGGTCGTCGTCCTCCGCTTTGGCGGGAGTAACTGCGACCGCGACACCCTGGCCGCCCTCGACCACCTCGGGTTCGACGCCGAGATCGTCTGGCACGACGATGGGTTGCCCGCGGACCCGACGGGGATCGTTGTGCCCGGCGGGTTCTCCTACGGCGACTACCTGCGGGCCGGCGCGATGGCCGCACACAGTCCGATTATGGACGACGTCCGTGCGGCAGCCGCCGAGGGGACGCCGGTGCTCGGAATCTGCAACGGGGCCCAGATCTGCGCCGAGGGCGGCCTCGTTCCGGGGGCCTTCACCGTCAACGAGAGCGCGCGGTTCCAGTGCGAGCGCGTGCATGTTCGCGTCGAGACGGCGGGCTCACCCTGGACGGCCCACCTCGACGTCGGGGACGTCCTCGAGTTGCCCATCGCGCACGGTGAGGGTCGGTTCGAGGCCACCGAGGAGACCCTCGAACGGCTGCGAGCCGAAGGACGGGTACTGTTTCGCTACTGCACGCCCGACGGCGAGGTGACCAACGCGGCCAACCCGAACGGGTCGCGCGACAACGTCGCGGGTGTCATCGGCGCGCAGTCACACGTGGCCGTGTTGATGCCCCATCCGGAGCGCGCCACGCTGCCCGACCTCGGGCTGACCGACGGCCAGGACGTTCTCGAGGGGGTCGCCGCGTCGCCGAGGACGTCCCCGTAGCCTCGGGTGCTCCACTCCGTTCGTTCATCGGAAGCTCGACCGGTCCGGATCGAAATGACCCCGCAATGCGAGCGTCCCTTCTCCGTCACCCGCGACCCGAGTCGATCCCGGCACGGGCCGCTGGCAAACCGGTCGGATCGACGACCGCCGCGACTTTCACGTCCGTATCCACCATCGACGATCAGGTCGAAAGCGGCTGGTTATACCCCGTCTCGCGGTGACGGACCGTCTCCCAGGTTCCGGTGCACTCGCAGTCGACGCGGTCGAACACCGCCGGATCCTGGTCGAGGTCGAACGCCTTGATCGCCTCGGTGACCCGGTCGTCGCACGCACCGCAGTTGTGCGGACCGCGGTCGCTGCCGTGGCCGACGGGATCCGAGACGACGATCGCGTCGACGTCGGCCGTCTCCTCGAGGACGTGCGCCACCGACCAGAGCCACGGCGGACGATAACCGCCGCGATAGTGCAACTCGTCCACCATGGTGTAGCGTTGGACGTTGCAGGGATTCATCGAGACCGTGTGACAGCCCTCGACGGCCACGCAGCGGCGAATCGAGTCGATCATGTCGTCGATCGCCTCCTGCTCGGTCAGAAACGGCGGCTTCATCAACAGATACGCCTTGACGCCGGCGCCGACCGACCTGGCCGTCGCACACGCCGCCTCGAACGCGTCGAAGTCGAAGTACTTGTTCACACAGTCGTGGCGGATGCGATCGCTTGCCGTCTCGAGACCGATCGCCACGTCGACCGCGAGGCCGACCTCGGTGAAGTCGCGCAGCTTCGAGGCATCCACGAAGTCCGGCAGCGATTCGACGACGATGCGCTCGCGATCCTGGAAGGTTGCGGCGATCTCGGCGCGCGTTTCGGCGCCGACCTCGCGTTCGTCAAGAAACGACCCCGAGGTGTAGATCTTGACCAGATCGCAGGGTGCGTCGGCGTTGTCCGCCTCGTACTCGCGGGCCGCCGACAGCTGCGTCAGGAGGTCCTCGTGCGCGACGTGGCCGCCCTCGACGGATTCGGCCACGTACCCACACATCGTACAGCCACCCGCCCGGGCCCACCGACAGCCGCCCGTGTTGAGGATGATCGTCAGGCTCTCGCGAATGCCATCCGGCGTGTTGTCCTCGTCGAGCCAGACCCGGGTCGGCTCCGTGGGATCCCACTGCTCGTCGCGCTGGGCGCGTATCTCGCGCATGGACAGATTGTGGGCGTCCATGCCGCGCCCGCGTTCGTAGACCTCCGGCGACGGTTGGCTCATCATGATTGTATTGTTGCCACTGGATTAAGTGGCTTCGCCCGATGCCCCGAGCAGCCGGGCGAGGGCGGTCAACCCGGCGAGGCTGACGGCCGGGGCGTCGTCGTGGCGGACGTGGACCGGAACGAAGCCGGCGGCCTGCGCAGGGGCGATGTCGTCCTCATAGCGGTCGCCGACGTAGATGTGCACCGGTGCCGAGAGACGGTCGGTGGCGGTCTCGAAGATCGCCCGGTCGGGCTTTCGCACGCCCACCTCGTTGGAGATGACGACCGCATCGAGGTGGCCCATGAGCTCGTGACGCTCGAGTTTGGCCCGCTGGAGGTCGCCGTCACCGTTCGTGATGACGCCGACCCGTCCGTGCTCGCTGGCGCGCTCAAGCGTGGTTCGCGCGCCAGTCACGGGCCGGGTCGAGTCGAGTTCGACCTCCCGGAACGTAGCCGCGGCAGCGTCGGGGTCGATCTCGAGGTCGTGATCGCCAGCCAGTGTCGCGAATGCCGTTCGAAAGGGAGCCGACTCGAACGACTCGAGCGCGACGAACACCTCGCGTGAGAAGGTCTCGTGCACGGTATCGGGCACCTCTGCATCGAGGGTAGCCTCGAGCATCGCGGCGAACGAGCGATTGTACTCGACGAGCGTCCCGTCGAGGTCGAACCAGTACGCGACGTCGCTCATCGTTCCTCCACGTGGCGCACGTCGACCGCCACACCACGATCGCTCGCGATCATTTCCGGGCCGGACATTTCGGCTCGCCCGACGGCGAAGGCCGCCGGCCCGTCGACAACCACCTCGTCACCGACCCGGATCGCCATCGCGGCATCGATGACGCCGGGAGCGAGCACGCTCCCGTGGGGAACGAAGCCGTCGATCGCGACCCGATGGCGGCGTTCGTCGATCGCTTGGAGGCGGCGGCCACCGGCCAGTGTCAGAGCCAGCATGCCGTATTGATGCACGAGCGTGGCCAGCTGGTCACCATCGGCATCGAACAGCCGCAGCCGTGGATATCGCCCGCGAACCTCGGCGTCCTCGAGAAGGGCATCGCCGACATCCGTGCCGAACTGGACGTCCGCGATGGCGGCGATGATAGCGCGATAACGGCGGTCGCGTTGGAATCGAGGCGTTCCCTCAAGTGTTGACGAGAGAGCGCCCAGGGAGGCACCGTCGGTGGGATGCTCCGTGACGGTCCACTCGACACGGTCGATACCGGCTCGGTCCGTCGCCGATCGCACAACCGACCCATAGCCCGCGTCCGGCACGTGCGCGACCACCCGTGGATACGATGCTCGTTGGAGGTAGTTCGCGAGCAGCTCAGTGACATACTCGCGCTCGCTGGCGCTCCAGTGGCCCGTGACGGGCGTCTCGTAGTGTTGGGCCGGATAGGTCAACTCGAGCTCGTCGGGAACGACCCCGACGGGGCTGGACAGCGACACCACGTGGCCCCGGAAATCGATGGCATCGCGAAAGTCGCGGTGGCTCGACGACTGGCTGTAGGGCTTCGTGGCCGAACACGGCACGAGGATCGCCGGCCGGTCGTCGAGCCGGGGGCGATACCGGTCGCGAAGACGGGCTGCGAACCGCCGGACTGGTGCGCGTTTAAGCGCGTCGTCGGTCGAGCAGATCATGGTCGCCTCGGCGGCGACGGGCGCCCGCCGCTCAAGGTAGCGCCACTCGTCCTCCAGGTGGCGAAGCGCCGCCGTCAGCCAGGAGACGTGGCGGACCTGGCCCTCGAGATAGTCCCGGAGCGTCCCCGCGCGGATCCGCTCTCTGACGAGTGTCATGGTCTCCTCGAGAGTGGCCACGTTGTGGTCGATGACCTCCTCGGGATCGAGGGCTCCGGGCGCGGCCGCCGAACACCGCGGACACCGACACGGGAGCTCCTCGAGTCCAGCCAGCTGGAGCTCGCCCTCCCGGGTGAGGTAGCGACCCTCCGATCCCGCCACGACCGCGAAATCGCGGTCGAAGAGGTCGACGCCGGCGTAGCTCAATATTGCGACGTTCGCCGGTGTCGCGATACCGGGGGCGTACAGTGCGGTATCAGGCGGAATCCGGCGGCGGACCGAGACGATCGTCTCGATCAGTCGACGTGGACGGGTTCGAATCCCCGCGAGCCCCGAGAGCACGTAGGCGTCGACGCCGAGGTCGTCGGCGAGGTGAGCGGTGACAACGGCCGCGGTCGGACCGTCGATCGCGGGCGGATCGGGGTGAAACGCCTCCTGGACGGCCTCGCGGGTGCCGGTGGGGAAGCCTCGGTGTGGAACAATCGTCAGTCGATCGGATTCGCCCGCCGGCACCGGTCGATCGTCGCTCCAGAGCGAGCCCGCGTCCTCGACGTGATCGTCGACGAGTGTGGGCGTCACGACCCCCTCGTCCAGGCGCAACTCCCCGCGCCTGGCCGGGCCGTCCCGCGCGAGCACCTCGAAATGCTCCGTCATTCTATGGCGCACATCGAGGCGGGCGAGCAGATACCCGTTACGTCTCGTCGAACTCGACGGACACGGACGCGGGTAGCCGCGCCAGCGACTCGCGCGGCCACCCATCGTGGACGAAGGTTACCCTCGAAGCCGCGGCGCCGTCCAGAAGGGCTCGAACCCCATCAACGGCCGATCCATAGGCTGCCTGGTCGAGGTCGCGCGGAAGCTCGGCGGTCAACGGATAGCTGTGCTCGAGTCCGGGTGGGACCGGCCCGAACGGCGGCACGACCTGCCAGCCGGCATCCGGCGTGCGGTCCGTGGCGAGGAGGCGAAGCGGCCCGTCGACCGGCCAGGTGCGCAACCGCCGGTGGTGGCGGGCGACCGCGGGCCGCCGGGCGCTCTCCGCGGACAGGTATTTGAACGAACCCTTGATGACCGGATCGTGGCGCTCGAGATGGTCCGGATGGTCGAGGAGGCGGCGATAGCCGGCGAGCACGGCGGGGTGGGAGCGAGCCCGGCGCTCGAGAAGCTCGAACAGGTTCCCATCGTGGATGGCCTGGCGGATTCGGCTGAGCTCGGCCATGCTGACGTGGAGGTTGTGCCTGGCGAGGAGCCGTTCGCGATCGTGATCATCCCGGTCGCGGACGGTCCGGGGATCGGTGGTCGAACACACGGGACAGGCACAGGGAAACGCCTCGAGGTCGTCCAGTGACAGCGTGCCCGAGACGGTAAGGTACCGCCCATCACGGGCGAACAGTGCGTACGCGGCCGAATCGAACAGATCACAGCCCATGGCCACCGCCAACGCGAACATCATGGGATGGCCTGCGCCGAAGAGGTGCACTGGGGCGTCCGGTCCTAGCCCCCGTTTGGCCGCGACCACGAGGTCGACCAGCGTGGCAAACCGATAGTTCTCAAGGAGCGGCACGACGGCGCCGATGGGATACACGTCCGCGCCCGCGGTGCGCATCTGCCGGCCCGCACGTTCGCGGCATTCGGTGAATCCCCCACCCTGGACCGGACCCGAGAGCAACCGCCCATCGACGCGGTCAGCTGCCGATCGCGTCCGCTCGAGGGTGGTGGCCATGTCCGATTCAACGCGATCCCGGGGGGCCTCCGGATGGGTCGGCACGTCGACGGGGGTGCAGATGTCAGATCCGATGGCATCCTGAAAGGCGACGATCTCGTCACTCGCCACGTCGATCTCGCCGTAGGTGGCCAGCTGGAAGGAGCCGGAATCGGTCATCACCGGAACCTCGACCCCGAGGAGCCCGTGGACACCCTCGGTCTCGGCGCGGTCGCGCAACGAATCGTGCTGGTAGATGACGTACGCGTTGGTGATCAGTCCCTCGGGGTCGAACTCCTCGACGAGGGCGGCCGGGTCGATCGTATCGTGGTTCGGGTTGATCACCGGGAGCAACGCCGGCGTCGAGAGGTGGCGATCGCCATCGGACAGCGACAGCCGGCCCAGCCGACCGGCGCCGTCCCACCGCCTCGCCTCGAAGTGGCCGGACATACGATGAGATGGACCCGGTCAGTCGGGTCGGTCGTTCACCCCCGCGGCATGGACGGCAACGGCCGTGACGGTCCGCTCGTCGTGAACCCCGCCGGTGAGTACTCGCTCGCGGAGGGTCTCGAGGGGCATCGTGGTCACCTCGATCGTCTCGTCCGAGTCGAGATCCGGCTCACCGGCGGGCACACAGCCCTCGGCGACGAAGTAGTGACGCACTGAGTCCAGCAGGCCGTTCGCCGGTTCGGCGCTGAGCAGTGGCGTAACGGATTCGGCCCGATACCCGGCCTCCTCACGCAGTTCGCGGCGGGCGGTGGTGGCCAAGTCAGCGTCGGCCGGTTCGGCCGAACCCCCCGGGAGGCCGAGGGCGACCCGGCCGACCGCGTGGCGGTATTCACGGAGAACGATGACCGATCCTTCCGCCGCGGTGAATCCGAGCACGACCGCACTGGGCGGTTCGGACACGTAATCGAATCGGGCGGTCGACCCGTCCGGAAGCGCTACCTCCTCGACGTAGACGTCGAAGGCCGAACACTGGTGGGCTCGCCTGCGCTCGCGCGTCGACCAGCGAGGAACCCTCGACTCGTCCATGGCTGGCCGTTCGATGAGCGCTCACAAAGGTACCGCGGTCGGCTTCAAGCGGCAGGGTCGCCCCCAGCGCGAAAGCGCGAGCCGGTGCCGATCCCTAGCCGTTCGCGCGCGAAGGTGAGCAACCGTGGGACGTCCTCGAGATGCAACAGTCGCAGCATGGCCAGCTTGTTGCCCGCGTTGGCCTTCGAAAGCGTGTCCGTCGGGAGGCGATTGAGGTCGCGCATGAACCGGTCGTACCGGTCGTTCGAGGCGAGATACAGCAATTCGGCGAGCGTCATCCGGTTCGCGACGTTCGGCCCGACCCGTTCGTCCCACAGGTCGTCGTACAGCGCCATCGTCTCCGCCGAGGTGTCGCCCTTACCGATGGCGTGTTCGGCGACGGTCGCCGCCGCCCGACCGGACTCCATGCACTTGTGGATGCCCTCGCCCCAGACGGGGTCGACCGACGGGACGGTGTCGCCGATCGCCATGAACGAGTCGGTGCTCATCCGACCGGGCAGCTGGATGTGTGCCGAGCCGCGGTGTTGCTGTCGTCCCTCGATCTCGTGGGCGTCCGCCAGACGGGGGTCGTCGTCGATCCACCGGCGGAGGTAGCCGTCGACGGTCATGCCCTCCTCGGCGTACTCGACGTGGCGTTCGTTCTGGATGTAACAGAGGCCGACCTTCGCGGTGTCGTTGCCCGTATGGAAGATCCAGCTGTACCCCCCGGGTGCGACCCGGTGGTCGAGTCGCAACATCATCGCATCGGACAGGTCGCCGAAGTCGGGATGGTCCACCTCGACCCCGGCCATTTCGTACTCGATCCCGATGGCGTGGTTCTCTCGCCGGAGATCGACCACGTCGAGCGCCTTGGCAAGCGGGGCCGACGGGCCGGTCGCGTCGATGACGATCTCGGCCTCGGCGGTTTCGTCACCGTTGTAATAGACGCCGGTTACCGCCTCCCCGTCGGTCATGGGTCTCGTCACCCGCGCGTCGAAGCGGTACTCGACGCCGTGGTCCTGACCCTCGGCGACGAGCCATTGCTTGAAGGCCCCGAAGTCGAGGACGGCCCCCGGCTGCGTCGCGGCGTAGTGGTGGTTCGGCGACTCGAGGACCACCCTCGAGGTGTGGTGCATGATGACGTCGTCGGGGACGTTGAACGGCGCCAGCATTCGGGGGAACGTGCCCGCGGTGGACTTGTTGCTCGTCTTGGGGAACTCCCCCTCGGACTCGGTCTCAAGGACGAGCACGTCGTGACCTCGCGAGCCGAGATCCCGGGCGCACTGGGCGCCGGCGGGACCCGCACCCGCGATGACGACGTCGTACGACGCGGCCATTTCCACTCCCTCCGGGCGTTTCGCTGATATAGTTTTTCGAGTGGGCCCACGCTCGGACCCGGACGGCAATTTAAGGCAGCCATACCGTGCAGGCAACCGAGGGCTGGCGGACGTCGAACCCGTTCACAGGAATTATACCGTCTCGCGACCATCTGGGAAGTCGTGGGGAACGTCATGCGTTCAGCCAATGCCTCGACAGCTGTCCTGGGGGACCGAGCCATACCGATGACACGCCACCGGCCGCTCGGGTGGTGACATGAGAAACCCCCTTCGCACGGTACTCGAACGGTTTTCGGATTCCACGGAGACCGTCCACGAGTGTCGCAAATGTGGGACGAATCTGCCCGATGCGGATTCAACCTGTCCGGTGTGTCAGTCAGACGAGGTTGCCAGCTACGATATTCGGACGGGCTAGCGCATCCACGGCACTCACCGGTGTGGTTGATTCCGTGGCTAATACACCGTTAAGAACCGGAGATATCGGGCGATTAGCGTCGGGAATAGTGGGCCGGCGCAGATTTGAACTGCGGTTACGGCCACCCGAAGGCCGAAGGATACCAAGCTACCCCACCGGCCCACACGTGACCACTCGGTGACGAACGACCTTTAATCGTTCCGAAAGGGGTTATCACCCGGAACCGGTCGGACGGTGCCAGGGTCGCTGGTACTCGGCTGGTGGCAATCGAGGCGAGGTGGCGATATCAACGTGTGTCAGGCGAGCTGGTCCTCGACGAGGGCCTCGAAGTCGTCGGCCTCGTCATACTGCTCCTTGAGGTCGACCACGACACGCCCCTTTTCGGTAATCTCGTAGAGGCCTGAGTGTTCGGCCGGGCCGACCTTCTCGACCAACCCGTAATCCCAAAGCACCGGAAGTCGGGTGTTGATGTTCTTCCGGTTCTTCTCAATGTGTTCGGCGAGGTTTGGTGCTACATTGCGGCCGTGCCGATCGAGTGCTTCCAGAATGAGGAAGTCCGTCGGTTGGCGAAGTTTCACGGTTAGGTCGTGGTAGGATATAGCATAAGCCCCCATATAATCTTGCATTTACTATGAATACATGCAGAACAGAGGGGTCGTTGCATATTTTTCAATCGTAAGAATGCCGATGCGTCACGACGGCGATCGCCGTCCCCACGGGACAATCAGCTCAGGGGAGTAACCGGGCGACCGGCGCCGTTGCCTCCTCCGCAATCGCGCGCGCGACGCGACGCCCCTGGCGAAGCCGCCCGGCGATGCCGAGCCGGTCGGTATAGTTGCCGACGAGGTAGGTGTGCGGCGGGCGATTCACCCCGTCGAGGGCAAGCCAGGAGTCGTCGTAGGACGGCACGCCCGGCTCGACACGATACACGCCGAGGACGTCCGCCGGGACACCCATGACCTCCTCGAGCTCGGCGGCGGCGATCTCGGCGATGTCACGGTCGGAGTGCTCGAGGATGGACGGATCGTTCATCCCACCCATGAAGGCGGTTACCAGCTCGTCGCGGTCGAACGCCCGCCCGTTCCAGGACACACCGAGGGTTCGCAGCGGCGAGTCCCGACAGACCTGATAGCCCAGGCCCTCACGATCGATCGGTGCCCGGAGGTACACCATGGCGAGCGGGTTGTACCGAAGCGAGCGCAACGTCTCCGATACCTGCGGTGCCGTCGACGCGAGCGAGGCGGCCGCCGAGGGGGCGTCGGTCGCCACCACCGCGTGCGTGCACTCGATCGATCGCTGATCGGTCTCGATCCGAACGCCGTCATGAGAGGCCTCAATCCTGGTGACGGGTTCGCTGAGGTGGATGGCCGACTCGTGACGCCCGGCGAGCGATTTCGGGAGCGCGGCCATCCCCTCCTCGGGGACGGCCGCGGGTGGTCGGTCCGCATCACCGGTCACCCGGTCCACCGCGACCCGGGTGAGGCTCCCCCGGCGTTCCTCTGCCGCCAGTAGCGGCCCGAGCGCAACCTTGGCAGGCATCGCCGCAGGATCGGCGGCGTAGATGCCCCCAACGAGCGGTTCGAGGAGCGCCCGGTAGGCCTCGGGGCCGAGCTTCCGACGGAAGTAGTCAGCGGCGCTCTCAGTGGGCCTCGCTCCGTCGGTGAACGGTTCCTTCAGCAGGCGGAGCTTCCCACGCCAGCTCAGCGCATCGGTGCGAATGGCGGTCGACAGGTCGAACGGCACCTCCCGGAGGGCACCGTCCCGATGGACGAAAATCGGCGCGGATGCCGGCGCCGTGCGAACCGCGTCATCCAGCCCCAGGCGCTCCAGATAGGTCCGGACGAGGTCGCCGAGTCTGAGGCGCTGTGGGCCGTGTTCGACGATGGTGCCATCCAATCGGGTCGACCCGATCACCCCACCCGGCCTCGGGGCGGCCTCGAAACACGTGACGGAAACCTCCCGTTGACGAAGTTCATGGACCGTCGCGAGCCCCGTGAGGCCGGCCCCGATCACGCCGACATGCATACGCGTCGTGGCTACGGTTGGAAGCCTCCTGAATCGATTGATTCGCCCGCTGTGTCGAGCTGATCGTACCGGTTGTGGGCAACCGTGATGGCGTGATCGCCATGCAGTGGCCGGGGACCGACCGAGACCCGTGCCGTGGCAGCCGATTGTACCACTGCACGCTCGTCGGGTTCGAAGTCGCGGTGGTCCGAGAGGACGAACACCGGATCGACCGGATGGTCCTCGGGTTCGAGTGGCGTTCCCGCGGGATCGAGCCAGAGGATTCGCCCCCCGACCGTCTCGAGGGTCGTTTCGAGTCCCTGCCGCCGGACGTAGACGCCCGGGGTGGACTGCACCGGCCGGGTGCTCACGGCGCGGTCGGCGCCGACCTCGAGCGCCGTGCGAAATAGCGCCGCGGTGGAGCGCTCGTCGGGATTGAGGTGGCGCAACTCCGGCCCCCGGAACTCGAGGGTGAGGGTATCGCGGATGACGACCCAGGTCCGGACATCTTCGCGGATGCCGTGTGAGAGCAAGAACGCGGCGGTGACGTACCGACACAGGACGTCGAGCCGGCCCGCTGAACCGGCAAGATCGTCCAGCGAAAACCCCCCGTCGAGGGGGGCCGTGTGGCTCACGGCGACGAACGTTCGCATACGACATGTGCGAACCAGGGCAGCTTAACGTCCACCGATCGGGATGAGAACGCACTTGGACGCGCCGGCGTAGTCCATACCATGGACGCCGTGGCGGTCGCTCGAGAGGCCATGGACGGGGGGTCCCTGTGCGACGCCTGCCTGGGCCGCTGCGTGGCCGACCGCTCTCACGGGTTCACGAACCGGGAACGAGGTCGTGCCTTGCGCGTCACGCTCGGCCTCATCGACGACGTGCCCGCTGACCCGACACCTCCGGCGGACTGCTGGGTGTGTGAGGGACTGACCGACCGGTATGACGACCTCGCCGAGCGCGCCGTTGCTGCGATGGCCGGCTACGAGGTCGGGAGCTACCAGGTCGGCACACGGGTGCCAGCGTTCGTCGCGGAGAACGACCGCTACCTCCGAGAAACGGCTCGGGGCGACGTCGAGGCGGGCGAACCGCTCAAACGCGAGTGCAACCGCGAGGTGGGCAAGCGGATCGGTCGATCGACCGACGCGGAGGCGGACCTCGAACGGCCCGACGTGTCGGTCCTCCTCGACCTCGAGGACGACGCGGTCGAGGTGACCGTCAACTCCGCGTTCGTGTACGGCCGGTATCGAAAGCTCGAACGGGGCATCCCACAGACCCGCTGGCCCTGCCGGGAGTGTGACGCGACGGGAACCCAGGACGGAACGCCCTGTCCAGGGTGTGACGGGACGGGCTATCGATATGACCGTAGCGTCGAGCAGCTCGTTGCCCCCGCCATCCAGGAGGCCATGGAGGGCACCGATGCGGCCTTTCACGGGGCCGGTCGCGAGGACGTCGACGCACGGATGCTCGGAACTGGTCGCCCGTTCGTCGTCGAGGTCGAGTCGCCCCGAATCCGCCGGCCCGACCTCGACGAGGTGCGCACGAGGATCGCCGAGGAAGCTGACGGTGCGGTCGAGGTGACCGACCTCCACCTGGCGCGGTATACCATGGTCGAACACGTCAAGGAGCTTCCGGCGAGCAAGACGTACGAGCTCGAGGTGGGCTTTCGCGACGGCATCGAACGAGGCGACCTCGAGGCGGCGGTGACGGCCCTCGCGGGGACCACCGTCGAGCAACGCACGCCCAGGCGCGTCGACCACCGCCGAGCTGATCGGGTCCGCGAACGGGCCGTCTATGCGGCCGAGATCGTCCGATTCGAGGGTGATGCAGCCCGGCTGCGTATCCACGGCGCCGGCGGGTTGTACGTCAAGGAGCTGGTCCACGGCGACCAGGGACGCACCGAACCCAGCCTGGCGGGCCATCTCGGCGTCGAGGTCGTGGTCGACGCCCTCGACGTGGTGGCCGTCGAGGCGGAGGGCGATCGACGTTTTGACGCAGCCGAACACCTGTATTAGTCGTCGACCGACCCTGAGCCTCACCGGCCTCGTTGGCGAGGCCGTTTCGAGCGGTTAATGGGTATCGGGCGACCCGAGACCGGCATGGCCGAACCGATCCCCGCCGAGGCCCTCCGCCAGCTGACCCGCATCCGAGAGCTTGCCGTTTCGCCAGTGGGCGACCGAGTCGCGTTTGTGACAGCGGAATTCGATGCCAACGAGGATGAGACCTACTCGTCGCTGATGATCGTCCCCACCGACGGTGACGGACCCGTTCACCGACTGACCAGGCTGGCCGATGCGAGCTCGCCGCGCTGGCGACCTGACGGAGGCGCCATCGCCTTTCTCGCGACCCGCGAGGAGGACCGCGAACGGGCCGTGACGGCTTCGCCTGACGACGATGCGGACGATGACGATGGCGACGAGGAACCGGAGTCGCAGGTCTGGTGTTTCGACCTCGACCGGGGTGGTGATGCAATACAGCTGACCGATCGCGAGCACGGCGTGCGCGATTTCGACTGGGGCCCCCAGGGCCACCGCCTCGTGATCTCTGCGCGCGATCCCACGGATGAACAGGAAACGTACCTCGAACGTCGCGAGGACGATGGCCCAATCGAGACCGAGCGCCTCCAACACAAGGCAAATGGCGTCGGGTACACCGACGACGTGACGTCCTATCTGTTCGTCGTCGACCTCGAGGCCGGCGAATCGACGCGCCTCGACGATACCGCCGGTGCCGGGGCGTACGAACCCCTGTACGGGCAACAGCCGCGATGGCAACCAGACGGCGAGACGATCGCCTTTCTCACCTCGCGAGAGGATCGGCCGGACGACTCGGCGATCCTCGACGTCTTCACCGTTGATGCCACGACCGGCGACGTCCGCCGGCTCACCGATCGAGGCTACACGCTGAACAATTTGAACTGGTCCCCGAACGGCAGCCGCCTCACCTTCGTCGGGATGCCGGCAGACAACTGGTACCGGCCATCGGACGTGTTCGTCGCCGGGATGGACACACGGGAGGTGACCTGTCTCACCGAGGGATTCGAGCCGACGGTCTCCTGGTTCGGTGCGCCGATCTTCCTGGATGAGGAGACGCTTCTCGGTGGCTTCGGTGACGGCGGCTGGACCCGCTGGTACCGATTGTCGCTCGATGACGAGCCGGCCCCGGTCGACGCAGGGCTCACGCGATCGCGCTCGTTGCGGCTGTTCGATCGGGGCGGCGACACCGTCGTATGTTCCGTCGACGATCCAGCCGCCGGACACGACCTGTTTGCCCAGGACCTCGAGCACCTGGATCAGGATGACCTCGGGCGGCGGCTCACCGACCTCAATGCCGAGCTCATCGAGGACCATCCCCTGCCACAAATGCGACGGATCGAGACGGACGCCGACGGAGTCACGGTCGAGTCGATCGTGTATCTCCCGGCGTCGTTCGACCCGGACGACCCCACACCCCATCCGACGATCATCTGGCCCCACGGGGGCCCGATGTCGTACGACGATCCCGCCTTCGACTTCGACAACGCCTACTTCGCGAGTCGTGGGTACATCGTCTGTCGACCGAACTACCGGGGGTCGACCTCCTACGGGCGCGATTTCGCCGAGTCGCTCAAGGGTCGGTGGAACTCCGTCGACGCCGAGGACACCCTCGACGTTGTCGATGACCTGGTCGATCGCCGCTGGGCTGACCCGGATCGGTTGTTCGCGACGGGCTTTTCCTACGGCGGTATCCTCACCGGCTTTCTAATCACCCGAACCGACCGGTTCGCCGCGGCCGCCCCCGAGCATGGCATCTACGACCTTCGGTCAGAATTCGGCGTGAGCGACTCGCAAGCGTGGATGTCGATGGAGTTCGGGCTCCCCTGGGAGAATCCGGATCAGTACGACGCGTCCTCGTCCATCGTCGACGTCGACGCCGTCGACACGCCCACCCTCGTCACCGCTGGCCAACGGGACTGGCGGTGTCCGCCGACGCAGGCCGAACAGCTCTACGTGAGCCTTCGAAAGCAAGACGTCACCGCCAGGCTGGTCCTGTATCCGGATGAACACCACAACATCGGCGATCCGGAGCGGGCGATCCACCGCCTCGAGGAACTCACCGACTGGTTCGAACGGTTCGACACCGCCGTCGACGACACAGCCTGAACGACCACCCCGCTTTATCAACGGGGGCGGCAATCCAGCACCCATGGCGGGCCGGATCGGGATCGACGAGGCCGGACGCGGTCCCGTGCTCGGCTCAATGTTCGTCGCCGCCGTGGCCGTCCCGGCCGCGGTCGAAGTGCCGGAAGATGTCGCCGATTCGAAGCGCCTCGAACCGGATCACCGTCGCGAGCTCGCCACCCGCCTGGAGCACCATCCGGACGTCGAGATTGCCGTCGCCGAGGTGAGCAGCGACGACATCGATGGAGCCCCTGGCGAGCTCAATACCCTTCTCGTCGGGGCGGTCATCGACTGTCTCCAGGTGCTGGGGCGGACGGACTGGGAGGTGATCCTCGACGCCGGCGAGGCAGACGTCGACCGGTACGTCCGCCGAATCTCGGCAGGTCTCGATGCCGATCGTACCCTCCACGCCCGCGTTCGTGCGGACGCGACCGTTCCGATCGTCTCCGCCGCGAGCATCGTCGCCAAGGAGCACCGCGAACGCCACGTCGAGCAGCTCCGATCGCGGTATGGCGAGGTCGGTTCCGGCTATCCCGGCGACCAGACCACCAGGACGTTCCTCGCCGAACACGTCGCCGAATCGGGAGAGCTACCGGCCTGTGCGAGGCGGTGCTGGCAGACGAGCCGGGACGTGATGGCGGCGGCCGAACAGTCCGACCTCGACCGGTTCGTCGACGGATGAGCCCCGCTCAGGTGTCCGTCTTGAGCAGGCGAAGGATGTCGCCGTAGGCGGGGCGCGTGATGAAGACGCCGATGAGCACGCCCAGGATGGTGATGATAGCGAAGCCGAACAGCTCGCCGAGTTGCAGGGCAACGAGCGGGCTCATGGCGACGATCGTCGTCGCTGCGGCGGCCCCGATGACCCAAAACGCCTTGCGGAACCGGCTGTCGAAGACGCGCTTGGATCTGACGTCAGTCTCGCCCATCACCTCGTCGGCGATGATGATCAAGTCGTCAACGCCGGTCCCGACCACGGCGATGAACCCGGCCACGTGCGCCAGGTTCAACGCCATACCGACGGCACTCGCGAATCCGAGCAGGAGGTACACCTCCGACAACGCCGTGATCGACATGGGCGCCGCAATGCGTGGCTCGCCGTAACGGAGGAAGACCACCAGGACGACCGCGATGATGGCCAACAGCCCCGTCAGCAGGGAGTTTTGCAGGAACTGTTCGGCCAGCACCGGCGTCATCATCAGCGTGGTCGCCTCGTCGAGGTTGAGTTGGGCCGCCAGGGCGCCCTCTTGCAGGTTGATGCGCACCTGCTCGGCCTCGCTCGAATCGGGGACGGAGATGACGAACGTGGGGTTCGCCTCGAAAGTGGGGTCCGGACCCTGGAACTGGGTTCCGAGGTCCGCATCGACGCCGTACCCGTCGAGGATCTCACCGTCTTGTACGATGAGGAAACAAAAGCCCCACCCGTCGTCAGGCCGGTCCTGGGGCGGCCCTTCGGACTCGTCGTAATTAACTGGGTACTGACAGGAACCCCACCCGGCCGAGGTGTCGAAGCCGGTGGATTGCATCGTATCCAGGAACTCGCCAACGCTGTCGGACGCGACCGTGATTGGCGTCTCGTAACGCTGGCGGTTCTCGTTGTACGAAACCGTCCCGATCGAGCCGATGGCCTGGCGATTGAGGGCGACCGTCTCGTTGTAGCCGTCTTCAGTGGGATAGTGGGCGATGACCTGCACTCGTCCCTGGTCGCTGATGATCGAACGCAGCTCGTCCAGGCCGCGACCCGGCGATTCGACCACGATGAAGCTCTCGCCACCCGCACCCGTCTCGGTGCGGACGGTGCTCCCGGAGAAGCCGGCGGCGTTGACGCGGTCGGTCAGTACGTCGACCATGTCCGAGCGGGTCTGGCCGGTCACGCCATCGCGGATGGTCAGTTCATCGGGCTCGAGGCCCGCCGCCGTGAGGGCAGCCCGGAACTGCGTGCGGTTGATCGCGGGGTCGAAGAGCTCGACCGTCCCCTCGCCGGAGCGAGCGCGGACGTTGATCTCCTCGATGTCGAGGTGGGCGGCGATAGACGACTCGATGGAATTGGCCTCGTCGGCCGTCTCGATCGGGACGTCCTCAGCCGTCTGGCCGTGAATCGGGGCCGTGATGCGGGCACCACCGGCGAGGTCGATGCCGAAGCGGATGTTGGTGATACCCTCGTCGTCGTCACCGCCGACGCCGGAGTCACCGATCGTGGCGCCAGGCACGAACAGGAAGTACGAGGCGAGCAGTACCAGCGCGACGAGCAAAATGACCCGCCAGTTGCTCCGGACCGTCTCATAGAGGCGGTCGACCACCATCAGCTCGCCCCCCGGAGTTTGTACCACCGCAAGAGACTCAGATTGAGCAGATAGGTGTTCATCAGGTCCGCGGCGAGGCCGATGAAGAGGATGAGGCCGATGTTCGAGAGAATCTCGATCTGGAAGATGTATGCGACCACGAACATGACGAACATCGCGCTCATCGAGGTGAGCGTCATCGTCACCCCGGTCCTCATCGCACGATAGGTGCTCTCGTAGAACTCGCCGCCCCGTCTGAGGATGTAGTTGTTCAACAGGATGTCGGAGTCGACGCTATACCCGATGAGCATCAACAGGGCCGCCACGGTACCCAGCGACAGCGAGATCCCGAGGAGGTTCATTGCCGCGAGCGGGATCATGATGTCCGAAAAGGCCGAGACGACGATGGCTATTGAGGGGACGAACGTGCGAAACAGAATGAACGCGAGGAGGCTCATGCCGATGAAGCCGGCCACAACCGCGTAGATCGCCAGCTGTTGTTGCTGGGCAGCGAACGACGCGGAGAACTCACGGCTGCCGAGGACGATCGGCTCGTCGGAGCCGGTCGGTTCGAGGTTGGCCTCGGCCATGTCGCTGTAGCCTCCCTCGTCGATCTCCTCGAAGGTGAGGATGTACTGGTTATTGGCGCCTTCGATGCTTTGAATCGACTCCACGTTACCGTCGAACGCGGATTGGATCGCGGCGCGATCGGAGGTGGTCTGGACCGTGAGTTCGGTCCCGCCGCTGAACTCGATGCCGAGCGCGGCCGGCGCTCCCGTGAGGGCCCACGTTCCACCGATGACGAGGAGAGCGATGAGCAAGACCGCCAACGGCACCGCGGCAAGCTGCCGGTTCGAGTACCGGTCGTAATCCGGCTCCGGTACATCGAAACTGATCATCAACCGGCGGTAGTGGGTGGTTCGCGGTTAAGCCTTCTTATGTATCCGTCGGGTGCGGCGAAACGTTATGCCCCACGGCCCCATACTGACCCTCGATGACGGCATCGGGATCCGCCTCGCGGGTCGTGATCAGCTATCCGGCGGACCTCTCCGAGTGGGGACGCCGCCAGGTCGAGACGCCACATTTCCGGGCGTACCTCCGAAAGACGCTGGACGTCGTCAGCCAGGGCGAGCAGTTCGAGGAATTCGTCGGGGTCGGCTGCTGTGGCAACAGCCTCGATGTGCCATTGCGCATCGAGACCACGGATGGTGGCACGCGAATCGGCCCGGAGACAACGATCGAGTACGTGGTGCGAGAGGCGTGTAACCTCAATGGCGGCTGGCAGGTACAGAGTGCGGCCGGACCGACCACCTAAGGCGTCGCCCACCGGTCGTAGGCGGCGAGGACAGCCAGCGTTGCCACCGGCGGTACGAGCCCGAGTAACGGATCCAGACCGTACAGCCACTCGATTGCCGGTGCGATGGGCCCCGACGGCTCGCTCCGGTACGCCGGTGGAGCCGAGATGACGAATCCGATGTAGACGGCCCCCACGAATCCGAAGCCGAGCGTGGCGTAGATGCGCTCATGGCGGCCGTGGCGCCCCGGCTCGGGCAACCGAGACGCCGCGAGCAGTATCGGTGCAACCGTGCCCCCGACCACCCCGAGGCCGCCGAGGACGAGCAGTCCCGGCCCCAGCAACAGCGTGGCCGATGACCCCTCGACCTCGGCAACCCAGGTGGGAAACGCGAGGATGACCAACACCGCAGCGAAACCGCCCACGAGGGCACCGACGGGAGCGTACACGCGCAGGGCCCACGAACGGTCGACGTGCATGCAGCTCCGCAGTGCGGACAGAATCGCGCTGCCCCGTGGGCGTGCCATCGCTCACCGCTGCATGCGGATGCGGGTTAAGATGCGCGGTACGGAACGGTTTTACCGCCACCACGAGGGGCGTTGGGACATGGACGTTGAGCTCGGTCACGCCATCGCCCCGTCGGCCGTGCCGGGAGTTCGTCGGTCCTCACTCGACCGGCTCGACGGGGCGGTCGGATGGGCCCACGACCGGATCGAAACGGGGATCGAGGAGCGACGACATGGCTATGCCGCCCTCGGCCTCGGCGACCGCGTCGACACCGCGCCGATCCGGGCGGCCGTCGAGGACCATCCCCCCGATGGGGCGGTCATCGTGGTGGGGATGGGGGGCTCAGCCCTCGGTGCCAGAGCGATCGCGAGCGCACTGGCTCCCGAACGGTCATGGTACGTCCTCGATACGGTCGATCCCGCAGTCATCGAGCGGACCCTTGGGCGGGTCGATCTCGACCGGACCCTCTGTCACGTCGTCTCGCAGTCGGGCACCACGGTGGAGACGCGAGCAGCGTATCGAATCGTCCGTGCGGCGATGGAAGACGCCGGGGTCGATTGGACCGAGCACGTGCTCGCGACGACCGCGTCGGATGGCCCCCTCGGCGAGCGTATCGAGGCGGCCGACGCCCCGCGCCTGGATCCGCCAAAGGGGGTACCAGGTCGATATTCCGTGCTCTCATCGATGGCGCTGCCAAGCGCCGCCGCCCTCGGAGTAGACATCGAGGGGCTGCTCGCCGGTGGCCGTCGCGCGCGCGCGGCGCTCGCCGGCTCGTTGTTCGAGAGCCCGGCGTACGCCTACGGAGCCATCATGGCCGCACTCACCGCGCGAGGGGTCTCCCAGAACGCGTTCGTGCCGTACCGAGAAGATGTGACCCCCGTGGGCCGGTGGTTCGCGCAGCTGTGGGCCGAGAGCCTCGGCAAGGACGGCATGGGCCAGACGCCAATCCCCGGTCGGGGCGTCGCGGACCATCATTCCCAGCTGCAACGATGGCGCGACGGTCCACGAGACTTGGCCGTTACGACGCTATCGTTCGGCGTCGACGGTGACACCCTGTCAGTGCCGGGGAACGATGCCATCGGGGGTGTTGACCTGCACGAGCTGCTCACCCTGGAGCGGCGGGCGGCGGAGGCCAGTCTTGCCGAGGCGGATCGACCGCTCGTCCACCTGGAGGCGGACCGCCTCGACGCCGAGGGGCTCGGGGAGCTCTTCGTCACGCTCGAGGCGGCGTGTATCATGTATGCCGAGCTCCAGGGGATCGATCCCTTCGACCAACCGGCCGTCGAGTGGGGCAAACAGGCCGTCCGCGAGGCGCTCGCAGGACGGACCACCGACCGCACCCGACGGCTCGGTGAGTATCCGGGGCCGCGAGTGCGTCGCTAACGACGGTCTCAAGTGGGCGCGATGCCGCCTATCTCGGTATGAAGGCGCGGTATGCGCCCCCCGTTGCCATCGTGGGGGCGATCGTGCTGGCTGCAGCCGGGGTTGCCACCTGGCCGGAACTCGTCCCCGTGATCGCCGGAGTTGCCGTCTGGCCACCGGCCGTGGCCGTTGTGGTCGTGACCATTGCCCTGGTTCGCCACTTCAACGTCGGCAGCGGCCGGGCCTTGGCGGGTGCCCTCGTCGGCGTCGGTGTGCTCGCCATCGCCCTTGGCGCTTACGGCTACTGGGCGCACCTCGTTGAGGGGACCGCCGCCCTGTGGGGGGCGATCGGGGTGATCGTGGGCGGTGCGATCGTGACCGTGGCGGGTGTCAGCGACTGGTTCGAGATCGAGACACCCGCCGCCCGCCGCAAGACCTCCGCCGCCGTGACCGCCACCGTGTTGGGCTTTGGCGGCCTCGCTGCCATTTTCGTGTGGGCGAACGTGCTCTCGATCGGCCCGTTCATCTGGTCCGGCGGGGAGCCACCGGAGATGCAACTGATCGCCGTCTCACAGCTTTCCCTTGGGCTGGGGACGGGAACCATCGCTGGGATCTATCTCGCCGTGACGGACCGTTCCTGGGCGTTCTTCGACGTGCGGGTGCCGTCGCTGCGCGAGGTTGGCTGGATCGTTGGGGGAGCGATCGGACTCTTTGCGATTTTGATCGCGGCCAACCTGTTGTTGACCCTGGTGGATGCACCCGTTCCCGAACACGGCGTCGTCGAGACCGCCCGAGGGAATCCCGACATCTTGTTGTTCCTCATCCCTGCCTCGCTCCTCATCATCGGACCAGGCGAGGAGCTCTTGTTCCGGAACATCGTCCAAAAGAGCCTCTATGCGAACTTTTCGACCATCGGGGCGATCGTGATCGCCAGCCTGATCTTCGGACTCGCCCACTTTCTCGCCTACGGTGCGACCGCGTCGACGGCCTCGATCATGATCGTGATCTTCGGCCTGTCGTTGCTGTTGGGCGGGATTTACGCTCGGACGAAGAACGTCGTCGTCCCGGCGATCATCCACGGCCTCTACAACGCCGTGCAGTTCGCCGCGTTGTACATCGAGCTCACCAGCTCCGATGCGGCGTGGCTGGTCGGGTTCCTCGCCTGATCAGACGTTGGTCGGTCGCTTTCGCGAGAGGTCGCTCCCGCAGATCGGACAGCGGTCGTGTCGTTCGTCGAACTCGCGGCCACAGCCCGCACACTGAAACTGCCAGTTACGCTCCTCTTCGATGCCATCTTGCGCGATCGAATCCACGGGAATGTCGAGCGCGCTCGCCGTGTTCTGAATCGCGTAATCGTCCGTGACGACGGTCGCCTCCAGCTCGTAGGCCGCCGCCAGCAGTCGAACGTCAGTCTCCGAGAGGGTCGACTGGTCGCCTTGCTCGCCAGCTGCCCGGCGAATCCGGTCGATTGAGCCCTCATCCGGGATGTGAATATGCATCCCGGCGCCCTCGTAGGCGTCGAACCGGTAGGCGCTTTCATCCTCCAGTTCGTCACGTACCGCCGGCACCGTCGCGCGCGGCTCCGGGAGGTCGACCTCGTGGATGAACGCCGACGAGTCGAGAACGTACATCTACTGTCCGACGACGATGTAGTCCTTGACCGCCTGTACCTTCTCCACCGGCACCTCAAGACGGCCCTCTTCGTCCGTGTCGTACTCGAGGGACGCGGTGTTGACCTCCTCGTTTGGTTCGACGATGATATCGTAGAGCTGTCCTGTACGTAGATCCATCGTCACGTTGTACAACATGCCGAGTTCGACGCCGTCGGAGCCCATGACCTCCATCCCGGAGAGGTTCTTGGCGAGGATCCCAGTCATACGCAGTCCTTTCCTGGGGCTACCTTGTCAACCTTTCTTTCGACCGGAGCCACACGTATCGAAACGATACGCCTTTGTTCGACCCCACGGACCCACACACAGGAGGATTCTTCCCGATCGTCGATGGCCACCGAGGACACCGGTACCCGGTCAGGCAGCTCGCTGCGGACGCCGATAGCTGCCGTGCTCGGCCACGTCGATCACGGGAAGACGACCTTACTGGATCGCATCCGCGGGTCAACGGTGACCGAACACGAGGCCGGTTCGATCACCCAGCACATCGGCGCCACCGCCGTTCCGCTCGACGTGGTCTCCGAACTGGCGGGTGAGCTGGTCGACCCCGATGATTTCGACCTGCCGGGGCTGTTGTTCATCGACACGCCCGGCCATCACGCCTTCTCCACGCTGCGGTCACGGGGCGGTGCCCTCGCCGATCTCGCCGTCCTCGTGGTCGACGTCACCGACGGCTTCCAGCCGCAGACCGAGGAGGCCGTGGCCATCCTTGACCGGACCGAGACGCCGTTTGTCGTGGCGGCCAACAAGGTCGATGCGATTCCTGGCTGGTCGGCCACGGAGGGCGCACCGATGCGCGAGACGTACGAACGCCAGACCGATCGGGTGCGCGGTCGGCTCGACGAACGCCTGTACGAGCTGGTCGGCTCGTTGAACGACCACGGCTTTCCGTCGGACCTCTACTGGCGCGTCCAGGACTTCCAACAGACCATCGGCATCGTCCCCACCAGCGCGCTGACCGGGGAGGGGGTTGCCGACCTGTTAGCCGTCATGATGGGACTCGCCCAGCGGTATCTCCGGGCGGACATGGCGGTCGACGTCAACCGACCCGGGCGAGGGACCATCCTCGAGGTCAAGGAAGAACAGGGGCTGGGCACCACGGTCGATACGATCATCGCCGACGGCTCAATCGCCGTTGACGATCGAATCGTGGTCGGCGGGGTCGACGGGGCCATCGTCACCACCGTTCGTGCCTTGCTGGTGCCCCGCCCACTCGCCGAGATACGCACCGGTCGGCAGTTCGATCAGGTCGATCGCGTCGAGGCGGCTGCGGGGGTGAAGATCGCCGCCCCCGATCTCGATGCCGCGATGGCCGGCGCGCCGGTCGCGGTCGTCGGATCGTCAGCCGTGGACGAGGTCATCGAGGAGGTCACCTCGGCGATCGCGGACATTCAGGTGTCGACCGATGACGACGGGATCGTCCTCAAGGCGGACACCCTCGGCAGCCTCGAAGCGGCGGCAACCACCCTGTCGGAGGAGATCGACGTGCCGATCATGCGCGCCGAGGTCGGCGACATCTCGGCCCGAGACGTCCGCGTGGCCGGCACGGCCGATGCGCCCGAACACCAGGTGATCGTCGGGTTCAACGTCGACCTGCTTCCCGAAGGGGAGTCGCTCCTCGCCGAGGAGCCCGTCAGCGTGTTCCGTGACGACGTCATCTATCGGCTCATCGAGGAGTACGAGGAGCACCTCGAACGCCTCGAAAGCGAGCAACGCGAGGCGATCCTCGACCGTATCGTGCGCCCCTGCCGCTTCCGCTTGCTGCCCGATCACGTGTTCCGAAGCAGCGATCCGGCGGTCGTCGGCGTTGAGATTCTTGGGGGGACCCTCGGGACCAACGTGCCGGTCGCCCGCTTTCGCGGGGAGGGCGCACCGGAGCGAGTTGGCGTCACGAAGGGGCTCCAACGCGAAGGTGAGGACATCGAATCGGCCGGACGGGGTGACCGAGTGAGCGTCGCCATCGACGGGCCGACGATCGGACGGGGGCTGGAGGAGGGCGACGAGCTCTGGGCAGAGCTGCCAGAATCCCACGCGAAGATTCTCGAACTCGAGCTGGCGGACGAGCTCGACGACCATGAACGCGAGACGCTGAACGCCTACCTCGAGACAGTCCGGGCAGAGGAACCGTTCTGGGGACGGTAATTGGGGACCTGGGGGCGTCGGTCAAGCCACCACCGAACGACCGGAGCTACTGTGCCGCCTGGAGGATGCGATCGCCGACCGACGTTCGAGCGCGCCCCACCGCCGTCGCCACCAGGTCGATCGTCAACTCGGCTCGGTGATCGTCGTTGAGCCGTGCGACGTCCTCGTAGGGAATGCCCGCGGCAACCGGTGGTGCGTCCGGTGGTTGCACGGAGACCGCACCCTGCGGACCTCCTGGCGTCGAGACGACATCGGACTCGACGGCGAAGGCGTCGGTGAGGTGGTCCCGAACGCTGTCTGCCACGTCGGCGGCGGCGGCCTGTAGCTCGCGAAGTTCCGTCTCCGAAAGCTCGGCCGTCGCGCCGACGGTCGCGACGCGGTTTCCGTGCATGGACTACGAACGGTTCGGTAGCCGGGCAGAAAAGTGATTCGACCCAACCGATCAGGGCGGTCGGGGTCGACCGATCGTGGCTACGACGACCGCACACGCCACACCGGCGTCGATCCCGGCGCGGCTGACGACCAGCGAATCGCCCGATGTCGTGGTCCATGACCGGAGCGTCATGCCGTGATCGAGACCGGTTTCGATGGTGGATCGGACCGCGGCTTCGGTCGCGTCAGGGCCGCTCGCACTCGCCTCGTGAAACAGTCCTGGGCCGGATTCGGACCGCCGCCAGCCAAGGCCGGCTACGGCCGTCGCCGGTTGCCTGGCAGTCGCTCGGGCCTCCACCACGGTGAGGATGTCACCGGCATTGCCGTCCACCTCGATCCGCTCCACACGGTCGATCGTGGCGTCACCGGGCACCACCGAGGACAGCCCCACGAGGTTGAAGTCGGCGATGCCGACGTCGACGAGGGCGGCATCGTACGCGGCCACCGTCGTCGGACCGGTGCCCGTGCCGGCAGCGATGGTAACGTCGGTCACGACACTGAGAATAAACGCTGGGGCCGCCTCAGTAGGCGTAGTCCGCCCACCCGTCGGAGGTGACCGGACCGCTTTGGTTCTCCGACTCGATCCGATCGCGGGCCCCGCGGAGATCGCCCATCGTGACGGCGGTCCGGTCGTCGCGAATGGCGGCCATGCCGGCCTCGGTCACGAGGCTTTCCACGTCCGCCCCGGTATATCCCTCGAGGTCGGCCGCCAGGACCGCCAGGTCGACGTCGTCATCGAGAGCCATCTCCCTGGTGTGGATGCGAAGGATCTCCTCTCGGCCCGCGCGATCCGGCGTCGGCACCTCGACGATCCGGTCGAACCGGCCGGGTCGGAGGATCGCGCGATCAAGCATGTCAAACCGGTTAGTGGCACCGATGATGCTCACCTCGCCTCTGGCGTCGAACCCGTCCATCTCGCTGAGGAGTTGCATCATGGTTCGTTGCACCTCGGCGTCGCCGGAGGTCTTCGACTCGGTGCGTTTCGCGGCGATCGCGTCGATCTCGTCGATGAAGATGATGGAGGGTTCCTCCTCACGAGCCAGTTCGAACAGATCCCGCACGAGCCGCGATCCCTCGCCAATGAACTTCCGGACGAGCTCGCTACCGGCCATCTTGATGAACGTCGCGTCGGTCTGGTTGGCGACGGCCTTGGCGAGCA
>CAZCYF010000009.1:0-38409 GCA_964502835.1 uncultured Halobacteriales archaeon | reverse complement strand
GCGCTCTGGGCGGTCTCGTTCGTCCTCGGCCTCGCCGTCTACCTGCAGCTGTACGTCGTCTACTGAGTTCAGTCGGCCGGATGGGCCGGCCGGTCGATCGGTCGGTCGCTTTCCTCTCCGTCGATGTCGTAGGGATAGCGACCGGTCACACACCCCATGCAGAGGTCGTCGAACGCGTAGTCGAGCGTCTCGGCGACGGCCTCGCGGGGCAGGTACGCCAGGCTATCGGCGTCGATGGCCGCCTCGATCTCCTCGATCGAGCGGTCGTGAGCGATGAGCTCCTCGCGGGTGGCCATGTCGATGCCGAGGTAACACGGCGCCCGGATCGGCGGTGAGCCGATCCGGAGATGGACCTCATCCGCGCCGGCATCGCGAAGCAGCTTGACGAGCTGGCTCGAGGTCGTCCCCCGGACGATGCTGTCGTCGATGAGGGTCACCGTCTTGCCCTCGACGGTGGAGCGGATCGGATTGAGCTTCGCCCGCACGGCCCGCTCGCGCTCGTCCTGCGTGGGCATGATGAACGTCCGTCCGACGTAGCGGTTCTTCATGAGCCCCTCGGCGAACTCGACGCCCGCCGCCGCCTCCGCGTAGCCGCTGGCGAACGCCCGGCCGCTGTCGGGGACCGGAATCACCACGTCCGTCTCGATGCCCGCCTCCTCCCAGAGCCGCCGGCCGAGATCGCGTCGCATGCGGTAGACCAGCCGGCCCTCGATGGTGCTGTCCGGGCGCGCGAAGTAGACCCACTCGAAAAAGCAGTGCCCGCTGTGGTCGAGGTCGACGAGCTGGTGGCTCTGGAACCCGCCGCCATCCGCGTCGAGGAGGACCAGCTCGCCGGGCCGGACGTCACGGATGAGCTCGCCCCCGAGGGTATCGATGGCGGTGCTCTCGCTGGTGACGGCGTATCCATCCGGCACGCGCCCGATGCACAGTGGCCGGTTGCCGATCGGATCGCGCAGGCCCATCACACGATCGTCGTACGTGATCGTCAACGAGTACGAGCCGTGGACGTTCGCCATCGTCGCTCGCACCGCCTCGACGGTGTCGTACTCGAGGAGGTTGCTCGCCAGCTCGTGGGCGATCACCTCGGTGTCCGCGGTTGAGGTGAACGTGTGGCCGCGCTGGGCGAGCGCATCGCGGCGTTCATCAGTGTTCACCAGATTGCCGTTGTGGCTCAACCCGAGCGCACCCCCCTTGAACGAGATCGAAAACGGTTGGGCGCAGGATCGTTCGAGCGTGCCGGCGGTCGGATAGCGGACGTGCCCGATCCCGGCGCGCCCCTGCAGGGTCTCGAGGTCCTCGGCGTCGAAGGCGTCGCCGACGAGTCCCGTGTCTACGTGTTGGTGCTGTTGGAAGCCATCGTGGGTGACGATCCCCGCGGCCTCCTGCCCCCGGTGTTGGAGCGCGAACATCGCGTCGTACAGCGACCGGGCAACGGGCTCTTCGGCGTGTGCGATGCCGACGACACCGCACTTCTCATGCATCCTATTCGCCGGCCTTGCTCTGCCAGGCGTAGTCGCGACGTTTGGCTGACTTGCCAAACCCGCAGGCCGAACAGACGCCCTTCTTCCGGTGATAGGATTGCTCGCCACAGCGTCGGCACTTCACGTGTGTCTTCGTGTTCTTCTTTCCCTGGGAGGGGGTACCTTTCGCCGTCATTCGCTACACCTGGTCGTTGGTTCGCCGGGCAATAACAGTTGTGACCGCCGCCGCAGCGGCCGCATTCGACCACGATGCCCGCTGCGGTCGCCACACCGCGGTCGTCGGTCGTCACGTCGTCCACCGTTTCACTCGGGTAGTCGTCGTTGAACCGCGTCGCTAACCGTTCAGAGACCACCTGTAAATACCGGCCGCTCCAAGACCCTCACATGGGCAACAAATCGTTCACCCTCATCGAGCCCCACCTGCACGGACACATCCAGATCGGCCCCAAGTCGCTGTCGCGTGGGGGCGACTCGGACGCGGCCGACGTGGATGCGAAGGACACCGCCGACGCGGCCGCTTCCGGCCCACCGCCGGCTGCCGCCATTGTCGTTGCATTGCTGGCGACCGCCATCGCGATCCTCCTCGCGAAGAAGCTCCGTGGCTCGAACGAACCCGACGAGACCTAGGCCGAAGCCTTTTCCTCCGCCCTCGGACCACCTCTCCTCGTGGCGATTCATCGCAGTCTCCGGGCGATCGGTGCGGCGCGAACCGACCGCGTGATCGACTGGGACGCCGCGGCTCGCGCGGCCCAAGCGGGAACTCCCCGTGGCGAGCTTGCTCTTGACGACACCGACCGGGCGCGCTACAGCGATGCCGTCTCCGAGGCCCATCGGGCGATCGAGGCCGTCCTCGAGCGCCAGATCGACCGACCGGGCACGGTCGAGGTGCTCGATCGCCATCACTGGATCGACCGCACCGCGACGAGCTTCGAGCGCATGGTCGAGCCGGTCCTCGCCGGGGTCTCTGCGAACGCCATCGCCGGGACCGTCAACACGGCCACCGCCGGCGCCACCCTCGGCCTGCTGGCCCGTCGAGTGGTCGGCCAGTTCGACCCGGGCCTGTTCGGCGCCGACGACGAGGTGCGCCTCTGGCTCGTCCATCCCAACCTCGTGGAGGTGGCGGCGTCACTGTCGGTCGACCCTGACCGGTTTCGCCGATGGGTGGTCCACCACGAGATGGCCCATGCGGCCGAATTCACGGTGGCCCCGTGGCTGTCGGGACACCTTGAGGACAACCTCGAACAGACGATGGCCACGTTGCACACCGGCCGCCTCGACCGCGCGAGCGTCGCCGAACTCGACCGGACCATGACCACCGTCGAGGGGTTCGCGGAGTTGCTCATGGACGAGGCGATGCACGGCGAGGTCGACGACCTCCGACGGCGGCTCGATGCACGCCGCGCCGGCCTCAATCCGCTGGTCCAGCTCCTGGATCGGCTGCTGGGGATCGCCGCGAAACGCCGGCAGTACCGCCGCGGGCAGGCGTTCTTCCGTCACGTCGCCGATGCTCGCGGCCTCGACGCCACGGTGGCCGTCTGGCGTGAACCGGCGGCGCTACCCACCTCGACGGAGCTGGACCGACCGGACGCCTGGATCGAGCGTGTGCTCGAGTCGGCCACGGACCGGGAGCGGTGACACCTCAGGCGGGATCGTCACCGGCCGGCTCATCGGCGTCGTCCTCGCGTGGATCGAACGCCACCTCGAGCCCGTCCGGGCCGGGTTCGATGGCCAACGGCTCGAACGGTGCCGCCTGGTCGAGGGTTACCGCCCGTCGGTGCTCGAGGAAGACCAGTGCTTGGAACACACGCGCCGGCGAGGGGCCAACCGAAACGAGCTCCTCGAAGGGGAGTCGATCCACGCGCGAGAAGGCCGTCTCGAGGTGCTCGACCACGGGGACCATGACCCCCTCGAGGTCCTCGCGGTGGGGTGTGTTCGAGACCGAATCGACCGCGGCGCTGGCTCCCTCGCCGGTGGCGATTTCTCGATAATCGAGCGTTTGGGACCCGCGCGCCGCACCGCCGCTGGTATCGTAGGAGCGAGACTCCTTCCAGAACCGTTCGCGCTCGGCGACGCGTAGCTCGTGGATGAGCTCCATGAGCGTCGAGGGCGTCCCACGCGTCGACTTGCGGGTGAGTCGACGATCCATCTCCCGCTCGAGCGAGGCGAGTGGGTCGCCCTCTCGGGGGGCGATGGGCTGGTCCTCCGGGAGGGGCTCCTCGGGCTCGGGGTCGGGCTGTTGGAGGATGGCGTCGCTTTTCAGGCGCAACAACACGCTCGCGTAGAACAGCGTCCGCGCGGTGACGACGAGGTCGTCCTCGTCGATCCGGTCGAGGAACGCGTCGGTGACGGCGATGAGATCGAGATCCCACGGGTCAATCTCGCCCTCCTCGGCCAGCTGGACGAGCAACTCGATGGGCTGGTCGCCGATGTCACCGGCGACGAGCGATCGGATGCCGCCGTCGTCACCGTCGACGGCCCGCAACAGCCCGTCAGTCATCGGCGCTCACCTCGCCGAGGCTGATGCCCGACACCTGGGTACCGAGCTCGTCATCGGGCATCGAGACCCCGATGACGTGGTCGGCCCGTTCGAGCAAGTCGGCGTGGTGAGAGATCACGACGAACTGGCCGTCGTCCCGGTGTGACTCCAGCAGGTCGCCGATCCGGTCGAGGTTGGCCGCATCGAGGAAGGCATCGATCTCGTCGAGTGCGTAAAACGGCGCGGGCCGGTAGCGCTGGATCGCGAAGATCAACGAGAGTGCCGTCAGCGACTTTTCCCCGCCAGAGAGCTGTTCGAGCGACCCGACGAACTTGTCCTCCGGCTGGGCGCGCATGATCAGCCCACCGTCGAACGGATCGTCCTCGTCCTCGAGCTCGAGGGTGGCCGTGCCCCCGGACAGCGTCCGGAAGATGGCCTCGAACTCGGCGTTGATGGCCTCGAAGGCCTCCATGAACGCCGCGCGTTTTTGGTCCTCGTAGGACTCGATCCGATCGAGCAGCTCCTGGCGTTCGTCGCTCAACTCGCTGACGTCCTCCTCGAGGTCCTCCACCTCGGCGTCGAGGCGGTCGTACTGCTCGACGGCCTTCTGGTTGATCGGCTCCATCGCGGCCATCTCCCCCTCGAGCTCACGGATTCGATCGGCCACGTGGTCGAGATCCGGGACGTCGTCGGCGTCGACGGGTTCGACTGACTCCTCGAGCTCGTCGATCTCCCACTCGAGGCGCTCGCGTTCGTTGCGCAACGGGCCGAGTTCGCGCTCCAGCTCGGACACCTGTCGACGACGGTCGGCGAGCGTCTGTCTGGCCGCCTCGAGGTCGTCACGCCGCTGCTCACGCTCGGCGCGCAACGCGGCGAGGTCGTCTTCGAGATCGTCGATTGCCGCCTCGCGCTCACCGATCTCCTCCTCGAGGGATTCGATCTCATCCTGGAGCCGGTCGATGTCCGCCTCGTTGTCGGCGATAGCCCCCTCCGCCTCGTCGACGGCCGTTTCGAGCTCCTCGATGCGTTCTTCGGCCGAGCGCTCCTCTAGTGCTAGTTCGTTGAGACGCCCGTCGAGCGCATCGATCTCGTCCTCGAGGTCGTCGATCTCGTCGGAGAGCTCGCTCCGGCGTTCGGAGAGTTCGCCGAGTTGCGTGTCCGCCAGCGAGGCGCGCAGCTCGTCGACGGTTGCCTCGATGGCCTCGACGGCCGCGTCGGCCGCGTCAATGCGACGCTGGAGGGTCGCAAGGCGCGTTTCGGTCGTCTCGCGCTCGTCCTCGAGCTCCGCCTGCTGCTCCTCGGTGCGATCGATGCGCTGGTCGAGCTCGTCGATGCGATCACTGAGCCGCTCGCGGTCGCTCTCGAGGTCGCGAAGCTCGTCCCGGAGGGTTCGGTCGCGTTCGCGCCGCTCGGCCAGCTCGTCACGCACCTCGTCGAGGTCGGCCTCGATCGTCTCCTTCTCGCGTTCGAGCGTCTCGATCTCCTCTGCGAGTCGCTTGATGCGGCCACGCTCACCGCCGAACCGGTACGGTGCCTCGCGCCCGGAGCCACCGCGCATCGCTCCGCTTCGTTCGACGACGTCACCGTCGAGGGTGACCATCCGGTATTCACCCATCAGGTCACGGGCGGTTCCCATGTCCTCGACCACGAGGGTCGAACCGAGGACGTACGAGAAGACGCCAGCGTAGCGGTCGTCGTAGGTCACGAGGTTGCGTGCGAACTCCACCACCCCGTCGTGGTCGGGGAGTGACGGCAGCCCCCGCTCGTCGAACTCCGTGAGCGGGAGGAAGGTCGCCCGCCCCGCGTCACGGGATTTGAGATACTCGATGCAGCGCTCGGCCACGCCGGCATCGTCCACGACGACGTTGGCGAGCCGACCGCCACCTGCCGCCTCACACGCGGTGGCGTGCGCCTCGTCGGGGACGTCCCCCAGGTTGGCGATCGGACCGTGGACGCCGTCGATACCACCGCCGAGGACCCGCGCCACCGAGCGGGGAAACTGCCCTCGGCCGTCGTCGCGAAGCTGGCGCTGGAGCTGCTCGAGGCGGTCGTTGGCCGAGTCCAGGTCGGCCGACACCGCATCGAGCTCCGCCTCGAGGTCGGATTCGTCGGATTCGAGCCCATCTATGGCTGCTCGATTGTCGGCGCGGTCGGATCGAACCCGATCCATCTCCCGGTCGATTGCGTCACGTTCCTCCCGACGATCATCGCGTGTCTCGGCGAGCTCCTCGAGGGTGTCAGCCAGGGATTCGAGCTCACGGTCACGGCGCCGGGCCTCGTCGTGGACCCGGTCGAGCTCGCGTTGCAACTCGCTTCGCGCGTCGACGGCTCGGTCGAGCAGGCGCTCGTGCTTGGCGAGGCGGTCGTTGTGGCGCCGTTGGGTCTCGTCGAGCTCGTCGATCGCCGCTTCGACCTCGGCCAACTCCTCGCGAAGATCCACGAGCGCTGCGGTCCTGTCGGCCTTCTCGACTTCGACGTCGCGGCGCTCCCCCTCGAGCTCGTCCAGCCGTTCCTCGGCTCGGTCGATCTTCAACTCCGCGTCGCGTCGCTCCGCCCGGAGCTCGTCAATGCGATCGCGCTTTTCCTCGATCCGCCCCTCGAGCTGGCCGATGTCACCGCGCAAGGCCTCTATCTCCTCGCGCAACTCGCGTTGTTCCTCCCCGCCCTTTCGTTCGATTTCGTCGCTCAGGTCCTCGATGTCCTCCTCGATACGCGTCGCCGACTCCTCGGCCTCAGCGAGCGCCTCACGGGCTTCGGTCAGGTCGTCCTCGATCGCGTCGATCTCGTCGGTGACCTCCTCGAGCCGGTCGCGTCGGTCGCGCAACTCGGCGACGTCGCGGTAGCGTTCGAACTCCGCCTTCTCATCGGCGAGCTCCTGGTAGGCGAGGGCCTCGTCGCGCTCCTCGGCCAGCTGATCGAGGGTGGTGGTCTTCTCCTCGATGCGAAGCTCGATCTCGTCGATCCGTTCGCGAACGGTCTCGAGCTCCTCTTGCGCCTGCGCCTTCTTCTGATCGAATTCGGCGACCCCCGCGATCTCGTCGATGATCAGGCGTCGTTGCATCGGCGTCCGGTTGATCAGCTCGGTGATGTCCCCCTGCGGGACGATGTTGTACCGGTCGTCGCTCACGTCCGCCTGCGACATGAGCTCGCGGATGTCACCGAGGTTGACCTTGTTATCGTCGATGTAGTAGTACGAGTAGGAGTTGTTGGGCGTCTGGCGGATGCGCCGACGAATCCGAATGCGCGTCGGGTCGAGGACCTCCGTCCCCGTGGCCGCGGCGACCTGGTCCGCAGAGAGTGTCTCGTCGTCGTTGTTGAGGACGACCGTCACCTCGGCCTCGCGTGGGAGGCGCGGTTCGCCCTCGTCGGCATGGTGAATGAGGTCGGTGAGTCGGCGTGCCCGGACGTCGCTCACCCGACCGAGGCCCAGAGCGAACTGGATGGCATCGAGGATGTTGCTCTTCCCCGAGCCGTTTGGCCCGGTGATGGCCGTGAAGTCGTCCTTGAGGGGGATCCGGGTCTTCTCGGCGAAGCTTTTGAAATTGTCAAGGATCAGCGCTTCGAGGTGCATTGGCTGGAAGGCGACTAGCTCACGAGGATCTCGCCGTCGTCGAAGTCCACCTCGGAGTTGGCGACCTCGTCCGCGGTCTCGTCGTCGAGATCGCGGACGCGGCTTCGAAGCGTGACGAGCTCCTCCTTGAGCCCGGCGACCGTCTCCTCGAGGTCCTCCACGGTGGCCTCGAGCTCGTCGACGCGGTTTGGCATACCAGTATGTGGGGCGATTCTCGGCAATAAAGCTCCGTCAGACACATATCAGGCCGGTGGGGGTTTCTTCGCCCGGTCGGTACGCTCTTGGGGGGCCATCCCGAATCCGGCTCCGATGAGCGCTCAGGCGGCCGCCGGCGAGGTCGCGTATCGACCCGTCATCGGCCTCGAGGTGCACGTGCAACTGGAGACCCGCACCAAGATCTTCTGTGGCTGTAGCACCGATTTCGCGGACGACCCCCCGAACACCCACACCTGTCCGGTCTGTCTCGGCCTGCCCGGGTCCCTGCCGGTGGTCAACGAGGCGGCGATCGAGGCGGCCGTGAAAATCGGCAAGGCGATCGACGCCGACATCGCCGACGTCACCCGGTTCCACCGGAAGAATTACTTCTATCCCGATCTCCCGAAGAACTTCCAGATTACGCAGTACGACGAGCCCATCTGCCGGAACGGGACGGTCGAGATCAGCCACGAGGGTGACCGCCGCCGGGTGACCATCGAGCGGGCCCACCTCGAGGAGGACCCCGGAAGCCTCCAGCACGCTGGCGGCTCCATCGACGCGGCGGAGTACACGCGCATCGACTACAATCGCGCCGGTGTGCCGCTGATGGAGATCGTGACCGCGCCGGACTTTCGGGCCCCGGGGGAGGTCCGTGCCTTCCTGTCGAAGCTCGAATCCGTGCTCGAGTACCTGGCGGTGTTCGATGCCGGCCGTGACGGCAGCCTCCGGGTGGATGCGAACGTATCACTCGTCGAGGCAGCAGCGTTCGACGGCGATGGCGTGTCTCAGGCGACCCTCGATGCGGCCCACCGCACCGAGGTCAAGAACATCTCCTCGCACAAGGGCGCCGAGAAGGCGCTGTCTTACGAGATCACCCGACAACGGAACGCGCTTCGGCGTGGCCGTGCCGTCGAGCGCGAGACGCGCCACTGGGACGAAACGCGGGGGATCACCGTCGGCCTTCGCACCAAGGAAGCCGCGGCCGACTACCGGTACTTCCGGGAGCCGGACCTGCCGGCGATCGAGACGGCCCCGATCCGCGACCGCGTCGAGATTCCGGAGCTGCCCGACGCCCGACGAGAGCGCTTTGCCGCGGAGTACGACCTCACGGCCGAGACGGCGGCGAAGCTGACCTCGACGAAGCAGGTGGCCGACTTCTTCGAGCGCGTGGCCGACCGGTTCGACCCCGATCTCGCGGCCACCTGGGTGGCGGACGAACTGCTCGGCGAGTTGCATTACCGCGACATGGAGATCGACGACGTGCACGACCGGTTGGATGCCTTCGTCCGCTTGATCGAGCTCGTCGCCGAGGAGGCCATCACCGCCAAGAACGCCCGCGAGGTCGTCCTCAGAACCATGCTGGATACGGGGCGTGACCCCGACGCCATCGTGGCGGCTGAGGGGCTCGGGAAGACCGGCGGTGAGCAGGTTCGCGCGGCGGTCGAGGCGGCGATCGAGGACCACCCCGAGGCGGTGGCGGACTACCACCGGGGCGAGGATGGCGCGATCAACTACCTGGTCGGGCAGGTGATGCAGGCGACCGACGGCCGGGCGGATCCCGGCGACGTGCACGCCCTTCTGGAGGCCGCCCTTGAGGATGTGGATGCGGCGTCGTAACCTTTACCACCGGATGCGGACTACCGCAGCGGTGAACTCACCGGCCCGGTGGGAGGGTTCCTCGTGCAACTGATCATCACCGAGAAGGCGAATGCAGCCCGTCGGATCGCCGAGATTCTCGGCGGCGACGCGGTCACCCGTAGCGAGCGCAACGGCGTGCCAATCTATCGCTGGCACGACACGATCTGCGTCGGCCTGCGCGGGCACGTCATGAGCGTCGACTTCCCCGACGAATACAGCGACTGGCACGCGATCGATCCCGGCGACCTGATCGACGTGGAGGTCGTCAAGCGCGCGAGCGAACCCGGCATCGTCGGCGTCGTCGAATCGCTCACCGAGGAGGCCGACCGCGTCACGATCGCGACCGATTACGACCGGGAGGGCGAGCTCATCGGCAAGGAGGCCTACGAGATCGTCCGGTCGGTCACGGACGACGTCCCCATCGACCGGGTTCGCTTTTCCTCGCTCACCGACGGCGCCGTCCGCGAGGCGTTCGACAACCCGGACGAGCTCGACTTCGACCTCGCGGCGGCCGGCGAGGCCAGACAGGTGGTCGACCTCATTTGGGGGGCGGCGCTGACGCGCTTTCTCTCCATCGCGGCCAACCAGTACGGCGACGACTTCATCAGCGTCGGCCGGGTGCAAAGCCCGACGCTGAAGCTGCTGGTCGATCGCGAACGTGAGATCGAGGCGTTCGAGCCCGAGGACTACTGGGAGCTGTTCGCCACCCTGGCGGCCCCGGAGGAACGCTTCGAGGCGCAGTACGTCTACGCGGACGACGACGGCACGGAGGCCCAGCGCATCTGGGACGGGGACGTCGCCCAGCAGCGACTGGCGACCCTGTCCGCGGCCGCCGAGGCCGAGGTCACGACGGTCAACCGGCGTACCCGACGCGATTACCCCCCCACGCCGTTCAATACCACCCAGTTCATCCGCGCCGCCGGCGCGATCGGCTTCGGCGCACAGGACGCGATGAGCGTCGCGGAGGACCTGTATACCGCCGGATACATCACCTATCCGCGAACGGACAATACGGTCTACCCGGACGACCTCGATGTCCGCGAGCGCCTGCGCGAGCTGGGGGCCCATCCGGACCTCGGCGAGGATGCCTACGAGCTCTCCCAACGGGACGACCTCACCCCGACGAGCGGTGACGAAGAGACCACCGACCACCCGCCGATCCACCCGACCGGCGAGATCCCCGACCCCGGTGACCTGTCCGACGCCGAGGCCCGGGTCTACGAACTCGTGGCTCGTCGGTTCTTCGCCACGCTGTCGGATCCGGCCGTGTGGGAGCACCTCCGCGTCGAGGTCCGCGTTGGCGACCTGACGCTCAAGGCCAACGGGAAGCGCCTCCTCGAGCAGGGCTACCACCAGTACTACCCGTACTTCAACACCTCGGAGAACCGCCTGCCCGACCTCGATGAGGGCCAGACGGTCGACGTCACCGACGTGGAGCTGGCGGAGAAACAGACCGAACCGCCCCGTCGGATCGGCCAGTCGCGACTGGTCGAGCAGATGGACGACCTCGGCATCGGCACCAAGAGCACCCGCCACAACACGATCGAGAAGCTCTATCGACGCGGGTACGTCGAGGGCGACCCGCCCCGCCCGACCAACCTGGCGATGGGCGTCGTCGAGGCGGCTGAGGAGTACGCCGACCGCATCGTCAGCGAGGAGATGACCGCCGAGCTGGAAGAGGAGATGGGTGCCATCGCCGAGGGCGAGCTCGACCTCGAGGAGGTGACCGCCCGCTCGCGGGAGGTGCTCACCGCGATCTTCGAGGAGCTCGATGCCTCTGAGGACGAGATCGGCGACCTGCTCCGGGAGTCGATGAAGGCCGACAAGACCGTCGGGCCCTGCCCGTCGTGTGGCGAGGCGTTGCTCATCAGACAGGGCCGAGGCAACAGCCACTTCATCGGGTGTGACGGCTATCCGGACTGTGAGTTCACCCTCCCGCTGCCGAACAAGGGGACGCCGACGATCCTCGACGACGTGTGCTCAACACACGGTCTCCACGAGATTCGCATGCTCGCCGGCCGCGGCACCTTCACCCATGGCTGTCCGCTCTGTGTCGCCGAGTCCGCCGGCGAACGTGACCGGCTCGGCCCGTGTCCGGACTGTGGCGAGACCGAGGGCGGTGAGCTCGCGATCAAACGCCTCGAGAACGGCTCCCGACTGGTCGGGTGCACCCGCTATCCCGACTGTCGCACCTCCTATCCGCTCCCCCGGCGCGGCGAGGCGGAGGTCGACTGGGACGCCATCTGTGACCGCCACGGGCTGCCCGGGATCGTCATTCACAACGGTGACGATCCGTGGGAGCTCGGCTGTCCGATCTGCAACTACGAGGCCTATACCGACGACGGCGACGCGCCCCCGGAGGATGGGTCCCTCGAGTCCATCCGGGGTATCGGCGAGAAGACGGCGGCGAAGCTGGCCGACGCCGGCATCGACGACGTGGATGCGCTCGAAGACGCCGCCCCGGACGAGGTTGCCGATGCCGTTGACGGCGTCAGCGCCGACCGCATCCGCAAGTGGCAGGCACGCGTTTGATCGGCCGACTTCGGCAAGTCGAAGCGGATAAGGCCGGCTATCGAGTGGCCCGACGTATGGCCGGGGCCTGGCGCGAGTGGTCGCATCTGTTGAAGGTCGATCCGGACAAGCCGCTGCCGGCGGGGATCTCCTGGGCCGACCTCGAGGCGACCGGGACCGACGCGATCATGGTCGGCGGAACGACCGGCGTGACGGCCGAGAAGATGGCGACCGTCCTCGATGCCTGTGCCGACCTCGACGTGCCCGTCTTCCAGGAGCCCTCGAATCCCGAGGCGGTGGTCGTCGACTCCGACGTCGACGGATACCTCGTGCCGATCGTCCTCAACGCCGGGGACGTCTTCTTCGTGACGGGCGCTCACAAGGATTGGCTGGCCGGCGGCGGGCAAATCGAGTGGTCCAAAACCCTGTCGGAGGCGTACATCGTCCTCAACCCCGACGCGAGCGTGGCGACGTACACACAGGCCGACTGCGACCTGACTGCCCCCGAGGTCGCCGGCTACGCGATCGTCGCCGAACAGCTCTTCGGCCAGGAGCTCGTCTACATCGAGTACAGCGGTCGCCTCGGCGATCCCGACCTCGTGGCCGCGGCGGCCGACGTGCTCGAGACGGCCACCCTGATCTACGGGGGTGGCATCCGGACCTACGAGGACGCCCGACGCATGGCCGAACACGCCGACGTCATCGTCGTGGGTGACCTCGTGCATGACGCCGGCGTGGAGGCCGTCGCGGAGACCGTTCGGGGCGCACGCGACGCCCGGTAACGACGAAAACGGCGCTTTTTAGACTGCCGCCCGATTCCGACGCCACATGGACGAACGGACCCTCGTCGCCGAGGTGGACGCCGGGCAATCGGTCACGGTCGCCGGGTGGGTCCACGAGGTGCGCGATCTCGGCGGCATCATGTTTGTCATCCTGCGCGATCGATCCGGGCGGCTCCAGGTAACCGTCCCCACCGACGAGCTCGACACCGACCTCGTCGAGCGCGTCAACGACCTCACGCGCGAGAGCGTCGTCGCCGTCACCGGCGACACCCGCGAGGAGTCCCGGGCCCCGGGCGGGATCGAGCTCGTCCCGACCGGCCTCGAGGTCCTCGCCGCGGCCGAACCGGAGCTGCCGTTGGACCCCTCCGGCAAGGTCGATGCGGAGCTGTCGACCCGGCTGGACAACCGCACCCTCGACCTCCGCAAGCCCGACGCCCAGGCGATCTTCGAGGTCCGGTCGGAGATTCTCCGTTCGGTCAGACGCGCGTTTCGCGAGGCCGACTGCACCGAGATCACCACGCCGAAGATCGTCGCCACCGGCACCGAGGGGGGCACGGAGCTGTTCCCGATCAGCTACTTCGGTCGGGAGGCGTTCATGAACCAGTCCCCCCAGCTGTTCAAGCAGCTGATCGCGGGGTCGAACCTGGAGCGGGTCTTCGAGATCGGCCCGATCTTTCGCGCCGAGGAACACAACACGCCGCGACACCTCAACGAAGCCACGTCCATCGACTTCGAAGGGGCCTTCGTCGACGATAGTGGCGCCATGGACGTGGCCGAGGCGGTCGTCAAAGCCGCCTATCGTGGGGTCGCCGCCAACTGCGAGGACGCCCTCGAGGCATTGGGGGTCCGCGATGACGTCGCCGTCTTGGAGGGGTCGTTTCCACGCATCACCTACCAAGAGGCGCTTGATCGGATCAACGCCACGGGCGAGCTGGACGACCAGCTCACCTGGGGCGACGACCTCTCAACGGAGGCCGAACGGGTGCTCGGCCGGGAAATGGGCGGGCACTACTTCATCACGGACTGGCCCGCCGAGGTCAAGCCGTTTTACATCATGGACCGCGAGGACGACCCGGAGGTGTCGACGGGGTTCGACCTGATGCATCCGCGCATGGAGCTCTCATCGGGTGGGCAGCGTGAGCACCGCCGCGAGCGACTCGTCGCGGGCTTTGAGGCGCAGGGGCTCGATCCCGCCCCGTTCGAGTACTACACCCGCATGTTCGATTACGGGATGCCACCCCACGCCGGCTTTGGCATGGGTGGCGAGCGGTTGGTCATGACGCTGCTCGACCTCGACAACATCCGCGAGGCCGTGTTGTTCCCCCGTGACCGCCAGCGGCTCTCGCCGTAATCGCGGGGGGCGACAGCACCATGGCGGCGGGCCCCACAGCAATCGTCCCCGGTCACGTCACGCTGTTTTTCACCGTCCACCGGACCGACGATCCCGCGACGACCGGCTCCACGGGGGTCGGACTCACCCTCGAGGAGGGGGTACGGGTCGAGGTCGCCCCCGGCTCCGGACAGACCGTCAACGGGTCGCCGGCGTCGATTGCCGCGGTCGACGGCGTGTTGGCGGCCCTCGACGTGACGGCCGCGGTCGACATCGAGACGGCGTTGCCCCTGGGGGCCGGCTTCGGCGTGTCCGGTGCCGCCGCCCTCGGGACGGCCCTCGGCGTCGACCGCCTCCACGAACTCGACCGATCGCGGTCCGAGCTGGTTCGCACGGCCCACGTCGCCGAGGTCGAGGCGGGAACCGGCCTCGGCGACGTGGTCGCCCAGGCCCACGGGGGCGTGGTGATGCGACTCGACCCGGGGGCGCCACCGCGGAGCCGGCTCCAGGCGCTGGAGGCGTCCGGCCCGCTCGAGGTGTTGACACGCGGCGAGCTCGACACCGCGGCGGTCATCGCCGGCGACACCACGGCAATCACCCGCGCCGGCGAGACCGCCCTGACCGACTTGCGGACCGAGCCGACCCTCCCTCGGGCGTTTGCGCTGGGCCGTCGCTTCGCCCGCGAAACGGCGTTGCTGGACCCCGAGGTCGAGCGGATCATCGAGGCCGTCGAACGACACGGCGGATCGGCCGCGATGGGCATGCTCGGACGAACCGTCGTCGCCCTCGATGACGGCCTCACGCGCGCCGGCTACGAGGACGGGTCGGCCGTGAGGATCGCCGACCGGGGGGCCCATCTCGTCGAGGTCGCGTGATTTAACCCCGGCCGGTCGGAACCGGACCGTATGACCGAGGAGGCCGTTCCGCCGTCACATCCCCGGGCGGAGTCCCTCCGCACCCGAAACAGGCTGGTCGAGGGGATTGAGGCCGGTCTGACGAGCCAGCACGGGCTGATCGCCCATGGACGGGGCGAGGCATTCGATTACCTGCTGGGCGAGCGAACGATCCCGTCGGCGCGAACTGCCGCACGGGCCGCTACCGCCCATCTGCTCCTCGCCGACGCGCCCGTGATCTCGGTGAACGGCAACCTGGCCGCACTCACACCGGAGGCTGCGGTCCGCCTGGCCGAGGCGGTGAACGCGCCCCTCGAGGTCAATCTGTTCCACCGGAGTCCAGACCGCGTGGCGGCGATCGCTGACCACCTCCGAGCGCACGGGGCGACGAACGTGCTTGGCAGGGGGGCCGATGCGACGCTCCCGGGTCTCGATCACGACCGGGCACGCGTCCACGATGCGGGCATTCACGGCGCCGATGTCGTGTTGATCCCCCTCGAGGACGGGGATCGGGCCGAGGCCCTCGACGCCATGGGCAAGACCGAGCTCGTCATCGACTTGAACCCGCTGTCACGGTCCGCGGCGGTCGCGGACGTGGCCGTGTGCGACAACGTTCGTCGGGCACTCCCACTGATGTGCCAGTTCGCGGACGAACTCGCCGACCGACCAGATGGGGAGCTTCGGTCGATCGTCTCGTCGTTCGATGCGGATGCGGCGCGGGCGGCGGCCGAGGGGGCGATCCGATCCGGCGACCTGGAGGCGGTGTCTCTCGAAGGGAACCACTAAGGCCCTTCACCCGGTATTACCCAGTTGTATGACCGAGTTTGATCAGTTCAGCGACGTCGGCGAGGCGGACGTCACCCGCGCGATCGGGCAGGAGTGGACGGAGGAGTTCATGGACTTCTCCGATTCGGACGTCATCATCGTCGGGGGCGGTCCGTCGGGGTTGATGGCCGCCAAGGAGCTGGCCGAGCGAGGCGTGAAGACGATGGTCGTCGAGAAGAACAACTACCTCGGTGGCGGCTTCTGGCTCGGCGGGTTCTTGATGAACAAGGTCACCGTTCGCAGCCCTGCCGAGGCCGTCCTCGAGGATCTCGGGGTGGACTACAAGCCGGCCCAGGACACCGAGGGGCTGTACGTCGCCAACGGCCCGCACGCGACCTCATCGTTGATCAAGGCGGCCTGTGACGCCGGTGCCAAGATCCAGAACATGACGGAGTTCACCGACATCGTGATCCGCGAGGACCACCGCGTCGGGGGCATCGTCATGAACTGGACGCCGGTGCACGCGCTGCCGCGTGAGATCACCTGCGTCGACCCGATCGCCGTCGAGGGCGACCTCGTGATCGACGCGACCGGACACGACGCGGTGGCAGTGACCAAGCTCCACGAGCGAGGCGTCCTCGACGCGCCGGGGATCGGCCATGCGGAGTCGCACAACGTCGGCATGGACCAGACCGAGGCCGACCAGTACGGCGCCCCCGGACACGACTCGCCCGGCCACGACTCCATGTGGGTCGGCCAGAGCGAGGATGCCGTCGTCGAGCACACCGGCATGGCCCACGACGGGCTCATCGTCACCGGCATGGCCGTCGCGACCACGTACGGGCTGCCACGCATGGGCCCGACCTTCGGCGCGATGTTGCTCTCGGGCAAGCGCGCCGCCCAAGTCGCCCTCGACGAGCTGGGCGTCGAGGCCCCCGCCGTCGAGCTGACGAGCCGAGCCACGCCCGCGGACGACTGAGGACCCGAGGCGGTCAGGCCGGCGCCCATCAGCTCGCGAGCACGCGGTCCGGTTCGCCTAGATCCGCGAGTCGGCCCCCGAGTCGACGCGACCGAACGCAAAGAGCGTCATCGGCCAGCGGTCGGTCGTGTCGCCGTCGAGGTGGTCCTGGACGGCACGATCGAAGAAGGTGAGCCCGGTGCCGCCGAGCTCGCGATGAGCGGCCGTCGCCAGGTAGAGCCGACCGAGGGTCACGCCCGCCTCGAGTTGGGCGAGTCGGTAGCCGCGGTTGCCGAGGCGCTCGACGATCGGATCGACTGGTGCCATCAGGTAGACGTTGACGTGGGCGTCGCCAGCCCAGGGCTGACCGAGTGCGAGGTGTTGGGTGGTCTCGCGATCGGCGTCGTTGATTCGGACGAGCTGGTCGGCCCCGGAATCGTATCGATAGGTGCCATCGGGGACGCCATCGACGCCGGTGGTCAAGACGAACGGCACGACGTAGGCCAGTTCGTCGGCCTCGCCCCCGTTCCAGTCCGCGGGCACACCACGCATCGCTCGGTCGAGGATGGTCCCCAGCTGGCGACGAGTCGGCCCGGAGTCATCGAAGGCTCGTTTCGACCCGCGCCGACGGATCGTCGCCATCAGCGGACGCGCGCTCGCCCGTTCGTGGTCAACGGGATCCAGATCGATGCGTTCACCCGCGGGCTCGACACCCGGTCGGATCGGGCCGCCCTCCTGGACGGTTGTGCGCCACTCGGCGGCCGCAGTCCCGTCGGCAAGGGAACTTTGCGCCCAGGCATCGGGGATCAGTGGATACGATATCGTCTCGGGTGACGGGGGTTCGATGGTCGGGTCGATCGCCGGCGGTTCCACGGCCGCGGGTGACGGGTCGCCATCGCCGATCGTGGCGGCGGCTATCGGGATCTCCCGGCTTGGATCGATGCCCAGCAGGTCGACGACGGCGTCGTCGGCGAACGCCGTTTCGACCCGGGCGGGCTGGTCCACCGAATGGGCACTTGCGAGGAGGTTCGCCCAGATCGTGCCCAGATCCCAGAACGCGTGACGGTAGGCCCGTGCGCGGTACTTCCAGGCGTTTCGCCACCACGTGGACGTCCCGACGATGGTCACCGGTGCCCGGGCGATGGGGTGGTCGGCATCGGCCCCACCTGCCGCGGCCAGGGTGCCGCGAAGGTCCCCACGGCGCAGGACGTTCAGCCGGCATCGCCGCGGATCGAAGTGATAGACGCCGGCGGGCAGGTCAGGCCGCTCGCCCACAACCAGGTAACAATCCACGTGATAGAGCTTGCCCGTACACGAGGCCGCCCGGAACCGAACGGTCTCGCCATTGTGGGCCGTTTCGGTGAGCACTCCCGTGGCCGCATAGCACAGTGTCGCGATCGTCTCCCGGTCGAGCGTTGCACATCGGGACGCACCCTCCAGGACGGGATCGCGAGCGGACTCAGCCACGGCAGCCAGGGTCGGGCCGTTGGGGACGCGTATTCGGGGGAGGGGTTCGGTCTCGACGCCCCGGTACAGCTTGTAGGGGCGGGGCTCGAGGTCCTCGTCCGGTCGGAACTCCATGGTTCGGAGCTTCTCCGGATCGTGGTTGGTCCGCTGGTGATACTCCCGTGCATCGACCATGCCTCGCGCTTTTGGGCCGCGGGGAAAAGGCCGTTGACCGGAACGGGTTTTGCGCGGACCGACCGACCGCCAGCCATGGTGGAACGGGTCACGCTGTATCGCGCACCGACGACCGTCGCGGATGCGGATGTCGTCGCCGAGTGGCTCAGCGACCGCGTGCCCGCGACCGTCGCCGTCGAGGCGCGGTTTCTCGGTGCACACGCCGACGAGTCCACTGCCCGGGCCCTGTCCCGCGCACGGGTGCTTTCGCCGTACGATCGGGACACCGGCAACACGATGCTCGGCGTCCGGCGGTACGAACGGCGGGTTCTCGAGGATCCCGAACGCGGGGGTGGGGTCCTGTATGACGGGCACGCCGTGCAGGAGGTGCTTCGGCGGCGGCTCCCGGCCGACCGCCGGGAGCTCGATCACCTCCACATCATCTTGCTTGACCGCGTCCTCGCGACCTGGGGCGCTCACGACGGTCGCTGGCACAAGCGAGTGAACGTCCTCGGCCAGCCAGCGCTCGTCTCCGTCCCCGGACTGTATGAGGCGCCCGCAAAACCCGAGGCCTATTACACGGAGCAACAACGCCAGGCCATGCTCAGCGGCGACGCGCCGCCACGGGAGGTCCTGGAGGGGCAGGTCGAGGGCGAGTTTCTGCTTGCAGACGACCCGCGAACAACGGACGCGCTCAAGGGCTACGCCCTTCAGGCCGTCCATTACCTCGACACCGGCGAGGCGTTCTGTGACGACGAGCGGTGCCGGCTATACAACGCCCACCGACAACCGGCGCTCGTTCGTGCCCAGCTTGAGCCGCCGGCGTTTTGTGACGACCACGCCCGGTACGCCGAGTGACCGGGCGGCCTCAGTCGGGGCCAGCGGCCTTCTCGCCGACGGCCAAGCGGAGGCCGCCCCAGATGTCGTCGCGGTAGTGCACGCGATCCGCGCGCTCGACCAGGGCGGCGTGGGCGGCGTTGAGGCGACGGTCGAGCAGGTCGAGCAATCGGTCCTCCCGCCTGCCCGGCGTCGACACCGCGAGGCTCACCGTCAGGGCCAGGTTCAACGGCGGTCCGAGCGGTCCGCGGACGGGCGCGAAGTTGAGGAGCGCCAGGCGGCCACCTGGCGCGAGGTGGTCCCACCAGGTCGACACGACGTGGTCCGGATCCTCGAAGATGGTAACGACAAAGGTCGCGAGGACGCCGTCGACGGTGGCGTCGAGTGGCGGGCGGCGGGCGTCGCCCCGGACGAGGTTCGCCTGTGCGGGTCCGTCCCGGCGGGCCAACCGCAGCATCCGCTCGCTGGCGTCCACGCCGACGACCGTCCCGGAGGGGCCGACGGCACGCTGGAGCCGGCCGAGATTAACGCCCGGTCCACAGCCCATGTCGACGACCCGGTCGCCGGCCTCGCTGTCGAGGGCCGTCACGGCCCGATCACGGGCCCGCCCGACGACCGGCAGTCGGCGGACGAAGGCGGCGTACGCGCGGGCCCACCGGTCGTACAGCTGCGCCGTGGCCCGGGCGTCCGTCTCGGTGGTCATGTGTGGTCGAGATGGTCCCGAACGACGTCAACCAACTGTCCAGGTTCCTCGCCGAGGAGGTACACGTTCGCCTCGATGCCCGTCCCCGCCCGATGATAGAGGACGGCCGCCTCCGGCGTCCGCTGGATGGCGGCCTCGACGGCTGCCTCCAGGTCGGCTTCCGGCTCGACCTCGACGCTGCGATAACCCTCCGCCTCCAGCCAGTGCATGAGGTCGGGATCGAAGGTAACGTTCAACGCGGCGCGGTGGTCGCTTCCGCCCCGGCGCGCTGCCAACAGGACGGTCGCGACGAAGTCGCTGGCGCCGAACTCCGGTCCGGTCGGCGCCATCGCTCGCCCCTTGATGTCGAGGATCCGTCCCGGCACTGCCGCCACGTCGTCGATTGTTTCGGCATCCTCGAGGGCGTAGACGAGGTTCGATCCGACCTGTGGGAGGTAGCCGGCGATCCCCCCGGTGCGCTCGAGGCGACCGAGGGCGCGTCGCAGGTCAGCCAGTACCTGCTCGCGCGCTTGAATTCCCCCGCTCGGGTCATAGATCGAGTGGGCGTCGGGATACTTCCGCAGGGCCGGAACCGCCTCGCCATGGAGCTCCGCGAGCACGTCGTCGGCTTGCAACTCGCGAACCAACACTTCGGTCTCGACGAGCGCCTGCACACGCGTCATCGTCCCCTCGGCGAGCCCCTCGGCGATTCGGTCGACGAGGCCCGTGATGCGCTCGTCATCGGCGATGCGGGGGTGGCGTTCCACCTCGCCATGGACGTACTTCGAGACGGCGCTCTGGCTGACTCCCAGCTGCTCGGCGATCTCGGATTGGGTCAACCCCTTCTCCTCGAGGCGTTCGGCCAGCAGGGACCGGTACGTGGGCAAGAACACCTCGACGACGATCTCCTCGATGAACTTCATCGGTGGTGTGGCAGGCCGTTCACGGCGCGTGAGGAAATCGATTGCCCTCGCTCGTCGGTGGCCGGGCCGATCAGTCCGTCTGGTCGCCACCGAACTCGTGGTCGCGATCCAGCCGGGACGCCTGGGGCCCCTCCTGGTCTTGGTACTTGGAGCCGCGGTCGTTGCCATATGGTCGCTCGGCGGTCGAGGTGAGCTGGGTGAAGGTTAGCTGGCTGACGCGCATCCCGGGGCGCAACGCGACCGGTGCGGTCCCGAGGTTCGACAGCTCGAGGGTGATCTGGCCGCGATACCCCGGATCGCAAAGCCCCGCGGTCGCGTGCACCACCACCGCGAGACGTCCCAACGACGAACGACCCTCGACGTGGGCGATGAGGTCTGGCGGAATCTCCACGCGCTCCTTGGTCGTCCCGAGGACGAAGTCGTCGGGATGGAGGATGAACACGCCGTCATCGTAGCGGTTGGTCCCGTCGTCGACCTCGAGGGTGGCCTGCTCGGTGTCGGCCTCGTCCTCGACGACCGTCCGCTGGGTGTACTTGTCGACCTGGGCGGGACTGTCCGGATTGATGTAGGGGATGGTGCTTTGTTTGAACTCGAGGAACTCCCGGCCGAGGCGAAGATCGACGCTGGCGGGTTGGATCTGTAATTCGGGGTCGTCAAGCGGTTCGATCACGAGCGACCCCGCCTCGAGTCGCTCCCGGATGTCCCGGTCCGAGAGGATCATACCGGCGCGTCCGAGGCCGCCACCATACCCTTTCCGTTTCGCGGGTCGATGGGCAGGTTGAACTGCCGTCGCGTCAATCCCTCGGCCATGAAACAGGTGATCGTCGCCCGTGGCGACCTCGACCTCGGTCCCGGCAAGCTCGCGGCCCAGGTGGCCCACGGCGCCGTGAGTGCGGCCGACGCCGCGGATCGGGCAATGCGTGACGACTGGGTCGCCGCCGGTCAGCGCAAGGTGGTGTTGCGAGCTCCCGATGAGCGCGCCCTGCACGACCTCGAGGCGATGGCCGTCGCGGACGGCCTGCCCACCGCCTTGATCACCGACGCGGGCCACACGGAGCTCGAGCCCGGCACGGTCACGGTCCTCGCGATCGGCCCGGCCGCCGCGGACGCCATCGACGCCGTGACGGGCGAGTTGCCGCTGTATTAGCCCCAACGGCAAACCCTTCAACCCGTCCGGTCCTCCCCACGCCCATGGCCGAGGACCACCGGTTCGAGACGACGGCGATCCACGCCGGGTACGCGCCCGATGCCCAGACTGGCGCGGTCATGCCACCGATTTACGCGAGTTCGACCTTCGAACAGGACGCCCCCGGCGAGGACCGCGGGTACGAATACGCCCGGACGAACAACCCGACGCGCGAGGCGCTCGAGGGCAACCTCGCCGCCCTCGAGGGCGGCGACCACGCGAGGGCCTTCGCCAGCGGCATGGCCGCGATCAACACCGTGCTCAACTGCCTCGAGGCGGGCGATCGTGTCGTCGCTGGCCGTGACCTCTACGGCGGGACGCACCGGCTGTTTCGCCAGGTGTATGCTGACTACGGGCTCTCGTTCGAGTTCGTCGACATGACCGATCACGCCGCCCTCGAGGCGGCGCTTACGCCGGCAACGGACCTCGTGTGGCTCGAATCACCGACGAACCCGCTGTTGAAGGTCGTCGACATCGCCGCGATCGCCGAACGCGCCCACGCGGTCGACGCGCTGGTCGCCGTGGACAACACCTTCGCCACGCCCTATCTCCAGCGCCCCCTCGATCTCGGTGCCGACGTGGTGTGTCACTCCCTGACCAAGTACCTCGGTGGCCACTCCGACGTCGTCGCCGGCGCCTTGGTCACCGACGACGCCGAACTCGACGAGCGGTTCGGCTTCTACCAGAACGCCGTCGGGGCCACGCCGGACCCGTTCGCGTGCTATCTCGTCTGGCGAGGCACCAAGACCCTCGGGATGCGCATGGACCGCCACTGTGACAACGCGGCGGCCGTGGCCGCGTGGTTGCGCGACCAATCCGCTGTCGACCGCGTGTACTATCCGGGTCTGTCGTCCCATCCGACCCACGACGTGGCCGCCCACCAGATGGCCGATTTCGGCGGTATGGTGAGCTTCGTGCTCGACGCCGACCTCGAGTCGACGGCCGACGTGGTGACCGACCTCGAGGTGTTCACCCTCGCGGAGAGCCTCGGCGGGGTCGAGAGTCTCGTCGAGGTCCCCGCCGCGATGACGCACGCCGGGCTCGATCCCGAGGAGCGCCGTACCGCCGGCATCGCCGACGGACTCGTTCGGGCGAGCGTGGGCGTCGAACATCAGGCGGACCTCCTCGCCGATCTCGACCGGGCGCTCGCGCGGCTTGGCTCGGCCTGATCACCCGCAGGCGCAGTCGCGTCGTCACTCGGGGCGGTTGGGCAGCCACGCGATGACGACGTTAACCGGAGCTACAGTCGGGTGACGCTGTCGACGCTGACGCTCTCGACACCCTCGATGTCGGCGAAGGCGGCCTCGACGGCCTCCGTGCCGCCGGCATCGTCCGGGACGATCACCATGACGATCAGCGCGACCAGCCCGAAGGCGACGTCCTCGTGCTCGACGTCGCTGACCTCGGCGCCTTGTGGCAACGCCTCGGTCAGGCGTGCCTCGAGCGCCTCGAGGTCGACCTCGGGAGCGGTCGGCATGACCTTGACCTGGGCGGCCACGTCCCCCATCGTCAGGGCCCCCGGAACCCGCAGTCGGGACAGTCGTACGCGTTGGACTGCTTTCGACACTTCGCACACCGGTGGATCTCCCGGTCGCAGGCGGGACACCGGAACGTGGCGGCGTTCGTCCCGGCGACGTTGATGCCACACGTGACACACCGGTGGTCAGCGGTGGATTCGGCCTCGCTCATGCCCTCGGCTTTCCGATGGTCGGGTAAAACGCTTCCCGTTCGGACCCCGCTTACGAGAGCAACATCGGCCCCATCAACACGCCCATCAGGTGCACCCGACGGCAATCGGCGCGCAGGGGAACCAGCCCGACCGCGGTGGCGAGGCCGTAGACGATGACGCCCACCGCGCCGGCGAAGAGAAACGACAACCCGGCGAGACCCACGAGCAATGCGAGACAGACCCGGCCGTAGTCGACCGTGTCGATCGCCTGGAGGAAGCGGTCCCCGAGGCCGACCACGGCGAAGTAGCCGATGCCCCCCGCGAGGAGGGTCGCCGGGACGAGGATGCCGAGGTCGGCGGACACGCCGAGTTCCTGATAGGCGACGACGATCCCGCTTCGGGGCTGGCCGATGGCCACGAGCGCAAACAAGGCGTAGATCGCGTTCGCCGTGTCGACGCCGCTGGTGGCGACGATGTATCCCCGGTCGCCCGCACCGGGGACGAGGGCGAGGACACCCACTGCGGCGATGGCCGCGGAGATTCCCGGGAGGAACCCCACCACGGCCCCCGACAGCGCGCCTGCACCGGCGGTGATCGCCACCAGCCGTCGGGAGGTGTGGAGCACGGGGGTTCGCTGCTCGGGTGGCCCGCGGCCACGCAGCGCCTCCAGCAGGGTGGGGGCCCCGAAGAGCCCGGCGAACAGCGGGCTGAGCATCCCGCCGGCATCGAGGGGTGCCGCGGGCTCGAGGTCCAGCGTGGCCACGCCGAGGACGGTGGCCAGGCCGAACGCCACCATCGCCGCCAGCTGCCCGCGGCGCGTCGGTTCGGCGACGATCAACCCCGCGACCACGGCGGCCAGGACGAGGTCGATGCTCGCCATCAACGGCTCGTAGACCGCCTGGATGGCGATGGTCAGTGGGATCGCCATCGGGACCGCCAGCGCCACGGCCAGGACGCTTCCCAGGGCTGACAGCCGCATCGCCTCCGGCCCGCGCCCCTCGAGGACGAGTCGATGGCCCGGGAGGGCGGTGACCGCCGTATCGGCATCCGGGACGCCGATGGCCAGCGCCGGGACGACGTCGACGAAGGTGTGGACCACCCCCGCGGCGAGCATCGCCACACCCACGAGGATCGGGTCGGCAGGCACGCTTGGTGCAATGCCGGCCAGCAACAGGGCGAAGTTGTTCGCGTGCAATCCGGGGATGAGGCCGCTGATCACGCCGAGACTCGCTCCGACGAGCACGGCACTCAGGAAGGTCACGGTGGAGTGTATCCCCACGAGCGGTTCGACCGGTGGCAGGACCATCACCACCCTTCGTGACGGCTTCCGCCATAGGGCACGCCGCGGGTCGCTTAAGGTCGTGGGCGTCCGACCTCTTCGTATGGACGAGTTCGCACGGGCGACCTTCGGTGGTGGCTGCTTCTGGTGCACCGAGGCGGCCTTCAAGGAGCTCGAAGGGATCGAGTCGGTCACCGCCGGCTACGCTGGCGGACACGTCGAGGATCCGAGCTACGAGGAGGTCTGCTCAGGCGAGACCGGCCACGCCGAGGTCGTCCAGCTCGCGTACGACCCGGACGGACTCGGATATGACGAGCTCCTCGAGGTGTTTTTTACCATCCACGATCCCACCCAGCTCAACCGCCAGGGCCCGGACGTCGGCACGCAGTACCGCTCGATCATCCTCACGCATGACGCCACCCAGCGCGACCTGGCCGAGCAGTACGTCGAGGCCCTCGAGGAGGCCGGCGGCTACGACGACCCGATCGTCACCGCCATCGAACCGCTCGAGACGTTCTACCCGGCCGAGGAGTACCACCAGGACTACTTCGAGAAGAATCCGAACGACGCCTACTGTCGGATGCACGCCCAGCCGAAGATCGAGGCGGTTCGCGAGCACTTCGCCGCGACGCGATCCGAGGCGTAGCCTGTCCGGGTGGGTTTCGATGTGGAACCCGCGCCGTCGGCGCTAGCCAAACAGCTGACCGAGGCCTTCGCCGGAGGCCTCCTCGTCCTCGTCGTCCTCCTCGGCGGCGTCCTCCTCGGCCGCGGCCTCGTCGGCCTCGGCCGCCTCGTCCTCGTCGTCCTCGGCGGGAGCGCCACCCGCACCACCGGCGCCGCCGGCGGGCACGGCTGCGGCCTGCTCGATCGCCTCGTCAATGTCGACGTCCTCAAGGGCGGCCACGAGGGCCTTGACGCGGGACTCCTCCACGTCGGCCCCGGCCTCCTCCAGGACGTTCGTCAGGTTTTCTTCGTTGAGCTCTGCACCGGTTTCGTTCAGGATGAGTGCTGCGTAAACGTATTCCATTGGTGATCACCCGAAGAGGTCGCCGAGCCCTTCGCCGGCCGCGTCGTCCTCGTCATCGTCGTCCGGCTCCGTCTCGTCGTCGGCATCGGGCGCAGACGCCTCATCGTCCGTGTCGCTCGCTGCTTCGGTCGGTTCGCTCGGTTCGGCTGCCGGTTCGGCGGTGTGTGCCACCTGCGGGACGACGTCCGGATCGTCGATGGTCGCCGCCAGTGCGTGGCCGTCGGCGGTGGCCGCGGTGAGGACGGCATCGGCCGTGGTGGCGTCAACGAAGCCGGCCGCGACCGCGATCGACTGCCCGGCGGCGTGGGCGTTCGCCAGCAGGTTGTCGACGACGCCAGCGGCCGGGTACCCCGCCTCAATTGCGACGGCTCGCGCCCGTGCAACCCCGGCGGCGACGTCGTCGCGATAGGCGTCGACGTCGAGCTCGAGGTCGGCCGCCTGGAAGACGACGCCGTCGGCGAACGCCGCGCGCAGGTCCAGCCCGACCTCCTTTGGCTCGAGTTCGAGCTCGTTCAGGACGGACGCCAGCTCCATCGAGACCGTCTCGCCGGCCTCGAGCACGGTCGTGGTCTCGGTGACCCGGATCGACCCCTCGTCGATCCGGGCTGGCGCGCCGACGTTTTGGAGCTCACCGACGAACGGCCCCGGGTCGATTCCGGTGTCGCCGGCCTCGATGGTGATGTCGTTGGGGGCGACCTCGCCGGCCGAGATCGGGGCTGGCGTCTTCGTCTCCTCCAGGTGGCGGTACAGCGAGAACGGGTTCGCGTCCGTCACGACCAGGCCGATCGGCCCCTCGACGTACCCCCCGAGCGCCTCGAGCCCGTCGTCGATACGGTCGAGCGCCCGTTCGATCAGCGTGTTGCGGCTGATGCGCAACTGGGTGTGGCCGTGGAGCTCCCGCCGCATCGCCTGGAGCTGCCGGCTGGGGATGCCGGCGACGTTCACGATCCCGACCGTCTCGCCAGCCTCGATCACCTCCGCGAGCGCGTCCACCTCCTTGCGCTTCCACTCGGGAATGGTCTCCGTCGTCATCGACATCTCAGGCCACCTCCACCGCGGGACCCATCGTGGTCTTGACGTACACGGAGTCGATATTGCGCGGTCCCTTCTCGAGGGATGCGTGCAGCCGTCTGAGGACGACGTCGACGTTCGACGCGATCTCCTCGGGGCCCATCTCCCGGGCGCCGACGCGTGCGTGAAACGTCCGACGATCGCGGCTGCGGAGCTGTACCGTGTTTTTCATGCGCTGGACGACCTCGACGACGTCGTCATCCGCCGCCAACGGCGTCGGCATCTTCCCTCGGGGCCCGAGGATTCGGCCAAGATGGCGACCGATATCCTGCATCAGGGCCTCTTCGGCCACGAAAAAGTCGGTCTCCTGGGCGAGGTCCTTTGCCGCCGACTGGTCGCCGCCGAGCTCCTCGAGGTCGTCGCCGTCCAACACCTGCTCCGCCACCGTCTCGGCTCGCGATGCCGTCTCGCCCTCCGCGAACACGACGATTTTCGTCTCGCGACCCGTCCCCTCGGGGAGGACGATGCTCTCTTCGACCCGGTTGTTCGGATCGTCGAGATCGAGGTCGCGCAGATTGATCGCGAGGTCAACCGACTCGAGGAAGTTGCGCTCTGGCGCCTCTGCAATCGCGCGTGATACCGCCTCTTCGATGTCTGTATCCGCCATGGTAGTCCTCCGTAGTCCGCGGGTCTACCGCTACTACGGCCGAAACAGGCGAGCGCCTGCCTCGGGCGCAACGAAGCCCAACAACGACTTAAACCCGTCGAACCCGCGACTCAGGCCTCGAACGGGCTGGCCGGGCGGATATCGCGGCGCTCGAACGCGCTCTCGAGCTGGGGGATGCGCGAGTCGAGGTGCTCCGGCGCGTGCGCGTCCGAGCCGAGGGTGATGGGGACGTCGTATGCGTCGAGGACGTCCAGGAAGCGCTCCGTTGGGTGAAAGTGACCGTACTCAGCGTCGATCCGACCCGCGTTGATCTCCGTGATCGTCTCCGATCCGGCCAGGGCCTCGGCGATGCGGTGGTAATCGTCCGCCGTCGCGATGCCTCGCAGGGCCTCGTTGCGCTCGATGATGTCGATGTGCGCCGCGATGTCGAACAGGCCGGACTCGATGACCCGCTCGAGGCGGTCGAAGTAGGTGTCGACGACCGCCCGACGCGCCGCATCACTCCGTGAGGCGAACGCCTCGACGTTGTGGACGTTCTCGCCATCGAGGACGTGGACGCTGCCGATCACGTAGTCGAAGGACGCCCCCTCGAGGAACCGTTCGATCTGCTCCATCGACCCGGGGAGGTAGTCCATCTCGACCGCATCGTAGATCTCGATGTCGTATCGCTCTCGAAGCCCGGCAATCGCCTCACGGCGGCGTTCGTAGGTAAGATCGAGGTTGTACCCGGCGACGGCACGGTGCGCGCGGGCCCGGTCGCCGTCGGGCAGGATGCAGTGGTCGGTCAGCCCCACGGCCTCGAGGCCGGCCGCCTCGGCCGCGCGGACCATCCACTCCATGAAGCTCCCGTCGGAGTAGTTCGTGTGGACGTGATAATCAGCGTGCACGAATCTCACGCGGTCCGGGCGCGGTTCACGCCTCGGCCGCGTCGACGAGGACGTCGTCGTACTCGCCCGCGTCGATCGTCTCGAGCGCCTCCCGGGGGTCTTCGCCCTCGATCGTGACCCCGAGGCTCACACAGGTCCCAACGACCTCCTTCGCGGCCGCCTTGACGTCGTAGGCGAGCAGGTCGGGGAGTTTCTGCTCGGCGATTTGGCGCACCTGTTCGATGCTCAAATCGGCGACGAATTCCGCCTGGGGCTCGCCGCTGCCGGTCTCGAAGCCGGCCTCGTCCTTGATCAGGGCCGCCGTGGGGGGGACGCCGACCTCGATCTCGAAGGAGCCGTCCTCCTCGTACTCGACGGTCACGGGCACCTCCGTCCCGTCGAAGGCGGCGGTTTGGTCGTTGATCGCCTGGACGACCGCCTGAACGTCGACGGGCGTCGGTCCGAGCTCGGGTCCGAGGGGTGGCCCTGGCGTGGCCTGGCCCCCCGGGACGAGCAGCTCGATCGTTTCGGCCATGTGCGCTAGGCGGCTCCGAGCCGGTGTTAAGAATTGTCTTTTGCACCCTCGGGAGCCGTGCTCGCGTCGACCCAGGCCGCGTACGCCTCAAGGCCACCCGCCTCGTCGAAGCGTTCGATCGCTGGCACCTCGTACGGATGCACCTCGTCGATACGCTCCTCGAGGGCGGCGTAGCGCTCCTCGGCGGTCTTGCACACGAGGATGACCTCGCGATCCTCGACGACATCGCCCTCCCAGCGGTACCACGACCGGCAGGGGACGGCGTTGACGCAGGCGGCGAGGCGTTCCTCGACGAGCGTCGTGGCGAGATCGTCGGCCGCGTCGGCCGGGGCGGTCACGTACACCGTCGGCATGGGTGACGCCAGTCGTCCGGTGGGCAAGTAGCTGTTCGTCGGGACCGGTACACCAAAGGGTCGACCCGCCGAGGGCGCTCGCATGGACCCACGCACGAGCGGCGGAACCGGTTCATCGACGGGCCGGGAGGGCCCGCCGTGACGACCCTCGCAGCGGCGATCGTGGCCCGGCTCGAATCGATGGGCGTCGATCGCGTCTTCGGCTACCCCGGTGGTCGTGTCATCGAGGTGTTCGAGGCGCTCGCCGACAGCCCGATCGAGGTCGTCCGCCCGCGTGACGAGCGCCAGGCGGCCGTGATGGCGGAGTGTTACGGCCGGCTCACCGGCCAGCCGGGCGTCCTCATGGGCCAGGGGCCGTGGGTCGGAAGCCTCGGTGCCATGGGGCTCATGGAGGCCCGTCTCGGGTCGACGCCGATGGTGGCCATCACCGAGGCGAGCGAACGCGGGCAGTTCGCCCCCCTCGCACCGTATCAACAGGCACGAGGCGACTACGGCGGCGTCGACCTGCCGGCGATGCTCGCGTCGGTCACGAAGGAGACGTGGACGCCGCGACGGCCCACGGAGACGCTCATCGCGCTGGAGCTGGCGTTCAAACACGCCCGGGCCGGTCGCCCCGGCCCGACGGCGGTCGTCCTCGACGGGGAAGCGGTGCGCGCGGAGGTGCCCTCGGCGCCACACCCGCCGGTGTTCGACCCCGGCGACCGCGCAACGGCCGGTGCGTCACGCCCAACCGCGGCGGATCGCTCGGCGGCCGTCGAGCAACTCGCCCGGGCCGAGCGCCCCGCGATCGTCGCCGGCAACGGGGTCCACGTCGCCAACGCGTATGACGAACTCCGCGCCCTCGCCGAGGGGCTCGAAGCGCCGGTCGTCACCTCATACCTTGGCAAGTCGACGCTCCCGGAAACCCATCGCCTCGCCGGTGGCGTCATCGGCTCGTACGGACACGAGGCGGCCAACCAGCTCCTCAGCGAGGCCGACGCGATCGTCGTCGTTGGCACCCGCCTGAACCCCATGGACGTGAACTGGTTGGCCGAGGGGTTCATCCGTCCCGAGGAGCAGTTCATCTGTCAGATCGACGTCGACCCCCGCAATGCGGGGTGGGTCTACCCCGTGGACGTGAGCCTGATCGGCGACGCCCGGCTGGCGATGGCCGAACTCGTCGAACACCTGCCGTCTCGATCGGGAACGGACTGGGGTGAGACGGTGGCCAGCGAGGCCCAGGAGACCGCCTTCGCTGGCGACGAACGCGAGAGCGACGCGACCCCGATTCGTCCCGAACGGGCAATCGCCGACCTCGACGGGGCGATCGACCCCGATGCGGTGGTCCTGGCCGATTCGGGGAACAACCGGTTCTGGCTGTTACATCACCTCCAAACCCGTCGTGCGGGCACGTTTCGCGGGAGCGGCGGCGTCGCCGGGATGGGCTGGGCGGCTCCCGCCGCGGTCGCGGCCGAGCTGGCCGGTCACGACGCCGTGGCCGTCGCGGGCGACGGCGGTTTCACGATGACGGCGACGGCGGTCGAGACGGCCCGGGAGTACGGCGTCGCGCCGACGTTCGTGGTCCTCGACGACGACGCCCTCGGGATGGTCCGGGAGATCGACCCGAACATCCCCGGGGTTGAATTCCCCGGGACGGACCTCGTCGAGGTGGCGGCGGCGCTGGGGGCCGAGTCTCGGCGCGTGACCGCTCCCGGTAAGCTCGCGGGCGCGTACGAGGCGGCCCTCGAGGCGGACACGCCCGCAGTCGTTGTCGTGACGATCGACCCCGAGGTGAATGCTGGCAACGCATTGCAGTCGTCGTACTACCGAGCGGCCGGCGGCCTCCATGAGTAGGGAGCAACGGGGGACACGTTCGTCGCGGGCACACCGGCCCCTCGGGTTACGCGGTTGTGTGCACTGGCTGTTGGTCGCGCAGGTAACCGGTCCTCGATTGGGTTTTTCGGATTTCTACAACCATTCATTACATGTAACATTCCGGTAACGAATATTGCAGGGCGCTTTGTCCAATTCAGATATCGTGTTGTCTGATTTGACGTATATTGACCCCAAATTCATCAAGCGACTAGCATACTGGTCATCTCGAACCGGGCTCCAGCGACTGCCCGCCTTCGGTCACCGACCCCTCCGGTCGTGCGCCTTGAGGATTCCCCTTGCTGATATTCAACCGGAAGGTGGTCCCGCCTCGCTCGTCGAGTACACCGGCGAACATCTCGGCACGTTCCTATTCAGGGGTGCGTAGGTCGCCCCGTTTGATGAAGAGGAGATATTATAACCACTGATGTACTCGATCCCGGTCGACTGTAATTAACCGATAAACGGTTCGAATCGGTGTAATTCGGGACCTGCCGGGACGTCACTCGCTCACTTCTTTAATATCCGCGGTTGGCGCATCACGTTTTACGCTCTCGATGCCCGCCCTCACACCGCTACGGTCTGCGTACCCTTGGCCACTGTTGGCGAGGAGGTTCCCGTTTCGATGTCGGAGCCGCCAGCGGTGGTCACCACCCTCGTCCTCGAACATCTCGAAGGTGGCCTCCCCCATGTCGATCAGATCGGCGTCAGGGAGGAACGTCCGCACCCGCTCTACAGCCTCGCGAGCTCCATTCTTTGAATCGTATCCACTGCTGGCGAGCTTGACCTTGGAATCCCCGCCGGCGAGTCGCCACCGAAACTCTCCGGCGTCGTCCTCATATATCTCGATGTCGGCCTCGTCGATGTTCGCCCGGAGGCGGTCGATGACCCGTCGGGCTCCACCGCGGGTCGCGTATCCCTCCCCGCTGCTTGCAAGGATGGTACCGTTTCGGTGCCAGAGTCTCCAGCGCCACTTGTCCTCTTCGTCGCGATATATCCCGACAGCGGTGGGATCGGGTTGTAGGTATTCGGCTGGTTTGACATACTCGCGCATGCCTTCGATGGAGTGCTTGGCGCCATCCCGTGAGGCATACCCTTCGCCGGCGTGAGCGATGATCCGGTCGTTGTCGTGGCGAAGGCGCCAGCGATGCTCGTCGGCCTCGTCCACATATAGCTCGAAGGTCGACTGACTCTCGGCTTGGTTCAACATCGGGACGGCTTCGTCGTCTTCGGCTTCGATCACCAGAACCGTCGCCCCTAACGCGTCGCGTCGAACCGTCTCCATGCTGTTTTGCGCCTCGCTTTGAGCGTCGTGGCTCTTTCGGCCGGCCGCGATGACATCTCCGGATCGGTGACGGAGTCGCCACCGCCATAGTCCACCACCGTCCTCGTAGATTTCGAACTGCGACTCGCTGTCACGGTGACCTTCGATGACGGCCGCGAGGTCAGCTTCGTCCGCCTTGGCATCGTCACGTTGGCGTCGTGCGACGTTGGCATCTCGGTGGGCGTTGGCCGCGCCCTCCCTTGCCTCCGAAAGAAACTCCTTGTGGGCCGTGTCCTCCCGTTCGGGTTCCTTGGGAACCCCCACCCCGGCGATGCCGATGAGGGTAAGGCCACCGATGTACGTCAGGATCACGCCGAGATTGCCCGTCGTGGTTGACCACCCTTCGGGGAACACCATCAAAAACCAGATCACTGCCGTCAAGGTGACCAGCCCTCCAAGACCGACGAGATACGTTGCGGGCTTGCGAAGGGGAAATCGAAGGACCGCACCGGCCATCAAGAACGCCGGTGCCGATGCTGCCACCGCATAGCCGATCCCCCGTGCCATCGTCGCCGGCTCGGTCACGGCATAGATGCCGAGGCCGATCAATCCCAACACGACGCCCACAAGGAACGTCCAGTACCCCTGCACCTCGTTGTCGGTTCTCGCCATACCGATCCGACGTTCATAAATCGACACGAGCGGGTTACTCCCAGTCTGTTGTGCCATACGACCAGGAGGGGCTCCACCCAGAAACCACGTCTGCATGGTGTACCATCCAGGTTAGGACAAAGGTTGCCGTCCGCGGTCTGCAAAACCCTTGTCCCAGCAGTCGTGGATCCTGGCCGAGGGTGAATCTTTACTGTCCGGATTCAATCGACCGAGTCATCAATGGGGCTGGTAATGAGCCACGATATACTCGAAGTTCAACCTGATGCTCGGCCCCAACAGCTCGACCCCATCATTGCCGTGGAATCGTACTCGACGATTAGTTGCCGGGAAGCGACGACCCGTGCCTCATGATACGTACCAGCTCTAGGGAATTTGGTTGAGCCTGGCCGGCCCCACGGTGCTCGTTGGAACCGTGGAAATTGACCTGTGAACGCCCATCGCATCCCCTCGAATGGAACTGCCGAATTGGCCCCCAACGATCGCCTCGAAACCGGAGCAACATTCGAAGCCGAGGGTATCGAGATGGTACCGTGATCCTCGCATAACAGAACGTGGCCGTTTTCCCAGGTTACGTGATCGTTTGTTTCGGCTCGAGCCGCGAGGTCCATGGAGTACCTAACTCTGAGGTGACACAATACCCAGAATTGATGTTAGTTCGACCAGGTTCCGGTCTCACCGGTCCGTGCAAGATTGAATACCATGACCTCACAGTCGGATCCCTCCACATCTCCGTTCTCGATCACCCAACTCCCCCGGACATCGATACCATTGGCCCGGGAGCTGGTAATGAGTTGGCCCAAAATCTGTTGAAAGGTCTCCTCAGAATCGACATCATCTGTGAAGTGATAATCGGTCGTCATTGAGGTGGGAGACGGTTATCTCGGCGAGTCTCGCGACCTTCGTCGTCTACCACCCGACACACACGAGTGCATAGCATAGCTCTCATCCTTTGTTCGCCGTCGCGGCCCATAGGCCTGTGGATTCCCATGGTGCACCATGCAACGGTCTGGATTCGTCGGTTCAACCACCATTCGATTAATTTGTCTCATCGTCGTATGACAACCCATGGCCGTCATCGTCGAACTCGCCATCCCGAGCGAGAAGTTCGAATTCGGGCGGATATTAGGGATGGGCGGAGAAACGGTAATCACCCTCGAATCCCTGGTTCCCCTTGGCGAACACCCGGTCCCATTCATTCGTGTCTATAAATCCGCCGAGGAGGCGTTCACGGAGTCAGTTGGGGGGCATCCCGCGGTCGGAGCCATAGCCAAAGTCAGTTCACACGGGGACGAAACTCTCTATGCCCTGGAGTGGGAGGTCTCGGATGACGCCTTTTTGCAGACGGTGCAGGAGGTCGAGGGGCATTTGCTCGACGCCACCGGGACGACCGATGAATGGGGCTTTGAGATCCGTTTCCCGACCCACGACGCAGTCTCCGAATTCCAAGAACACTGTCATGAGCGTAACGTTCCGATCGACGTCAAGCGAATTTTCAATCCCACGACGCCCGATGCTGGACCCTGGTATGGGTTGACGGGACCACAACGTGAAATCCTGATCCATGCCGTCGAATCCGGGTACTATTCGATTCCGAGAGAAACCTCAACCGAAGAGCTAGCGGACAAGTTCGATATCTCCGACCAGGCGGTCACGGAACGGCTCAGACGGGGAATTTTAACGATTGTACAGAACACCCTGTTGTTGACGGGCGAAGACGATTAGGGCCCATGCGTGAGAGTTCACGTCTGTCAGCGTTGAAACCGACGAAAATGACGTCTTCATCGGGTGCTTGGCAAAGTCCTACAGGATGAACGTGATGATGGCAAGAACGACGAAAATGATGACGAGCCATTTTGCGATGTCCATACTGAGCCCCGCGATACCCCGCGATCCCAGCACCCCTGCGACGAGCGCCAGCACCAGAAACAGGATGGCTAGTCCGATTAAGTCTCCCCCGAACTGCATCGGGAGCGTCTGTACTACTGTCGCGTTATCCTGGATTACCAGTTGGTTGATCATGGGTTGACTTGGCGGTTCCATTAGCACGTGCATACCTCTATTCTCCCGTTTCTATCATATTTCTGTCAGTAATTGGGGGCCCATTCGAGCGTTAAGATCTCGGGTGGATTCCGCGCCGCTGAAGGTGGTGATGTTTTCGTTGCGGTGGCGGAGTCACCAGGGCCATATCCAGGTTCGGTCCCGGGAGACTTCGAACAGAGCATCGACTGTGATGTGTCGACGATGCCCCGGGGAGAAGCCCTCATGGTCCCCCCATCCGACCGCGTCTCGTTGGAATGAGGAACTGTATCCTCGAGGGACCATTCGTGTTCGAGATCCAGACTTAACTCATCGTTCTCGACTACATGTTCGAACCCCAACAAGAGCTCGTCGGATACATCGACCGTTCCATCGTCTACATCCTCGCAACTACCTGTCAGCGCCTCTTTGTAGTCGATTTTCCGAGACACGGGAGGATTCACCACCTCCTTGTCAACTAGATAGTATGTGGCCGAAAACGCTTATGCCATGGTCTATCAAGTTGCTCATTAGCCACTCCATGTCCGCGATTGACTGTAGTCACTATCTTTCTGGAGAATTTCCCCGTCGCTGGCTCGACCTGTATACCGATCAACCATCTTTCGTTACCTTCCGAGCGTGCGGTTTGCAGGTGACTACGTTGCTGGCCGGCGACAGTGCTGGCCACGAGGCGTTCCATGCCGCGTTGCAGTAATGCCGAGACCGCCTGGTGATAGATATCAAGTTCCTCGCCGAGATCAGTTTGCGTCACACGACGGGGAGAGTCAAAATATCCGCGGGCATACGCCAACTCCAGTACTTCTTGTTGGTCATCCGTTAGTATCCGTGGCTCATCAGAATCACTCGGGGCGACGGCGTGAACTTGCTTGAGCGCGATTGGGGGGTTGTACGTCTCACAATAGGCTTGAAACTCGGAAATCGCATTTTGGTCGTCAGCCCGGATTTCAAAGGTCCAATCCCCACCGAATCCCCTCCCGGCGAGGAGAATGACGTCGATGGTAGCGATCGCTGTGAGGATGCTTTCATGGTCGAGGTTCCACTCGACTCAGATCAACATGCGCTCCTCGATCTGATCGATGATCTTCACCTGCTCGATCCCTTGTTCGGCCGCCAGATCCGTCCGCAACTTGGTGGTATCATCGGAAGAGATCCAGATGTAAGAAACGACACTCTTGGTGGTTGGGACTACGCGGTCCAGCTCGATGGTGACGTTGGCAAGATCTTCAAACACAGCAGTCAAGGGAAAATCGGCCTGATCGACGGTGAAGGTTGCCTCGACGACCATATTCTCTATTTGGTGTCCGCGACCCATAGGTGTATTTGCTAATGGCCCTTAATTCGCGGTTTGCTACGGATTAGAAAAACAATGCATTCTAATTGGGGTGGCCTGACGCATTCGCACCCCGTACCCATCAAGCGATTTGTAACAGGGAATCACTAATAGTACAGCAGTCTGCAACGTTAACGGTCGGCATCTTCCAAGATTCTTGTGACAATCCTCAGAGAAATCTTGGATAACGCCGAACCGGGTCCACCAGATTGCGTGGACGATAGTTGCACCTTCGGGTACAGTATCCTCGAATTGATTACGACCGATATTTGGGTACCCGTCGCGAGCCACCGCACATGGCAACCGACACTGTCCTGATCACCGGCGGCACCGGCTTCATCGGCTCATACACGGCGGCCGACCTCGTCGAGGCGGGCTACGACGTCATCGCCTTCGACTATGACACCGACCAGACGATACTCGAGAAGCTCGATGTCGCGGACGCCGTCGAGGTGGTCAGGGGGGACATCACGGATCCCACCGCCATCGTCCGGACCATCCGGGAGACCGACGCCCGATACGTGGTCCACCTGGCGGCCCTGTTGACGACGACCGCTCGGGAAAACCCGAAGGCCGCCGTGCAGGTCAACGTCGAGGGGACGACGAACGTCTTCGAGGCGGCCCGGGCGCTCTCGGACCAGGTCGAACGGGTGGCGTGGGCGTCGAGCGCGGCAGTGTACGCGCCGCCCGCGAACTACGACGATGGCTGGGTGACGGAGACGGATCTCGTCTTTCCCGACACCCTGTACGGCGCCTCGAAGGTCTACAACGAGGTCCAAGCCGACGTGTACATCGCGGATTATGATCTCGACCTGGTGGGCCTTCGCCCCACGGTCGCCTACGGTCCCTACCGGGAGACGGGCGGCTCCGCCTTCCTGGCGAACATCATCGAGAAACCGGCGCTCGGTGAGCCCTTCAGCGTCGAGTACGGTGATCAGGTGATCGACTGGCAATACGTCAAGGACATCGCACGGTCGTTCACGCTCGCGATGGAGACGCCAGCCAGCGACCGGACACAGGACGTCTACAACGTCCGCGGCGAGCTCGCCACCATCCGTGAAGCCGCCGAGACCGTCGAACGGCTCGTCCCCGGCGCGGACCTGACCGTGAGCGACGAGGGTGACCTGCCCTGGACCCAGCGCCTCGACATGACGGCCGCCACCCGCGACCTCGGCTATGAGCCCGCATACGACCTCGAGACCGGCATCAGGGAGTATATCGACGTGCTCCGCGGGGAGCACGGGCTGGATCCGCTGTTCGACTGAGCGGCCGGCTGCGCCGCTTGGCCCGTCCACACGACGGCCGGCACCGGTCAGGTTGCCGTTGAATACTCCTCGATCCACGCAGCCAGCGACAGCCCCATCGTCGCCTGGGTGATCGCGTTCGACGAGATGGCGTTGGCACTCTTGACGAGCTCCGCCTCGAGCGTTCGCTCGGGCACCTCGCCGATGACGTGCGGAATGGCTCGCTGGACGGCGATCGGACAGCCAACCTCGTGGGCGAGGGCGTAACTCGACAGGGCGTGGGGAATGACGGGGTCCGCATACCGTGGATCGGGCTCGACGACATCGTCGGGAACGTATTCGACGTACTCATAGCACTTGCCGACGTCGTGCAACAGGGCGACGGCGAGGACGACGTCGCGGTCGACGTCCGCGCCGTGGAGCTCCTCCTGGATGTCGGCGGCGGTACGGGCCACCTGGGCGACGCCCCGGACGTGTTCGACCGTCGTGACCTCGTCGATGTTCCATGCGTAGGGGATCGCCGCGATGTCGGCCCATCCGCCACGGTCGAGGCCGAGACGCCAGGCGCGAACCACCTGGTCACGGAGCTCCTCCGACGCGATGTGTTCGAGCTCCGGAAACGCCGTCTGAATCTCCTGGACGCGTTCGGCCATCAGTACCCCTCCACGCCCTCGATCTCGTCCTTCTGGACCACCTCGCGGCCGATGAACCGGGGGCGCTCCTCGATGGCGAGGAAGTTGTCGACGTCGTTGCGGG
>CAZCYF010000008.1:41376-44667 GCA_964502835.1 uncultured Halobacteriales archaeon | reverse complement strand
GTTTCGATACCGCACCTTCCCGCCACTTCGACGCACGACCCGACGAAGCACCACCACCACCAGGGGCAACCCTGCGGAGAGCTGTGGTTGCTCTCGCGAACAAGGCCCGGCGGCAGGACCATTCGCGTCGCTCGTCGCCGTCACACAGGGCTGTCGTCGTCGTAAACCCAACGACGGGCGTGAGTACGAACGGCTATTGTCCGCGACCCCGAGTTACGCGCATGCCGATTGCATTCATCACCTCGGAATCCTACCTCGGCAGTAGCCTTCTTCAGTACCTGGCGTTCTTCCTCATCCTTGCCATCGGGGCGATGGCAGGCCGTTCGTTGAGTTATCTGTATCGCCGACGGTTCAAGCAACGCGCGGAGACGACCAACACGAAACTCGACGACGTCGTCCTGTATGCGCTCGGCCGACCGGTGGTGTTGCTCGGGGTCGTCATCGGCATCGCATTCGGCCGGGAGGTGCTCACCCCCGAGGAGCCCCTCGAATCCATCCTCGGGGTCGCCGTCGAAATCCCCGTCATCATCGTACTCGCCTGGATCGCCATCCGGCTCACGGATGGGATCATCGAGACCTACATGGTCAAATACGCGTCACGGACCGAATCCAAGCTGGACGACGAGCTCGTGCCGATCGTCAGCCGGATCACCAACATCGCGATCGCCTCCATCGCGGGCGTGGTGATCCTGGACTCGATCGGGTACGACGTCACCGCGATCATCGCCTCGCTCGGTATCGGTGGGATTGCCATCGCGTTCGCCGCCCGTCGAACCTTAACCGACATCTTCGGCGGCGCCCACATCCTCTCCACGAAACCATTTCTCGTGGGAGATGCGATCGAGGTCGACGGGACCGCCGGGACGGTCGAAGAGATCGGCCTTCGGACCACACGGATTCGGGCGTATGACGGCCGCGAGGTCATGATCCCGAATTCGACGATCGCCAATACCGAGGTGACGAACGTGACCTCCGAGCCGGCGCGACGGGTTCGAAGCCATCTCGTGCTTCGGTACGAAACCAGCGCCACGGACCTCCGTCGGGCCAAGGAGTTGGCTGTACGTGCAACCGACGACATCGAGGGGATCGACCCGGATCGCTCCAAGGCGCTCATCTGGGAGTATGGTCCGGCCGGAATCGACGTTCGGTTGCAGTACTTCGTCGAACCCGGGTTCGACTGGCAGTCGGCGAAGGATGCGGTGAACATGCGAATCCGCGAGTCGTTCGAGGAGGCCGGACTCGTGTTCGCTGAACCGACCAGGGCATCACTGACCGGTGACGAAACAAGGGATGGACGTCGGTTCCAGCGAGCGCGATACGGTGGGTGAAATGCCTCCAGCGCGCTCGGTCGGTGAATCGAGCCCCCGTGGTGCCGGTACCGGTTGTTGAACGACGACAGCAACGATCACGACCAGGAGCGCCCACGGAGTTGACCCGTCGATGGCATCGGCAAGAGAGCGATTCGTGCCAACATCACGGCGATCGAGCCCGTGACCGGTGCAGTCACTGGTAGGATATGGCGTCAACAACCGGCAATAGTCCGACCGAGCAGGCCCATGTATTCGACGTAGGGTGGCCACTGCGAGGACCCGCCATGTTGAATCTCATACCGGTGGAGATCGGCCCATACGGTGGCCAACATGAACGCCGCGAAGGCCCGATAGAACCGATCGTGGTGGTATGGGACGCCCGTGATTCGTTCGTAGCGCTCGATGAGATCGGCACGGCGTGGACTGCCCGGGCGGCTGGTGAAGGGTGCGAGTCCTCGCCGATTGGTCTCCTGGAGATCGGCCAGCACATCGTCAGTGCACGACACGGAGATGTCGTCGAGGGAGGGGGTGGGATCGCCCGGATCTCGCCACCGGAGCAATAGATATCCCATCTCGGTGGACGGGTCGCCGAGGAACGCCGTCTCCCAATCGAGGACGCCGGTGAGCGTCGGTCGTTGTTCGCCATCGAACAGGGTATTGCTCGGCCGGTAGTCACCGTGGCAAAAGGTCACGGGAGCGTCCGCGGGAGTGGTGTCGCGGAGCCAATCGGCCAAATCCCACAGGACCGCCGGCCGATGGTCGGTCACGGCCGTCACCTCCTCCAGGCGGTCGATCGTTCGGGCAACCTGGACGTCGATCGGCACCCGTTCGAGCACGTCCGACCAGTGATCGGCCGTCATCGCCTGAATGTGACCGAGGTTCGCGAGCAATTGCGCAGCGATGCGCTCGCGAGCTGCCGGGTGGCGAAACCGATCGGGTGGATCGTCACCCAGCGGGATGATCTCACCGTCCAAGTGAGACATCACGATGAAGGGGTCGCCGAGGATGGAATCGTCGTCGCAGAAGTGTACCGGTGTCGGGGCCGGTACGGACGTGGGACCGAGCCGTTCGAGCACGGTAAACTCCGTGCGGAGGTCGTTGAACGATTTGGTCTCCCGGAACTTGTTGGGTCGTCGAACGATGTGTGTACGCCCGGCCGAGGTGGAAACGGCCACCGAGAGGTTCAGCCCGTTTTGGACGACCTCGGCATCGACGGGCTCGTCGGGAAGGACGCCATCGAGATGGTCAAGCAGTCCATTGAGTTCGGCGTCATCGGGTGTCGCAACCATCGAACCTCCTCGTGGTCGACTCAAATCGGATGGCCTAATAGGGTCATCGGCTTCAGACGCATCCATTCATGAGCCTCACTGATCGGGTGGCGATCGTGACGGGTGCCTCCTCGGGAATCGGGGCCGCCACCGCACGGAGGTTGGCCGAAGAGGGCTGCGCCGTGGCGTTGGCGGCCCGGCGGGAGGACCGGTTGCACGACGTGGCCGCCGACCTCGAAGAAGAAGCCACCCTCGTGGTCCCCACCGACATCTCCGACGACGCGGCGGTGTCGGCGTTGATCGACCGGACGGTGGACGCCTTTGGTGGTATCGACATGGTGGTCAACAACGCCGGCGTGAATTACAGCAATCCCGTTGCTGACGCCGATCCGTCGGAGGTCCGTCGGCAAATCGAGGTCAATCAGCTCGGCGCGATGTCGGTCACTCGCGAGAGCCTCCCCCACCTGTTGGACGGTGGCGGTGACGTCATCACGGTGTCGTCGCTGAATGCGCGGTATCCAGCCGAAGGAGGGTCCGCGTACACCGCCTCGAAGTTCGGGATCAACGGATTCTGTCGGTCACTGCGTAAAGAGATGGCCGACGAACCGGTCCGGGTCGTCGTCGTGATGCCCGGTCCGGTCAAGACGGAAATGCGACAGTGGACGGAGTGGTCGGGTCGGCCGTGTCAACCCGAGGACGTTGCCGAGGTGGTC
>CAZCYF010000008.1:29705-41276 GCA_964502835.1 uncultured Halobacteriales archaeon | reverse complement strand
GACAGTTCCTCGAGTTCGACTTCGAACGTGGCGTCAGGCGGTATGGCGACAGCTGTCGTCTCGTCAGGGGCCTCCAACGTGACCGTGCCAGTCCCGAGTTGCTCCGCGTAGGCCGCAAGTTCGGCGGCGATTTGCGTGCGTGACATCGGACGTTCAGTCTTGAAGCGAACCGTTTCAGGCATGGTTAACGATCCACGGCGGGGGGCGAAAAGCCCGGCATGGGTTCCCAACTATGGAGAATCGGTCTCACGCTCCAGAGGTGTCCCATCCCGGGGACAGTACGTGTGTGTCTGATCGGTGGTCCGAAACCCACACTTGGGACACGTTCTGGCCCGCGGCGGCGACCGGTCACCTCGCTGTCGGAACAGGAAGGGAACGAACGGGACCACGAGGAGGAAGAAGAAGGTATCAAAGTACCACCAGAGCACGAGGCTCACCACCACGCTGAGGAGTACGCCACCGATCGCGGTGGCCGACCTCGAACCGAGCATCGCCGAACCGTAGCCAAGGAACGGTGAAAAGGATGTGAGTCAGGTGGCCTGTGCGCTCAAACCCGGTATCGCCGTTCGCTCCTCGAACCAGGCCATCAAGGCGGCGCTGGTCAACACCAGTCCGAGGTAAAACACCGCCACCACGACGTAAATTTCCAGGTAATCGAACGTGTCCGACCCGATGTTTCTCGCCTGGCGAAACAGCTCCGGGACGGCGATGAAGGCGGCGAGCGAGGAGTATTTGATGAGATAGATGAACTCATTCGTCCATCCCGGGATCGCAAACCGAAGCCCCTGGGGGAGCACGACGAACCGAATCCCCTGGAGCCGGCTCATACCGACCGACCGTGCGGCGATCAGCTGGGCTGGATCGACCGATTCCAGCGCCGATCGGATGTACTCCGACTGGTAGGCCGAGGAGTTGATCGTCAGCCCGATCATGGCCACAATCACGGCCTCCGATGGCAACGGCCCGCCGACACCCGGAACCTCACGGACGTACTGGCCGAGATTCAGCCCGAACCACAGCAGGAACAGCTGGGCGATGAGCGGCGTCCCACGGATGAGTTCGGTATAAACCAGCGCGATCGACCGTGAGAGGACCCCACCGTACACCCGAACGACGGCCAGGGGAACGGCGATGACCATCCCCAGCACCAACGAGACGACCGTCAGCTCCAGCGTGATCCAGGCCCCGTGAGCAAGCATCGGCATCGACTCGAGGCCGAGCGCGACAACCTCGGCAATCCAGGCCGCCCAGGTGAACGGACGGCCGACGATGCTACCGAGATCGTCGCCGATCGCCGCCAGGCCCATGCTAAGGCTCTCGACCGACCCTGACGGGAGGAACGGCTCGCGATGGCGCGTGATGACCCCCGGATTGACCACCTTGTCATAGGCCCACCGGGCGATGAGCCACGCCCAAAACACGACGCCCACGATCGCGAGTGGTCCCCGAGGAGCGACATCGATCGTGCTCGTTCCGGTCCGACCGGGCGTGTCTCCGGATACCGTGCTCATACCAGGGGGTCGTCCAACTTCCCGAGGAATTCTCGGGTACGATCCCGTTCGGGGTGGTCGAACAGCTGCTCCGGGGGACCACGTTCGACGATCCGGCCCTCGTCGATGAACGTCAGCCGGTCGGCGACGCGGCGCGCGAAGCGCATCTCGTGGGTGACCGTCAGCATGGTCATTCCCCCCTCAGCGAGGTCGCGCATCACGGTGAGCACCTCGCCCACCAGCTCGGGGTCCAGCGACGAGGTCGGCTCGTCGAACAACATGAGGTCGGGCTCCATCGCGAGGGCGCGTGCGATGCCGACCCGTTGTTTCTGGCCACCGGAGAGCTCCGCCGGGTAGGAGTCGGCCTGATCCGAGAGGCCGACCTGTTCGAGGTGCTCGTCGGCCCGGCGGTTCGCCTGTGCTCGTTCGAGCCCGACGACGCGATGAAGGCCCAGGGACACGTTCTCGCGGGCGGTCAGGTGTCGAAAGAGGTTGATGTCCTGGAACACCATGCCGATTCGCCGCCGGAGGTCGTTCACGTCCGTCTCCGGCGTGGTGATCGGCTCACCGTCGAGGTAGATGGTTCCCTGATCGACCTCCGTGAGTCGGTTGATACACCGGAGGAGCGTTGATTTACCCGATCCGGAGGGGCCGACGACCACCTCGACGTCGCGAGCGTCGAGGTCGAGATCGATGCCGCGCAACACCTGCTCGTCGCCGTACGCTTTGTGCACGTCATCCAGGCGCAACAACGGCTCGGTCACGTCAGTCACCCTCCGGAATCGCGAAGTGGGTGCCAACGGCATCGATCACTCGATTCGTCGTGAAGGTTAACACGAAGTAAATCGCGCTGATGACGAGGATGACCTCGAGGATCGCGCCTTCGTTCCCGGGCGAGGTGAACAGCCGCCAGCCCCGCGTCAACAGCTCCGCAAGGCCGATCGCGAAGACGATGCTCGTGTCCTTGAGAATGATGGTGAACTCGTTTTGAAAGCCCGGAATCGACCGCCGCAGCGCCTGCGGGAGGACGATGTGGCGGATCGCCTGGAGCTGCGACAGGCCGATCGCTCGCCCCGCCTCGAGCTGGCCAGCTTCGACGCTCTGGATGGCCCCGCGAAAGACCTGCGATTGGTAGGCGGCACTGCGGACGCCGAGGGCCAACACCGCACTGATGAAGGCGCCCATCGACACCTCCACCCAGGGAATCGTCCCGATACGTGGTAACGGCAGGGCGAAATACATGACCACGATGATGACGACGATCGGGGTGGCACGGAGGATGACCCCGAGCGACCGGACGAACGCCCGCAGTCGACCGCGCCCGTAGGCCTCGATCGCCCCCGCCGGAAATCCGGCGAGAAACCCCAGGAGGACGCCAAACAGGGTGAGGCCGACGGTGACGGCCGTCCCCTTCAACAGCGATTCTCGGTTGGACCAGACGAGCTCCCAATCGGTCGCCTGGAGCACCAGGTCCTCCATCGTCCGGAGGTCCCTATTCGAACCATTCCTGCACGAGCTCGTCGTAGGTTCCGTCGTCCTGCAGGGTCGCCAGTGCCTCGTTGACGTCTTCTAAGCGATCATCGCCATCGCGCATGCCGAAGCCGTATTCCTCGCCAGTTTCGTGCACGAACGCCACCCGGACGGCGCGGTTGGCGGCGAACTGCTGGGCAACGGGGAGATCCACGATGATCGCATCCACCCCCCCGTTGGCAAGTTCCTCGACCGCCAGGGTGTAATTGTCGAGGCCGCGGTAGTCCGACTCGTCGATGAGCCCCTGATCGATCAGCTCGTCCTCGGCCAGCGACTCGCCGGTCGTCCCAGACTGGGCCGCCACCGACCGGCCCTCGAGATCACTCAGCGATCCCGGATCGAAGCCGTTCTCGCGGACGACGATGGCCTGGTCGGCCGCATAGTACGGATCGGAAAAGTCGATCGCTTCGTCGCGATCGGCGGTGATGGTCATGGCCGCGGCGATAAAATCGATCTCTTCTTTCTGAAGTGACTCGATGAGGATGTCGAACTCGATGTCCTGCCAGGTGCCAACCTCGTAGCCGGCCTCCTCGATCACGGCCTCGGTGAGGTCGACGTCGAATCCAACGAGGTTTTCCTGGTCGTCCTCCGGGTAGTACTCGAACGGGGGAAAGCCAGAGGCGGTGCCCGGAACGATCGTCTCCGTGCCGTCACCGAGACACCCGGCGATGCCGAACCCCACCCCGGCGATGCCCGTCGCTTTCAGATATGCCCGACGTGTGAATCTGTTCTCAAACGACATACTTTCCTTAATATTCAACGGTCAAGATAACGCTTTTGACCCCGGAAATCCCGTAGCGGACGCGGAGCCAGGGACGAATCCTACTTATCTGGGGCATGACTAACGGTGACGATCGATGGCGAACCGGTCGGTCTCCCGGCGTGGGTTACTCGCGGCTGGAGCGACAGGGTCGCTCGTCGCGACCGTCGGCTGCGTTGGGTGGTTCGGGCGTGGTTCAGACAGGACTGGCGCGGTCGATCGCCACTGGGTGAGCGACACACGAACCGGGTATGCACAAAACCACCACGGGCTCGAGGTTCTCGACCATCCCGAGGGGACGTTCATCGGCGCGCCGCTCAATGACCACCTCGAGGGTGGCACCTGTTCGGTGGTCGGCGTGGACGATACCGGGCGCGTGCGCTGGCGAGAGCCACTCCCGGCGGCACGATGCAACGTGCACGCCCTCGGCGACGTCGGCGTAGGAGACGTCACGGGGTCGGGCACCCCGGACCTGCTCGTCCCCCACGAAACCGGTACGGTGGTGGGTCATCGGGTCACCGACGGCGAGGTGGTCTTCGAGGCCGAGATGGTCGACTGGGGATACGCCGCACCGACCGTTATCGCCGAGCCTGATGGGTCGAACGCCGTCGTCGTTGTCGGCAACGAGGGAGCCGTCGCCCTCGCTGGCGCCGACGGGGAGCGGCGATGGCAACGGCAACTGGCCGGATCGGTCTGGTCACCGGTCGCGGTCGGCGCGTTCACCGAACCGAACACCACGGAAATCGCGGTGAATCTCGGGCACGGGTCCGGTGAGATCGTGATCCTGGGGGTAGATGGGAGCATCCGACGCCGGGTGACCATTCCGCGGTTTTCGATCAGCTGGACGGTGCTTCCCACCACCGAGACGGCCGACATCCTTCTCGCCGATCGCGACAACGTTCTCCGGCGCGTCGACCTTTCAGGAGCGCGGGAGCGGTGGTCCGTCACGTTGCCCGACGACTTCGTCGACGTCGGTTCCGTGGCCGATGGCCTCGTGTACGTGGGCGACCAGGCCGGGACCGTCAGGGCGCTCGCACTCGACGATGGTACGACCCGATGGCAGCGATCCACGGGCGACGACCGAGTCTACGGACCCGTCATCGGAGACCCAGTCGCGGACGGACCCGAGGCCGTCGTCACCGTCTCCGGTGGCGGACGGGCCGTCGCGATGGAGGTCGAAACCGGAGACGTCCTCGTCGACGCACCGGTCGCGAGTGGGACCTACACGTCGCCCACGATGACCGACCTCACTGACGACGGGACGGATGACCTCATCGTCTTCCACGGCGACGGCCGCATCGGTGCCTACGGGCTGAGCCGAGCGGCGAACGGGCCCTGAACGAGCGCCACAGCGGAGCGTTCCGAGGCCGTCGCCGTTTTACCTGGTCTCGCCGTAACACCACCCATGCCGGGATCGACAACGTATGACTTCGCCGGCGATGTCGCCGTCGTAACAGGAGCCGCCGGGGCCCTCGGAAGTGCCGTCGTGAACGCGTTTCGTGCGGCGGACGCAACGGTGGCCGCGATCGATCGCTCGGATCCGGCCGACGGTCTCCCGTTCGCCCTCGGTGACGAGCTCAGTTACCACCGCGCCGACCTGACCGATGAGGAGGCCGTAGCCTCCGCGATGGACGAGATCGTCGCCACTCACGGTGGCATCGACGTATTGGCGAACATCGCCGGGACCTGGCGCGGCGGGGACAAGGTGCACGAAACGGACGAGGCCACCTTCGACCTCGTGTTCGACGTCAACCTCAAGACGGCGTTCCTGGCGTCGAAGCACGCCCTGCCCCATCTGGAGGCCGCCGACGGGGCCCTATTGACCGTCGCCAGTCGCTCCTCGCTTGCAGGTGGCAGCGGTGACGCGCTGTACCGGGCGTCCAAGGCTGGCGTACGAATCCTCACCGAATCGATCGCCGTGGAGTACCGCGGCAGCGTCCGCGCGAACGCGATCATGCCGAGCACCCTCGATACGCCGATGAACCGGGAAATGATGGAACCGAAGGACGAGTGGGTCGACCCGGCGGACGTGGCCGAGGTCGTCTTGTTCGTGTGCTCTGATGCGGCCTCGGTGACCAGCGGTGCAGCCATCCCCGTCTACGGCGAGGCCTAGGCCCACCGTCCCTACCAGGCTGCCTCGAGGACCGCCTGTACCGCCGACGCCGAGGTGTCGACATCGGCGGGGACGTTCGAGGCGAGCCCATCAGCGGCCGTGCGTCGTGCCACCGCGTCGAGATCAGCCCGGGCAAGGTCGTCGATTGCGCGCAACCGACGGGGAAGTCCGAGCTGGTCGCGGAGCTCAGCAACCGCCGTCACGACCGCCTCGGCGATCGCTGCATCCGAGGCGGTATCGTCGGCCACACCGAGTGCCTCGGCGAGCCGGTGGCGCCCAGCGGGAGCCTGCTCGAACAGATGCCGGAGGACGTGGGGTGCCATGACGGCATGGGCGACGCCTTGTTGCACCGGGACGGTCGCGGTGAGTCCGTGCCCGAAGGCGTGGATGAGCGACAGGGTGGTACCGTCGGTTCGGGCGGTTCCGTACTGCACGAGCATGGTCCCTCGCACCACCGGATCGATCGCCGATGCAGCCTCGAGGCGGGGAAGCGCGTCGACGAGCAACTGGAGCCCCGCCGTTGCCGTCGCGGCCGTGACCGGCCCGCCGTTTGGCGCGTAGATCGCCTCGAGGCCCTTGTCGAAGCCGTTCATCGCCGACCCCACCAGCGCCGACCGGGGCGTCGAGGCGACCAGATGGGGATCGTAGATGGCGATCACCGGCATGAGTCGAGGATCCCTGATGCCACCCCCTCGGGGTTCGGACACGGGGTCCGTGGACGGGTGGACGGTGATGCCCGCACCGTCGGAGAGGTCGGCCCCTGCAAGGGTGGTCGGGATCACGACCACCGGAAGGGCCGACGACGCCCCGAGAGGGACGGTTCCCTGCGCCATGAAGTGTGAATACACCGCGGACGTCGGGCGGTCGGTTGTCGACAAGGCGCTGGCGACGCGCGCCACGTCGAGGCTGCTCCCGCCACCGAGTGCAACCAGCACGTCAACGTCGGCGGCGCGGGCGCGCTCGAGGGCATCGAACGCGGTTGCAAGGTGTTTCTCCTGGGTCGTTTTATCGAACACCCCGACGAGCCGGTCATCGAGAGCCTCGACGACGGGATCGATGGCATCCGGATTCGACCCGACGGAGCGTCCGCAGATGACGAGGGCGCGGTCGAGACCGCGTCCGCTGAGCTCGTGACGGAGCGCCGTGACGGCGTTGTGTCCGTACCGGATGACCGGTGGCTCGTAGGCGAACCGATGGATGCCTTCTGTCTCGAACTCGGTCACTGGTCCTCGTCACACGGTCGAGAGGCTTCAATGACCATGGTCGCCGAGCGCTTTTGGCCGTGTGTCTCGTTGATCGCCCATGTCGTGTCCACACCTCGAGTACCGAGCAGCCGACGAGGACCGGACGTTCGACGGCGAACGGGCCTTCTGTACCAAGGCGGAGCAGTTCGTCCAGCCCATGCGGGCCGACATCTGTAACGATCGATACGCCCTCGATCACGCGCGTGATTGCGAGATCTATCGGGACGAGGGATGAGCTACACCGCCTACCAGGAGGGCGAGCCGCTCATCGTCACCGCCGCCCTGACTGGCGGCATCCACGGCAAGGAAACCGCGAGTGCAATCCCCGAGACACCCGAGGAGATCGGTCGTGCGGCCGCCGAGGCCGAAGCCGCCGGCGCGGCCATCGTCCACCTCCATGCCAGGAGGGACACCGGCGAGCGGGCGTTCTCCACCGACCGGTTTCAAGCCGTGACCGATGCCGTCCGCGACCGAACTGACGACGTCATCGTCCAACACTCCACCGGGGGGACGGCCGTCCCCGTCGACCGTCGGGAAAAGCCGCTTCGGACCGATCCCCCGCCGGAGATGGCGTCCCTCGACATGGGACCGCTGAACCGCTATCGGCACCTCACGAGCGAGAACACCCGCGCGACCATTGATCGGCTGTATGACGTCATGCGTGATCGGGGGATCGAACCGGAGTTCGAGGTGTTCAACGACGGTCACCTCAACGAACTCCATGCCTTCAGGACCCGACATGCGCTCGATGGGCCCCACCACCTGTCTCTCGTATTCGGTCGAGGGACAACCTTCTTGCCGAACCCTCGGTCGGTCCTTCACGCCCTGTCGAACCTGCCAGGGGACGCGACCGCCTCCATCATCGGTCTCGGTCGCCACCAGCTTCCGCTGACCACGCTCGCCATCCTGACGGGCAATCACGTTCGGGTGGGACTCGAGGACAACGTCTATCTTCGCGAGGACGAGCCGGCGACCAGCAACGCCGAACTCGTCGATCGGGTCGTGGAGCTCGCCACGCACCTCCAGCGGCCCATCGCCACACCCGCGCAGGCCCGGGACCTCCTCGGGCTGTGAGCGGGGACGGCAGGTCGGTGCGAGCCACCGCTCGACGGTCTGAACCGATCCCATCCACATGGCTAAATGGCTGCACCACCAATCGATCAACAGCAACGAATGTCGGACCCACCCACGAGAGCAGCTCGCATGATGGTCCGTGGAGGAACGTTCGGGCGTGTCTCGGATCGGGACGGGAACGATACTGGCTCACATCGCCCGTCCACGGATGGTGTCGCCCCTCCGATGTCCACGACCGGGTCCGTCGAACGCTCGGCGCTGCCTCGATCCGACGCTGGGCGGTCCCACCCTCGCCGTAGGCACGCCGTTGCAGCGCCGAGCCGGGGGGTCTTCGCACCCATGTGTGAACCGCCGAATCGGCCGGGGGCGCCGGCCGGGTCACGGTGGTTCCATGGGTGATGCGGATCCACACGGCGACGTGGATGTCCTCACCGGCGGGACGGGACTGGAAACCGCCGGAGCCGTCGCAATCGGCCTGCACGGTCGGGGGGCGATGGCCCGAGGCATGCTCGACCTCTTGGACCAGGCCGACCGTACGGGTGATCGCCTCGCCCACCTCGCCCCCCAGGCCGCCCGGCGAACGTGGTACCCCCAGTCATTTCTCGAGCCGATTGCGGCCAATCAGCCCCACCTCGACTCGGCACTCGACCTCGTCGACCGTCTCGTGGAGCGAGCCACCACGCAGGTGGGACGCAATCGTATCCTCCTCGTCGGGTTCTCTCAGGGGGCCTGCCTGGCAAGCGAGTACGTCGCGCGGTCCGGTGACCGCCTCGGGGGACTCGTCGCGTTCAGCGGCGGACTCATCGGGGACGCCGTCGACCAGGATCGATACCGTGGCAACCTCACGGAGACAGCCGCCTACCTCGGCTGCAGCGACGTCGATCCGCACATCCCGGAAGCTCGCGTCCAGGAGACGGCATCGGTGCTCGACCAGCTGGGAGCCGAGGTCACCGTCGACATCTTTCCCGGGATGGGCCACACCGTCAACGCGCAGGAACTCGACGCGCTCGCCGAGCGCCTCGACGCAGTCAGTCAGTGACGGGACGGCCCGTTTGGGTCCTCGACGCGTCCAGTGCGTGGGGTATTCCCCAATCGGGCCAATCTCGGTCTGGATCCGCATTCGCCAGTATCTCACCATCGATCGGTTTCGGGGTGATCTCGCCGCGACCGAGGGAGTTTCAAAGGGGGGCGCCGATATCGCGTGTCGGTGGCATTCGATATCGCGACGGTGCTGGTGGGGATCGTCTTCGGGTTGGCTCTCGCGGTCCCCCCGGGACCGATGAACGCCATTATCGCCGAGCAAAGCGTCACCCGTGGGTTCAGGGCCGGTTTTACGGCCGGACTGGGCGCCATGGTGGCCGACATCGTCTTCTTCGGCTTTGCCCTCGTCGGCGTCGCTGCCGTCGTCGAACGCACGACCGGCATCGAGACGCTCTTGTACCTGCTGGGCGGGCTGTTGATGCTCTGGTTCGCCGTCGATGCCGTGCAAAACGTGGTCAGCCGGGACTTCGAGGCGGTTGGAACGACCGATGCTACCGGCTTTCAGAAGGCGCTGGTCCTCGGCTTGACGAACCCGTTTCAGCTCGGGTTCTGGCTCACGGTCGGGGTCGCCCTCGTCCAGCCGGGGCAACTCGACATTGCGTCGTATGTGCCCGTGGTCACGGAGCTGACCGTCCAGACTGGTGGCATCACGCTACTCGCCGGCTTTTTCGGCGGGATCGTCTTGTGGATCACCGGGTACCCGGCGACGCTCGTCGTCGTCGGCGCACGCGTCGAGCGATTCGAACCGGCCGTGGCGGTGGTCAGTGCCGCCTTACTGGCCGGGTTCGGGGTGGTGTTTTGCTGGACCGGCATCACCGGCCTGCTGTGAGGATTCCCCCTCGGACCGGCCAGCCTCGAGGCGCTCGCGAGCGTACCGGTCGGCGGCGGCAAGGACGGTGGTCTCCTCGGCATCGGCCGTCGCGATCATGTCGGCCAAGCGCGGGCCGATCCGATCGGCCGCTTCGAGCGCGTCCTCCATCGTGTCGCCCTTTGCCTCCATCGCGACCGTGATCAGGCCACCGGCGTTGATGACGTAATCTGGCGCGTACAAGATGCCACGCGCAGCGAGCGCTGAGGCATGCTCACGGGACGCGAGGACGTTGTTCGCGCCACCCGCGACGATGTCCACGTCGAGGCGGGGGATCGTGTCGTCATTCAAGACGCCACCGACGGCACACGGGGCGAAGATGTCGCCCGGTTCACCGTACACAGCATCGGGATCGGCGACCTCGAAGCCGTGGTCGTCCGCGAACGACGTGACCTTCGCCTCGTCGATATCGGAGACGACGACCTCGGCACCCTCCTCGGCCACGCGCTCGGCGACGCCCCGGCCGACCTTCCCGACCCCCTGAATGATGATGCGCCGGCCAGAGAGTTCGGGTTCGCCGTACACGTACTCGGCGCACGCTTTGATTCCGCCATGGACGCCCGTCGCCGTGACCGGTGAGGGATCGCCGAGGCCGTCCTTCCGGCCGACGACGTGGTCGGTCGCCTCGGCGATGATCTCCATCTCCGCAACACCGGTGTTGACGTCGACCGACGTGATGTAACGTCCGCCGAGCCAGTCGACGCCCTCGCCGTAGGCCCGAAACAGCTCCGGGGATGTCTCCTCCGGGTCGGCGATGATGACCGCCTTACCCCCGCCGAGATCGAGATCCGCGGCGGCGGCTTTGTAGGTCATCGCTCGCGAGAGCCGCAGGACGTCGTGGAGGGCGTCCGCTTCCGTCTCATACGGGAGCAGCCGTGTGCCACCCAGGCTGGGCCCGAGGGTGGTGTCGTGAATCGCCACGATGGATCGCAAGCCGGTCGCCTCATCGGAGATGTACGTTACCTGTTCGTGGCCGGAATCGTCCATCTCAGCGAAGACCATGGGCGGAGAGTACGACACCCGCATAGACAGAACTTTCGTTCCACCGTGACGCCCTCCCGTGGCGACCACGAGGAGGCGTCCACGGGGTGTCAGTCGGACCCGTGTTCGACCGCCTCCATCATCGCGACGACGTCCTCGAGCTCGCCGGAGAAGAACGACGGGAACGCACCGACGGCGATGACGAAGTCCCCCTCGTGCGCGATCGCATCGGTGAGGTGGACGTCGATGTCGAGGACGAGTCCTTGGGCGAGCTCGCCCTGACCGACGAAGTGATGTCGCGTTGTCTCGTGGCCGAGGACCTCGACGGGCCCCTGGTCGACGCGTTCGAGGTCGTCGATCGCCGCGTAATTGGCTTGAATCCGTTCGGCCAGCTCTGCCGCCGACATGTCCCCCACCGGATTGAAGGTCTCGCCGAGGACCTCGACCTGGGGCGTCGCCATCGCGACGAA
>CAZCYF010000008.1:0-29605 GCA_964502835.1 uncultured Halobacteriales archaeon | reverse complement strand
TCGCCGAGGAGAATTGACTGCGCGATCACGACTCCCGAATCAGGGCTGCTCGACCAGCGCCATGATGGCGCCGCCGCCACCGATGCTCATGCCGACGAGGCCACGGTCGACCTCGCCCCGACGGATCTGATGAAGCAATGACGTGGCGATCATGCCACCCGACCCACCGATTGGATGACCGAACGCGACCGCACCGCCAAGCGGGTTCATCCGGTCTCGCGGGATGCCGATACGGTCCATCACGTAGACCTCCTGGGCCGCAAACGCCTCGTTCACCCAGTAGGCATCGATATCGTCCACGGCGAGGTCGTTTTTGGCCATCACCTTCTCGACGACGTCTCCGACCGCCTCGTTGAATTCGTCCGGTGGCCGGTAGCTGACCGCGTAATCCGTGAGTCGCGCCACCGGCTCGAGGTCGTGCGTGGCCGCTGCTTCGGCGCTGGCGAGCATCGTCACCCCGGCTCCGTCGCTTAGCTTCGAGGCGTTGCCGGCGGTGATCGTGCCGTTGTCCCTGAACGCGGGGCGAAGGCTCGCCAGGTCCTCCATGGTCGACGACGGACGGGGGCCCTCATCACGCTCAACCGGACCGTCGGGCGTCTCCACGGGGACGATCTCATCGTCGAAGGTCCCGGCGTCGATCGCCTCGGCCGCACGGCGATGGCTGCCGATGGCATACTCGTCCTGAGCGGAGCGGGTGATACCCTCACGCTCGACGAGCCCTTCGGTGATCTCGCCCATATGGACATCCAGGTTGACGTCCCACAACGAATCGAGGATCATCGAATCCTTGGCCGTCACGTCACCGTGTCGACGACCGGTGCGATACCCGGGCAATATCCATGGGGCGTTCGTCATCGACTCGAAGCCACCGGCGATCGCCACGTCGGCCCGGCCAGCGGCGATGCGATCCGCGGCGAGGGCGATCGCCCGCACGCCCGACCCAGAGGCCTCGTTGATCGTCGTGACGTGGGTCTCATCCGGCCAGGCGGACCGGATGACCGCCTGGCGGCCGGGCACCTGACCGATGCCCGCCTGGATGGCGTTGCCCAGGACCACCCAGTCGACCGTCTGATCACCGAGGTCGACACGACCGCCCAACCCGTCGAGTGCGATCCGGGCGAGTTCGACCGCCTCGACCTCGGTGAGCGACCCGAGCAATACGCCATGGGGCGTTCGCACGCCCTCAACGAACAGAATGTCCTCCGCTGCGTCCCGCTCCATGGCCGTCGGTTCCCACCGAGGGGTTGAAAACGGCGCGATATCGCGTGCTCCGTTAGGGGCCGAGGTACCCCCATCCCTGCAGGCGATCGGCGTCGCCGTCGATCCACCGCTCGCCGATGTCGTCACGGTAGTACATGTTGGGGATGATGACCCGGTCGAGCCGTTCATAGGCCTGGTCCCTGGCCTCGTGCATCGTCTCGCCCATGCCGGTCACCACCAGCGGGATGCCGGACTCTCCCGCGATGCGCCACTGGCCATCGACGCGCTTGGTGTCCTCGATGTGGATGCCCGCCGTGTCGGCCGCAGACTCGAACACGATGGCGGCATTGCGGGAGTTCTCGTCGAAGGTGGCCGGGTCATCGAAGGGAAACGGTGGAACGCACACTCGGACGGCCACCTGATACCCCTCGTGCACGCTGAGTTCGGGGTCTGATCCGGCGGCGAGGTCATTGAGGAAGGTGCCGACCGACGTTCGCATCGCCGCCGTTTGGAGGACGATCGTCGGATAGCCAAACCGGGGGGTGAACTCCAGCGGAAAGATGCCGGTTTCGTTGACGATACAGTTCAGGTCGATGCTGCCGACGTAGCCTTCGGCAGCGAGCCACTCCTCCAGACGACCGAGCGTCCTGGTGAACAGCCGGTTCCGTCCCGCCCAGAACATTGACGTCCCCATCTCACCGGTCGACGGTCCGAGGTTGCCGGGGAACAGTCGCTTGTGCTCGAAGTTGAAGTTGATCGGTTCGATGAACCGATCCCCGTTGAAAAACCCACAGACGGCGATCTCGACGCCTTCGACGCGTCGCTGGAGTTGGAAGCCGTGCATCCGATGGCCCCACGCCGTCTCGTACGCGCGCAGGACATCCACGACATCGCTACCGTCGTCCTCGCGGCCGACATAGAGCAGGCGCTTGACGTTTTGAACTTCGCCAAGCGGCTTGATTACGTAGGGGGCTGGGTTCTCCTGGACGTGGCGGATGCCCGCCGCGAACGAGTCGAATTCCCGGTGATCGAGCGTCGCGATTCCGTTTCGTTCGAGCACGTCCATGGCGTAGCCGCGGTCGGCCTCGAGGCGGTCCGTGGCTGGCGTCCCACCGACGACGGGTGTACCGGTCTCTCGGAGCTCTTGCGCGACGGCACCGGTCCCGACGTCGGTACCGACCCAGATGTCGTCGAAGACGACCACGTCGGCCCAGGAGACGGACGCCCGCCAGTCATCGACCTTCGAAACGAACCCGTCGGCGATTTCGCGATCCGTCTCGGACTCGATGTAGTACCGAACCGAATGGCCCTCCTCGGCCACCTGCCGCGCGACGTCACCGATGAGGGCGGCGTCGAGCGAACAGAACAGCACCCGTGTCTCATCCATGCAGTCGGGGAAGGGTCCGAACCCGCAAAAACACCCAGGCAAAAGCGGTAAGACGCCTCGTCGCGCGTACCGAAGGCATGGTGGCTGGGCTCTCCACGGGGGCGATGGTCGTGTTCGCTCTCGTGGTGATCGCCCTCGTGCTATTCGTCACCGAGGCCATCCCGAACGACGTCACCGCCATCGGCATCATCGTTGCGCTGGCGTTCCTCGAGCCCGTGGTGGGGCTCACACCGGCGGAGGCCATCGGTGGCTTCGCGAACCCCGCGACGATCACGATCGTGGCGATGTACATGCTCAGCGCGGGCATCCAACAAAGCGGCCTCGTGCAGCGGTTGGGGAGCGAGCTCGAACGGGTCACCCGGGGGAATGAGACCCGATTGCTGACCGCGACGGTCGCGACGACCACCCCAATCGCCGGGTTCATCAACAACACGCCGGTCGTGGCCGTGTTCATCCCGATGATCACCGATCTCGCCAGGCGGAGCCGGGTGTCACCCTCGAAACTGTTGATCCCGCTCTCGTACGCGGCCATCCTCGGGGGGACCTTGACCCTCGTCGGCACGGCGACGAACATTATCGCCAGCGACCTCGCCGCGGAGCTCCTCGACCGGGGACCCATCGGATTCTTCGAGTTCACCCCGGTGGGGGTGCTGGTCGCCGCGGTCGGTGTGGCCTATCTATTGACCATCGGGAGTCGTCTCACGCCCGCCCGGCTCGAACCCGAGGCCGATCTCGCCACCGAGTTCGCCATCCAGGATCACCTCTACCTCCTCGGCGTGCGCGATACCTCGGCGGTGGCCGGCCAACGCCTTACCGACATCGAGGGGCCGGCCGGTGTGACCGTCATCGCCCTCCAACGTGGACCGGCCACCTACGGATCCGTCGACGCCGACCATCGCCTCGAGTCGGGTGACGTCATGGTCGTTCTGGGTCGGTTTGGTGAGGTCGACACCTACGCGCGCACTGCGGGGCTGGCACGCCTGTACGGTCGCGAGGTCGATGAAGGGGCCTTCGAGTCCGCCGCGCGACCGGGGCGGTTGGCGAAGCTCCTCGTCCCGGAGAGGTCCTCCTACATCGGACAGACGGTCGAGGAGTGTCGGCTCGAGACGCGATATGACACGACCGTGCTGGCCATCGTCCGCGGCACGGACCGGATCGTCGAGGGAATCGCCGAGACCGCCATCGAGGCGGGCGATACGCTGCTCGTCCGGTCGGTCCCGGAAGCCCTCGCGTACCTCCACGAGCGCGGCGACGTGATCCGCGTCGACGCCCCACCCGACGAGCTCCTCCAGGGAGAAGCCACCTCCCCGCCCGACCTGACCCGGTCGATGGCGGTCGCCCTCGCCGTCCTTGGTGGCGTCGTGCTCCTGGCCGCCCTCGGGGTCGTCCCCATCGTGATTGCGGCGCTGTTGGGCGTGTTTGCCCTCATCGCGACGGACCAGTTGCGACCCTCAGAGGCGTATGGGGCGGTCAGCTGGAGCGTGATCTTCCTCATCGCGGGCGTGCTTCCTCTCGGGGTCGCTATCGAGCGCACGGGCGGAGCTACCTGGATTGCCGACGGCCTCGTGAGCCTCGGTGGTGGCCTCCCCCTCATCGTCGTGTTGCTGGCGTTCGTCGTGCTCACCGGCCTCCTCGCGAACGTCATTACGCCCGTCGCAACGGTCGTGCTCATGATTCCAATCGCGGTGGACGCCGCGGCCCAGCTCGGCGCCAACGAGTTTAGCTTCCTGCTCGGCGTGATGTTCGCCTCGGCCACGTCGTTCATGACGCCGATTGGCTATCAGACCAACCTCATGGTGTACGGCCCCGGTGGCTATCGGTTCGCCGACTTCATCCGGGTCGGCGCCCCCCTGCAGCTGCTCTCGGCGGTCGTAATCACGATCGGTATCGCCGGCTGGTGGGGGCTCACCCCGTAGAAGACCGGGGTTTGATGGCCATCCCCGTGCTGGCTGGGGCTTGATACGGGAAAACCACGGAGGATCGACATACCATGAGCCACACGGACCCTGCACCCGATGTCGAATCGCCCAGTGCCGGCGAGGGCGTCGTCGAGACGGACGCGGTCACCGAGGTTGCCGAGACGGTCGAACTCGAGCGGACGATCGGACTCGTCGGCGGGCTCGCGATCGGCATCGGCACGATGATCGGAGCCGGCATCTTCGTGTTTCCCGGCCTCGCGGCCGAGGAGGCGGGGCCCGCCGCGGCGGCATCGTTCGCCCTGGGTGCCGTGGTGGCGTTGCTGGTGGCGCTGCCGACGTCAGAACTCGCGACCGCCATGCCCCGCAGCGGCGGCGGCTACTACTTTATCTCCCGCGCGCTGGGGACGCCCGTCGGGGCGATCGTCGGGATCGGCCTCTGGTTCGGGCTGGTGTTCGCCACCGCGTTCTACCTGGTTGGGCTCGGACATTACGCCGCCCAGACGCTCGCCGAGGTCGGCATCGACCTCGGGGTCGACCCGGTGATCGCGCTCGGGCTCCTGTTCGGGGCGGTTCTCACGGCGGTCAGCCTGACCGGCACGGAGAACACGGCCACCTTGCAAAACCTTATCGTTGGGCTGTTACTCGTCATGCTCGCCGGTTTTCTCTCCTTTGGCGGTGCGAACGCGCTCGGGTTTGTGGGGTCCGCCAGCCCGCCCGAACGGTTCGCCCCCTTCGGCTACGGACCGATCCTCTCCACCGCCGCCCTCGTGTTCACCTCGTACCTGGGATTCGCCCAGGTCGCGACCGTCGCCGGTGAGATCAAACGGCCCTCCCGAAACCTCCCGCTCGCGATGGTCGGGTCGGTCATCATCGTGGGCGGGCTGTACGTGATCACGATCTTCGTGGCAACGAGCATCCTCGGAAGCGGGCGACTCGGCGAGGTTGGCGAGACGGCCATGGTCGAGGTCGCCCGGGAGCTGCTCGGACCCGCGGGGGCCATTCTCATCCTCATCGCCGGCCTGTTGGCCACCATCTCCAGTGCGAACGCCTCGATCCTCAGTGCCTCGCGCGCCATCTTCGCCCTCAGCCGGGACGCACTTTTACCCCGGAAAGCGGCGACGATCAACCTTCGATTCGGGACGCCACACGTGGCGCTGGGCCTCGCCGGCGGTCCGATCCTCATGTTGACTGCAACGGGTCGCGTCGAGCTGCTGGCGGAGGTGGCCTCCTTCCTCCATCTGGTCATGTACGGACTCCTCTGTATCGCGCTGATCGCCCTGCGGCGCAACCCACCGGCGTGGTACGAACCGAGCTATCGGACGCCCGGGTATCCGATCCTCCCCCTCCTCGGCGGGGTGGCGAGCTTCGCGCTGATCGCGTTCATGGACCCGCTATCGATCATCGTGGGGCTCGTCGTAACGGTGGTCGCCCTCGGCTGGTACGGGCTCTACGCGAGGTCGATCGAGCTCCGGGGGGTGCTCTGATGGTCCCATCCCCGACGGCACTTTTACCGCGCGGACACTGGAGGTCACATCGATGAGCGACGCGTTCTACAGCTGGGTTCGACGGCTTGGCGAGCCGGTCGAGGCCGAGGAATCCCGTCCGCGGGTGCTGGTTCCTCTCGAAATCCTCGCCGGCGAGAGCCTGCCACCGGGCACGATCGATCTGCTGGCACCGACCCACGTGGTGCTCCTGGGCTATTACGAGGTTCCGGAACAGACGCCACCGGATCAGGCCCGGATGCAGTTCGAGGACCGCACGATAGAGTTGCTCGAGGCGCTGACAGCCGACCTCGAACGGGTCGGTGCCACGGTCGAACCCGTGGTGGCGTTCACCCGCGACCGCGCCCAAACGATCGAGCGAATCGCCACCGAGCACCACTGCGATGGCGAGTTGGTCGTCAGGCCGATCGGCGCGCTCAAGTCGGTTCTCATCGCCGTGACGCCGGGCTTCGATCCGGATCGGGTGATCGACGTCACCAGACGGCTCCTCGGCGAGCGCCAGCCGGCGATCGTCCTCGTCGACGCCGGCATGGACGTCGATGCCGCCGACGTCGAGGCGGCGCGAGAAGCCCTCATCGAACAGGGTGTGTCCGCATCCAGGGTCTCGATCGCCGACCCCGAAGGAACTCGCGCCGTCCCGCGGATGGTGGACGCCGGTGCGGACGTCGACCTTATCGTCCTGGCCGAAGCACCGGCCGGGCTCGAATCGGCCCTGCTCGGGGATGCGGCCGATCGCGTGGCCGCCGGCTCCGTCAGCGCCGTTCTCGTCGTTCGACCGCGTCCCGAGGAGTGAACCACCCGGGTACGAACCTTGATGGGAGCCCGCCTGGAACGCTTCGGCCATGGAATGTTCGGATCGTCCGACCGCCGACAGTTGGTCATCGGACGAGCCGACCACTCCACGACATCGCCATCGAGATCGTGAGGAACCGATCGGTCACATTCCCATGGAACGGCCGAACCAGGGGCGGTAACCATGGTGGCCGAGACCGCCCTCCTCGAGGTCGGTGCGATGTTCGCCGCGATCGCGATCGCCGGTGGGATCGCCAACCGCCTCGGGGCCTCGGTCATTCCGCTGTACATTCTGGCCGGGATCCTGAGCGGGCCGTACGTGATCGCCGATCTCGACCTCCCACACCTCGTCGAGACGGAGTTCATCGAGCTGGGAGCCGAGCTGGGCATCGTCTTCTTGTTGTTCTATCTCGGCCTCGAGTTCAGCATCGATCGCCTCCTCGAAAACCTCCACCGAATCGGCCTCGCGGGGGCGATCGACCTCGGCATCAACTTCCCGCTGGGGTTCGCGATCGGCCTGGCCATGGGCTGGACGCTCCTCGAGGCGTGGTTGCTCGCGGGCGTGGTGTACATTTCGTCCAGCGCGGTCATCACGAAGGCACTGATCGAACGGGGCTGGCTCGCCAACCCCGAGGCGGAGCCGATGTTGGGGACGCTCGTCTTCGAGGACCTGTTCATCGCGGTCTATCTGGCGGTCACGGCCGCCCTCATCGGCGGGTCGGGCGATGGCATCACCGCCGCGGTCGTCCCCGTGGGGATCGCGGTGGCCGTGATGGCCGGCTTGCTCCTGGTCGTCGTGTTCGGTGACGAGATGTTCGCCCGCCTGATCGACGTCAGCTCCGACGAACAGCTCATCCTCCGGGCGGTCGGGATCACCGTGCTCATCGCCGGTGGTGCCCTGACCCTCGGGGTGAGCGAGGCGGTCGCCGCCTTCTTCGTGGGGATGGCCGTCAGCTCGACCGGCCACGTCGAGCGAGTCGAGCGGTTGTTGTTCCCCGTGCGTGACGTCTTCGCGGCCGTGTTCTTCTTCTGGATCGGTCTCACGACCGACCCGGGACTGTTCGTGCCGGTCGCCGGGGTATTGCTTGCGGCGGTCGTGCTCACGACGGCCGGGAAACTGGCCAGCGGCTATCTTGGGGGTCGGGCGTTCGACCTCGACCGGCGCCGGTCGACTCGGGTCGGGCTGGCCATGGTGACCCGGGGTGAGTTCTCGCTGATTATCGCCACCGTGGCCGCAACCGGCGCCGGAACCGTGATGACCGACCTCATTCCGGCCTTTGCCGTCGGTTACGTGCTCGTGATGGCCATCCTCGGCACGGTGCTCATGCAGTATGCCGGCACGATCGAGCACCACCTCGGCCTCGTCCCGGAGGCGTGACCGGCGCCACGTCGTCACGTCCGACGGCGAACGAGCGAGATGGCGGTCCAGCTGATGACCGCTTCGTCCGCCTGGTTCCGGCCGGTGACGCGCAGGCGAACCTCGCCGATGCCGGTCAGGTTCGACGAGGGCTCCTTGTCGACGACCTCCACGTCGACGGTCAGCTCGTCACCGGGACGGACCGGGCGAATCCACCGCAACTCGTCGAGGCCCTTCGCCCCGACCCAGGCGGAATCCGCGAGGGCGTCGACGATGAGCCGCATGCAGACGCTCGCCGTGTGCCAGCCGCTGGCGATCAGTCCACCGAAGAACGACTCGGCGGCGGCCGACGGATCGGTGTGGATGGGCTGGGGATCGTACCGCTCGGCGAAGGTGACGATCTCCTCGCCGGTCATCGCGTAGGACGCGGTGGTATGGGTGTCCCCGATCGTGAGATCCTCGAAGTATCGTGTCATGCCCCGACCGTAGGGACAGCTACCCTTTGAACGTGCGGTGCCAGGCCACCACGCGATTTTTTAGCGCGGATGTGATAATCGAATCCGATGACGACCCTCCACGACATCACCTGTCCGGAGTGCGATTCCGGGGCTGACGTGGTAAAGGAGGGCCTGGACGCCTACCGATGTACCGCCTGTGAGCGGTCCTTTTCGGCCGAGGACGTCCTGTCCAAAGAAGCCCGCTGAATCGCCGTCCTAGAGCACCACGTTGCGCATCTCCTCGGGCCGTCCCCGGGTGAACCGGTCGTAGTTCGTCGCGAAGATGTCGGCACAGCGCTCCCAGTAATGCGGGGTCGATCCGGCCATGTGGGGCGTGATGATCACGTTCGACAGGTTCCACAGTGGCGAGTCATCGGGGAGGGGTTCCTCCCTGAAGACGTCGAGGGCGGCGCCGCCAATGCGGCCCTGTTTGAGGGCGTGGATGAGGTCGGCCTCGACGATCACCCCACCCCGTGCGACGTTGACGACCACGGCATCGTCGGGGAGCACGCGAAAGGCGTCGGCGTCAAGGAGGCCACGCGTCTCCGGCGTCAGCGGCACGGCGACCACCAGATACTCCGCCGTCGCGAGGACGGTGTCGAGCTCCGATGGCGGGTGGACCGCATCGACCACGTCCGGCGCCTCCGAGGGGGTGCGCGTGCTCGCCACGATCTCCATGTCGAATCGCGCACCGTGGTGGGCCACGGCGGATCCGATCGCCCCCAGTCCCACGATCCCAAGGGTTCGATCGCCCAGCTCGCCGCCCGTATACCGCTCCCAGACGCCGCGGCGTTTGTTCGCCATGGCCTGCAACAGGTCGCGTTCGAAGGCCAGAAGATAGCTCATCACCTGCTCGGCGATCGGTGTCGCGTGCACGCCAGAGGCGTTCGTCATCCGGATCCCGGCGTCCTCGAGGCGATCGAGGTCGAAGTGGTCGTAACCGGCACTCAGCCCCTGAATCCACTCGAGACGGTCAAGGTGGTCGTACCAGGACTCGCGCATGTGCATGGAGATGGCGATCGAGGCCGACTCCAGCGCCGCAATCGTATCGTCGGGGGTTCGAGGTGTCGCCACTTCGAGCTCCGGCACCCGGTCGCCGACGGCCGACGAGAGGGTCGCCTGGGCGCGCTGGCTGAGCGTGTGGGGGATGACCGCCGTGTGCCCGTCGTCCATCGACCACGACTTGGCGAGGGCACACCAAGTGTGTTGTTCTCGAACCGTAGTCGGAGTCCCTTTGTACGGGCGTGTCCGACCGTCGACCGAGCATGATCGACGGGTCCGTCGTCATCACGGGTGCCGATCTCCCCCTCGGCAGTGCCACCGCGCGACAGCTTGCCGCGGACGTCGACCGGTTCGTCCTCGGCGGGGCCGACGCCGATGCGCTCGCGACGGTCCAGGACCGGTTGGCGCCCGACGTGACCGTCGAGGTATTGCGGACGGACCCCCGTGACGAGTTCGACGTGGAACGCCTCATCGAAACGGCGGTCACCGACGGCCACATCGGGGCGGTGGTGCCGTGCCATCGGGTCGACCTCGCCGTCGGTGCAGGGGTCCTCGGCGTCGATTCGTACGCCGCGTTCGACGACCGGCTGCGCCATGACGTCCGTGGCGTGTTCGCGACCATCGAGGAGGCAGTGGGCCACGCCGGTCCCGAAACCGCCTTCGTGATCCCCGTTCGGACCGTCGAGCAGCCGACGTCCGTCGTCGACGTCGCGGAGATGGCCATCGCCACCATGGCGCGCGCCCTGGCGCACCACTACGACGGTCCGGCGACGGCGGTGCCCGTGGCGTCGTTTCCGACGGATGACGAGCTGGCCGACGAGCTGGGTGAGACGGTCGCCTCACGGGTTCGAGAGCTCGCACGGACGGCCCCGGCGTAACGGTCGGTAGACCGGGGGGTTATCGGGGTTCCCAACCGCATACCGAGCACTGGAGCGCCGACCCTCGATGCAGGCCATAGCATTCCGGGCACTGCTTCTTATTCCCGTCCCAAAGCCACTCAGGGTCGCGTTCTTCGTGCCCGCGGCGAATTAAAAACCGTTCGACGGAGTCGCCAATCTCATTGGGAGCGGACCCCATGTGTCATTCATTCACATACCTCGTGCATAACCTTTGTGGTCACCCATCACTCCGCCGCCACGATCGGCCCGTCCCAGGCCATCAGCCCGTCCTTGAGATTATAGATCTCCGTGCCCTCATCGACCCCCGCATAGGCGGACAGCAGCTCCGCCGCCTGCCGTGAGCGCTCGCCGTGTGGACAGACGAACACCACCCGATCGTCCCAGGTGATCTCCTCGATCTCGTCGAGGAGCCGTTCGAACGGGACGTTCTCCGAGCCGGGGATCGCCCCGCGGTCGAACGCCGAGGGGGGTCGGACGTCGACGACCTGGACGTCGACGTCGCTCTCGAGCAGGGCCGTCAGCCCGTCGACATCCAGTTCCACCACCATCCAGTCACCGTACCGCCCAGTCCCAGTAAAGGGTGACGCCATCAGGCGCCATGACGGTCGTGAACCAGCCGATACCCCGCCACGAGATACCCACAGGCCATGACGACGAGGAGGGGGCCGTCCATCGCGATGGGAAAGATGCGTTCGGCATCCGCATCCGAGGCACCGGGTGGGGCCGGGTCGACGCCGGTGCTGTAGTGGACCTCATCGGTATCACCGCGTACCACCGATTCGGGGTCCTCGAGCTCGATGATGGTCTGAACGAGGCCGTCCTGGTCAGAGAGGTACACCTCACCGCTCAAGTCGATGAAGGCGTTGTAGACCGGATAGAACAGGTTGACCCCATTGAAGAAGGCGTCCAGCGCGATCTGGGCGAGCAACAACGCCACGAGGGAGACCCAGGCCAATCGGATCCCGTCGGTGCCCCATCGGTCGTGAACGGTCGACCGTGACCGCCAGCGCGTGTCCCACCACAGGGCCACCGCCGGGAGGACGACGACCCATACATTGTGCAACACGGCACGGTGGGCACCGTCCCACCACAGACCAAGGAAGGTGTCGATCTCGGGGACAACAACGACAATCCACACGACCGCAAGGGCCCGGACGTCGAAGCGTTCGTCGAGGAGGGCGGCGGCGATCAAGGCGGCGAGGCCGAGGTGGACGAGCGTCGAGGGCATGTGGGGGCGTTCGACCACCGCCACCTTAGCCTCGTGCCAAAACCGACCCTTTAGGCCGGTGGGGGCCCCGCTCGTAGTCGATGGACGCCGCGGACCCTCGGGCGACCCTCGCCACGCAGATGGCCGGTGACATCGTGACGAGTGACGACCCTGGCGGGACGATCCGGAAGTGGCGACAGGACTTCGACGTGACCCAGGCCGCCCTCGCGGATGCGCTGGACGTGTCCGCCTCGGTCGTGTCCGATTACGAAAGCGGCCGTCGGCCGAACCCTGGCGTCGAGTTCATCGAATCGGTGGTCGAGGGGCTCATCGCCATCGACGAGCGAAGAGGTGGCCGACACCTGCGGCAGTACGGCCGCATCCTCTCCGCGGGGTTCCAAGGGGACGTGGTGATCGACCTGCGTGAATACCCCGCTGCCGTCGAGGTCGACCGCCTCTTCGACGCGATCGGCGCCACCACGGTGACGTCCGGCAGCTGGAATCGAGTGACCGGGCACACGGTCATCAATAGCGTCCGGGCGATCACGACCCTCTCCAGTGAGGAGTTCCTCCACCTGTATGGCCAAAGTACCAGCCGGGTGCTCGTCTTCACCGAGATCTCACGTGGCGAATCCCCGCTCGTCGCCCTCCGCGTCGTCAACCCGACGCCGAACGCCGTCGTGTTACACGGCATCGACGAGGACGCGCTCTGGCCACATGCCCCGGAACTCGCCCGGATGGACGGCTACGCCCTGGGGCTGTGTCCGGGGGATCTTGAGGGGGTCCTCGAGGGATTGGATACGCTCCCCTGAGGAGGCCGGGCGGCCTCAACGGCCCGTTCGTCGAGCCCTGGAGAGTGAAGAAAGGGCCTCCGTGTCGAGGGTGGTGGCCGCACCCAGCTCCTCGAGGAGACCGCTGCTCGGGGTGAGACCGAACGCGGTCGGCGCACAGGTTTGATTCGAGACGCCGGGCGTCTGGTCGACCAACATCGCCGTTTGCAGGTCGAACGTACAGGCGAACGCCTCGCCCTCAGGCGGGACGGTCACGGTGTAGTCGTTGAGTGTGTAGACGAGTTGGGCGGCCAGGCGGACGGTCGTTCGTTCGGTACGGTCGACATGCGTCGGGAACCAGTCGCCGATTCGTTCGTTGTCAATCGTTACCGCGAACGTCAGCTCGCGGGTTTCGCCAGGGGAGATCGTCGCCCCGCGGTCGGCGTTCGTCAACTCGACGTCATCGGCTTCCCACTCACCCATCGCTACGTCGTTGAACGCGAGCGAGCCGGCGAACGCTGGCGTGGGGATCGGATAGGCGTTCGGGTTGGTAACGTCGAAGGTCAGCCGAAGTTCCGTCGTGGCGTCGGAGACCGCACCCCATGAGGCGTTCGTGTCGGTGATACGGACCGATGGTTCGATCGACACGGGGTCCACGCCGATCGAGGCGGCCTGGTGCTCGCCCTCGAGCCCGCCGAGACCATCATCGAGGGTGGCGATCAGATCGGTCTCGATGACGTCGGTGTGCGTGATCGACGGCGAGGTGGAAAGCGGCCCGAGACTGGCATCGATCGTGGCATCGATCGCAAGATCGCTGCGCTCCCCGTTTTGCAGGTGTGACACCCACCACGGCGGAATCCGCTCGGCGAGGATGGTCGTCTCGAGGTCGAGCTGGCTCTGCCCGCTCGGCAGGTCAACCTCGTCGATCCCGCCCCGGGCCACCCCAACATCGTTCAGGTCCACCGTGTAGTTGACCCCGGAGACGCCATAGCCGAGGCCGACCGGGTTCGGATTGTCGACCTGAAGGTCGGTCAGCACCTCCACTCGATCGTCGTCAACCTCGCCCCACTCGTTGGTCATAGACTGGATCGTCGGTGCACCCAGGACGCCGATCACGACCATGGCGACGACGAGCACGACGATGATGGCGACGACGGCGAGCGCGATCTGTCGGCGGGACCAGTCGGGTCGTTCCATGGTGATGGTATCGAAGGATTCGATCGGTCAGTCGACGAAGCGATACTGCCGCTCGCCCATCGGCCCCCAGCCGTCGAAGACGAACTCGTTCTCCGGGGTCGTCAGGGGTTCGATGTCGGTATCGAGATCGAGGTTGTGGTTGTCGTGGACGCGTTCGTACTCCTCGAAGCTCAGGTCGTACCGACTCGCCAGTTGGTCGTCCACGTCCAGTTTGGCGACCCGGTCGCGCCAGCCGGCCTGGAAGGTTTCGGCGTGGATCTCGGCTTGGGCACCAGAGCCGTACGAGCCGAGAATCATCCGTTCGCCGACCACGTCGCGGTCGCGATCGTAGGCGTCCAACAGCGCGCTCGTGCGTGCCACGTGGACCGATCCGGTGTACCAGTTACCCACCTCGCGCGCGATCCGCAGGGTGGGGACGATCCGATCGGCGTACCACTGCTGGTACCGGTCGCTATCGCGCAGGGCGTCCGTGTACTCCCGTAACGCGTCGAGGAACGCCTCCTCGTCGTCGAAGTCGTCGGGGTCGGGCTGGCGCCCCACCTCGGATTCGAGCTCGTCGGCCACCTCGGTGTCCCTGATCACGTTCCGGTAGGCCAAGACGGCAGCCTTGCGAACCATGCCCGGAAACGGCGTGTGAAACGGGCCATAGATGATCTCGTCAGGATGAATCGACCCGGCGACCGACTTGTAGTCCTCAAGCGCCTCACGCATCCGGGCGAGGTAGACCTGGACCGACCGCTTGCCGTCGACGCTGGGGAACTGCTGGTTCGGCTTGAGAAAGTCCGTCTCGTCGGCGCTCCCGATGCCCTGTTCCTTGCTGAAGCTGACGATGTCGGGGTTCTCGGCGATGTACATCGCCACCGCTCCGGCACCTTGCGTGGCCTCGCCGGCGTCGCCGCGCTCATAGAGGGCCGTGTCGGTCGCGATGACCAGCGCGCCTCGACCACGGTTGCGTCCGGAGGCGATCCAGTTGTACGCATCGTCGAGGCTCTGGGTGCCGGAGATGCAGGCGAACTTCCGCTCGCCCTTGTTGGCGTGTCTGAACTGCTCGTCGTAGACCGACTCGAGACAGCCCGCCACGTACGTCGAGACGGGTTTCGACTTGTCGAACGCGGACTCGGTGGCGACGTCGATGCGGCCGATATCGGCTGGGGTCAGGTCGTTGCGCTCCATCAGACGATACGCCGCGTTGGCCGCCATCGTGACGATGTCCTCGTAGGTGTCGGGGAAGGAGCTCGCATGGAGCCCGAGTCCCTTGGTGTACTTCTCGGGATCCTCACCCTTGGCCGGCGCGAAGGTTCCCGGAAGGTCCAGCCGGAGGTTGCCCACCCAGAGGTCGATCGCGTCGATCCCCACGGTCGTCATAGTATCTCGAGATGGTATGAGGGGCTATTTGGCTATGTCGATGAGGAGTTCGACAACTGTCGTATTCCGGTCGGGGTCAGTCTTCGACCACCTGCGGTCCGGCCAGCGCAGCCTGGAGGCTGTCGATCCCGCCCAGCCATTCCGTCACGAGGCCGAACTCGAGCCCGTCAGTCAGCTCGATGTCGAGGTCACGACCGTTGATCACGTGCAACCCGACGTCCGTCACCCGCTCGAGCGCACGGTCGAACGCCTCCTCATCCTCGGCGTCCGCCGCCTGCTCGACCAGCGACTCGATCGACGTCGATGGGGGTCCGTCGCCGGCCACGTGGCGGTCGGCCGCCCCGAAGACCCCGGCGAGGCTGGTCTGGACCGCATCGATCAGCTCCCGGCCCGTGTCGTCCATCTCCGGGGGTTCGTCGTAGACGATCGACTGGATGCGGGCGAGCTCGTCGCCCGCGCGGTTGGCGTCGATGCGCCCGTCCTCGAGGGCACCGAGCACCTTCGCGACCGCGATGGCCGTGTCACTTTGCAGGTTGAGAAACAGTCGCGTCGCCTCCTCGTCATCGGTTAAATCAGCCTCGGAGAGGCGGTCCAACCAGTTGTCCCACCGCTGTTGAGAATAGAACTCGACGGTCTCGTCGTCCATATTCAGGGGTACCGAGCGAGCATGAAAGACCTTTCCTTCCGGTTACCGTTCGAGCGTTCCACGCGTGTCGATCCCATACACCTGCCGGGGTGTCTCGACGTGGGCCACCTCGAGGGCCCGATCATGTCCCGCCTCATGGAGCCGACGGCTCCGTCGCGGCACCGTTTTGGGACCTAACACCGCACCGGGCCGATCCGGATCGTCCAGGAAGTCGGTCTCGAGGAAGAACCGATCCAGCTCCGTCGCGGCCCGATCCACGGCCTCGGTCCGGGCGATCACGCTCGGCGTAACGCCGGCCACCGGACCCTCGGCGTAGTGCTTGACCACGCGACTGGGGTCGAGTCCCGCGTCGTCCGCCCACCGAGCCACGTCCCGCATGTCGTCGGTCGTCTCCGCGTGCAGCTGGACGGCACAGTCGAGGTCGGCCGCCAGGTCGAAGGCGTGGCGGATCTGGGCGTTGGACGCCGCCCAGACGGCGTCGTCCACGTCGTAGTGGGGTCGGCCGGACTTCAGGCCCAGCGCCCGACCCTCGGCCACCCGCTCGGCCGCGCGGTCGAGCCCCTCGGCCATGAGTGACTGGGCGACGTCGGGTGCCATCCCCCGCTCGTCCACGAGGCGTGAGATGAGCGCCGGATGGACGCCGAGAATGGCCCACGCCCGGCCCGGAAGGACGTCCGATGCCCCTTCGACGAGTTCGATGGTGGCCTCAAAGGCGGTTGAGAAGGCTGCCGGTTCGTCCACGCGATCCACGAAGTGCCACGACGGTCGGTTGACCACCAGCAGATGGGTCCCGCCGAGTTGTGCGAACGTTTCAGCAGCGGCGACACCCTGTCCGTCGGGATGTAAATGGAGATGGTTGTCCAACACGGGTGTCGGTGGCTGGTCCATGAGCGAGCTGGTTCGGGCGACCCCTAAAACGCGACGCTAGGCCGTGAGGGTGATCACCTCGTCGCTCGCCGCCAGGAGCCCCTCCGATCGGGGAACCCCCTCGGGGACCACGACGACGGTGGTGACGCCCATGCGCCGGGCCAGTTCGAGGACCGGTTTGAAATCGAGATCGCGCGTTGCAATCACCACCCCGTCCACGGCGTCCCCCACGATGGCTTCGGTCGCGTCCACCGCGAGGCGGACGTCGACGTCCCCGCTCGTGGTGACCACCTCAAATCCAGCCGCTTCGACGGCCTGCACGAGGCTGGCCGAGGCGCGATGGTCGAGATAGACCCGACCGAGCACGAGGTCACCGCGCGCGTCGACCCGGTCGCGAACCTCGTTGAGGTCAACGCCGACGTCGTCGCGGAGGAGGTTCGGGCCGTCCAGGAACAGGCCGTACCGAGACTGGCGTCCGCCGCCCACCACCGACCGGATCCACGACCACATCACCTCGAGTTGGGCGGTCGAGAATATAATCCCCCAGCCGATGGCGAACCGATTAATGCCTGGCTGGCGGAGGCGATCACATGGGCGATCAACGCACGCCATTGCATCCTCGCCACGCTGACGCCGGGGCACGATTCACGGGCTTCGGCGGCTGGGAGATGCCGGTCAGCTTCGAGGGCATCGCGGAGGAACACGAGGCCGTCCGAACGGCGGCTGGCCGGTTCGACGTCTCCCACATGGGCGAAATCGACGTCGGCGGGGCCGACGCCACGACCCTCATGCAACGGCTCACGACGAACGACGTCACCGCACTCGGCGAGTGGGAGGGACAGTACGCGGCGATCACCGACGTCGAAGGGGTCATCCTCGATGACACGATCGTCTTCCGGTACGGCGACGTGGATGGGGAGGCCCGGTTCCGGTTCATCCCGAACGCCGGGCACAACGAGGCGATGGCGGCCCGGTGGGAGGACCACCGCGAGAAATGGGCGCTTGATGCGACGGTGACCGACCGGACCGCCGAGCTGGCCATGATCGCCATTCAGGGCCCCGACGCCATCGAGCAAGTCGCAGCGATCGCGGCAGACGACCCGGGCGAGCTGGACCGATTCGCCTGCACCCCCACCTCGATCGCCGGCGTCGAGGCGATCGTCTCTCGTACCGGCTACACCGGCGAGGACGGCGTGGAGATCATCTGTGCGTCGGCCGACGCCGAGACCCTCTGGGCGGCATGTTCCTGTCAACGCTGTGGCCTCGGGGCCCGGGATACCCTGCGCCTCGAGGCCGGGTTGCTCCTCGGCGGGAACGAGTTCGACCCCGAGGACAACCCGCGCACGCCCATCGAAGCGGGTATCGGGTTCGCCGTCGACCTCGAGACGGACTTCGTCGGTCGGGAGGCCCTGGCCGCGGTGGACCAGGAGGGCCCAACTCAGCGACTGGTCGGCCTCGGGATGGTCGATCGAGGCATCCCCCGCCACGGCTATGCGCTGCTCAGTGGGGATGAGACGGTCGGGATGGTGACGAGCGGCACCAAGAGCCCGAGCCTCGATCGGCCGATCGCCCTGGGCTATCTCGACGCGGCGCTTGCCGAGCCGGGGACCGACGTCGACGTGCGGATCCGCGACGAACCCCGAAGGGGAAAAGTTGAATCCCTGCCCTTCGTGAGCTGACCGCATGGGCATCGAGGTCCGGGACGATCGACGGTACATCGACAGCCATGAGTGGGCAAAGGCAACCAACGGCACCGTCCGGGTCGGCATCTCTGATTTCGCCCAGGACGAGCTCGGCGACATCGTCTACGTCGAACTGCCGGACATCGGTGATGCCGTCGCCGCCGGCGATCCCTTCGGCGTCATCGAGAGCATCAAAGCCGTTTCCGACGTCTACGCCCCGATCGACGGGGACGTGGTTGACCGCAACGAGGCGCTGTTCGATGAGCCAGAACGCATCAACGACTCGCCGTATGACGATGGGTGGATGATCGAGGTCGACCCGGCCGGTGACGATGCGCTCGAGGCGTTGCTGTCGCCGGACGCCTACGAGGACCAGCTGGCCTGACCTGGACCACGTTCGCCCGGAAACCACGGTCCTGATAAAGACAACCCGCGGAGTTCCGAGGTAGGAAATCGATCATCCGGGGTCGATCAGGCCATGCCAGGGACATCCACCACAGGAAGCCCGTTCGCACCGCACAGCGAGGCCGAAACCGAGGCCATGCTCGAGGCCGTCGGCGTCGAGAGCGTCGAGGAGCTGTTCGACATCCCCGCGGCCATCAGCTTCGACGACCGCTTTGACATCCCGGCCCGTACCGAACGCGAGGTCGTGAGCGAGGTGGAGGGCTTGCTCGACCAATCAGCGGCGCTCACCAGCCTGCTCGGGCGAGGACACTACGACCATTACGTGCCCGCGATCGTCGACGAGATCGCCGGCCGGTCGGAGTTTCTCACCTCCTACACCCAGTATCAGCCCGAGGCCAGCCAGGGCTACCTGCAGGCGCTGTTCGAGTACCAATCGATGATCGTCGAGCTGACGGGTCTCGATGTCGCGAACTGCTCGCTCTATGACGCGGCGACGGCCCTCGGGGAGGCGGCGACGTTCGCCGATCGGCTGCGAGCGACCAGCGGGGACGTCGTGCTCGTCCCGGAGACCCTCCATCCCGGCCGACGATCGGTCCTCGAGAACTACGCCGCCGGCCCCGAGCTCGTGGTGGAGACGTATCCCACGGCGGACGCGACGGCCGACGTCGAGGGGCTGGCCGACCGAATCGACGAGGAGACGGTCATGGTCTACGGGGAGTCGCCGACCATCCGCGGTGCGATCGAGCCGAACCTCGGGGCGGTCGGCGAGCTGGCGGACGAACATGACGCCGCCTTCACGGTCGGGACCGACCCGATTGCCCTGGCACTCCTGGAGCGCCCGGCCGACGTCGGCGCTGACGTGGTCGTCGGCGATGCCGGCGTCCTCGGACTCCCGGCGGCATTCGGAATGGGGCTGGGGCTGTTCGCGACCAGGGAGGAGTACGTCAGACAGGTCCCGGGCCGGCTCGCGGGGGCCACCGAGGATGCCGAGGGGACGCGCGCGTTCGCCCTCACGCTGGTCACCCGCGAGCAACACATCCGTCGTGAACGCGCAACCAGTAACATCTGTACGAACCAGGCCTGGGTGGCCCTTCGCGCGGCGATCCATGCCGCGTGGCTGGGTGCCGACGGCCTGGTCGATCTCGCCGAGACCGCCGTGGAGCGGCCCCGATCGGTGGCGAGCCGACTTGACGCCATTGCAGGCGTGCAGGCCCCGGCCCACGACCGACACCACTTCCGCGAGTTTGCGTTCACCGTCCCGGACGCGCCGGCGGCGGCCGAGGGACTGCTCGATCGAGGCTTCGCCGTCCACGTGCTCGACGAGTCCACCCTGCAGGTGGCCGTCATCAATCGGCCGGCGGCGGCGATCGATGCGTTCGTCGATGCCGTCGCGGAGGTGGTCGCATGAGGACCCACGACCAGGCCCGGTGGCGCCGACCCGAGGATGACGTCGCCGAGCCCCTCCTCCGGGAGAAGGGCGAGGCCACCGTGAGCCCCGACGACGAGGTGCTCCCCGCGGACCTGACCCGCGACGAGTTGACCCTCCCCGAGACGGCCGAACCGGAGGTGGCCGCCCACTACACCAGGCTATCGCAGATGACCTACGGGATCGAGTCCGGGCCCTACCCGCTCGGCAGTTGCACGATGAAGTACAACCCGAAGTTCACCGAACGGGTGGCCGCCGATGCGCGGGCACACCTCCATCCGGACCGCCCGGACGAGACCGTCCAGGGACTCCTCGAGATCATGTACCGCCTCCAGGAGCAGCTCGCGACCATCGGCGGCATGGACGCGGTGTCGCTGCAGCCGCCGGCCGGCGCTGCCGGCGAGTTCACGGGAATCCTCATCGCCCGGGCCTACCACGCGGACAACGACGAGGCCGACCAGCGCACCGAGGTCATCGTGCCCGAGAGCGCACACGGGACGAACTTCGCCAGTGCGGCGATGGGTGGCTACGACGTCGTCACGGTCCCTTCCAACGAGGCGGGCCGTGTCGACCTCGAGGCCCTCGAGGCGGCGTTGGGGCCCGAGACGGCCGCGTTGATGCTGACGAATCCGAACACCCTCGGCGTCATCGAGCGCGACGTCGAACGCATGGCCCAAATGGTCCACGAGGTCGGCGGGTTGCTCTATTACGACGGAGCGAACCTGAACGCCCTCCTCGGGCGCGCCCGACCGGGCGACATGGGCTTCGACATCACCCATTACAACGTCCACAAGACGTTCGCCACGCCCCATGGCGGCGGCGGTCCGGGCGCCGGTCCAGTCGGTGTGACCGATGCCCTGGCGGCGTACCTCCCGACGCCGATGGTCGAGGAGGACGACGGCACGTATCGCCGGGTCGAGCCCGATCGGACGGTCGGCAAGGTCCACGGCTACGATGGCAACTGGCTGGTGCTCCTCAAGGCCTACGCGTACATCGCCCGCCTCGGCGACGAGGGGTTGCGCGATGCGAGCGCGAAGGCGTTGCTCAATGCGCGCTACCTGGCCGAGCAGATCGACTTCGACGTGCCCTACGGCCCGGTCCAACACGAGTTCGTCGCCAGTGCCGGTGAGCGCGACGCCGCCGAGGTGGCCCGGGCGATGCTCGACCACGGCGTCCACCCCCCAACGACGAAGTGGCCCGAACTCGTCGACGAGGCGCTCATGACGGAGCCCACGGAGACGCTCAACCGGGCGGATCTCGACGACCTCGCGCACGCCTTTAACGCGGTGGCCGCGTTGGATTCCGGGGACCTCGGTGACCGGCCCAACCGGACGGCCGTGACGACCATCGACCAGGTCGCGGCAGCGAGGGAGCCACGCCTCCACTGGGGCGACCTGTAAACGGCCCAAGTCACAATCGTTAAACGCCATCTGACCCGAGACCGACCGGATGACCGTTGTCAGCGTCTCCATGCCCGAGTCGCTCGTCGAGCGGCTCGACGAGTTCGTCGACGCCCATGGGTACACCGGGCGAAGCGAGGTCATCAGGGAGGCGGCTCGCGGACTCCTCGAGGAGTTCGAGGAGGTCGACCTCGAGGGGCGCGAGCTCATGTCCGTCGTGACGGTCCTGTTCAATTACGAGTCGTCCGACGTGGAACAGGCCATGACGCATCTCCGCCACGAGTACGAGGCCACCGTCGTTTCGAACGTCCACAGCCACGTGGGGGAGGGTTACTGTCTGGAGCTGTTCATTCTCGAGGGTGAGCTGGACGAGCTGTCATCGTTCGTCGGCCAGGTTCGGGCAACGAGCGGCACGCTCTCCGTGGATTACTCGATGGTCCCCGTCGACGAGGTGTCCGAACCGACGGAGACACACTCGATCTCCTCGACGTGACGGCACTCACGGGCAGCCTCCGCGATCTCGCCACGACGGACCGCCAAGTATATCCCTCCAGCCGGCTGCGTTTCGGTCGGAGTTCAAGCGAATGCCAACTGGTACGGTTGCCTTTTTCCACGATCGGAAGGGCTATGGATTCATCGAAACGGACGATTCCGACGAAGACGTCTTCTTCCATATGGAAGACGTCGGCGGAGAGGACCTCGAAGAGGGTCAAGAAGTGGAATTCGAAATCACCGCCGGGCAGAAGGGCCCGCGCGCGGCCAACCTGAAGCGCCTTTAAAGGAGCTTTCGTTCGGCCATCACCCTGACACCGACGAGCCGACGCTGAAGCCGATGTTGCCGGGTCGGGAAGACCTTTAATCGGGCAGGGCCGAACCCGCGAATCTACCCGTGTCGAGCGCCCGCCGACCGAATCCGCTGCGTGCCAGCCTGCTGTGGATCGGCTACGCGCTCGACCGGCTCGGCCTCGTGGATGCCGAACGGGCCGAGCGGACGACCGACCTGGCGTGGCCTCGCATCGTGACGGGGATCGCCAGGATGTCCAAAACGGCCGCCGATACCGCCATGGTGGGCCTCGCGCTCGGGTTTCCGGCGATCGCCGGCCTCGGCTTTGCGAACCCGTTTTGGGGGATGGCGTTCGCGCTCGGAGGTGGCATCGCTGGCGGGACGATCAGCCTCGTCTCACAGCGCTACGGGGCGAAGGTCTGGGACGAACTCGAGGTGGCCATCAAGAGCAGTGCCGTGGTCACGCTCCTCATCACGGTGCCCGTCGCGGTCGGCTTTTGGTACTTCGCCGAGCCCCTGATCGCCACGCTCGGAGCCGATGGTGACGCCTTGCGCTATGGTTCTGAGTACCTCGCCGTCGTGGCCCTCGGGGTGCCGTTTGCGGGGTTGAACCTCATCGGAAGTCGGGCCCTCGTCGGGGCCGACGACGCGTGGACGCCGATGATGGTGCGCGCGGGCGGCGCCGTCATCAACATCGGCCTCAACGCGATCTTCATCTTCGGACTCGGGCTGGGCGTCGTCGGCGCCGCGCTCGGGACGGTCCTGTCCAACGTCATCATCCTGGGCGCCTTCATCCTCGGCTTTCTTGGCTGGCGGCTCCCGGCCATCGGAACCTTCCCGGTGACCGTCTCCGCCCGAGGGCCGTATCTCCAGCGGGACCTGGTCATCGATCTCGTCAAGATCGCGACGCCGCTCGTGTTCACGAACGGGGCGCGAACGGCGGCGAGCTTCCCGTTGTTGGCGATCGTCGCGACCTTCGGCGACCCGGTCGTCGCCGCCTACGAGATCGCCAAGCGCATCCGGGGACTGCTCAACACGCCAGGGTGGGGGTTCAGCCTCGCCTCGAGCAGTCTCGTCGGGCAGGCCCTCGGCACCGGCGACGAGGCGCTGGCCGACAAGTACGGCCACGAGATCATTCGGTTCGCCGTGGCCGTCTATGCCATCGGCGCGGTCGTGGCGTTCGTCTTCGCCGACCCCATCACGCGGCTGTTTGTTAACGATCCGTCCAACCTCTCCATCGCGGTCCCCTTCGTCCGGGTTGCCGCGCTGAGCGTGGTCTTTTGGGGGGTCAGCGGCGCCGCAACCGGGCCGTTGCGCGCGAGCGGCGACACCAGATGGCCGTTTTATGCGAACCTGCTCGGGCTGTACGTGTTCGCCATCCCGCTGGCGTACGTCGGCTCGATCACGGCGGTGGGCGTCTGGGGGATCTATCTGTCGCTCGCGGCCGAATCGGTCGTCCCGGCCGGCGTCAACTACCACCGCTTTGCCACCGGGCAGTGGAAGGTGGTCAGTCGGCAGTTCCGTCCGGAGGCGGTCTTCGGCGGAGACTGACGGCACGTCCGGTCCACCCCAGCCACTATGGCACCCGCCGCCGTCTGGCGAGGCGCGATGATCGTCTACGGGCCGGCGTGTGAGACGACCGGCCTCTCCCCCGTCGATCACGAGCTCGTCGCGATCGCGGTCGCCGACGGGGAGGGTACCGTGACGGCCATCCCGCGCTGGGAGCACGACGATGAACCGGAGCTGCTCGTGGCGTTTCTCGAGGCGTGGGACGACATCGAACGAAAGCGCTCCAGCGGTGGTGCCCTCTTCGTGGGGGTCAACCACCTCACCTTCGACGTTCCGTTCCTCCTCGGGCGATGTAGCCGCCTGGAGTCCGACCTCGCCGCGCGTGAGTGGCCGTTTGAACGCTGCTGGGACGTGCTGGTCCGCTGGCCCGTCTACTTCGACCTCGCCCAGTTGGTGGGTGGCGACCTCGTCGGGTTGCAACGCCTCAGGGCAGCGCTCCTCGATGAGCCGGTCGATGACGGGGGCCGGGACGTCCCCGTGTTGTACCGGAACGAGCGATACGACGCGATCGATGACCACCTTCGAGAACGCCTCGCGACCATCCGACGGACCCACCTGGCCATTCGAGGGACCGATCTGTACCGCGAGCTCATCAAGATGCGACGACGCCTCGGCGCCGCGCGCGATCTGTCCTGACCGCTACTCGGTAACCTCGGGGGGCGAAACCATGGTTTCGAAGGTGGCACAGCTCTCCTCGCCACCGACCACCACCACGGTATCACCGGCATGGATCTCCGTCGCCGCGGTCGGGCTCGGCAAAAGCTCTCCCTCGCGCTGGATGGCGACGACCTGGACGCCCGTCTCGGCCCCAACCTCGGCCTCCTCGAGGGTTCGTCCCGCAAGATGGGCCCCCTCGGCGACGTTGAACCACTCGATGAACAGCCCCTCCGCGAGCATCGTCTCGACCGCCTCCGACTCGACCGGCTGGAAGTACGCCCCCTCGAGGATCGTCCCGATCGTCCGGGCGAGCTTGTCGGACGCCTCGAAGAGCTTCTCGGAGTCGGCGTCAGGCTCGTGACGCCGAAACACCTCCCGTCGGCCGGTATTGTGGGTCACGATGATCAGGGTGGAGCCGTCTCCCAGGTCGATCTCGTGTTTCTTACCGACGCCCGGGAGGGTCGTCTCCTCGATCGACATGGTGAATGCTACGCCGAGGCATACCTTAAAATCCGGTATCGGGCCTCCCGGCTAAGTGCGATGGGTCCCAACTCCGGCTATGGTCGATCCCGAGGCCACGGTCAGGCGCTATTATCGACTCATCGACGCGGGCGAAATCGACGAGCTCATCGCACTGTTCAGCCCGGACGTCAGCTACGTTCGCCCAGGTCAGAACCCGATCGAGGGGCGCGATGCCCTCGAACGGTTCTACCGGTCGGAGCGCCCCCTCGAGGACGGCGCCCACGAGGTCGAGGCCGTGCTCGTCGACGGCAGTCGCGTCGCCGTCAGGGGGCGATTTTCGGGGCGCCAGGGCGGCGACCCCGTCAGCTTCGGATTCGCCGACTTTCACGAGTTCGAAGGTGGACAGATCGCTCGGCGGTACACCTATACCGATCGGGACACCGTGTAGGTCCGGACCAACCGATCGCAACCACCATCCGATCGTCCCATGGCAACCATCGGCGTCGTCTATGGCACCGGCGAGGGACAAACCGCGGCAGTCGCCGAGCGCATCGTCGAGACGTTGCGCGAGCGTGGCCATGACGCGACGGCGTTCGACCTCGAGGCGGCGACCCCCGACGTCGATGCGATGGACGCCGTTATCGTCGGGTCGTCCATCCACATGGGACGGCCAAATCGCGCCGTCATCTCGTTCCTCGAGGAACACGCCGACGCCATTGCCGCGATCCCCAGCGCCTACTTCCAGGTCTCCCTGTCATCCGCGGTCGACGACCCCGACCGACGCGCCGAGGCGGCACGGTACGTCGAGGAGCTGCTCACGCAAACCGGCTTCGAGCCGGATCGGATCGCCACCTTCGGCGGCGCGCTCAAATACTCCGAATATGGCTTTCTCAAACGAGCGATGCTCAAGCGGATCGCCGCCGAGTCGACCGGTGATACCGACACGTCCCGGGATTACGAGTACACGGACTGGGAGGCGGTGGCGGCGTTCACCGAGGCGTTCGCGGCCGAGGCCGTAAATTGACCTGCGGCCGATTCGAGCGCCCGTGGCGGTCCGCGGTGGTCGAACTGTCGGACGGAGACCACCCCATACCGCACCGAGATCAGCCGAGCCCAAGCTCGGTGAGCAAGAAATACAGCGACACGACGCTCATGCCGAGACCCAGCAGGATCAGCATCGGTGCCCGTCGACTCAACGTCTCGGTCAACTCGCCCTCGGGCATGTCCGAGATGAGAAAGCGGCCGCTCCCCGCGTCACGCCCGATCACGAGCGACCCCTCCCCACCATCGGCTGCGTCGTGAATGGCGGCGCCGCCGAGCACGTAGACCTCCTCGCCAGGTGGAATGACCGATTCCACGTACCGTCGCGTCTCCCGGTCGGTGGGTTCCACCTCGCTCACCTGCTCGAGGAATCGCGCTACCGACGACGGTTCGGACCGCTGTGGCGGGACGACGAACGACGCGGTGTTGGCATCGGATATCTCGTACCTCGCGTCGATCTCGGGGGCGACGCGAACCGCACCGGTCCCGTCGTCGAGCACGAAATCGGTCACCCAGGTGTCGTGATCGATCGTCGCCCAGGAGGTGTTTCCGTCCTCGTCCTCGCGCTCCTCCTCGATCCGGTAGGTGGCATACACGCACTCCCCCTCCGTGAACGGCGTCGAGAGGACGGTGTCGGCCGGAGTCACCTCGCCCACGAGCTCCGTGCGGCCCACCGCCACGGCTCGAACCGTCTCCGTCGCGGTATCGCGGATCGCACGTCCGATCTGATAGGTTCGAAAACCCCGGTAGACGAGATACAGGCCGAGCATGAACAGCAATCCGAGGACGACCACGGCGTCCAGCGACACCTGGAGCGGGCGGCCAACGACGGCGACGATGTCGACGGTTTCCCCCGGTACGAGCCGTAAACTGACCGCAGTCGCGACAATCATCGATCGTCCGGTGGCCACCGGTCTCGTCTGCCGACCCCGAACGGCCCCTCGACCACCGTACCGACTGGTGGCACCGACGTTCGCTGACCGGGTGCGAGCCTGTCGTTGACCGAAACCATCCGTTCCTGACGGCTCGCAGTGCACGGTAAAGAAAATATGTTATGCGCCATCATGACGATCATCGGTCACCCGATCCCTCGAGGCCACGCTCACCATGGTACCCGACGATCCACCGGCCGACCCGCGCTGTCCGGAGTGTGGCGGTCCCATCGCGGCGAGTGCAGCCACGTGCTTTCACTGTGCGGCGGACCTCGTCGGCGTCGATCCGGTGTCGCCGGAACCGGCAGATGCCGATGGGCGGTTCATGGGCGTCGCGACGGCCACGGGCACCCCCGTCGATCATCCGCTCGACCCCTCGGGGGCGATCGACGACACCCTGACGGTCATCGTCGGTATCGTCGGTGGGTGCATCATCGGACTCATCGCGACGTTCATCGCACTCGTGCTCACCGCCCATCTCGCCGGGGCGTTGCTCGGCCTCGTCGCCTGGCTCGGGTCCACTGCCTACCTCGTGCGTCGCCATTACCTCCTTGACGCGGTCGCGAAGACCGCCTACGGCATCGCCGCCGTGGTGTTGCTCGTGCCGACGATCGCGGTCATCTTCGAGGGGACCCTGTACGACCGTGGCCTCGTCTTCGTTGCCCTGTTCATCACCGCAGCCATTCCAGCCGCGCTGGCCGCAGGGGTTGGCTGGTTTGCCTCCAGGTACGTGCCCGACGGGCGGGCCGTTGGCTGAGCGACGTCCGGAGTCGGTGAGGTCGGCGAGTCAGCGATCGTGCACCCAGCCGAGAACCGCTCGTGCGTGGATCGGTTCGGCGGCTGCGGGAGGACAGCCGGTTTGAGCATGGACACACGCGGCGCGAATCAACGGATCTCGACGTCCCGCCCGCGTCGTTTGACCACGAGGGCCAGCAGTGCGACGACCGCAACGGCGGCGATGAGCTTGCCTTTCGACATTGCACGTGATCGTTCGATCGTCGCAAGTATAGCTTTCGTGGAAGGTGCAATGGCCATTTGATCGATCACGGGATGGTGACCCCACAATCGCCTGCACCAAACTGGATCGTCGTGTCCATCCCCGCCCGGTTGTCCGGGTGGCGCCACGACCGTGTCACGCCGCGGACTGCCCGTGTACGCCCGGGGTAATCCACCCGAAGCGATCAAACGCTGGTGTCCGCTGTTCCGGCCTATTCGTGCAGCTCGAACTGCCGTGACCGCGGCAGGCTCCGTTGATGGGCGTGACCGCAGGCTCGACAGGTGAACCGCAGGTGCACCTTCTGGCTCGGCTTCTGTCCGGCCGGCGGCTGGGAGTAGCGCCCGCTATTGCCGATTCCCTTCTTGCCGGCGCGAGCCTTCCGGTGGCCCTCCCGGTCGCCAGATTCCGGGCCTCGGCGGACCTGTTCGACGTGGTGTTCGCAATGCTCGTGACATCGGGGGCAATACGTGTTGGTTCGACGTGGGTGTTTCATTCGTGGTGTGTTCGAGCGCCTTGGGCATCGCCCGGTTCACGACGAGGTGGACGAGTGGCCCGTGCAAGCGTCTCGACGGTGGGTGGTACTCGACGGACGAGACGTCGTGACGATGGCTCACGCGATCGGCGACCGTGAGCCGAAAACAGCAGCCGCTGGAGGACCGTCAGTGCTGACGGACCCGCTCGACGCGGGTCGGTCCAGGGCTGCTCACCGGGAATCCATTAGGCAAGCCTGATTCGACACCCAATAATAACCGTTTCGGTGGATGAGACCGATCGATGGGCCTCATCGAGCACTCGGCCGTCTCAACGAGCCGTCGAACGATGACCACTGGTGGCACCCTCCCGATCGGTCGGCGAGATGGGTGTCGTCCGACGAGGCAGTTTCGAGGTACAAGCCGTCCGCTGGCTGTCCCGGAAACAGACGATATCCCAATCGCTTTGGCTCAGTGCGGCGAGGTGCACCCCATGCCCGGAGTCACGTATCTGCGCGGATCCTCGCTCACCTTGCGAACGATCGAGGAGGAGGACATCGACTTCCTCCAGCAGATGATCAACGACCCGGCCTTGTGGCGGGGATTTGGCGCGCCAGGACCACGGAACCGGCGGGAAATGGAGGAGCGGTTCGAGGAGCAAAACACTGGCGAGGCGTTTCTCATCTGTCGGGACGAGACTCCCCAGGGGCGCATTCGACTCGTCGACGTTGACGAGACCTGGGGGAACGCCGAACTCACGTGCTTCATCGCCCCAGAGTCCCAACGCCAGGGACTGGCGACCGAGGCGTGCCGGTTGGTGATCGAGTACGGCTTCGACTACCTTCCGATCAACCGGATCACCGCCCGCATCTTCGACTCCAATCGGCCCTCGATGGAGTTGGCCGACTCTCTCGGGTTCGACCACGAGGGGACGCTCCGTGACCACGTGTTTCACGCCGGGAAGTACGTCGACATGCACTACTACGGGTTGCTCGAGGACGACTGGCGGGCGGGGCGCTCATGAGTTGGATTTGAGAGGATGAAAACTGGATTCGATCGAGTTGGTTGACTGTCGTGTGTATATTTCGTGTTGGACCACAACGAGGTTCGGATTCTCGTGAGTCCCTGATGGTGAATGGAAACAGCTTCACGCCGTTATGAGATTTCCCTCAT
>CAZCYF010000007.1:0-49766 GCA_964502835.1 uncultured Halobacteriales archaeon | reverse complement strand
GTCCCACCCATCGTGATGGCCGCCACCCCGACGATGAGAACCGGCCGATCGACCCCCTGGAGGACTGCCGAGGGCACCCACCCCGGAACGATACCGATGCCCTGGGGGTCGTCGAGGTGGCGCACCTCGCCCGGCCAGAGGACCGCGTTGATATCGCCGCTCGCGGCCACGTCGACGAGCACCATCGGGAGGGGGCCGTCGTTGCGAACCGCTCCCACCGATCGCCCCGATCGGAGCCCACCGCGGACGAACCATCCGACGATGACCGTCGCCGCCACGAGCACGCCGATCGCGCCGGGTCGGGGCGGGCGAAGGCGTCGACGCGGACGACGCCACCAGCCGACGAGACCGAGGCCGAGGAGCGCCACGACCCAGGCCAGTGTGCTCGCCTCCGGGAGGACGATCGGTCGACCGGCGACCGAGGGGACCACCCCGGCGATCGCCGCCGGCGACACCGCCGGTGCGCCATCGGATTGATCGGTCAGGGGGTTGGCATCCCCCGCCGTGAGAAAGCCCGCCCTGGTGGTGTCAACGACGCGGTGGACGGTCCAGCCATCGGCGGCGTGAAAGACGACCACATCGCCGACGCTCGCCCCGCCGACGAGGCCGGGTGGAAGGGCGAGAAAGCGATCACCGGGCTCGAGCGTCGGCACCATACTGTCGGAGTCGACCACCCCGACCGGGACGGGCGTCCCCGTCGAGACGACCATCGATACCGCGAGCCCGCCGATGAGCACGATCGTCAGTGCGCGGCCCATGGAACGCCTCCGCGTGCAGGCCGGTCAACGGTCGACATCACCGCGTCTGGTTGCCCCATCACGCATAAAGGATCGCCCGACGACCCCCGCCATTCATGCCCGGGCGGGACCTCCACTGAGCCAGCCACGAATGGGCCACCTCGACCGGATCAGCTTCGGAACCGACGGCTGGCGCGACCGGCGCTCGGCGTTCACCGACGAGCGCGTCGGGGCCGTCGCGCAGGGGTTCGTCGCGTACCTCACCGCCAGTGACACCGCGGGCGACCGCCTCGCGGTCGGATATGACGCCCGGGAGGATTCCTCGGCCATCGCGAAGACCATGGCCGAGACGTTTGCCGACAACGGGTACGACGTGTGGCTCGCCCAACGCGACTGTCCGACCCCGGCGGTCGCCGCCGCGATCGACGCGTTCGACCTGGCCGGCGGCGCGATGGTCACCGCGTCGCACAACCCGCCCGAATACAACGGCATCAAGCTCATCCCGGCCGGCGGCGCCCCGGCGCTGCCGGCCGTCACCGATACGGTGGCGGCCAACCTGCGCCCGCCCGATCGCGGTCATCCCGAACACGCCGGCGAGATCGACCGGTTCGATTTCGTCGACTACCACGTCGAGACCGTCCTCGACCGGGTCGACGCCACGTTGGACGGCCTGACCATCGCCTACGACGCCATGCACGGCAGTGGCCGCGGCGTCACCGACGTCATCCTCGAACGCGCCGGTGCCGAGGTTCGCCGACGGCGGTGCACCCGCGCGGCCGACTTCGGCGGGACCGCCCCCGAACCCACCGAGGAGCACCTGCCAGGACTCATCGAGGCGGTGACCGCCGGCGAGGCGGACCTCGGCGTGGCCAACGACGGCGACGCCGACCGGGTGGCGATCGTGACGTCCACGGGCTTCGTCGACGCGAACCACCTCTTCGCCGCGATGTACGACCACCAGCTGGCGTCGGAATCTGGACCGGCCGTCCGGACCGTCTCGACGACGTTCCTCATCGACCGCATCGCCGAGGCCAACGGGGAGCAGGCGTACGAGACGCCCGTCGGCTTCAAGTGGGTCGCCAAGCGCATGGCCGAGGTCGACGCGCTCATCGGCGGCGAGGACAGCGGTGGCTTCACCGTCCGGGGACACGTCCTCGAAAAGGACGGCCCCCTGGCCGCAACCCTGGTGGCTGGTGCCCATGCCGAACGCCCCCTCGACGAGCGGCTGGGCGACCTCCGTGAGCGCTTCGGCGAGATCCACCACCGCTCGGAGAGTCTCCCCTGCGAGGAGGACCGAAAGGAGGCGCTGCTCGACCGCGTCGTGCAGGCACGCCCGGAGGCGTTCGCCGGTGCCGGGGTGGTCGACACCAACGATGCCGACGGCGTGAAGTTGCTCCTCGAGGACGGCTCGTGGGTTTTGATCCGACCGAGCGGGACGGAGCCGGTGATGCGCGTCTACGCCGAGGCCGGCACGGCCGACCGCGCGGACCGCCTCGTCGCCGAGGGCACGGCGTTCGTGGAGCGGCTGCAATCGCCGTAACCATCGGCCATCGAACGAACGGCCGAGGCAGATGACTTATCGGGCCGGCCCTCGCTGGCTCACCCATGGTCGAGGGCGTGATCGAGTGGCTCGCGGAACTCCCGGGGTGGGCCCACGCGGCCATCGTGATCGGACTGTCGGTCGCCCTCGGGGCCGCCATCGACCGCCTGTTCCGGTACCTGGAGGTGATCGCCGAGGGGGTGGTCAAGCTCGCCATCCTCAGCCGGTTTCGCCAGCCGATGTCGCTCACCGCCCTGATGCTCGGCATCTACGCCTCGCGGACGTTCATCGAACTCGACGGCCTCGAGTTCATGGTCGGTGCCGCCGCGCTGACCGTCATCCTGTTCGTGTGGACCTGGGGGCTCATCCGCGTCGGTGGCCACCTCCTCGAGCGGCGCGACCACGAGACGCTCAAGTTCGCCCCGGTGTTGACGAACGTCCTGACCTTCTTCGCGTTGATCGCCGCCGCGTTCATCCTCCTGCAGATTTGGCAAATCGATCTCACGCCGCTGCTGGCGTCGGCCGGCCTCGTCGGCGTCATCGTCGGCTACGCCGCCAGGGATACCATCAACAACTTCGTGTCGGGCGTCTCGCTGTACTTCGACCAGACCTACAAGGTGGGCGATATGATATCGATGCCGACCGGCGAGCGCGGCACGGTCATCGACATCTCGATTCGGTCGACGACGATCCTCACGCGTGACAACGTCACCGTCACCATCCCGAACGCCGAGTTCAACCGACAGCAGGTCACCAACGAGTCCGCCCCGCAGCGCCATCGCCGACTCAACGTCGAGGTCGGCGTCGCGTACGGCTCCGACCTCGAGGCCGTGGAGGAGTCGCTCCTGTCAGCGGCCGAGACGGTCGAGGTGGTGATCGAGTCGCCGCCGCCACGGGTGCACTTCAAGGAGTTCGCCAACTCGTCGATCGTCGCGATCTTGCGGGTCTACATCGCCGATCCCGCGAGCGTGGAGCGCGGTCGACACGAGCTCGTCCGGGCGATCAACCAGTCGTTCAAGCGGGATGACGTCAAGATTCCGTTCCCCCAGCGGGAGGTCTCGTTCTACGAATCCGAGAACCGTCTCGTCGTCGACGACCGTCGGACGGCCGACGACACCGAACCGTCGTGAGCTGGCTGGGTCGTTCGGGGCTGCTAACCCTCGGTGAGCTCGCGGTGGGTCACCATGATGCACCGGTCCTGGACGACACGGATGTCGGCCGCCTCGGCCCGGGCAACCGCCGCGTCGTCGTGGATGCCCAGTTGCAGCCAGATCGTCCCGACGTCGCCGCGCTCGATCGCCGTCTCGACGATGCCGGCCACCTCCTCGCTCGGGCGGAACACGTCGACGATGTCGACCGGCCCCTCGACCTCGGCGAGGTCGTCAACGGCCGGGCGGTCGAAGATCGTCTCGGCGAATGGGTTGACGGGAACCACGTCATACCCCTGTTCGACCAGGTATCGGGGGATGCGGTGGGCGTCCTTCTCGGGCGACCGGGAGGCGCCGACGACGGCGATGCGATCCCCCTCGAGGATCGACGCCAGCTCCGCTGCATCGTCTACGGGCATGGCCACCAACTCGGATGCGTGACCTCAAAAGGCCGCCGTCTCAGGGGGCGCCCGCGATGACCATCCGACCGTCATCGTGGAACGTGAGCCGGCGGGATGACTCGGGGTCGACACGGACCGCCTCGTTGCGTTCGAGCTGGACCGTCTCGCCGTCGACCTCCATCTCAGCCGCCCCATCAAGCAGGACGTACACCTCCTCGTGGGCGTCCTCGGCGTGGTCGTGCTCCATGCCCTCCCAGCCGGCCTCGGCCTCGACGACGGTCACGCCGAGCTGGTCGCACTCAAGGGGGTCGCGGAGAAAGTGCATGCCCGGGGCGAGCGGTTCGACGTCCGTGTACCGTTCCTTGGTGTATGCCATCAATGGAGCGGTACGGCCCCGAGTCACAAAGGTGCCGGGGTCCGACGCGACGATCAGCTCGACGCCTCGGCCTCGGCCTGGAGGCGTCGCTCGGCCTCGTCGCGATCCTCGGGATAGCCGACGTCGATGCGCCAGCCCTCCATGCGGATCGCGTCGATCGTCCGACCGGACTGGATGAGGAGGTCGATCGCCTCGGAGATCTCGTACTCGCCGCGGTTGGACGGCTGCACGAGGTGACAGGCGTGGAAGATGGCCGGGGTGAACGTGTAAAAGCCGGTCATGACGAGGTTGGTCGGAGGGTCCTCGGGCTTCTCGACGACCTCGACGATCTCACCGTAGTCGTTCGTGTCGCACACGCCATACCGCGAGGCCTCCTCGTAGGGGACCTCCTCGACGAGGAAGGCCGCGTCGGCGCGCTCCTCGCGCTGGCGGTTGACCACGTCGGCGAGGTTCGCCCGGAAGACGTTGTCGCCGAGCATCAGCATGAAGTCGTCGTCGATGTGCTCCTCGACGGTCAACAGGGCGTGGGCGAGGCCCTGCTGGTCGCGCTGGTGGGTGTACGTGATCGGCACGTCAGCGAAGCTATCGCCGTAGTATTCGATGATCTGTTCCTTCTCATAGCCGACGACCACGTACAACGCGTCGGCGCCGAGCTCGATCAACGACTCGAAGCAGTGCGTCAGGATGGGCTTGCCGGCGACCTCGACGAGCCCCTTGGGGGTATCCTCGGTCAGCGGGCGCAGTCGGGTGCCCTCGCCCGCCGCCAGCACGACGGCATCCATACCCATGAAGTGGTCGAGTCGGTTACAAAGGCTTTCGGCTGGCGGCTCGTCGGCGTCAGCCGGCCGACTGACGGCGGAACGACACCTTAAGGGCCGCCGTGGTCGGGGGTTCGATATGGACCACCGACGCCTGAACGTCGCGGTTGTCGGCAGCGGCTACGTCGGGACGACCCTCGCCGCCTGTCTGGCCGAGTTCGGCCATACGGTGGCGGCCATCGACATCGATGAATCGGTCGTCGCGGCCGTCAACGACGGTCGGTCGCCCATCCACGAGCCTGGCCTCGAGGACCTCATCGCCCGCCACGCCGGCGACCGGCTGACGGCCACCACCGATCATGCCGCCATTCGTTCGGCTGATGTGACGTTTCTCACGGTCGAAACACCCGCCAACTCGGACGGCTCGATCGACGCCACGCCCCTCCTGGCGGCGACGGAGGACGTCGGCACCGCGCTGGCGACGACCTCGGAGTATCACCTCGTCGTCGTGAAGTCGACCGTCCTCCCCGACGTGATCGAGGACGAGGTTCGACCCACGCTTGAGCACGCCAGCGGTCGAGAGGTCGGTGACGACCTCGGCCTCGCGGTAAACCCGGAGTTCCTGCGCGAGGGGACCGCGGTGACCGACTTGCTGGAGCCGGACCGGATCGTCCTCGGTGCCGAAGGCGACGACCGCGCGATGGCGCTGCTGGAGGACGTGTATACCCCGCTCATCGAGACGACCGACGCCCCCGTGGTGGAGACGGGTCGCCGCGAGGCGGCCACCATCAAGTACGCCAGCAACGCCTTCCTGGCGACGAAGCTCAGCTTCATCAACGACCTCGGCAACCTGTGTAAGACGTACGGGGTCGACACCTACGAGGTCGCCGAGGCCCTCGGCCTGGACCACCGGATCGGTCCGGACTACCTCCGGGCCGGCCTCGGCTGGGGCGGCAGCTGCCTGCCCAAGGACACCGCGGCGATCACCTGGGCCGGTCGTGACCGCGACCGGCCACTCGAGGTCGTCGAGGCCGCGATCGAGGTCAACGACCAACAGCCCGAGCAACTGCTCGCACTCCTGGATCGCCACGTGGACGTGGCCGATCGCCGCGTCGCCGTCCTCGGCCTGGCCTTCAAGCCGGGCACGGACGACGTCCGCCAGTCGCGGGCGATTCCCGTCATCGAGGGGTTGCTCGAGCGCGACGCCGAGGTGGTCGCCTACGACCCGACCGACGGTGCGGGCGACGCGATCGAATCGCGGTTTTCCGCGGTCAACATCGCCGATACCGCGGGGGCGGCCCTCGCGGGTGCGGTCGGGGCGTGCGTCGTGACCGACTGGCCCGAATTCGCCGACCTTGCGGAGGCCTTCGAGGGGATGGCCGAACCCGTCGTCATCGACGGCCGTCGGATCGTGGATCCGCCCGCCTGGGTCACCTACGAGGGGCTGGCCTGGTAGTCGGCCGGTCGGCTGAGGTGAGGCGGCCACCACCGCCTCGACGCGGTCGACCGGCCACCTCAGAGCTGCGTGGCCACGTGCGCATCGATCGCCTCCACGCGTTCGGGCCGGAAGGTCCAGTAGCCGTCCCAGACGCCGGGGGCATCCTCGAGGGCAAGGAGGGCGGCCGGGGGCAGTCCGCCCGTGTTCGCGGGCGTATAGACCACGAACCAGGCATCCCGGTAGTCCGCCCCGGTTCCGGTATGGATCGTCACGTCGAGGTCGTCGATGGACGCGGCGGTGCCCATCCCGTAGACGTGGACGTCAACGTCCGTCTCGGCGAGTGCCGCATAGACGGCTCTCGTCCCCCGTTCGTCGTCGATGCGGTCGAGCCGCTGAAACGAGCTTCGAAGGGTGCCCGCCTCGGCACGCCACGCACGGCGCTCGATGTACCGCGAGATGGCGATCAACAGCAGTTTCTCCTTGTGGGCCTGGGGATAGCCCCGCAGGCGGAACGGAACGTCATCGAGCTCGAGGAGCACGTCGGGGACGTCGAGGGCGGCAAGGTCGACGGAGCCCGTCTTGTACAGGTCGGAATTGACCATGAGGACGGTCTCGTTGAGAGCTTCGATGGAGGACCTGGCGCGAATCGTCGGGCCATCGGGGCCGTCCTCCATGAGGACGACCCCCTCGGCGGCCGTCTCGACGGCTCGCTCGCCCACCGAGACCGGCTGGCCCTCGAAGACGGATTCGAGCAGCTCGCGGATCGCCGCCGGCTCGCGTTCGTCGATCAGTACCAGCGGGTTCGCCGGCGCCTCGACCTCGTCGAGGAACGATCGGAGCGTCACGCGTGCCTCCGGTGTCGTCGGTTCCACCGGCCAGCCAGTCGAGCTTTCGGCCACCGAGGCCGACCTCGGCGGTCGGTCGGTTCGTGACGATCAGGCATCATCGTCGAGACGGCGTTCGATCGCCCGCCGGAGGTCATGAAGCGCCTGCCAGCTCTCCACCTCGTCGGCGGCCGAGGCGAGCTCGTCCTCGTCGACCGCCCCCACCGGTGCGACCACGAGCACGTTGCCGCCCCCCGGGTCGACGACGATCGCCTCCTCCCCCTCGGGAATGGTCCCCTCGCGGGTGCGACACCGGAAGTGGGGATCGAACCCGCCGCCACGCATCGTAATCTCACCGCCATGGGGTGTCACCGTCTCGGAGACCCGGCCAATGCGGCCACGGAGGTGCTCGACGTTCGTCGTCTGCTTCGGCGATTCGGATCGTGGAAACTCGACGAAGCGATACAGGTAAAACAGGACGAACCCGACGACCGGAATCAACGCGCCGAGGACGATCGGTGTCGAGTAGGGGCCAAACGCCATGCCGATGATGCCGACGATCGTGACGGCAATGCCGACGACCACCAGGTTTGGCTCGCCGAAGGCCCCCGTCATCGTGATCAGGATGCCGACCACGAACATGGCAAAGGCCAGTTCGGGAGCCGACAGCTGGGCGGGGACGATCGCGGTGACCAGCAAACCCACACCCGCCGTTGCCGCCATACCCAACCGGTCGAGCGGTGCCTATTTCAGGCTTACCTGGCCGACGTGACACCCGACCGCTGGCTCCACACTAACACGATCGCCACGGCGACGAACAGCACCGTTCCGAGGTCATACGACCACGCGTAGGCGGTCGAGGCGAGCGAGGTGCCCGCGCCACCGAGGAGGCCGAACAGCGACACGAGTACCGGCACGGAACACCCGATGCACGTACCGATCGCCGCGAGGCCAGCCAGTGAGGCGCGCGACACCTGGAGCAGGTGGAGATAGACCAGGTAGGCCAACCCGAGATAGCCGATCGTCTCGAAGGGGACGAGTCGAATCCGCAACCAGGACCCCTCAAAGCCCAGGACTGGCCCCCACCCCGGCACGGTCATTCGCCACTCGAGGCCCGTTTCGAGCGCGCCGGCGGGATCGTAGGAGATGTTCCCCGGGAGGTACAACAAGAGGCCGAAATACGCGGCCGCGATCACGGCCGCGATGAGCCGCCGCCGGGCGCGCGCCCGGACCGGGCGTGAGCGAAGCACCGCCCACAGCGCGACGTTGATCCAGACGAACGGATACACGTGGTAGCGCAGGGAGTCGAGCTCGACGTGACCAAACCGGAGATAGAGCGCGACGAGGGCGAACTCGACGAATGCGATCGTCCCCCAAAACACCACGAGCCACCGGACGTGGTGATCGCCGAGGCGAGAGCGAGCGGCGTCGATCGCGGTCGACAGCCGTGAGCGCACGCTACAGCACCAGGGTCTCGAGGATGATCACGGCCATGAGCGCGCCGAGATAGGCGTTCGAGGCGAGAAACGCCCGCTTGGCCGAGCCGTGCGTGCGGTCCCGGTAGAGGTCGACGATGGCCACGACGAAGCCCGCGGCGACCACGATCGCCGTGATGACGTACAGCCACCCCAGTGCGGCCACGGCGCCAAGGGCGACGACGGCGAGCAACGTCGCCCCGAGGTAGGCGACGATGTGGCGGCGGGTGGTGCGACCGCCGCGCACCACGGGAAGCATCGGGAACCCGCCACGGGCGTAATCGTCGCGATAGGCCAGCGCCAGGTTGTAAAAGTGCGCTGGCGTCCACAGGAAGATGATCCCGCCCAACACGATCGCCGGCAGGCCGATCGAGCCGGTCACGGCCGCCCAGCCAATCAGCGCAGGAAAGGCACCGACGGCACCGCCGATGACGATGTTCTGTCGCGTGTGGGGTTTGAGGACGACCGTGTAGATGACGCTGTAAAACGCGATCGCCCCGAGGCCGAGGATGGCGCTCAGCGGATTGACCAGCCAGAGAAACACACCGACGGCGGCGCCCGCCAAAACCAGCCCGAACGCGATGGCGCGGCCGAGGGGGACCTGATCGGTCGCCACCGGGCGGTCGGCCGTGCGGGCCATCCGCCGGTCGACGTCGCGCTCGAGCACGTGATTGAAGGTGCCACTGGCGCCGATCGCGAGCACGCCACCAAGCAGGGTCCCGACGACGGTCGTCGCGGAGACGTGTGCGGGCGTGGACGCCACCGCGAGGCCGATGCCGGCCAGCGCCACCGCACACAGCAACCACATCAGCCGCGGCTTGGTGAGCTCAAGATACGCCCGGACGCGGCCGGACAGCCCCGTGCGCGGCGGCGCGGGCGCCGGGATGGTCGAGGGCGAGCGCTCGGCGGAGTACGTATCGGCTTCGGTGCGGGTACGCCATTCCAGCCAGGTGGCCAACGCGGCCAAGATGGCACCGAAGATGGCCATCGCCATGCCGAGGTGGACCACCCCGACGGACTCGAGCCCGCCGGAGATGGCCGCGACCGCGCCGACGCCGACTTGCACCGGATACAACAGGGCGGCCACGGTGACCAGCCACCGCACGGCCCGCGGGGGGCCGTCGGCCAGCCAGAGTCCGGCCGTGAGCCCGATCAGCACGAGCCCGACGAGGACCGAGGCGATCCGATGGCCCATGGCGGCCATGACGGTGGTCGATTCGAACCACGCGGTCCCGTGACACAGCGGCCAGCTCGAACACGCGCCGCCCGCGTCGATGATGGAGACCGTCGCACCCGTGATGATCAGGCCATAGACGGCAACGAGGGTCACCACCAGCGCCGGTGTTAGGAATCGATTGAGCTGCTCGGCGTCACCGGAGACCATGACGAGAGTCGATACCCGACGCAAGTGGGTCGGCCTACAAATACTCGGCGATGCATGGGCCCTTAGCCCCGTCGCACGTCGGTCACGTACACGTACGAGAGGACGATGACGACGGCCAGTTCGGCGGTCTTGGACGCCAGCGCCCAGTGCTCGATACGGAGGTGATCGACGATAATGACGATCGGATTGCCCGGGTGGAGCTCGGCCGAACCGGGGCGGTAGGGCCAGAACGAGCCATGGCCGGTCAGGTGCCACAGGACGTAGCCCGCCATGAAGGCGACCATCATGGCGATCCCGAGGCGATACGCCCACTGCCGGTCGACGAAGCCGTTCCAGGTGGCCAACACCCCAATGATGAGCCCCACACCGGCGATCGTGAAGGTGATCGGGCGCGGATCCAGCAGGGGCTGACCGGTGGAGACGAGCAGGACGAACCGGGGGAAGCCGGCCGTTTCGTGGCCGAGGTGTAACAGGGCGACGACGATCGTGAGGGCCCCAGCCAGCATCGCGAGGTAGGGGCGAGCAGGACGATCACCCATGCGGAGGAGGTTCGTCACGACCGCTAAGAAGCCCCGTGTTCCATCCGTCGGACGACCGGTGCCCGCTCGACCGTCGATTCGCCAGCACTGGCGCTAGGAAGGAATGAAACGGTGACACACGTCCGGGGTGGGGGTACCGCCGGCGTGGGGCGTCGATCTCGGCGCATCGGCGACAACTCGTGGGGAAACACCGGGTGGGGGGAGTGTGCCGGTGTGCCTCGGACACCGAGGGTCCCTGACCGGGACCTCAGCGAATGGAGCTGTGCCAACGGCATTGATAAGCGTTCGGCTGTAATTATCATAAATAAGAATATCGGCCCCATCGCCAGACACCACCTTCAATGCCAGGTCGCCCCCACTCGGCCACATGCAGGCGGTCATCCCGGCGGCGGGTCGGGGCACGCGAATGGGCGAGCTCACCGCCGACCGCCCCAAGGCGCTCGTCGACGTCGGAGGCAAGCCCCTCGTGACCTACGCGTTCGACGCCGCCATCGAGGCCGGCGTCGCGGAGCTCGTCGTGATCACCGGCTACCACGGCGAGCAGCTTCGCCGCCACGTCGGTACGCGCTACCGCGACCGGTCGGTGGCCTACGCGCACCAGGCCGAACCCCGTGGGCTGGCCGATGCCGTCGCCCAGGCGACCCACCACCTCGACGGGCCCTTCCTGGTGGTGAACGGAGACAACGTCGTCGTCGAGTCGCTCGAATCGGTGGTTCGACCCGTCAGGAACGGCGAGGCCGACGGCGCCTTGCTCGTCGACCGGGCCGACCACGCCGAGGCGGCGGCGACCGGCGTCGTCGAGACGCGTGAGGGCCAGGTGGTCCGTGTGCGCGAAAAGCCCGACCGGCCACCGACCACCACCATCACCACGGGCGTCTACCTCCTGCCGGAGGTGGCGGTGCACGCCTGCCACCTGGTCGAACCCGGCGACCGCGGCGAGGTCGAGCTGGCCGACGCCGTGAGCCTGCTCGTGTCGGCGGGCTATCGACTCGATGCCGTGTCCGCCACGGGCCCGCGCATCAACGTCAACACGCCGGCGGACGTCGAACGCGCCGAACGGATCCTCCGCGAACACGCCTGACGCGACCCGCACCGGCGCCTTTTTGCCGCCGACCGCCGGAGCCGCGGCCATGCACGCGTTGGTGACCGGTGGGGCCGGGTTCATCGGTGGCCATCTCGCCGAGGGGCTGTTGCAGGCGGGTCACGAGGTGACGGTCCTCGACAACCTCGACCCGTACTACGACGTCCGCATCAAGGAGCACAACGTCGAGTCGGCGCGGGAGGTCGCCGCCAGTCACGGCGTCACGTACACCTTCGTCGAGGGAGACGTCTGCGATCGCGACCGCGTTCGCGACCTCGTCGACGCGGCCGACGTGGTCTACCACGAGGCGGCCCAGGCCGGCGTCCGCACGAGCCTCGAAACCCCACACAAGCCGAACACCGTCAACGTCGAGGGGACGCTGTCGGTCCTCGAGGCCGCCAGGGCGACCGACCTCGAGCGTGTCGTCCTCGCGAGCTCGTCGTCCGTCTACGGGCAGATGGAGTATCTCCCCTACGACGAGGCGCACCCCACCCGACCCGTCAGCCCGTACGGCGTCTCGAAGCTGGCGGCCGAACACTACGGCCGGGTCTATCACGAGACCTTCGACGTCCCGACGGTGTCACTGCGGTACTTCACGGTGTATGGCCCCCGCATGCGACCGAACATGGCCATCTCGAACTTCGTCTCGCGGTGCATCAACGGCGAGCCGCCGGTCGTCTACGGCGACGGGAGTCAGACCCGCGATTTTACGCATATCGACGACGTGGTCGACGTCAACCTCGCGTTGCTGGATGACGACGCCGCGGACGGTGCCATCCTCAACGTGGGCTCGGGCGGCACCATCACCATCCTCGAGCTGGCGGAGACCGTCCGCGACGCGATCGCTCCGGAGCTCGAGATCGTCTTCGGCGACCGACCCGCTGGCGATGCCGACCACACCCACGCCGACATCGACCGCGCCCGTCGGCTCCTCGGCTATGCGCCGACGATGGACATCCCGACCGGGTTGCGGTCGTTCATCGAGTGGTATCGGGCCAATCGCACGTGGTACGAACCGCTCGTTCGCGCGTCGTGATCGGACCGATTACCACCCGGCTGCCGGCGCAGGCCAAGAGGCTATTTGGGGCCCGCTCCAACCCGAGGCCATGGCCAATCCGCAGGCCGACGCGTCCGGATTCTCCGTCGGCGAGGTGAGCGACCGCTGGCGCACTGAGTACCGCGGCGCGAAGACGGGTACGAACCTCGAGTGTCGCGGGTGGCGCCAGGAGGCCGCCTTGCGCATGCTCAACAACAACCTCGACCCCGAGGTGGGCGAGGACCCGGAGAACCTCGTCGTCTACGGCGGTAGCGGCCGTGCCGCGCGGAGCTGGGACGCCTACGACGCCATCGTCGACGCCCTGCGCGACCTCGGCGACGACGAGACCCTGCTCGTCCAAAGCGGCAAACCGGTCGGGCGCTTTGACACCCACGCCATGGCACCGCGGGTCCTCATCGCCAACTCGAACCTCGTCGGGCGGTGGGACACCTGGGAGCACTTCCACGAGCTCGAGGCCGAGGGGCTCATCATGTACGGCCAGATGACGGCCGGCTCGTGGGCCTACATCGGCACCCAGGGCATCATCCAGGGAACCTACGAGACCCTGGCCGAGCTCGCCAGACAGCAGTTCGACGGCACGCTCGAGGGACGGCTGGTCGCCACCGGCGGGCTCGGCGGTATGGGCGGGGCCCAACCGCTGGCGGTGACGATGAACCACGGCGTCTGTCTCGCCGCCGAGGTCGACGCCGACCGAATCGACCGGCGCCTCGAGACGGACTACTGTGACGTCAAGGCCGACACGCTGGATGAGGCGCTCCAGCTGGCCGAGTCGGCCCTCGAGGCGGGCGATGCGCTCGGCATCGGCGTGCACATGAACGCCGCCGACATGCTCGAGGGGCTGCTCGCACGCGACGTCATCCCGGACGTGGTCACCGACCAGACGAGCGCCCACGACGAGCTGGACTACTACCCCTCGGGCTACACGGTGTCGGAGGCGGATGCGTTGCGCCAGCGCGATCCCGACCGGTACGCCACGGCGAGTCTCGACACCATGCAACGCCACGTCGAGGCGATCCTCGCGCTGCAGGATCGGGGCGCAATCGCGTTCGAGTACGGCAACAACATCAGGGGGCAGGTGCAGGACCACCGGGGCTTGGACCGTGCCTTCGCGTATCCGGGCTTCGTCCCCGCGTACATCCGTCCGCAGTTCTGTGCGGGAAAGGGGCCGTTTCGGTGGATCGCCCTCTCGGGCGACCCCGCCGACATCCATCACACCGACGAGGTCGTGTTGGAGCTCTTCCCCGAGAAGGACCACCTTCGGCGGTGGATCGAGCTTGCCCAAGAGCGCATCGCGTTCCAGGGCTTGCCGAGTCGGGTCTGTTGGCTCGGCTTCGACGCCGATGTCGGCGGGTCGGTGGCCGACGCCGATCGCGAGGAGCTCTCCGAGCGCGCCCAGTTCGCCCTGGCGATCAATGATCGCGTCGCCGACGGGACGGTGCGCGCGCCGGTCGTCGTCACGCGCGACCACCTCGATGCGGGCAGCGTCGCCTCTCCCAATCGCGAGACCGAGGCCATGCGTGACGGCTCGGACGCGGTCGCCGACTGGCCGATCCTCAACGCGTTGTTGAACTGCGCCGCCGGGGCGGACATCGTGAGCGTCCACGACGGCGGCGGCGTCGGCATCGGCTACGCGATCCATGCCAACAACCACGTCGTCCTCGACGGCTCGGACCTCGCCGCCAAGAAGGCACGTCGGGTGTTCACGACCGACCCCGGCCTCGGCGTCCTCCGCCACGCCGACGCGGGCTACGAGGCGGCCCTCGAGGAGGCCGAGAACTCGTCGCTCGAGCCGCCAATGTCCTGATCGTTAGAGGTACTCGCGCAGGATCGTCCGGTGACAGCGCTTCTCGTCGGTGTTCTCATAGCACACGAGCACCACGTCCCGACCCTCGTCGAGCACCGACCGCACCCGCTCGAGGGCCGTCTGTGCGGCGGGATCCGACTCGAGGTAGGTCCGGTACCGGGCGTCATAGTCGACCGCGTCGAGGGCCCGGTTGTGTGCGGCTGCGTCGTCGAGACCCTCACCGCTGAGCGCGTCGTGGCGGGCCTTGACCGCATCCAGGAGGTCGGCAGGTGGACCGAGGTCGGGTTCGTTGTCGTCGATCACGCCCAGCAGCCACGGCATCGGCCGTCGGACCACGCCGAGGTGGAGGGCGTCGGGTCGCTCCGCGACGAGACCGTGTTGGAGCGCGGCAGCGTAGGTGTCGAACACCCGGCCGCGGTCAGCCATGGGTCCACACCCCTCACGAAGCCGGTCAGGCCGCCAGGGCGTCCTGGAAGCCGGTCGACAGCAGTCTGGCGTAGACGAGCGTGCCGTAAAATCCCAGGAACGGCGCGATCAGCCAGCCGATGAGGGGGATCGAGGTCACGATGCCGATCCCGATGGAGATGCCGATCACGATGAGGAAGGCGATGACGTAATCACCGTCCGTCGCCACCTGCCGGATCACGTCGAAGTCGAAGCCGGCGCCGATGGTTCCCTCCCGGGCGAAGTTGACGATGCCGATCGACGCCACGTAGGCGAAGACCAACCCGACGATGGCCGTGACGAGAAAGCCGACGAAGACACCGGCGATGGCTGCAGCGATGCCCTCATCGCCGCCGAAAATGGCGCTGGCCAGGGCGCTTCCGACTACCAACCAGAACAGGAGGAAGGGGATGATGGTGTAAACGAGCCCGATGACCCCGGCCTTCAGGCCGTCGATCAGGAGATCCTCCCAGTCATCGAACGTGGGCGGGACGTCGTCACCTTCCATCGTCGACCGCATCGCCTTGACGGCGAGTCCGTACACGAACAGGATGGGGATCAACAGGAACGAAAGGAACGTCAAGATCCCCCCGATGCCGATGGTGGTGATCCAGTCGTCGCGGTTCATTGGGTAGCGAATGGCTGACTCGATCGATTCCATGTGCCACCGGTTGCACTGCAGGGACCATAAACTATGCTAATATGATATCTCAGCTCTGCAACCCAATTGGCGGCCGCCGACCCACCCCATAACGACGGCCCCAGTCGATCGGAACCACCCCCTCAGGCGAAGGTGACCCCGGAAATCTCGAATCTGGCACCCCCGTCCGATCCGTCGGTCACGGCGATTTCCCAGCCGTGAGCCTCGACGATTTCGCGGACGATCGCCAGGCCGAACCCGGTCCCGTCCTCCGTCGTCGAGTAGCCCACCTCGAAGACGGCGTCGCGCTCGTCCGGTGGAATGCCGGGTCCGTTGTCCTCGATGTACACCCCCTCGTGGTCGATGACGCCCACCTCGACGGTCACCTCCGAGCCGGCGTGCTCGACCGCATTGCGAAAGAGGTTCTCGAAGACCTGCTTCACGCGCTCCTCGTCAGCCATGATGGTCGCCTCGTCGACGACCACCAAGTCGGCATCATCTGAGGAGACGGTCCCCCAGCATTGCCGGGCGATCATGGCCAGTTCGATCGGTTCGGTCTCGCCGATCGTTTTGCCCTGTCGGGCCAGCGCGAGCGTCCCGTCGAGGATCGTCTCGAGGCGGTCCAGCGCCGTCTCGATGGCATTGACCGCCTCCGGATTGGCGTCAGCCGAGATGAGGTCGAGATAGCCCTGGGCGACCGTCAGGGGGTTCCTGAGGTCGTGCGAAATGATGCTCGCGAACTTTTCAAGCCGGTCGTACTGTCGTTGGAGCTCTTCGGTCCGTTCCTGGACCGTCTGTTGGTGGTCGATGCGTGCGAGGGCCTCCTGCGCGTGGCTGACGAGGAGCTCGCCGAGTTCACGGTCGTCCTCGTCGAAGAGTGCCGGCTCCTCCCCGGCCGCCTGGAAGACGCCGTAGTCGCCGATGGGGATCGTCAAAATGGATCGGTACATCGGGTCGGCGGCATCCCGTTCGGTGTCGTGCACGTCGTCCTCGACGTGGGTCTCGCCCTCGATGTAGACCCGAGAGGCCATGTTCGCCTCGGGGTCCAGGGGACTCGTCTCGAAGTACCCGCCTTCCGGGACGTCCTCGCTGATCGACTTGGGGACGAGTTCGGTCTCCTCGACGGCATCGGCGATGGCAAAGTCGAAATCGAGCACCTCCTCGGCGGTCTCGACGAGGATGTCAAAGACCTCCTGGGGTTCCGTGCACGACTGCATCTCCGTCGCCGCGTCCAAGAGCGAGCGGATGCGTTCCTGGTGGGCCACCCGCCGACGTTCGCGCTCCTTGCGCTCGGTGATGGTCCGGGCCAGCCAGAGGACGACCGCCTCACCGTCGTCGACCTCGATGGGAACCACCGTCCCCTCGAACCATTCCTCCCCGGCCTCAAGGTCCAGGACGTACTCGTGGGTCTGAACGTCATGCTCGGCGATCGCCCGCTCGATCACTTCCCGAAATGCCTCGCCCATGCCCTCCGGCAGGACGTCATCCACGCGGTTGCCGAGCAAGACGTCGCGGTCGCGATAGAGCAGCTCATCCCCGCCCCGCCCGGTGAGAACCTCTCGGTAGTATCCGGACGCGTCGATCACGAACCCGGCACCATCGAACGCGTCCAACACGGCCGCCAGTTTCCGGTCCTCCCCGATCTCCATGCCAGCCATTCCGACCCCCTCGTTTAGAAGGTCCCGGTTGGCGGGTGGCTTATGGTCCAACCGACCATCGATCCGCCATGACCGAGACACTGCCGTGGCCGGACGGCCGGTCGCCGACCGCGGCGAGCGGTCTGCACCTCAAGCTGGATGCCCCCTTCGAGGACGCGGTGGCGTTCGTCCAACTCGAACACGAACTGGCCGGGTTCGAGACGATCAGCCTCACCCGGATCGACGAGCTCGTCGCGGGCGTCCTCAAGGAGGAGATCGTTCCCGTGGCCATGCTGGCGATGTGTCACGCGGAGATCGCCCGCGATGCCGTCACACTCGACCCCCGCATTGCGGCCTTGCTTCCCTGCACGACGGTCATCTACGATTCCCCCGACGATGGCCTCGTGCACGCCCACCACTACTCGGCCACGAAGGCGATTCGCGACCTTGGTTGCACGGCGGACGAACACGCGACCGCGATGGACGATCTCGTCGAACAGACCGGCGAGCTCATGACGAGGGTCTGGGATCGTCTCGAGGCGAGTGACGCCGCAGTCGAGTGAGGTGCGAGTCGGGCTTCAATCGACGTTTCGCTCGGCCAGGTAGACGCCGAGATAGCCGCCGAGCGCGCCGAGCCCGATCGAGAAGGCCGCAGAGAAGCCCACGACCAACGCCCCAACGGCCGCCAGCCAGCCCATGTCGACGGAGACGAAGCCGATCGAAAGGACGATGAGACCCACCACGAGCGGCAGGGTCAGCATGACGCCCGACATGCCACCCGCCTTCGCGCCGTCCAGCCGACTCCCGCCGTAGAGATAGCCCGCGAGACCGCCGCCGATGATCCCAGAGAACGGGATGAACGACGTGAGCAGGGTGACGATCGCGCCGACGATGCCATCGGCCAAGAGCCCGGACTCCACCACACCGGTCTTACGGGAACGGTGGTGGTCGCGACGGCGAAGGACGATGTAGCCGATGCCGACGGCCATCATCCCGAGGCCGATGGCGATGAGCGCATACCCGCCCCAGGTGAGACTTTCGACGAACAGGTCGATCAGCTCCTCTTCGGTGAAGACGTCGGACTGGAACGACTCATCGCGAACGGCGTCGGCGATCCAGTCGCGATCGGCATTGTCGAACGCCAGGTAGCCGAGGGCGGCGGACGCCAGGCCAACCAGCAACAAAAACGCCGTCACCAGCCAGTCAACTACGACGCGTTGGGAGGGCTCGATGCCGCCGACGGACTCCCCGGTGGCACCTTCATCCATCTCAGAGGACATGTTGCTTGAACATACAAGCTACCACAGGAAAGGTCTTGCTACCTTCCCGCGACGGGCGATGGTCACCCGGGCCGGAGCGTGGAGCCTCAGTAGATGGCGTCGATGATCTCCGAATCAAGCCGGTCAAACCGCTCGAGATACGCCCGACGGTCCTGGCGAAGCTGACGCAACCGGTCATCCAGGTCGGGCACGTGTTCCGAGGGGTGAAACGCGGCGATGTCGAGGTCCGGGACCGCCGTCGGCAGGGCGAGCTCGAACGTCGGATCGGGTTCCCACGAGACGGTCTCGCGCGCGATCTCACGCAGGATGGTCACGGTGGCCTCCACGCCGATGTCGCGTCCACCCTCGCCGACCTCGCCGGTGTTGAGCACGTAGCAATCGACCTCGTTGGCGGCGATCAGCTCGCGAAACCGATTGCCCTCCTCGCCCGGCGGACCGATGATGAACGGGTTGGTGCCGACGACGCGAACCGCCTCACCAGCGCGCTCGGGATCGCCAGCGCTCGTCTCGACCGATTCACCCAGCATGAACGCCGCGGCCGCCTGGGTGGGTGACAACTTGGCCACCGGCGGCATGACGGGATTGCGCGTGATGAAAAAGAGTTGGTCCACGTGGTCGAGGTCGATGTCCGGATCGGCCGAACCCAGGGCCGATCGGTGGATGGCGGCTCGGCCGTTGGCGGTGATCGGCGAGGCATCGAGATCGACCGATCCATCGTCGTCGACGACCACGTTCTCAAGCACGCTGGAGTCGTCCGTGACGGCCGCGTACAGCTCGGCCTGGACCTCGGGGTCGAGCCCCTCGGTCTTGACGTACAGCCCGTTTCCCTCCGATCCGGCCACGGAGCCGTCCGGCAAGAGCGCGCAGACGTCGTCCTGGACGACGGTGGTCCGCTCGGGCGCGTCGAGGAAGTATCCGTGGGCGGTCAGGGTGGACTTCCCCGTCGCGGATAACCCCAAAAAGAGCTGGCCAACCTCACGGAGCTCCTCGTCGACGCGGAGGGTGACCCGCTTGCTACCGGCATGCAGGCCGAGGCCACCGGTGCGCTTCACCTGATACATGAACAGCCGCAGGAAGGACTTCTTCGCCTCGCCGGTATAATCCGACCCCAGGACCACCGTCTCGCCCGCCGCGGGATCGATGCGGATCGCCGTGCGTTCATGGTCGGGCAACTGGACGGTGACGAAGTCGGGGCTGGCCCCCTCGGGCGCTGGCTCGAGGAGCGTCGCCAGCGAGAGGGCGATGCGAGCGTATCGCTCGGGAACGTAGTATCGACAGACGTAGCGATGGTCTTGGTGGCGGCCGAGTTGGCGATCGAGACACAGCAAATCGCGGTCCTCGATGGCCGAGAACCCCTCCCGCAACAGGCCGTAATCCTCGGCGTCAAACGCGTCGTCGATCGCGTTTTTGGTCCGGTCGGCGCTTCGCGAACAGACGGCACTGCGAAACGCTAAGGAGCCGTATTCCGTCCGGGTGGCGTCGTGGGCGGCGAGATCCACGAGCGTCTGCCTGGACGGATTGTACCGGATATTGGGTGCCGACTCGGGGGCGGGCTGTGGGCGACGCGGGTTGGACGGTGCGCGAGACCGATCCATTGACAGGTTGGTTTCGCCACTGGGCCATAAAACCGACCGACATGCGCCCGTGGTCGCGGCGATGGGCCTGTCCGGCCAACCACCAGCAGGTTGCGTCGAGCTTTTGATGGCCGCCCATGCCGGTCGGACCGATAGATTTTCGCGATTCGCTCCGAAGGTGGGGACGATGTCGGACGAAGCTTCGACCGGGGACGACGAATCGGTCGTGCGGTCACTGTTGCGCGACGAGGCTGGCGTCGTCCTCGTCGCCGCCATCGTGCTCGCGGTCGCCCTCGGGCTCGGCGTGGCACCGGTCCTGTTCGAGGCGGCATCGTTTTACGTCCTCGTCCTCGTCGGCGTGCTCATCCCGGTGGCCTACCGCCAGTGGTGGCCCCATCGGTACGAGCCACGCAACGCGATCCTCTGGACCGTCCTCGCGTCGGTCGTCACCATGGTCCTGTTCTGGGCCGGGTACTACGTCGCCGAGCAGCTTCTCGAACGGTCGATCGACGTAGCCAGCGCCGCATTCGTCTTCACCGCGATCGGCCAGGTGGTCGTGTTGCGTCGGGCCGCGCGGTCGAGTCGACCCACCGACTGACCCCATTCGGCCCCCCTCGCCGGCAGGAAGCCAATATATATGGTCCTGAGGCGGTGACATCAAACGGACACTTCATGGCCCCCAACCGATGGATCATTGGCATCTATGCCATTGGATTGGGGGTTTTGCTCACCGGGCTGGGCCACAGCATTCACGACTTCGTGGTCACTGGAGAGTCATTGCACTTCGTCGTCGATGGGATATTTCTGTTCGGCAGCGGGGTGGGAATTCTCTACGGGGCGCGATGGCACCAGCGCCACCCCGATCAGATTCGGAACTATCCCCGCCTCCTCGGGTGGATGGGCTTAGCGGCGATGTTGGCCGTCGGCCTGTCCGTGGTCACGTTGTACGTCGGCTCGGATCAGGTCACACCCGGTGAGTTGGCCGAGGCGCTCCACATCGCGGCGAGTTTCGGCCTCCTGTCCGGGCTCTTGCTGGGGAGCATCGAAGGGGTCGCGACCTACCAGACCCAGATCGCGATGCAAGAGCGGACCCGCGCCGACGTGCTGGAGGAGGAACGCGAACATATCGCCGAGCTCAACGACCTCCTCCGCCATTACATCCTCAACGGCGTCTGTATCATCGACGGGTACGCCGAGAAGTTGCGCACCAACTTGCCGTCGTCACGCCACGAGCCCATCGACGCCATTCAAGAGCAGACGAACACGATGACGATCCTGACTGAGCACTTCGAGCCCCTCGGGGCACAACACGCCGGTACCCACCGTGAGGCGATCGACCTCGACGCCGCGTTCGAGGCGATCGGCGATGAACTCGATGGACGCGCCACGCTGGACATCGACGCGAACGCCATCGGCACGTACCAGCTCCCACCGGAAACAATCGAGTCGTTCGAGCTGCTCTTGCACGCCCTCGTGACCGTGGCCGACGACGACGCGAGCGTACAGGTTCGACCACGTGATGACGGTTCGCTCCTCGAGCTTCGCATCGAGACCAGGCCGATCCGGATGTCGGAGGCGACCGCGACCAGCCTGTTCGAGCCCATCGGCACGGGCACGGGCCTCGAGTTCTACCTCGCGAAGGAGCTGGTGGGGACGATCGGCTCGCTCGAACAGGTCGGTCATACCGCCGACTCGATTACGGTCGAGTATCGGCTTCGAACGCAGCGCCTCGACGACGGTCCGGTGGGACCGACTCAGACCGGGTGAGTCGGTCTGGGTGACACCCCGCCCGGGGGCGTACGGCGGCTGCTTGGGTCTGGGGTGATCGACGGGACTTCGATACTGTTTTAGGCTGGCCTAAACAATCGGCGCACCATGACCGAGGACGTCTGCGTGATTCTCCCCACGATCCGCCATCCTTCGTGCCTTTCCGCGTACCTCGAGAACGCCCGTCGCCATGGCTTCGATACCGATCGCCTGTTCGTCCTCTTCATCACTGAAGACCACTGCGACACGGCCCACATGCACGACCTGCTCCAGACCCACGACGTGGCTGGAGCCGTCGCGGACGAGCGCTTTCGTCGACGGTGGTTCGCCGACCGCGAGCTCACGGCGTACCTGGACTTGATTCCCGAGGCCAGTCATGCCCAGACGAGCTTCGGCCTCGCCTACCTCTGGGCCCACGAGCGGTTCGGATACGGCGTGATGATCGACGACGATACCGCACCCCGACCCGAGGTTGACTTCTTCGGTCGTCACCTCACCAACCTCCAGGCCGAGGGTCCGATGCGGTCGTTGGCGAGTTCCAGTCACTGGGTGAACGTCCTCCATGACGTCGATCCGACGCTGTACCCGCGGGGGTATCCCTACGGGGCCATGGCCGAAACGGTCACGGGGTCTGTCCAGTCGATCGACCCGGGCCAGGTCGTCGCCTCGCAGGGGCTATGGACGGGCGTGCCCGACCTCGATGCCGTGCGGATCCTCGCCACCGGCGACATCGAGGGGCAATCACCCATCCGTCTCGATGCGGATGAGTATGGCGAAGATTTCGTGACCGAACGGGGACAGTACCTCACGGTCTGTTCGATGAACCTCGCGTTTCGCCGGGAGATCGTCCCCGCGTTCTACCAGCTGCCGATGGATGACAACCCGTGGGGCGTTGGCCGGTTCGACGACATCTGGAGCGGCGTGTTCCTCAAACGGGTCTGTGATGCGCTCGACATGGTGATCCGATCCGGATCGCCCTACTGCCGCCACGACAAAGCACCTCGGTCGACCTTCGGCGATCTCGCGTCGGAGGCGGCCGGTCTGGAGCTCAACGAACACCTCTGGCACCACGTAGATGACATCGACGTCGAACGCGCGGTCGCCGCGGCCGAACCGCCGGCGACCGCCGCCGATGGTGGCCGCCCGACGACGGCCAGCGCGCGCGCCTTCGCGACCGGCTACGCGGCCATCGCCGACGGGCTCGACCCGGCCGCCTTCGACGACTATCACAACGGCGCCTTTCTGGAGGAGGTGACGACGTCGATGCGTCGCTGGCTCGAGCTGGTCGCCGCGCTCGAACCACACCACGACCACGCCGGTCCGAAACAGCTTAAAGGATTTAGGTCAGCCTAAAACCATGGACTCCATCGACCGCCTCTCCCGGCGACGGCTGCTCGCGACCACCGCCACTGGGCTCGGTGCGAGTTCGCTCGCCGGCTGTCTCGACATACTGCAGACGACGGACGAGCAAGCGCCGTTTCACTGGGTCGGCTCGGGCCCCGGCGAGCGCCTCGGCCAGGAGGGAACGCCGATGGCCGACATGCCCGACCTCGAGGGGAATCTCACGGTGTACTCCGGCCGCCACGAGTTCCTGGTCGGCACGCTCCTCGACTCGATCAACTCGCTGTATGACGATTTCGAGGCGACCCCACGCTACGGCAGCTCCGCGGAGCTCGTGAGCACGATCGACCTCGAAGGAGAGGCAACCGACGCCGACGTCTTCTTCTCGGTCAATGCCGGTGCGCTGGCGAACCTCGCCGACATCGGGCGAGCCCGCTCGCTATCGAGCGACCTTCGCGACCTCGTCGTCGAGGAATTCGCCACCGAGCACTGGATCGGAACCTCGGGGCGGGCACGGTCCGTGCCGTATCATACGGAGACCCTCTCGCCGGCGGCGATCCCTGACGACGTCATGGCGATCCCCACCGACCTCGATGCGACGGTGGGGTGGGCGCCCTCATACGGCTCCTGTCAGGCGTTCATCACCGCCATGCGACTTCTCGAGGGGGATGCGGCCACCCGTGAGTGGCTTGAGGCGGCCGTCGACGCCGGCTTTGAGGCCTATTCCAACGAGCTGCGGGTGTGTGAGGCCATCGCCGACGGTGAGGTCGACGCCGGATTGACGAACCACTACTACATCCAGCGCGTGCTCGATGGCCGTCCGGACGCACCCATCGCCACGACGTTCACCGCCGGCGATGCCGGGGCGACCTTCAACGTCGCCGGCGCGGCCGTCGTCGATACGACCGACGATCCCACCCTGGCGGAGAACTTCGTCCGCCACCTGCTGTCAGCGGAGGCTCAGGCGTACTTCGCCACGGAGACCTTCGAGTATCCACTGGTGCCCAACGTCGACCCCGTCGGCGACCTGCCCCGCATCGACGAGCTCGAGGTGCCCGACATCGACCTCTCCCAGCTGTCGAACCTCCAGGAGACGATCGACATGATGCGCGACGTTGGCATCGAGTTCTAAGAGACTGCACGACCGAACATCTTCTCGTGTCCCGTCGCTTGCGTCGGACGTGGCGTGCCCGCATGGCCGGGCGATCCGTGTCGCCCGCCGCCCTCGCGGCAGTGGGCATCGCGGTCCTCGTTGGCGGGTTCACGGTCTGGTTCTCGGCCGAGACCTTCCCGTATCTCTCCGCGAATCACGACGAGGGCGTGTACCTCCAGCAGGCGGAGCTTCTCCTCGCGGGCCGTCTCGAGCTGGTGGCTGGCGACCTCGCTGCAGCGGTCCGACCCTGGTTTTTCGTCGACGACGGCGGCCGGTTGTACCCGAAGTACGCACCCTATCCGGCGGCCCTCTATGCAACCGCGATCGCCGTGGCAGGGGAGGCTCGCCTCGCGCTTGGCGTCGTCGCGGCGGCCAACGTCGTCCTCGTGTACGGCATCGGTGCGTCGGCGTTCGATCGGCGAGTCGGCCTGCTCGCTGCGGGCCTGTTTGCCCTCGCTCCGATGACGATTCTGACGACCGCCGTGTTCCTCCCGTATGCACCCACGACGATGCTCCTCCTGGGCTTCGTCTGGGGGTATCTCAGACACCAGCGGACCGCAACCCGGTGGTCGGCGCTGACCGCCGGCGTCGCCATCGGCCTCGCCTTCTTCGCGCGGCCGTTCACGGCGGTCCTCGTCGCCACGCCATTCATCGTGCACGCCCTGTGGCAAAGCCTGCGCGAGCGCCGTTCGACCGAGCAGGGGTGGACGACACCGATCGTTCGTCGCCACGCCATCACCGCCGCTGCGGGGGCGGCCTTCGTGGGGCTCACGTTGGCGTACAACGCTCGAATGACCGGCTCCCCGGTGGTGTTCCCCTACGAGGCCTTCGCGCCGCTCGATGGCATCGGCTTCGGGCGACGGGCGATCCTCGGCCACGAAATCGACTTCACGCTCGAGCGGTCAATCCGAGCGAACGCGTGGAACCTGTGGTATCTTCTCACGCGGTGGGGGCCCCTCGGGGCAGTGGGCTCGGTCCTGGCCGGAATCGGTGTGATCACCACCCTTCGTCGACTGTACCGATCCACGTGGGGCCACGGCGAGGTGGCCCGTGCGCTGGTGCTCGGCGTGATGGTGTCCGTCACGCTCGGCAACCTCGCCTTTTGGGGTACCGACAACGTGCTCGGGACGCCCACCGATCCGACCGACGGGCTCATCGGGCTGTTCGGCCCGTTCTACCACTTCGACCTCCTGTGGGTGATGGCGATCGTTGGGGCAGCGGGTCTCCGCTGGACGCTTCAGCGGATCGATGCGGGTCTCGGTGGGGATGGCCGACGGTGGTGGTCGACCCCGCGCCACCGCCGGGCGCTCGTGGCCCTGGTCCTCGTCGTTGCCGTCCTGGCCGGTGGCGGTACCGGTGTCCTGCTGGCGGGCCCACTCGATCGCCACGACGCGCAAACCGACCGGTACGCGACGGCCTACGAGCCCTTCGAGAACCGGGACCTCGAGAACGCGGTCGTGCTCGTGCCCACCCCCTCCGGACCGTGGTTGAACCACCCATTCCAGTCATTGCGAAACGCGCCCGACCTCCAGGGGGACGTGGTCTATGCCCAAGCAGGCGGGCCGCAGCGGCCGTTTACGCTCGCCAGCGCGTATCCGGACCGACAGCTGTATCGGTTGGCCTACCGGGGTGAATGGGGCGATCCCGGACGACCCCTCGAGGCCGAGCTCCAGGCCATCACCCCCCACCACGGTGCACGGTTCGTGACCACGACGACCATCGAGGTCCCGCCTCGGGTGGCCCACGCCACCATCAGGCTGACCACGGACGGTGGCGACCACGCGGTCAGCACGATCGAGAACCCGGGTGATCGCCTCTCCTTCGACGTGGAACTGTCGCCCGATCGAGCGCGGATGCCGAGTTTGACCAACCACTCGGTACGGCTGGATCGGACCGACGAGCTTCGCCTCCTCGTCCGCCTCGTGAGTGTCGACGGAGCGTCGCGGACGTACCGACAGGCGATCGACCTCCGATCGGACGATGGACGGATGACGGTCCTCTGGCCGCCACGGCGACAGGTGTGCGACCTGGTCGACGACTGCGGCCGAGCGGGGACCGTCCTGTCGGACGAGGTCGGGCCGAACGGCTCGACGTTCGCGGTCTCGATCGCCGAGGCGACGACCGAAGCAGACCAGGATGGGTGACGTCCTCACCGATGGCCGAACCGCTCGGTAAGCCCGACGCGCAGGATCGACCAGCCGATCGCCGCGCCCCCGCGGATGGGGTCGAGGGTCGTCTCGCCGAGGCGGTCACCATAGGCAATCTCGACCTCCTCGACGTCGTAGCCACGGATGGCCGGTCGCATGAGCAGTTCCGCAGAGAGGCCGGTGTTTTCCGTCCACGCGATGGCCTCAAGCACGGAGCGGCGATAGGCCCGCATCCCGGTCGTCACGTCGTGCAGCCGCTGGCCAACCAGTGCGCTCGCGAGCACCGCGAATACCCGATTGCCCAGCCGGTTCAACGGCGGCATCGCAGTGGCCCCGCCCGAGAGTCGATCCCCGCTGACGACGTCGGCCCCCTGGTTGATGCGTTCGAGCATGGGCTCGATCGCGTCCATCGGATAGGTGTCATCGCAGTCCGTCGTCATCACGACGGGTCTGGTCGCCGCCCGGAGCCCCCGTTCGAGTGCGATCCCGTAGCCGCGTGGGGGCTGCTCGATGACCGTCGCACCATGCTCTCTCGCGATCGCGGGGGTCCGGTCGTCCGACCCGTCCACGCAGATCACATCGATGGCGCCATTCGAGACGCGGGCGATATCCTCGAGGACGGTCGCGATGGCGGCCTCTTCGTTGTACGTGCCCATCACGACCTCGACGTCGGCCAGGGTAAAGGGCGACCTGGCGGGTGGTCCGGTGGACGTCTCGGCCGTCGTGGCGGCCCCGTCGGCCATATGCTGGCTGGGAGACGGCCCCACATGAATGTTTAGGTTGGCCTAAACATTGTCGCGTTTTAGGCAAACCTAATGATTTAACGGCCGGGGCACCTCCGCGCCACCATGAGGTCCCGGCTGGCCAACCTCCGGGCGCGGTTCGCACGAGCGCCTCGTGGGCTGACGGTGCTCGCCGGGGCCATCGCCCTCCTCGTCGTCTCACCGCTCGCGTGGCTCGTCCTCGCCGGGCTCTCGGTGGATCCGGACCGCGCGCTCGAGCTCCTGTTCATGGAGCGCACCCGGGAGACGGCGGTCAACAGCGTCCTGTTGATGGTTGCCGTGACGGCAGGCGGCGTTACTCTCGGCGTTCCGCTGGCCATCCTCACGACGCTCACCGACCTTCCCTACCGACGGCTGTGGACCGTCCTCGTCGCCCTTCCGCTCGTCGTGCCCAGTTACGTCGGCGCGTTCGCCCTCATTTCGGCCTTCGGCCCCCGCGGTCGGTTCCAGGAGCTGCTGGCGCCAGTTGGCATCGAGGAGCTACCGACGATCTACGGCCTTCGGGGCTCGATTCTGGTCATCACGCTGTACACCTATCCCTACGTCTTCCTGACGACCCGCGCCGCGTTGATTGCCTTCGACGAACGCCTGCTGGATACCGCCCGAACCCTCAACTACGGCCAGGCGCGCGCCCTTTGGTCGATCGCCATCCCCCAGATCAAACCGGCGATCGGTGCCGGCGCACTGTTGGCCGCCCTGTACGCCCTCTCGGACTTCGGGACGCCCGCGCTCATGCGCACCCCGGTGTTCACGCGGGAGATCTACGTCGAACTCTACGCGTTCGGCCAGGACTATGCGGCCATCCTCTCCATCGAGTTGCTCGCGCTCGTCTTGCTCATCTTGGTCATCGAGCGGGTCATCAGACCCAACAGCGGCTCGGGATCGGACGTCAGGCGCGCCGCCGGGCGACCGATCTCGCTGGGGCGATGGCGGTGGCCGGCAACCCTGCTGCCCGCTGGTGTGACCATCGCCGCGCTCGGCGTCCCGATCTGGATCCTCCTCGGGTGGCTGCTCGACCCGGGTACGATCCGCCGCGCGGAGCTGGCGTTCGAATGGGAGTTCGCACTCAATTCCGTGCTCGTCGCCGCCGGTGCCGCGCTCGTAGCCGTGGTGGCGGCAGTGCCGGTGGCCCTGGTGGCCGACCGCGTGCGCAGCGTGGTTGGGACGATCATCGAACGGGCCACCTACCTCGGCTTCGCGATCCCCGGTGTGGTGTTGGGATTTGCCCTCGTCTTTCTCGGGGCGAACGTGACCCCGTGGCTGTATCCCACGATCCCCCTGTTGGTCTTCGCGTACGTCGTCCGGTTCATTCCCCAGGCCGTGAGTGCGCTCGGCGGCTCGGCCGTGCAGGTCGATTCCCACCTCATCGAGGCGGCAGGGGCCCTCGGCGCTGGTCGGTTGCGGGTGTTTCGCCGCGTGACGCTTCCCATGTTGCTCCCTGGCGTCGTCGCCGGGGGCGCGTTGGTCTTTCTGACCACCATGAAGGAGCTGCCAATCACGCTCATGCTCCGACCGTCGGGATTCCAGACGATCGCCACCCACATCTGGGCGGCACAGGACCAGGGCTTCTATCAGTACGCCGCCATTCCCGCCCTCATCCTGATCGGCCTCTCCGGGCTGTCGATGCTCGTGATGTTGTCCCAGGAGGGCTTTCGGGAGGGTGGCCGTTAGCCCTCGCTGACGGCAATCCGCTCGAATCGAGTGAGCCGAAACAGGTTCTCACAGCCGCCACCGCACGGCGGGAGCCGGTGGAGGTCGCTGGCGAGTTCGACCTCCCAGGTGCATTCGACACACCGATACCGGCCGGCACCGGGCGCTTCTCCCACGTTGAACGTGACGGTCTGCACGCAACCAAGTATGAGCCGCGTCCACATAATCGTGTGGGAGACATTAACACGCATCATTCCAGATTCGCGTGTCTGACTGGTGTACGACGGTCGGCGGTCGACCATCCCTACAACGACACCATCTTACTTACCGATATACCATGTACGGCTGACCGTGGATTCGACCGATTCCGAGGACGTGCCCAGCGCTCGCCGTCGGGCGCTCCTGGCCGGTGCCGGCGGTTCCATTGCCGCCTTAGCCGGCTGTGTCGGCAACGTCCGGAACATTCTCGGTCGAGACGAACCGAACCGGATCACGCTGACGATCGCCGCCGTACCGGCCGACGTCGACCCGATCGTCGTTCAAATCGCGAACCGGCTTCGATCCAACCTCCAGTCGATCGGCATCGCCACGACCGTCGACCTGCTCTCGCTCGACACCTTTCGCCTCGAGGTCCTCATTAACCACGACTTCGACATCGCGATCACGCGCCATCCGGGTGACGTCGATCCAGATTTTCTCTACGCCGCGTTGCACTCGAGGTTCGGCCCCGAGGGGGGCTGGCAGAACCCGTACGGGTATGCCGATCTGGAACTCGACGATGACCTCGCCCAGCAACGACACCAGTCGGGCGTGTTGCGCCTCGATACGGTCGGTGACGTCCTCGAGACGGTCTGTCAGAACCAGCCGTTCAATCCGTTGGTGTTCCCGACGGAACGCCGGGTGTACAATCCGGACCGGCTCACCGGCATCGACCGAAAATCGTTCGACCGGATCGATGACCTCCTCCGGATCGTGGCGTCGGGCAACCTCGAGACCCTGACCGTCGCCATCCGAAATCCCTCACCGACGAGGAATCTGAACCCCCTCTCCGTGGAATACCGCACGTACGATGCCATCATCGGGTTGCTCTATGACCACCTCGCCGTCGCGGCGGCCGACGAGCCGATCCCGTGGCTCGCCGAATCGCTCGACTGGCACGACGAGGGCGTTTCGATCACCTTGCGTGAATCTGAATGGCACGACGGTGAGCGATTGACCGCGGAGGACGTCGCGTTTACCTACCGGATGCTCGCCGACACGACGCTCGGCGACCAGGAATCCCCCATTCCCACGTCGCGGTATCGCGGTCGGATCGAGCTCGTCGAGAACGTTGATGTCACCTCGATTCGATCGCTCGACATCGAGCTGGATGGCGATCCTGCGGTGGCCGCGCGAGCCCTCGAGGTGCCCATCTTTCCCGAGCACGTCTGGGCGGATCGGACCGACCAGGCCGAGATCGCCGGCATCGAGCTCCGGGAGACGATCACGCAGGCGCTCATCCACGACAACATGCCGCCCGTGGGCTCCGGACCGTATCGATACGTGGACCACTCGATGCGAGAAGCGCTCGTGCTCGAGCAGGTCGAGGGCCATTTCGTGAACACCGACGACGCGTTACTCTCCCATGCCGCCTCCGCCGAGCGCATCCGCTTCGATGTCGCCCCCAGCGACCAGCGTGCCATCGAGACGACGGTCGAGGGCGAGACCGACCTCACCCTCGATCCGATCGACCCGACCGTCGACATCGACCGGTACGACCCGCCGGCAATCGCGGAGGCGAATCCGACCGGGTTTTACCACGTTGCGTACAACACCCGAAACCGACCGCTCAGCAACCCCAACTTTCGACGCGTAATTTCTCGCTTGCTCGATAAATCCTACCTGCTTGACCGGATCTTCGACGGCTACGGGCGTCCCACCGCGACGCCCGTCGCCGATGACGATTGGGTTCCTGGATCGCTCCAATGGAACGGTGCGGACCCGGAGGTGCCCTTTTTCGGGTCGAACGGTGTTCTGGATGCAGCCGCCGCGCGAAGCGCGCTGACCGACGCGGGGTATCGGTATGACGAGGAGGGCTTTCTACTGGGTCGCCAATAATGGTCCTCGAACTGTTCGCCAGATTGGGGTTGATCGTCGGGTTGCTCGTCCTCCTGGGGTTGGTCGCCATCGCCGGGTGGGCACGGGTGCAAAGCCTGCTGGCACACTGGCCGCGCCGCCTCCTCTCGATCATCCCGGAGCTCGGCTTGCTCGGCGTGATCCTGGTCTTGAACACCCTCGCTCGCCGGTTCGGTCCCGACCTCTCCTGGCTGATCGGGTTCGAGGTGACCGATCCGATCTACCAGCTCGAGGGAGACGTGATCGTCTGGATCCAAAGTTTCGCGGCCCCACCGTTCACGATCTTCTTCTCGCGGATCTACGTGTACGGCTACGTCTTCTTGCTCGTCTTTCCACTCCTGTTGTATCTGACCCTCGACGACAACCGGCCGCTGCGGACCACCGTGGTGGCCTTCGGCATCAACTACGTCATCGGGCTTGCCTGCTATCTGTTGATTATTGCGTACGGTCCCCGCAATCTGCTTCCGCAATCGGTCGAGCCGCTGTTGTACGCCAACTTCCCCGAATACCAGGAGCTCACCAGGCAGGTGAACCGCAACACGAACGTGTTCCCATCGCTCCATGCCTCGCTGTCCGGGACGGTCGCGTTGATGGCCGTCCGAACCCGGTCGGTCTTTCCGCGATGGGTGCCCATCGCCGTGGCGCTCGCCGTGTGTGTGGTCATCTCGACGATGTACCTCGGCATTCACTGGTTGACGGACGTGGTCGCCGGGCTCGTCCTGGCCGTCATTGCCGTCTGGATCGCCGAACGGATCGTGGCCCGACGGGGGCGCTCAACGCCCGTCGCCGACCGGCTGCTCGACCGATTCGAGGATTGACGTATCAAGCGTCAAATGACAACGCCCGTTTTAGCTATCAGGAAGTCCTTATCCTGGTGGGTGAAACGACCAGCCATGTCCGTCCGAAATGGTCTCCCCTCCATCGTCGTCGACGTGGTGTACGACACCCTCAGCGTCGGCGCCATCGTGGCCTTTTGGCTGTCGTTAATCGTCCTCGTTCCCGACGTGGTCGCCGACCTGCAGGTCTCCCACGGGGTATTCATCGCCGCGGCCGTCTTGAGCGTCATCGTCTACGCCGGCCTCCGGGTGGGATTCGCGTATCGCCGGTGAGGTCACCGAGGCGAAGTACGACCCGCGTCTGACGTACCATTTTGTCGGTGGGTGGTGATGGTTGGACGCAGTGGTTTCGATGGACCAATCAGATCGCGACCGTGGCGAGGAGTCACCCACCTACTGCCACGACCGCGGCGAGGACGAGGTCCGTCCAGACTCCCCTGAGGAGCGTGTCCGGTATCTGGAGGCCGAACTGGAGCGTCGGGAGGCCGAGTTGCACCGTATCATCGACCACTACGAGACGCTGTTAGATGACGTGCGTTCCCACCAGACCACCCAGGGCGAAGCAGGAACGGGCGGGGTGGCCGACCGACTGCTACCGTCGAGTCGACCCTCCATCAGCCCGTTTCGCGACGACTAATCGGTGTTGCCCGCGCTGTTCGTCGAGGACGGTCAGCTGTCCGGGACCGTCCCGGATCGGTAGCGGTCGTCCCATCGGGGGCCGGAGACGGTGAGCAGGCCGTACCCGATGGCGACGAGCACGCCCCCCGCGGCCGCCACCGCTGCGAGCTCCCACCCATCTAGCGGCGCGAACGCGAAGGCAACGACCAGAAGCGGGATCAGCACGATGCCAACGCCCAGCCACAGGCCGACGAACCGGGTCGTATCATACAGAAATTCGTTCGGCCACAGACCCGCCAGATACACGGTGAGCCCGAGGGTGTACCACGTCACCCCCAGCATCACGACACCGCCGACGACGGCCGATCGGAGGCTGGCGCCATAGGCCACGACGGCGATCGCGTAGCAACCGCCACCCACGGCCGGTGCCGCGATCGTGAACGCCCGGTGCTTGCCACCAACGACCCCGGCCAGATCGATCGGCTGTGCCAGATACGAGCCCGGATCGTCGGCCATGGTGATCCAGTTGAACGTCGTGAAGCCGGCCAAGCCGAGGACCGACCCGAACGCCAACCCGATCGACAGCTGCACCTCAGTGACCGTGGTGGCGAACTCGATCATGACCGCGGTGACCCCGAGGAGGATGAACCCCGAGACGAAGAGCTTGGACAGCCCACCCGCCCCCCGGTGAACCTCGAGGAGCGTTCGGGTGGCGATCGGATCGCCGATCCGTGCCATCCACCGGCGAAACTGACCACGGTGGGTGCGACGGGTCGGCGTGGCCCCGGGATCAAACGTGACGATTGCCACGGCGAGAAGGGTGAGGGTCACTCCAATCCCGGCGAGGAGGCCACCGATATCGGGCTGAGCGTGCACGCCAAGGGGCGTGTGGCCAAGGACGTCGAGGTCGAACCACCAGACGAGCGCCCCCGCGACGACAAGACCCGTCCCGACCACGGCCTGACGGATGCCGCGTGCGAGCACCCCGATCAGGGCGATCGTGGTCAAAAGGCCGAGAACGAAGGTCCAGGCGAGGGTCACCCATAGCCAGCACACCTCGAGGATGAGCCCCGGTGCACCACCGTTCGCGGCCAGGAACGCTGGCGTCGAGCCGATCGCCATCGGCGCGAGAAACAACCCGCCATAGTACGCCAGATCCTTCGCGAGGAAGACCGCCAGCACCGTCCGCTGGCGGACCGGGAGCGTCCGGGCGCTGAATACCACGAGCGTCACGTCACCGACCAGATTGCGCATCGCATCACGGCCGATGAAGCCGATCGAACCCGTGTGCAAGCCGAACAGGTACACCAACACGTGCATGCCGGCCAGGATCGTCGCCACCTCGACATCGACCGTCTGCAACACCCAGACGGCACCGGCGACGGCGACCGTGATCATGATCGGAAACGCCCCGAAGCGACCGCCACCATAGAGTCGGCTATGGAGGCGCCACTCTTCGCGGGCCATCGCCCGGAACAGGGTGCTGACGGGCGTCGACCTCACGGCGTGGTCCCCTCCGAGACCTGGTCGATGTAGACCGACAGCAACGACTCGTCACCGAGGTCATCGGGGTCGATTTCGGTCAGGACGCGCCCCTGGTGGACGACCGCGACGGTCGAACAGAGCTCGGCCGCCACCTCCACGTTGTGTGTCGACAGGACCACCGTGGTGCCCGCCGCGTGGCGGTCGCGCAAGAGCTCCTTGACGCGCTCTTGGACGAGCGGGTCGAGGTTCGTCAGCGGTTCGTCGATGAGCACGGCCTCGGGGTCGTGCACGAACGCCCCGGCGAGCATCACCTTCTGTTGTTGTCCGCGAGAGAGGTCCGTCGAGAGCGTATCGAGTTGCGCCTCGAAGTCCAACCGATCGGCCCACTCCGCTCGCGCGTCGTCGACGGCCGCCTCGGTCAGGCCACGGACGGCCCCGATGAAGTCAAAGTACTCCCGAGGCGTGAGGAAGCTCGGCGGCGATTCGCGTTCGGGCAGGATGCCGATGCGTTGCCGGACGGCGATGGGCTCGGTGGTCGGATCTAGTCCGAGGAGGCGCACCCGTCCCGCATCGGGGACGATCTGGCCCGTCAACACCTCCATCATGGTCGTCTTGCCCGCCCCATTGGGCCCCAGGACGCCGAACAGCTCGTCGGCCTCGACGTCGAGGGTGAGCCCGTCCAGCGCGGTCACCGGGCCGAACCGCTTGGCGACGTCCGTGAGCTCGATCGCGGTCATCGGTCGATTGGCGTCGTGTTCGCACCTAAACGCTGGGGTCAACAGCCCACGACTGGCGCAAGCCCCCCGGAGCCGGCCGTGTCGGCCGCGTCATTCATGATGGGTCGCGGCCAAGCAGGTCGGTATGAGCGTGCTCGAGTCGACCATCGATCGGTTCCGGCAGCCGGAATATACGGGTGACAACCGGTGTATGCCGTGTACGATCGTGAACGCGATCATCGCCGTCGTGCTGGCAGCCGCGTTGGCTCTCGTCTGGCTCCCCCTCGGCATCGCGGCCATCGTCGTGGCCGCGCTGGCCATCTACGCGCGTGGCTATCTCGTCCCGGGCACCCCCACGCTCACCCAACGCTACTTCCCGGAGTGGCTGTTGCAGCTGTTCGGCAAGGAACCGCTGCCCGAGCGACACCACGTGGCCACCGTGGAGGACGACGTCGGGGTGGACGAGCTCCTCCTCGAGGCGGACGTGGTGGAGCCGTGTGCGGACGAGGACGACCTCTGTCTCACCGAGACGTTCGAGGACGAGCTCTGGTCGGCGATTCGCCAGCTCCGTGCCTCGGAGACGGCCGCCACGGCGCAGCTGGCGTCGATCCTCGAGCTGCCGGCGGCCGAGCTCGCCGTCGAGGACCGCGACGAGAAACGGGTGGTCCGCCACGAGGGCGACACGATCGGCACGTGGGACTCGAAGGCGGCGTACCTGGCCGACGTGGCGGTCGAGCCGTTGCTCGATGCACGGATCGCGGGTTGGAAGGAGCTCGATGGCCGGTTGCGCACGCAGGCATTGGCCGGCTTGCGGGTCTTCCTCGAGGCGTGTCCGGTGTGTGACTCCGAGCTCGAACACGTGGAGAACATCAGGGAGTCCTGCTGTGGCTCCGACATCGTCGGCGTCGCCATCGAGTGTCCGTCCTGTGAGTCACGGGTGTTTTCCGGTTCCATCCGGTGAGCGTTCACATCCAGCCGATCAGTCTTGCATCCGCCACGCGTCGGCGTCAGTCGAGGGAGTCGGCTGCCGGACGGCGCAACCGGCCGACGTAACGCGGTTCAACGGGCGACCATCCCGGGAACGTCGCCGTCGAAACGAATTATCAATCGCAATATTTCGCCAGTAGAAACTTTAGGCACCCGGCCGAGGGAGCGGACAGGATGAGTGACTCCTTTCGGGTGTTGCACGTCGATGACGAGCCCGAATTTGCCACGCTCACCGCCGAGTACCTCTCCCGACAGGATTCACGGCTGTCGGTCGTGTCCGTGACGACCGTCAGTGAGGCCCTCGACCGGCTCACCGGGTCGTCGGACTTCGAGTGTGTCGTCTCCGATTACAACATGCCCGATCGCGACGGCATCTCACTGCTCAAGGAGGTCCGCGAGCTCGATCCCGATCTGCCCTTCATCCTCTTCACCGGGACGGGGTCCGAGACGGTGGCCAGCGAGGCCATCTCCGCTGGCGTGACCGATTATCTCCAGAAGCGACCGGGGGATGAGCCGTTCGAACTGCTCGCGAACCGCATCGAGCACGCGATCACCCGCTACCGGTCGGCGAGACGGGCCGAGCAACACCAGCGACGGCTTCGCGAGCTGGCGGAGGCGACCGACGACGTGTTGTACATGTTCGACACCGAGTGGACGGAGTGCTTGTTCGTCAACTCCGCATTCAATGACGTCTGGGGGTATTCAGCCGAGCAGCTCCGCCAGAACCCCATGGTCTTCATGGAGTCCATCCACCCGGACGACCGCCAGGCCGTCCAGGCGGGCATGGAGCGGACCACCGGGGGCGTTCCAGAGCAACTCGAGTATCGCATCATCGTCGACGACGAGGTGAAATGGGTCTGGTCGCGGACCCAGCCGATCCGAAACGACGAGGGGAAGATCGTGCGTATCGCGGGGGTCACCCGCGACATCACCGAACGAAAGGTGCGCGAACGGGAGCTGAAGAACCAACGCTCGCGGTTTGCCTCCTTGTTCAAGAACTTCCCCGAGCCGACCGTGTCGGCGCGCTTCGACGACGGGGCCCCGATCATCCAGTCGATCAACGACGCGTTCGAGGAGACCTTCGGCTTCGGCGAGGAGGAGGCCGTCGGCGAATCGGTCAACGAGCTGATCGTCGACGAGACGCACCTCTCCGAGGCGCAACAGATCGACCGACAGATCAGCGACGGGGAGATCCTCGACGTCGAGGTGGTTCGAATGGCCGCCGATGGCCCTCGCCAGTTCAACCTGCGGAACATTCCGATCGGTCTCGACGAGGGCCCTGACGTCTTCGCCGTGTACAACGACGTGACGGAACGGCGCGAACGCGAGCGAACCCTGACGGCGATCCAGCGCGCGACACGCGACATCGCCGACGCGGGTGATCGCGCCACGGTCTTCGAGACGCTCGTCGAGACGGCCGAAGACGTCCTCGACTTCGATCTCGTGGCCGTCGACGTCGCGCAGGATGGCTATCTGATCCAGGAGGCCTGGCGGCTCGACAAGAACGATGCGGGCTACTTCGATCGGACCTCACTCGACGACGAGGAGACCTTCGCGGTCCGCGCGTACAACCGCCAGGAGTCGATCGTCGTGGACGACCTGGCCGCCAGCGAGGTCACGCCAGCCGATCCGGCCTACCGATCGGCGCTGACGGTCCCGATCGGGGAGTTCGGGACCTTCCAGACGGTCGCCAGCGACGTGGGCGCCTTCGACGACCAAGATCGTGAGTTCGCCGAGTTGCTCGTCGAGCACGCCCGCGTGAAGCTCTCACAGCTGCAAGAGCGGGCCGAGCTGCGCGAACGAACCTCGGAGCTCGAACGACAGAACGACCGCCTCGACCGGTTCGCCAGCATCATCTCTCACGACGTGCGAAACCCGCTCAACGTCGCGTCGGGGCGGCTTGAGCTGGCCCGGGCGGAGTGTGCCAGCCCGGAGCTCGAGCACGTCGCGGAAGCGTTGGATCGCATCGAGGTCCTGATCGAGGACACGCTCACGCTCGCCAGACACGGTCGCACGGTCGCCGAGACCGAACGCATCGACGTCCCGGGGCTGATGACCCAGTGTTGGAACGTGGTGTCGACACGGCAAGCCGACCTCGAGATTGTCGACGAGTTCGCGATCGAGGGGGACACCGAACGCGTCCGACAGGTGTTCGAAAACGTCCTTCGCAACGCCGTCGATCACGGTGGTGAGGACATCACCTTCCGGATCGGAACACTGGCGGATGAGACCGGGTTTTACCTCGAGGACGACGGTGTGGGCATCCCCGCCGAGGAGCGCGCCGACATCTTCGATCCCGGCGTCTCCATCGAACGGGATGGGTCCGGCTTCGGGCTGACCATCGTCAAGGAGATCATCGACGCGCACAACTGGCACATCGACGTCATGGAGGGTCCCGAGGGTGGCGCGCGCTTTGAAATCACGGGTGTCGAAATCATCGAGTGACCGACTCCGGTGACCGCTGCCCGTCCAGGTGGGGGCCGTCCAGGCCGGACGCTAGGGTTGCCCCCGGCACACCACTCCGTCAATCGGCGGTGCACGTCGGTCCGGAATACTGGACTTTAAGTCCCCCTCCGTCGGCTACTGAGCCATTGCAATGGCACCACCGATCCGGGTGTTGCACGTGGAGGACGACCCGGATTTCGCCGCGTTAACTGAAGACCTGCTCGCGGGCGACGATCTGGCGATCGTCTCGGCGGGCGACGCGGCCGAGGGGCTTGAGTGCCTCGAACGGGACCGGGTCGACTGTGTCGTCTCTGACTACGAAATGCCGGGACGAAACGGCCTCGAACTGCTCGAGGCGGTTCGTGACCGACGACCCGAGCTGCCCTTCATCCTCTTCACTGGAAAGGGCTCGGAGGGGCTCGCCGAGGAGGCGATGGCGGCCGACGTCACCGACTACATCCGCAAACACGGCGACGGCGACCCCTTCACCCGCCTCGGCAAACGCATTCGAGATGCGGTGTCCAACGCTCGCACGCAGGCACAAAACCAGCGCTTGCGCGAGGCCCTCGAGATCGCCAGGGAGGGCATTAGTCTCCTCGACCAGGACGGGCACTATCTGTACGTCAACCAGGCCTACGCCGACATCTACGGGTACGACCGCGAGGATCTCATCGATCGACACTGGAGCTTCGTCTACCACGACCAGGACATCGAGCGCATCGAAACGGAGGTGCTCCCGACCGTCGATGAGGCGGGCTACTGGCACGGCCGCACCCGGGGGCGCACCGTCGACGGCGCAACCGTCATCGAGGACCACACCCTGGCCAAGACCGACCAGGGGGCGTACGTCTGCACCGTTCGCGACGTGTCCGAGGCCGAAGGACGCGAGCTCGCGCTTGAACGAGAACGCGAGCGGTTGGACGTCTTGTTCGAACAGTTTCCGGAGCCGGCGATCATGTACGACTTCGACGGCACCGAGCCGATCATCCAGCGCGTCAACGACGCCTTCGTGGACACGTTCGGTTTCGACGAGGAGAGGGCCATCGGCACGTCGATCAACGACCTGATCGTGCCGCCGTCGGAAATGGACGATGCGCGAGGCATCGACGAGGCCGTCCACGCGGGGGCCGTCGTCGACGAGGAGGTTCGGCGTCGTACCACGACCGGCGACCGGACCTTCAAGTTCCGCGACATCCCCCTCGACTTCGAGGACGGCCCCGACGGCTATGCCGTCTACATCGACATCTCCGCCCGCAAACGACGCGAGCAGGAGCTCGAGCGCGAACGCGATCGGTTGGAGGAGTTCGCGAGCGTCGTCTCACACGACCTCCGCAACCCGTTGAACGTCGCCAAGGGGCGCACCGACTTTGCCCGAGAGGAGTTCGACAGCGAACATCTCGACGAGGTTGCCCACGCCCACGAGCGCATGGAGGCGCTCATCGATGACCTGTTGCGCCTGGCGCGACACGGCCGTGAGGTTCGCGATCCCACGGTCGTCGATTTCGGCGAGCTGGTGGACGCCTGTTGGCGTCACGTAGAGACCACCGAAGCCACCCTCGAGTGTACCGTCGATCGACCAATCGTCGCGGATCGCAGCCGCCTCCAGCAGCTGCTCGAGAACCTGATCAGCAACGCCATCGACCACGGCGGCCCGGGCGTCTCCATCACGATTGGCGCGCTGGAGGACGGCTTCTTCTTCGCTGACGATGGTCCCGGCATTCCACCCGACCAGCGTGATGACGCCTTCAGAGCCGGGTTTTCGACCGAGCCCGACGGGACCGGCTTCGGGCTGCGCATTGTCAAGCAGGTCGCCGACGCACACGGGTGGGAGTTGCGACTGACCGACGGACCCGACGGGGGCGCCCGGTTTGAGTTCAGAAACGTCGAGTTTGCCACCGCTGACTGAGGGGATGTCGGCTGGTCAGTGCGCCCGCGGTCGCCTGCCGTCGTCTCGGTCCCGTCCGGGGAGGTGCACGCCGAAGTAGGCCGCGAGCGTCGGGTGCCAGTCGGCCGCGTCGATCGGTCGCTCAAGCGTTCCGTCCGGGGTAAGGACCTCGAGCGAGGTCGGTCCGGCCCTGAGATAGCCCGTCTCGGTGGCGATGTTCACGGTGACGCCGCCGGTGAAGGCCGAGGCGTCAGCCGCCTGAAGATAGTCATTGGTCGCCCGGAAGTAGCCGAGATCGACGCCGACGTCCCGAACGAGGTAGCGATCGTGCCACGAGTCGTCGCCGGGTCGGCGATACTGGAGGCGATGATCCGCGTCGGGGCGTTCGCTGTCGACCACGCGCCACAGAGCATCGCGCGTCTGGACGGTACCGTCGATCGGCACCGGCCGGCGAAGCTTGGGCACGCCCATGCCGACGTCAACGAGGTAGCGCCGGTCCAGGTCGACGGCGATGGCGTGGTGGTTCGCCGGCGGGAGGCCGTCACCATCCTCCCCGAGGATCCGTGCGGGGAGGCGCTGGGTCGTGAATCCAATCGCCGAGAGCAACCACTGGAACAGCCCGTTCAGCTCGAAACAGTAGCCCCCTCGATGCCGGTCAACGATCTTCTCATAGAGGACCGGCAGGTCCAACGAAACGCCCTCACCGTCGTAGGGGCCGTGGGGGTCACCGACGATGGAGAGATTCTCGAAGGGGACCGTGGCGATGTGGGCTCGCTGGAGGTGCTCGAGGGTGTGCAGCGAACCGTCCGCCACGTGGTCGCGGTCGACGTCGATGCGCTCGAGGTAGCGCCGAACGCGGTCCCGGGTGACCTCGAGGGTGGTGTCGCAGGGGTCGACGCTCGCCCCCACCGTCAGTCACCCACCGTCACGGAGACGGACTGCATCGTGGGGAGTCGATCGATCGCCGCATACCGGGTGAGGTCACGGCCCAGCCGTCGCGTGCGGTCGGACAGTTCTGCGTCATGGATGCCGTCATCGTGGACGGTGGTGCCGGCGTTCGGAATCGCCACCTCGTGGGGGAGGACCCACGCACCGAGGTACTGGGCGACACACCGGAGGTGATCGAGCGCCCGGGTCGGAAACCGACCGCCGGCGACGGTCAACAGGCCGACCGTCGTGCCGTCGAATTCGTCGCGGGTGCAGTAATCGAGGGCGGCCTTGAGCGGCGAGGCGTACGAGCCGTGGTAGACCGGCGTGCCGAGGATGACGGCGTCGGCGGCCCGAACCTGCTGACGGAGCTGTGGCGCATCGCCAGCGTCCGGACCGGCCTCGTCGGCACCGTACAACGGCAGGTCGTAGTGGCGTAGATCGAGCAGGTCCGTCGTCGCACCCTCGGCCTCGGCGGCCGCGAGCGCCTCACGGAGGGCGATGCGGGTCGTGCTCTCCTCGCGGAGGCTCCCGCAGATCGCCACGACATGTTCTCTGTCGTGCATATCGTCGTCGAATGAATGTCGGGGCGATACACCCTTAAGTGCTCTCTGAAGCGATATTTTGTATCAGAACTGATGTGTCTGAGTTGGCCCATCTCCGGAGCCGTCGGGGCCGTGCCTGCGCGGGACCGGATTCGAACCGGCGGACCTCTACAGGACAGCGTCCTAAGCGCTGCGCCGTTGGCCTGGCTTGGCTACCCGCGCGCATTCGATGGCCAGACCGTGGGCGGAAAAGAAGTTAGCGCTCCGTGGGTTCCGCGAGCCGGCGACCATGGGCGTCGATCTCGCCACGGACGATCCGGGTGCTCGAGATGATCTCGCCGGCTTGGTCCCGGACGTGCTCGACCACGTGAATCTCGAGGGGTGGGATGCCGTCGGCATCTCGCAACTCGTTGATGTACTCCGCCGTCTCGACCGTCTCCGGCGAGACCACGAGGTCGGTGAACTGCGGCTCGGTGGCCACCGCGGTGGCTGCAGCCAATGGGCGCACCTCGTAGACGCGACCGAACCGGGTCGCGTAGCGCTCGAGGTCGACCGTGAGGTCGGCCTTGCGGACGGCCCAGGGGCGGACGAACCGGGCGCCCGCTCGAAGCCGGTAGGCGAACGGATCGGTCGTGAGCCCGATGACGACGTCACCGAGGGAGAACGCCCGTTCGATGAGCGCCCGGTGGCCGTCGTGGACCGGGTCGAACGTGCCCCCCAGCGCGACGGTCATCGGCGACCGTTCGGCGAGGGGCCCCAAGAATCTAGCGAGGCGGTCGGCTACGCGTCCGACGGCGCGTCGATCTCGATGTGGACGGCCTCCTGGGGCTCGCCGTCCTCGTCACCCTCGAGGTAGTCGTCGAGACAAAAGACCGCGTTGAGCTCGGCCTGGACCTGTTCGGCCAGGGACGCCACGAGCTCGCTCGGCGGGATGGCCTCGTACTCGTAGGGGTTGTTGCCGGCACCGCCGTTTTGGCGCTTCGTGCGCGTGACGATCCCCTCGTCGTGAAGCTCGACGATCGCCTCACGCACCGTCGAGGGATACAGGCCCGTCCCCTCGGCGATCTCGTCGGAGGTCGACCCCGGCGATTGGCGCAAATGGATGTACAGCCGGGCGCGGGTCTCCGTATCGAGCAGCCACGCGAGGAGGTCGACCAGCCGCTTGTCGAACTCCTCGATCGCGCGATCCGCCCCGTCGCCGAGGCGGTCGGAGCCGGGAACGGTGAATCCGTCCGTGTCGGTGCTTGAGGCCCGTGAATCGCCGTCCGCATCGCTGGTGGTGGAATCGTCAGGAGACATTAGTTCTCTTGCAAGGGACAGAAGCGACACGCAGATAAAAATCCTCGTGTCCGGGACTCGATCACCCGCCGTCCAGCCGGATGGCCTCGTGACAGCCAGCAACCCCCTCCTCCCGGAGAATTTGGCGCAGCCGGCTCGAACCCCCTTCGGCCGCGACGAGGTCGCCAAAGCGATCCAGCCCGAGCCGGTCGACCTCGGCCGCGGCCGCGGCCATCACGTCGACGGTGCCGGTTCCCGCCCGCGTGATCAACGTCGCATCCCGGCCGTACCGGGTGGCTCGCCACTTGTTCTCGACGAGCAACTCGAGCCGGTCGGCGGCGGGTCGCGTCGCGTCGGTCGGATCCGCCCACGGGGCGTGGGCATCCGCCCACACCTCCGCGGGCTGGGTGCCCGCGGCGAGCTGGCGGTGGGCCGCACCGAGGCGCTCGACGAGGCGCACGACGTACTCGGTGATGGCGAGTACGCGCCATGGTTCGGATTGCGCGTCGGGCGTGCGCACCTCGACGGTACCGTACTCCGTGTGGGGGCGCACGTCGAACCAGATCTCGCCGCGATCGTTGATCGAGCCCGTTTCGAGCAGCGTCGCCTCGAGGTCGGTATACTCGGCGAGGCCATCATACGCCGGCGGCATGCCCGTGTTGGGGAGGTTCTCGAAGATGCACGCCCGGGCGGAGGCGAGGCCGGTGTCGAAGCCACACCAAAACGGCGAGTTGGCCGACACGGCGAGCACCACCGGGAGATACCAGCGAAGCTCGTTCGCGATCCAGACGGCACGGTCGCCGTCGTCGACGCCGACGTGCACGTGCAAGCCCGCCGTCGTGTTGCGGTGTTGGGGGTACTGGATGCGGTCGAGCTGGCGGCGATATCGCGGTTTCGAGACGTGCTCGAGCTCGCGCCAGTGAGCCGTCGGGTGCAAGCCGGCGCTCGCGACGCGGTAGCCGTGCTCGGCAGCGTAGTCAACGAGTGCCTCCCGCACGCGACCGAGGGACGACGGTGCGCGCTCGAGGCTGTCGATGACCGGCGTCTGCGTCTCGATGACGAACGTGAAGAGCTCGTGGTCGAGGCGGTCCTCGAGGATCGGCGGCGGGTCGTGGTCGTAACAGAGCTCGTCGGTGCCACCCAGGGGCCGGCCCGACTCGTCGACGAGGAAGAACTCCTCCTCGATGCCGATCGTCCCCTCGGCGTCGAAGGGATCGGTGCCACCGGCTCCCATCGCTCGTAGCTGGGCCAGCGCCGAATTAAAGGGCGCGGTCGCCGGGTGATACCGCCGCTATCGCACCGTGGCGACCACGCCGAGGTGGTCGTCGTGAAACGGTTCAAGCCGGGCCGTGGCCTCGATCCGGTAGCCCTCGCTGAGTGCCTCGAGCACGCGCTCGAAGACGGCCTCGGGTTCGGCGGTGACGTCCTCGCTGCGCGCCTTGATGGCCAGCGCCAACAGGCCGTCATCGGCGAGGAACCGTCGGTTGGCGAGGGCGACCGCGGCCTGGTCGCGCGTCGCGACGTCCTGGACGATCAGGTCACAGTCGGCTTCGACGACGTGGGCGTAGCGGGCGGGCTCACGGGCGTCTTTGAGCAGCGGGATGATCGACGTCCGCTGGCTGGCCACGGTCCGGAGGTCGCGGGCCGGTCGTGGGGCGAACTCGACGGCATAGACCACCCGAACCACGTCGGCGAGATGGCTCACCGTCGTGCCGGCGCCGGCGCCGAGGTACACCACGCGAGCCGCCTCACCGAAGCGCACCGGCAGGTCACGCTCGATCATGGCGGCCAGTTTCGACCGACCGGCATCCCAGACGCGTCGGCCGTCGACGGAGGGCTCACCGTACACTGGTGCGCCCTGGGTGGTGAGCCGGGACTCGCCACCAACCTCCCGGCGAGACACGCCGGCGGGCAGTGACCCCGTCATCGGGCCTCACCACCCTGAATGTCGGCCAGCGTGGCCTCGACGTCCGCGATGAACGCCGGATCGCGTTCCCCCCGGTAGTGATCGATGCGTGCGGCGATCGCGAGCTTGCCGGCGAGCATCCGGGCGATCCGACCCCGAACCGATGCAGCGGCGGTTCGCACCGCCGGGTGCTGGTAGATGAGCCCGTGTTTCGGCGAGGGGGCATCGCCGCGGAGGTGGGCAAAGAGGGCATCCTCGGCGCCGAGCACCTGGACCGTCGAGCTCGGCTGGCGGGCCAGCGCCTCAAGCGAGCCCGCCGCCGCGACCAGCCGCGCCGCCAACACGGGCCCGAGCAGGTCAGCCAGGTTCGGGACGACCTCGTCGGCCGTGCGACCGATGGCTGCCTCCAGGCTGGTTCGTTCGGTGTCCAGCGTGCGGACGATGTCGCCGACGCGGACGAGGTGGTCGGCCACCGGCCCCTCGTCCTCGAGAGTTGATATCTCCTCGACGGTCGACGGCGACCCGGTGGGATCGATCGCCCCGGCGGCCTCCAGCAGCCGCTGGCGCAATTCGTTGTGTTGTTCGACGACGGTGTCGTGCAGCCGAATCAGCTGCATCAACTCGACGTCTGCGGCGTCGGCGACGGCCTCGAGCTCGGCCGCGAGGGCGGCCATGGCCGCCGCATGAAGCGTTTCATAATACGCGTCCGCCGACGGCACTGCACCGGATTCGACGGCTATCGTCGGCCAGTCGCCCGGCGTCTCGGCCGATCCGTGGCGGATCCGCTCGCTCCCAGCCTCGGACTCGATCCCGTCGACCCCCTCGAACCAGCCCTCCTCGTGCATTGGCGACGCCTCCGGTGGCGAGGGGGATAAAGCTCCGTCACGCGACGCGCGATTGCACCCGCCGTGTCCGGACGGCAATGACGGGGCCGACCAGGTGGCCGATCGTTACGGGTGAACCGTACCAGCCGTCCGCCGCAACGGTTCTGTCGGCCCTCGTCAGCGGACGGTGAGGGTACGACCCGCGCGGTGATCTGCGTTTCTATCCCTACAAAATTCCTTATTATTTTCAAGGTAGTACAGAATGTTCCGTGATCTTTCACGGAAATCTATATCGACAATGATGGGATGGACATGTTCAATTAGTTCACAAAACTCATCTAGGTAATCGACAAAGAGTAAGATCGCTTAATGTAGACGGCGAAAACCAATCGGTCATATTGATTCAATTGTTTGTATGCCTCCTGAATTCATACGGTACGAATTCTATCTATTCGTCAATAATCTCGACGGTTTAGAAAAATCAGGACCCAAACGACACCAGCCTCCGATCTCCCGACGACGGATTACAGATAGTGAATACCGCGGTCGTCGGGAGAATCTTCCAGATATGCATCAACAGCCTTGACAACATCCCCGATGTCTCTCCCAGCTTGGTTCACGAACATGATCCCGGCGTGTTGTAACCCCTCCCGTTCGACAAGCGAGAGGAAGTCATCGTCGAACGTAACGACGATCCAATCTCGGTCGTTTGCAAGTGCTAGATGGTTCCGGTCCGGTTCGCCAAGCATTCCCTCATCACGCGCCAGATGAACGGTCCACCCTCGACGACGCAACCCGTCGGCTACCGGGACCCAGACACTCTCGTCACAATACAGCGGCCTCATGCGGTCGTCGACTCTGGACTGCGAAAGTCGTCGATGTGATCATAGTAGTACGCCAGCGCGCGATGCACGTCAGCGAGGGAGAGGTCCGGGTACAACTGCGTGATCTCGTCGGGTTCATACCCGCTGTGCTCGTAGGCGCTCGCGACGTCCTCGACCCGGATACCCGTCCCCTCGATGGTCGGCGCGCCGTCGCTGTGCTCCGGGTCCTGGACGATGCTCATGCCATTTCATGGGTGGTCCTCACCAATAAACTCGGGGCAACATATCCAGGATACTCACCCTACAATGAGCATGGCTGCTGACTAAACTCACCTTGACTCAGTCACATCCTCAATCGGTGGTAGTGCCCCCGCCGATCACCGGGTCAATATTCCTCGAAATGGGTCTGCTTTTCCAGAACTATTGATGAAATTACCCGGGTGTTCCTTATAAACCAAAAATGCGACTTTGCGATCCTTTACGTCAAATCGCTAATTTGTCGGCGAAACTTGTGCCCCAATCTCCATCTCGACGTGGCGTTCGATGCGCGGCTCGCCGGAGGAATCGCCCCAGGTGACCGTCATCTCGGTACCGGGATCGCTGTGTTCGACGTCGATCGTCCGCAGCGAGATGACGTCGCGGTGGTTGTCGTGGGAGGCGGGAAACATTGAGATGCCGACGAGCTCGGTCAGCCCGGCCATCGAGTGCGCCCCCATCAGCTCGAACGGCACGTTCGGTGGGATGCCCTCGGACGGGTGATCGTCCGCCACCGAGTGTGAAACGTCGGCGTCCCGGGTCTCGCCAGAGCATCGGATCCAGTTCAACGACACGGCGCTGTCGGAGGCCAGGAGGGTGTACTCGTCGGGGAGAGGTTCCCGCAGCTTCGGGGCTGGCAGGTCCGGCGACGAACGTGATGCACGGAGTGTCGATGCCGTCGAGCTCATGGAGGCGCACCGGCGCCATCGGGCCACCGTGAGCGGTCCTCGATCCGGCCAACGGTTCTCGCGGATTCACCCGGTTCCCCCATCGGCGTGGAGGCGCTTCGAGGGCCGCGATCGCTGGCGCAGCGACGCGGTTTCGTGGGGGCTCACCCGAACGTCTCGAAGGGCTGCTCGCAGCCGTGACAGAAGTGGATCGCCCGGCACAGACCGGGGCCTTTCGGGTGCTCGCGCTCGGTGTCCGTCGAGCCACAGTAGGGGCAGGTCGCTGCCGTGGACGGGCCGCCAGCCTCGACGCTGGGATCGGGTCGGGTCATGTGTGCAGGCTCAGGCCGAACGATTCGAGGGCGTCGCGCCCGGCCGGGGTCACGTTCGCCACCGACCAGGGCGGATACCAGACGAGGTTGACGTCGACCGTCTCGATCCCGTCGAGGGCGCCGACCGCGCGTTCGATCTCGCCGATCAGGAGATCGCGCGCCGGACACCCCGAGTAGGTCAAGGTCATGTCGATACGGGCCTCGCCCTCCCCGACGGCGACGCCGTAGATGAGCCCGAGGTCGACGATGCTGACCGGCATCTCGGGATCCTCGATCGTCTCGAGGGTCGACCACACCGCGGCCTCGCGACCCGTGGCACCCTCGCCCGTCGCGGGGAGACCCTCCGCGGGTGGCTCCCCCTCGCGGTACGTCGTGTACGGACACAGCTCGCCGGTGGTGTCGGTGCTAGCCATCGTCGGGAGCGGGCATGATGCGGGTGGTGTCGGTGCGGCCGAGCTCGCGGTAGGTGTGCGTGAACTCGGCGTGCAGATCGTCCCACTCCGCCGTGTGGTCGCCGTCGCGGCCGCGGTGGGCCGGCAGGGCCGCGTCGGTCACGTCACCAGGAGCGACCGGGACGGTCAGGTCGTGGCCCTCGAGGGTGGCGACGACGCGATCGAGCCAGTCGGCCGCCATCGCGTCGAGGGTCCGGCTGCGCAGCCCGGCGTCGACGATCGTCTCCTCGACAGCCCCGGCCGTGGGACGCTCTCGATCGACGCCCAGGTGCGGCGGCGTCGCCGGCTGAAAGAGCGTCAACGCGTCGGGAAAGCGCCGGTCCACGGCCGCCTGGAGGCGGTCGTGGCCCTCGCCGTCGCCGGCCAGGCGCTCGAGCCAGGAGGCGGCGTGATCGCGGTGGTACGACTCCTCCTCGAGCAGTTTGGGAACCCGGTCGGCGATTTTCGGGTGGGTGGAGTCCGCGAGCGCCTCGAGGCGGAGCTCCTCGGCGACGTCGTAGAGGTACGAGCGGACCACGGCGTCGGCCCAATCCCCCGTCTCGAAGGGGCGCTCACAGAGGATGGCGTGGCGGAAATCGCCGGGCTCGCGCTCATACAGCAGCTGCTTCTCCTCGATGCTGAGGTCGCCGAGCACGTCGTACCACAGGCGGGCGTGGCCGAGCTCGTCCTGGGCGATGTTGCTCAGCGCGAGGTCGGACTCAAGGCTGGGCGCGCGCACCTGCCACTCGGTGTAGCGCTCGGCGAGCACGAACTCGTCGTCGCCGAGGCGGACACACAGCGTCTCCAGGGCCGTCCGCTGGTCGTCGGTCAACGCGTCGACGGCCGTCGGGAAGGCGGAATCGGCCATGGTCATCCCTCCGACCGCCGGCGGTCGGCTTCGGCCTGCTCCTGTTCGGACTCGGCGACCTCCTCGGCGAAGTGGGCGTCGATCTGCTGGTAGGTCATCGCCCACCGGTAGGACTTGTCCGTCGTCCCGCCGAAGGCGGTCTCCTCGCCATCGACGGCCTCGATCTCCTCCTGGGGGACGACCCAGAGGTTGTCGACCGGTTTGCGACGGCCGTGTTGGATCTGGGCGAACAGCCGGGCGAACTCGCGGTCCGGGGCGTGGACGTTGCCACAGTGGACGTGATAGCCCCCGGGCTCCTCCTTGCGAAAGACTTCCCAGATCATGGTCAGTCAGCCGCCATGGTCGCGCCGACGCCGGTCGGCCGGTCGGCATCGGCATCGAGGACGTCGGACACCCACGCGACGGCCTCCTGGGCGGCCGCGCGGGCGTCGATCTGGCCCCGGCCGGGGGCGTACTCGTTCTTGGTGACCTGGAAGAACTCCTCCCAGTCGAGGTCGTCCTCCTCGACCGCGTAGGTGCCGTCGCCGCGGTCGCGGATGCGTGGTTCCTCGGGGATCTCGAGGCCGTACTTGCGGGCCTTCGGGATGTAGGCGTTGAGGAACTCGTTGCGCAGCTGGTCGTTCGATTTCAGCTTGAGGCCGACGTCGCTCGCGAAGTCGTGGTGGGTGCTCTGGTCGTCGGTGGGGCCGAAGAACTGGATGATGCGCGGCCACCACTCGTCGAAGGACTCCTGGAGGAGGCGCTGTTCCGTGCGGGTGCCGGTGGCGAGGGTGCGCATGATGTCCTCGCCGTGTTTGACGTGAAAGCCCTCCTCGAAGCAGATCTTGTCCATCGCGTGGGCGTA